>DASUHH010000099.1:0-10644 GCA_036273615.1 Allosphingosinicella sp. | reverse complement strand
CGAAGAGATGGACGAGGCCCAAGGCGACGGGTGGGCTGAACTCCAGACCGACGGCACTCTCCAAGGCCAAATCTGCTTCCATGGCGGCGACGAAGCCGACTTCACCGCCCGCCGAGATAATTCTTCAACAGCCTGCTAGAGGCGATGGCCGCTGCGGCTTTTCTTCGTCTCCAGATAAGCCGCATTGTGCTTGTTGCCGGCGATGCGAAGCGGCACCTGCTCGACGACATTCATGCCGGCCGCCTCCAGCCCCGCCGCCTTGCGGGGATTGTTGGTGAGCAGCCTCACCTCCTCCTGCCCGAGCAGCCTCAGCATTGCCGCCGCGACGGCGAAATCGCGCTCGTCGTCGGAAAAGCCAAGGCGGAGATTGGCGTCGACCGTGTCGAACCCCTGGTCCTGCAGCGCGTAGGCGCGCAGCTTGTTGACGAGGCCGATTCCACGCCCTTCCTGCCTGAGGTAGAGGAGGATTCCCCAGCCCGCAGCCGCCATCGCCACGATCGCCGCGTCGAGCTGCGACCCGCAATCGCATTTGAGCGAGCCGAGCACGTCCCCGGTCAGGCATTCGCTGTGGAGGCGGACGAGCGGCGGCCGGCCGTTCGGTGCGCCGACCAGCAGGGCGACATGCTCGGCCGCATCCTCGGCGGCGCGGAAGGCAATGATCTCGGCCTGCTCGGCGAAGCGCGTTGGAAGCTTCGCCCGCGAGGCGATCGAAAGGGTCAGCGCATGATCGACCGCCGCGACCGCGTCCGAGGGAAGCGCAACCGAATCGTCTCCCGCCGAACCGCCGATGAACAGGGCCGGCAGCAGGCCGGAACGGCGGGCGAGACTCAGCGCCGCGCGCGCGGTCTCGTCACCGCCCGGCGCCACGGTCCGGAACGGCCCCTTCAGGGGAGAGGCGAGGTCGAGCGCCGGATCGGCGATCGCAATCGCCTCGTCGAGGCCGATCCAGCTCTGGCGGACGATGCGCACCGGCCCGGTCGGCACCGCCTCGCGCTGGTTGGCGAGCTTCAGCGTCGCCGCGCGCGGACCGGAGATGAGGAGATCGGCGCGTTCGGGCGCATCGAAGGCCGCGAGCGCCGCGTCATCGGCCGTCTCGACGGCGAGGAAGCCGATGCCGTCGACCCGGATCGGCCAACCGCGCCTGAGCGCGTCGGCGGCGCGGGCGGCGTCGCGCCCGCCGCTCACACCCTGAACTCGGTGACGAGCGGCACATGGTCCGAGGGCCGCTCCCAATTGCGGCAGGGCTCGTGGACGACATGGCCGAGCGCGCGCTTCGCGACGTCCCCCGTCGCCCACATATGGTCGAGCCGGCGGCCGCGGTCGTTGCGCGTCCAGTCGGGCGAGCGATAGCTCCACCAGGTGTGGAGGCGGCTCGGCGCCGGATGGAAATGGCGGCCGAGATCGACCCAGTCGTTGCTCTGCTGCAGCCTGGTCAGCGCCTCGACCTCGATCGGCGTGTGGCTGACGACGTTGATCAATTGCTTGTGGCTCCAGACGTCGCATTCGAGCGGCGCGACGTTGAAGTCTCCGACGATGATCGTCGGCTCCCGGCACGTCTCCGACCACAAGGTCATGCGGCCGATGAAGTCGAGCTTCTGGCCGAATTTCGGGTTCAGGGCGCGGTCGGGAATGTCGCCGCCCGCCGGAACATAGACATTCTCGAGCCGGATGCCGCATTCGAGCCGGACCCCGACATGGCGCGCCTCGCCATTGGCCTGCCAGTCGTGCCGGTCCTCGGCCTGGATCGGAACGCGGCTGAGGATCGCGACGCCATGATGCATCCTCTGGCCGCAGATGATCTGGTGGGTGTAGCCGAGCCGCTGGAACGGCGCCCGCGGGAAGTCGGCGTCGATCACCTTGGTTTCCTGCAGGCAGAGGATGTCGGGCGCTTCCTCGCGCAGGAATTTCTCGACGATATGGGTCCGCGCCCGGACGGAATTGATGTTCCAGGAGGCGATCTTCAGGTTCGAGGCCATGATCGGCATGTAAGCATCGCGCCGAAAGGTGGGAACCGGTTTTCGGCAACAAAAGATGCGGCACAGGCAGTCGGATGCGGGCCTTTGCCGTCGATATTTGCGGGCCCGCGGACATGGAAAGGCCCCCGCTCCGGGGGCGTGGAGCGGGGGCCAACCAAGCGTTTGCTACGCGAGGCGCGATTGCGGCGGACGCTCGAGCAACAGGGGGAAATCCCGAGAAGCCCTCCGCAAGCGCAAGGCCATTTCTACCGCTCCGTTCCTGTCGCCCGGATGAATGAAGGCCGCTTTTTCAGCCCTTGGGGCCGCGGCCGCGCGGGTCGTCGAAGCGGAAGGCGCTGCCTGCGACCGCGACGTTGAAGCGCTGGTTGGAGAGGCGGATGGTGGTTCGGTTGTTCTGCGCATCGACCACCGTCCAGCCCTGGAGGAGGAGCCCCGCCGGCGCCCCGGCGCTCTTCGCGAATCCGATGGTGATCGTTCCGAATTGCGGCTTCTTCGGATCGCGTGCCTCGATCATCAGGATCTGCGGGTCGTCGCGAACGACGTGGGCGAGGCGGCTGAGATCGGGATGGTCGCCAAGCAGCACCGAATAAGGCGAGTTGCCGAGCGGCAGCCGGGTGACCTGCTTCACCTCATAATCGATGAAATAGACCTGCTTGCCGTCGCCGACGAGCAGCATTCGCGGATTGCCCTGATATTCGAAGCGGACCCGGCCCGGCCGCTTCAGGGTCAGGGTCCCGTTCCGGATCCTGCCTTGCTGGTCGGTCTGGGTGAAATTCGCGGTCATCGTGTCGACCGCCTGCAGATGCGCCTCCACCTGCGCGAGCGGCGCCGGCGCGGCGGCGACGGCCTGGGGCAAAGCGAGCGCGATCGCGGGGAGGAGGGCAAGCGTTTTCAGGCGCGACATTGGAAACTCCGGAAATTCTGCGGATATCGGCGCGGGCCTAGAAGCGCCCGATTGAATGCGCACTGAACCTGCCGGGTTCCGCTCCCCCTTCTCCCGGCCCGCGGCCTCAGATCGGGCGCCCGTCGGGATCGACCAGCACCTCGCGCCGGCCGACATGGTCGGGCGCGCTGACGATCCCGTCTTTCTCCATCCGCTCGATCAGGCGGGCGGCATTGTTGTAGCCGACGCGGAGCTGGCGCTGGAGGTAGGAGGTCGAGGCCTTCTGGCTCTCCGCAACCGTCTGCACCGCCTTGCGGTAGAGCTGGGCTTCGGGATCGTCCTCGCCGGTCGGCTGGCCCTCGAACATGTACCCGCCATCCTCGGGCTCCTCGGTCACCGCCTGGACATATTCGGGCTTGCCCTGGGTCCGCCAATGGTCGGCGACGGCGCGCACCTCCTCGTCGGAGACGAAGGGGCCGTGGACTCGGGCGATCTGCTTGCCGCCGGGCATGTAGAGCATGTCGCCCTTGCCGAGCAATTGCTCGGCGCCCTGCTCGCCGAGGATGGTGCGGGAATCGATCTTCGAGGTGACCGCGAAGCTGATCCGCGTCGGCAGATTCGCCTTGATGACGCCGGTGATGACGTCAACCGACGGCCGCTGCGTCGCCATGATCAGGTGTATTCCGGCGGCGCGCGCCTTCTGCGCCAGCCGCTGGATCAGGAACTCGACCTCCTTGCCGGCGGTCATCATCAGATCGGCGAGCTCGTCCACCACCACGACGATCTGGGGGAGGACCTCGTAATCCATCTCCTCCATCTCGTATTTCGGCTGGCCGGTTTCGGGATCGTAGCCGGTCTGGACCCGGCGGCCGAGCGACTGGCCCTTGGCCTTGGCCTCGCGCACCTTGGCGTTGAAGCTGGAGAGCTGGCGCACGCCGATCGACGCCATCATCCGATAGCGTTCCTCCATCTGCTCGACCGTCCATTTGAGCGCGCGGATCGCCTTTGGCGGCTCGGTCACGACCGGCGCGAGCAGATGGGGGATGTCGTCGTAGATGCTGAGCTCCAGCATCTTCGGATCGATCAGGATCATTTTGCACTGCTCCGGCGTCAGCCGGTAGAGCAGGGACAGGATCATGCAGTTGAGCCCGACCGACTTGCCCGAGCCGGTGGTGCCGGCGACGAGCAGATGCGGCATCGGCGCCAAATCGGCGACGACCGGATCGCCGGCGATGTTCTTGCCGAGCACGATCGGAAGCTGGGCGACCTGATCCTCGAAGGCGTGGCTCGCGATCAATTCGGAGAGGACGACCATCTCGCGCCTGGCATTGGGAAGCTCGATTCCGATCACGCTTCGACCCGGAATGGTCGCGACGCGGGCGGAAAGCGCCGACATATTGCGGGCGATGTCGTCGGCGAGCTGGATGACCCGGCTCGCCTTGATCCCGCTCGCCGGCTCCAGCTCGTACATGGTGACGACCGGGCCCGGCCGGACCTCGACGATCTCGCCCTTGACCGAGAAATCCTCGAGCACGGATTCGAGCAGGCGGGCGTTGCGCTCCAGGCTTGCCTTGTCGAGCGTCGCATTGACCGGCGGCGGCGCCGGGGTAAGCAGGTCGAGCGCCGGCAATTGATAGGAATCGCCGAGCGCGAGCGACGCCTGGCGGTCGCGCGGGCTGGTCCGGGGCCGCTCGGGCGCCCGCACCCGGTCGGCGATGACGGTGCGCGGCGGCTCGGCCGGAGCGACGACCGCCGCGCGCGCGGGCCGCGCCGCCCGGGGCAGATCGTCTTCGTCCGAATCATGATCGGCGTCGAGCGCCGACCGCGCGCGTCCGAAGCGGAGCGAGAGCAGCCAGGCTCTTTCCTCCGGGGTAAGGGCGAGGCCGAACCAGCAGCAAGCCGCACCGGCGGCGGCGGCCAGCACGATCGCGGCGATTCGGAACGGCGCCGCGATGCCCGGCGCGCCGATCGCATCGATGCCCCATTGCACCATCTTGCCGAGCGACAGGCCGAAGACGCCGCCCCAGCCGGCCGGAAGCCCGTTGACCGCCTCGCCCGAGATCAGGGCCGCGCCGGCGCCGACCAGGGTCATGCCCAGGGCGGTCAGCACCAGGCTCTTCAGCCAGCGTCCCGCGCCGATGCCGCGCGCGATCCTGAGGCCCTGCAGCGCGACGAGCGGCAGCAGCAGGACGGAAACCGGCCCCCACAGGCTGAGCAGGAAGTCCGCGGTCCAGGCGCCCGGCGCGCCGATCCAGTTGCGCACCGGCCCGGCGGCCGCCGTGTTGAGCGACGGATCGGTCGGATGATAGCTCGCCAGCGCCAGCGCGGCGAGCAGGGCGAGCGCCCCCATCGCGCCGCCGATCAGCAGCGCCCAGGTCCGCCGCACGCTTTTCTTCACGCCCGTGCGCCATTGCGCCAGGCGCTCCGGCCGTGCCTCTCGCGCCATCGTCGCCGCCATAAAGGCCCCCAAATGTTCCGCTTGTCGGTTAATGCGCCCGCGGCGACTCCCCGGTCAAGCGCCCGGCGTTGCGCCGCTGCATCTACCGGCGCGGAATCGTCATCATCGTTGTCGATGACCGTTCCGGGTCTTAGGAGGAGAAAATGGAGCGCGCGGACGTCATAATCCTCGGCGGCGGCCTGATCGGGCTGACGCTGGCCGTCGCGCTCGACCGCCACGGCCTGTCCTCGATCATCGTCGATCCCGCCGATCCGGAGACGATCGCCGCGCCCGCGTTCGACGGTCGCGCCACGGCCATATCCAGCGCCTCCTGGCGGATGCTGGAGGCGATCGGAATCGCCGCCCGGCTGGAAGGCGAGGGGTGCCCGATCCGCTCGATCCGGGTGAGCGAGGGGCTGGCGCCGGGCGGCCTCGTCTTCGACGCGGCCGAGGAAGGCGATCCGCTCGGCATCATGGTCGAGAACAGGCGGCTGCGGGCTGTGCTCCACGAAGCGGCGGCCGAGGCGAAGCGCGTCACGCTGAGGATGCCCGCCCGCGCCGCCGACATCGTCCGCGATAAAGCGGGCGTTCGGGTCGCGCTCGACGACGGAAGCGCGCTGACCGCGCCCTTGCTGGTCGGCGCCGAAGGGCGCAATTCCCCGACGCGCGAAGCGGCGGCGATCCCGGTCGCCCGCTGGCGCTACGATCATTCGGCGATCGTCGTCACCATCGACCACGAGCGGCCGCATGACAATGTCGCCTACGAGATCTTCTATCCGACCGGGCCGTTCGCGATCCTGCCGATGCTTCCGGGCACGCGTTCCGCGATCGTCTGGTCGGTGGCCGCCGCCGACGCCGCGGCAATGATCGACCTGCCGGAGCGGGCGATGGCGGCCGAGATCGAGAAGAGGATGGGCGGCTTCCTCGGCAAGGTCGCCCGGGCGGGCGCCCGCTGGACCTACCCCCTGGGCTTCCATCATGCGGCGAAGATGACTGGCGAGCGGCTCGCCCTTGCCGGCGACGCCGCGCACGGAATCCATCCGATCGCCGGCCAGGGGCTCAATCTCGGCATGCGCGACGCCGCCGCGCTCGCCCAGGTTCTGGTCGAAGGCGCCCGGCTCGGCATGGACCTCGGCGACGCGCAACTGCTCGCGCGCTACGAGCGCTGGCGCAGCCTCGACACCTTCATGGTCGCGGCGGCGACCGACGGCCTGACCCGCCTCTACGGTGTCCCGGGCAAGGCCGCCTCGGCGATCCGGCGCTTCGGAATGGGCCTCGTCCAGCGGATCGGGCCCTTGAAGGACCAGCTCATGGCCGAGGCGCGGGGCGAAAGCGGCGACCTGCCCTTGCTGCTCCGGGGCCTGCAAATCTAGCGGAGAGGAAAATGCTGAACGTCATGATGAACGGGCTCGGCCCGCGGGACTTCGTTCCGACCGAACGGATGTTCATCGATCTGACCGTCGAACGGACGCCTTTGCCTCCGCAGCCGGTCGCGATGCGCGATGCGCGGCCGCTGCAGGCGGACGCCGGCTCGGAAGCCCGTTTCTTCGCCGACCATGGCTTCGTCCTGCTCCGCCACGCCAGCGCGGTGAAGGATTGGGAGCCCAATGTCGCCGATCCGCCGGACAGCGAGATCGCGCGCATCTATTGCGGCGAGATCGAGGCCGTGATCCGCGAACGGCTGCTGCCCGGGCGCCGGCTGAGCGTCTGGCAGCACCCGGTCCTGGTGCGGCGGGGCGAGGGCACGTCGACGCCACAATATGGCAATGGCGTGCATCAGGACCATGCGCTGACCCCGGACGATTACGAGATGAACGTTGCCGCCTTCGCCGGGGCCGAGGCGGCGGCCGGCTGGCGCAGGCGCTACGAAGGCGACGACGTCCTCGGCTTCATGGCCATCAATTTCTGGCGGACGACCAACATGGACGGGCCGCTCCTCCACATGCCGCTCGCAATCTGCGATCCGGCGAGCGTCGCGGAGGATGACGTCATCCAGTTCGCGATGAAGGGGATCGCGCCGGGGGGCGACACCACCCACCAGATGGGGCTGCGCTACAGCCCCGACCATCTCTGGTATCATTATCCCGGAATGACCGGCGACGAATTGCTCGCCTTCAAGATCTTCCAGTGCATGAAGTCCGATGCGGCGCCGCGACTCGCCACCTGCTTCCATTCCGCCTTCGAGCATCCCGATACGCCCGAGGACGCGCCGAGGCGGCAGAGCTGCGAGCATCGCGTCAGCGTCTTCCTGATGAAGGACGAAAGCTAAAGGCGGATTTCGGCCGCCTCCGGCGCCGCCGCTTCCTCTTTCGAGCCGCCTTCCCGGATCATCAGGAAGGTGCCGGACCAGCTTCCGGCAATCGTCCACCGGCCCTCTATCTCGTCGCCGCCTTCGGCGACCGTGCCGCGATAGTCGATCGGCGCGCCGGCCGGCAGCAGATCGTCATAGGTCTTGACGAAATGGACGTCGTGCCCCGCGCGCCGTCCCGAGATCATCGCGTGCATGGTGCCGCCGTCATGGCCCGGCTCGATCGTCTCGCCGGCGATCAGGCCGCCCTGCTCGCGGATTTCCGCCTCGAACGGCGTCGGCGGCATCGAATGCGGATAATTGTAGAGGCCCGACCAGCGGCCGCTGAGGTCGAGATCAGCCGCGGCCATCGCCGAGCCGCCGCGCCGCGTCGGGAAGGAGGACCGGAACGCCGTCGCGGACCGGATAAGCGAGGCCAGCCGCATCCGAGATCAGCTCCCGCGCGTCCGAATCCCACCTGAGCTTCGTCCGGGTCAGCGGGCAGACCAGGATATCGAGCAAGGCCGCGTTCACTGCAGGGTCTCCGGCCCGTCGGCGCCGCCCGGCACCATCCGCTGGAACTGCATGAACTGGACGAGGAGGTCGCAGCGTTCCCTGACGTCGGCGGCTTCGAGCAAAGCCTGCTTCGAGCCGACGTCGAACGGCGCGATCTGGGCGATTCCGTTGACCAGCATCTCGTCGTCAAGCCGGCTGATCTCGCTCCAGTCCACCGCATAGCCGAGCGCGTCGGCATAAAGCCGCGCCTCGCGCTCCAGCTCGGCGCGATGGGCGATTCCGAGCGGCTCCGGCTCTTCCGCCGGCTCTTCCGGCTCGGCCTCGACCTGGCGGTAGAGCGTCTCGACCGCAAGCTCGCGCGCGATCCGGTAGCGGCCGATCCCTTCGAGGACGATGTTGAAGCGGCCGTCGTCCAATTCGTCCGCGGCGGCGATCCGGCCGAGGCCGCCGACGCCGAACAAGGAAGGCGGCTCCCGCTGGTCGCGTGGCTGGACCATTCCGATCAGCCGCGCACCGCCGAGCGCGTCGCGGACCATCGCCCGGTAGCGCGGCTCGAAAATGTGCAGTGGGAGATGGGCGCGCGGGAAGAGCAGGGCGCCCGCGAGCGGGAAGACCGGGATCGAGAGCGGCCCGCGCGGGAACATCAGGTGAAGAGGATCGCCGAAAGCCGCCGGCGCTGGGCGCCCGACCAGGGATCCTCGAGCCCGACCACCTCCATGAACTGGAGCAGGCGCTTGCGCGCGGCGCCCTCGTTCCATTCGCGGTCGCGGCGGAGGGATTCGAGCAATTGGTCGGCGGCGCCGTCGCGGTCGCCCGCCGCCATCAGCGCTCCGGCAAGATCGTAGCGCGCCTGCTGGTCGTCGGGATCGGAATCGATCCGCGCCCGGAGCGCCGCCGTCTCGGCATTGGGCTTGGCGACGTCGGCGAGATCGAGCGCGGCGCGGGCCCGGGCGACGGCGGGGTCCCTGGCCGCCGCTTCCGGCGCGCCGTCGAGCAGGGCGCGCGCCTCGTCCGCCTGGCCGGCGGCGACCAGGGCGCGGGCGAGGCCGCCGATCACCTCGGCATTGTCGGGGGCCATGTCCAATATCTGGCGGAAGATGTTCGCCGCCCGCTCGCCGTCGCCGCCGGCCAGCACCTCCTCGCCCATCGCGATCAAAGGCTCGATCTCGGCCTCGAGCTGCTGTTCCTCGCCCGGCACCGGGAGCTGCTCGAGAATCTGGTCGAGGATCCGGGTGAGCTGGCCCTCGGTCCGCGCCTGGGTCAGGTTCGCCACCAGCTCGCCCTGGAACACCGCATAGACGGTGGGGATCGACTGGACGCGGAATTGCGCCGCGATCAATTTCTGCTCGTCGACGTTGATCTTGACCAATTTGACGCCGCGGCCGGCATAATCGGCGGCGACCTTCTCCAGCACCGGCGCGAGCTGCTTGCATGGCCCGCACCATTCCGCCCAGAAATCGAGGATGACGAGCGCGCTCATCGACGGCTCGATCACGTCGCGCTTGAAGGCGTCGACGGCTTCCTTCTCGGCGGCGCTCAGGCCCAGTGTCGCCATATCATTCTCTCCGGGAGCTTCGATTGCGCCCCTATGTGGTATCGAGGCCGCCTCTGCCAAGCCCGGCATGGGGTGCCTCCATTCGGGACTTGCCGGGTCACGGACCCCATGCTAGCAGCCGCCGCCTACCTCCGCCGGAGCCCCGAACGGGCCGGCGGCTTCGGCTTCAGAGCGGGCGTAGCTCAGGGGTAGAGCACAACCTTGCCAAGGTTGGGGTCGAGGGTTCGAATCCCTTCGCCCGCTCCAGCTTTCCACTTCTTTGCGTTCGAACCCTCGAGTCTTTGTGGCGCTCCGCCCTGCCGGGCTACGCGCTTGGTTCGAATCCCTTCGCCCGCTCCAATTTCCGACTGTCCGGCCCGGACACGTAGGTAACATTTCGTACCGGAGACATAGGTTACAACCTCGCGCCGAACGGGCTGCGCGCTGGTTCGAATCCCTTCGCCCGCTCCAGCTTTCCACTTTTTTGCGTTCGAACCCTCGAGTCCTTTGTGGCGCTCCGCCCTGCCGGGCTACGCGCTTGGTTCGAATCCCTTCGCCCGCTCCAGCTTTCCACTTCTTTGCGTTCGAACCCTCGAGTCTTTGTGGCTCCGCCCTGCCGGGCTACGCGCTTGGTTCGAATCCCTTCGCCCGCTCCAGAATTCACTAAAGAAGTGAGTTATTCAGTGCCGGAGATGACACCGGCGGCGCGCCAGTAATTAGGGTCCGGACCCATTACCGGCAACGGCCATGACGAGGCGGAGAGGCGGTCAGGGCTAGGCGCGAGGAGTGGAGCGATGGTTGACCCATCGTGACCGACGAGCAACGACGATGAGCCGGTGCGAACATCCCCTGGATGTTCGCAGCCATGCCGGGGCATGGCGGCCGGCTCATGGCCGTCTCTCCGCCTCGCCGCCGCGCCGCAGGCGCAGTTTAGCCTGAGCGGCTGCTGCAAGCAGACAGCCGAAGGGCGGTCGCCCGGAGAAGGGCACCGGCTACGTCGCGGCGCTTGTG
>DASUHH010000098.1:0-21678 GCA_036273615.1 Allosphingosinicella sp. | reverse complement strand
GGCGTCCGGCTGGACGAGGCCGCGGGCGAGGCGGCGGTCCCAGCTCGAATCGAGGGTGATGCCCGGGCCGGCGGCGCGCGGCGGCGGAGACGGCTTGCCCGGCTTCGGGCGCGGTGCGGGCGCGGCCGGTCGCGCCGGCGGCGTTTCCGCCACGTCGGCCGGCGCCGCGCGCGGTGCCAGCGGACGGACGCTTGCGACCACCCGCGCCCACAACGCCTCTTCCTCAGGGCCGAGGCGGCGCACCGAGCCTCGCCAGAGTCCCTCGCGGCACCAGGATCCAGGCGCTGCCGCGGCCCGACATGCCGCCGGCGATCCGCGCCGCCTCGTCGCCCGCGCCCCAGAAGGTGTCGAACCGGTTCGGCCCCTTGATCGCGCCGCCCGTGTCCTGCGCGATCCAGAGCCCGTCCGCCTCGGGCCGGTCGAGCTGGAGGAGGATTGGCGCGCCCAAGGGCACGAACTTGGGATCGGCGGCGACCGTCGTCCGCGGCGTCACCGCGACCCCGAGCGCTCCCAATGGCGGCCCGTTCAGCTCCCGGAAGAAGACGTAGCTCTTATTCTCGCGCATCAGCGCCCTGCCCTCGTCCGGATAAGCATGGAGCCATGCGACGATGTCCTGCATGCTCAGATGGCCCGGCTGGAGCAGGCCGCGGTCGCGCATCAGCTTGCCGATGCCGACATAGTCGCGGCCATTCTGTCCCGCATAGCCGATCCGCATGATGGAGCCGTCGGGCAGGAGCAGACGGCCCGAGCCCTGGATCTGGAGGAAGAAGAGGTCGACCGGATCCTTCGCCCAGGCGATTTCGAGGCCGCGCCCGGCAAGCGCCCCGTCCTCGATCTCCGCACGCTCATAATAAGGGACGACGATCCCATTCTCGATCCGGCCGCGGCGCGGCGTTCCCGTGGCGGCGGCAATCGCGGCATCCTGGACGACGAGATTCGGCGGCATGCCGTAGATCGGCACGTCGTAGCCGGGAATGTGGGTGCGCGAGCCGAGGATCTGGGGCTCGTAATAGCCGGTGGCGAAGGCGGCGCCGCTGCCGATTCGGACGAGCTCGAAGGTTCGGCTGAAGAAATCGGCGGCGTTCGAATCGGCATCGGCCTGGTCCGCCGCGGCGCAGGCGGCGGCCCAATCCTCCGGCCGGGTAAGGCCGCTCGCATCGGGCCGGCGAGCCAAAGCCGGGCAGCTCGATCGGAAGGCCTGGAGCGCGCGCAAGGCGGCGTCGGGGTCGAGCGCGGGCAAAGCCGGCCCGGCGCTCACGCCGGCCGCGACCGCATTGGCCGGAGGCGGAGGCTGGGGTGCGGGCGGAACGAGGCGTGTGCAGCTCGCGAGAAGGATGAGGGCGGCGACGAAGGCGAGGCTATGCCAACGGGCATGTCGCCGCCTTTGCTTCACCGATTCGCCGCCCGCCATGGCAAAGCGATAGCGCGGCGGGCCGGCGGCTGGAAAATTCTTTGTGGCGACGCCTCAGGCGGCCTGGTCGGTCTCGACGAGCAGCCAGTTCGGATCCTGGCTCTTGAGGTCGCGGCGGAAGGTCCAGACGTCGTGGGTCGGGATGGCGTCGCTCAGGGTCCCGGCGACGACATGATTGTCTTTGTCGCGGGTGACGGCTGCGATGTCGGCGTCGAAGCGCACGTCGATCTCGGCGATGCGGCCGGTGAGGCGCGCATCCTCGATCACATTATGCTCGATCGCGACCAACCGGTTTTCGAGCCGATGGCCCTGCGCCTCGCGCTCGCCGATCGCCTCCTCGAACGCTTCGAGCACGGAACCGCCGACGAGATGGCGCAATTCCTCGCGATCGCCTTTCCAGAAGGCGTCGAGGATCATCCGATAGGCGGCCTGGGCGCCTTCGATGAAGCGGCCGACGTCGAAATTGGGATCGGCGCCGACGATCGCGCGCAGGCCCGGCGCCGCGGGCTCCTCATAGACGAGGCCGGTTGTCTCGGGCCGCTCGTGCGCGACGTCCTGGACCGGCGCCGCGGGCTCGCCGGCGGACGGGGACTCGGCGGGACGAAGGATCGGATGCTGCTCGTGGCCCGTCCTGCGGCCGAGCACCGCGTAGAGCCTCAGCCCCACGAACAGGGCCACCAGGGCAAGCAGGACGATCTCTACGGTCACCACAATCTCCGATACGCGAATGCGGTTAACATAAGCGCAGGAGGGAAAGGATTCAAATGGGCGGAGGTTCCAATCCGAGCGCAGTTGCACGGTCCGGCCGCTCCTGCTACCCGCCCGGCCCATCCGGCTGCATGCGCGGCCCCATCCCGATACAGTCAAAGGGCGAACAATGGCCGAAGAAGAAGGCTTGGGCGGCGAGCAGCAGTCGAACGGCGCGGACAACCAGCCGCAGGCCGGGATCATCTCCCAATATGTGAAGGATCTGTCGTTCGAGAATCCGAACGCGCCGGCCGTCTTCCAGTGGCAGACCCAGCCCAAGATCGAGGTCGATTACAACATCGGCGTCGGCCAGCTCGCCGACGAGGTCCACGAAGTCGCTTTGAGGGTCGAGGTGCGCGCCACCGCCGACGGCCAGACCGCCTTCGCCGTCGACCTCCTCTATGCCGGCCTCGTCGCGATGCGCAACGTGCCGGCGGACCAGGTCCAGCCCTTCCTCCTCGCCGAGACGCCGCGAATCCTATTCCCCTTCGCGCGCCAGATCATCTCGCAGACCGTGCAGGAAGGCGGCTTCCCGCCCTTTTTGCTCGAGCCGATCGATTTCCACGGCCTCTATCTCCAGCGCTCCGCGTCGGGCGAGATCGGCCAGGGCGGCGAGCTGCCGGGCGAGACGAGCGGATTCGCCTGAGTCGGTAAATTGCAGTCTTGGGCCCATCTAGCCCTCCCCCTCGATGGGCGAGGGGTTTAGCGTCGGCTTGACGCACCCCGTTCCACTCGCGGACAAGGCGGCATGAATCTGACCCGCGCGCTGGGTTCGGTCGGCGGCATGACGCTGGCGAGCCGCATCCTCGCCCTCGTTCGCGACACGTTGCAGGCGACCTATGTCGGCGCGAATTTCGCGTCCGATGCCTTCCTCGTCGCCTTCCGCCTTCCGAACATGTTCCGGGCGCTGTTCGCCGAGGGCGCCTTCTCGGCCGCCTTCATCCCGATGTTCAACCGCAAGGTCGGCGAGGCGGGCGAGCTGAACGCCGGCCTCGCCTTCGCCGAACGGGCGCTGGCGTTGCTGTTCCCGATCCTGCTCCTCGCCACGATCGTGATGCTGATCGGCGCCTGGCCGCTCACCTGGCTGCTCTCGCTGGGCTTCAGGCACCAGCATCCGACCCATGCGCAATTCGCCTTCGCGGTGATGCTCTCGCGGTTCACCATCCCCTATCTGATGCTGATCTCGCTGGCATCGCTGCTCGGCGGAATCCTCAATTCGCTCGAAAAATATTGGGTCAATGCGGCGGCGCCGATCCTGCTCAACATCGCAATGGTGGCGGCCCTCTGGTTCTTCCACGGCCACGGACCCGATGCGGCCTATCAGACGGCCCGTGTCCAGGCGATTTCGGTCAGCGTCGGCGGCGCGCTCCAGCTCGCCTGGCTGATGATTGCCTGCCGTCAGGTCGGCGTGAGCATGAAGCTGCAAATGCCCCGGCTCGACGACGACGTCCGCCGGCTGCTGAAACTGATCCTGCCCGCTGCCGCCGGCGCCGGCGCCGCCCAGATCAACCTCGCAATCTCGACCGCTTTGGCCGCCGGCTTTCTCGACAAGGGCTCGGTCTCCTACATTTATTATGCCGACCGGCTGAACCAGCTGCCGCTCGGACTGATCGGGATCGGGCTCGGCACCGTGCTGCTGCCGACCGTCTCGCGGCTGCTCAGCACCGGCCGCGAGGCGGATGCGATGGACACCCAGAATCGGGGAATCGAGCTCGCGCTCTTCCTCACTTTGCCCGCGACCGCCGCCTTCATCTTCGGTGCGGAGCCGATCGTGCGAGGCCTGTTCCAGCATGGCGCGTTCAAGGACACCGACTCCGTGCGCTGCGCCTGGGCGCTGAGCGGCTTCTCGATCGGCCTTCCTTCCTACGTATTGGTCAAGGTGCTGACTCCCGGCTTCTACGCCCGCGCCGACACGCGGACGCCGGTGCGGCTCGCAATCTATTCGATCGCGGTGAACATCGTCGGGAACCTCATCCTCATTCCGCTGCTGGCGCAGTTCCAGATGGGCCAGGTCGGCCCGCCTCTCGCCACCGCCATCTCCTCGACGATCAACGTCATCATGCTCTATCTTACCCTGCACCGGCGCGGGCACCTGACCGCCGACCGCCAGCTTCGCCGGCGCCTGCCGCGGCTCGCGCTCGCGTCGCTGATCATGGGCGCCTTGATCCTGTTCCTGCACCCTCTGGTCGACCCGTATCTGACCCAGTCGCTGATCGCGCGCGGCCTCGCATTGCTGGTGCTCGTCGGCGCTGGCGTCACGATCTACGGCCTCGCCTGCTTCCTGACCGGCGCCTTCGCGCTCGACGATGTCAAATTGCTGCTCCGGCGTCGCGAGCGCGCCGCCTAGCGGCGGACGAGGAAGGCCCCCACAAGGACGAGCAACACACCCGCCACCCGCGCCGCGCTGATGTCGACGCGGGGCACGCCGAAGGCGCCGAGCCGGTCGAGGATCAGGGCCATGACGAGCTGGCCGGCGATCGCGACCATCAGGAAATAGGTAACGCCCATGCGCGGCGCGGCGAATGCGGCCACGGCGACGAAGACGGCGCCGTAAAGGCCGCCGACCCACGCATACCAGGGCAGCGAAGCGACCGCCCCGGCGCCGGGACGGACGCCGAGAGCAAGCGCGACCGCGGCGAGCGCGAGGCTTCCGACCAGGAAGGAGATCAGCGCCGCATTGACCGGCGAGCCGATTCCGCGCGCGAGCATCGCGTTGGTCGGCGCCTGGACGGCGATGAACGTGCCGGCGATGAAGGCGCCGATGATGGCGGGCAGGAGCGAAGCGCCCATCGCCGCCTTGCCCTTGCGCTTCAGCTTTCGAGCTGCCGGGTCAGCAGGCGGATGTCGGCATCGAGCTCGGCATCCTGGGCCCGCAATTTCTCGATCTGGCGGACCGCGTGGATCACCGTCGTATGGTCGCGGCCGCCGAAGCGCCGGCCGATCTCGGGGAGCGAGCGCGGCGTCAATTGCTTGGACAGGTACATGGCGACCTGGCGCGGCCGCGCGACCTCGCGGGCGCGGCGGGCCGAGGTCATCTCCGCCTTGCGGATGCGATAATGCTCCGAGACGCGGCTCTGGATCTCGTCGATCGAGATTCGGCGCTGGTTGGCGCGCAGGGTCGAGGCCAGGACCTCGCCGACGAAGTCGAGGTCGATCGTGCGATTCTGCATCGCGGCGTAAGCGGCGATCCGGTTCAGGGCGCCTTCCAGCTCGCGGACGTTCGAGCTGATCCTCTTGGCGAGGAACTGGATCACCTCGTCGGGCACCGTCACATCGGGCAGCGTCTCGAGCTTCTTGATGATGATGTTGAGACGAAGCTCGAGGTCGGGCGCGTTGATATCGGCGACCAGGCCCCAGGACAGGCGCGACAGGATTCGCGGCTCGAGCCCGTCCAGATCCTGCGGCGCGCGGTCCGAGCTGATCACGAACCGCCGGCCGGCCGAGATGATCTCGTTCATCGTGTGGAAGAATTCTTCCTGGGTCGATTCCTTGCCGGCGATGAACTGGACGTCGTCGATCATCAGGAGGTCGGCCGAGCGGAGCTGCTGCTTGAAGCGGATCGTGTCGTTTGCGCGCAAGGCGGCGAGGAACTCGACGGTGAATCGCTCCGCCGACATGTAGATGATCTTCGCCCGCGGATTGAGGCGGTGATATTCATGGCCCATGGCGTGGAGCAGATGGGTCTTGCCGCGCCCGGTCGCGCCGTGGAGGAAGAGCGGGTTGAAGGCGACCTTGGCCGCCGTGGTCAGCGTGCGCGCGGCATTGTAGGCGACCTCGTTCGCCTTGCCGACGACGAAATTCTCGAACCGGTAGCGCGGCTCCAGCGCGACGGCATAGAGGCCGTCTCTGGCTTCGGCCGGCTCTTCGGGGCGCGCCGGCGCCGGAATCTCGACCAATGCGGCCGTCTTCGGCGCGGCTGGGCCGACTCCGATCTGGATGTGGCGGACGGGGGGGCAGGCCGCGCGCCAGGCGAGCGCGAGTCGCTCGGCGAAATGGGTCTGGACCCAATCCGCCATGAATTGGGAGGGAAGCTCGAGGCGAAGCGTGAGGCTGTCCGAATCGAAATTGCCGAGCGCGATCGGCCGCAGCCAGCCGTCGAAGGTCCGGGCGCCGCAATCACGTCGGAGGCCAGCGCGAATCGTCTCCCAGGTCGCCTGGAGCCGGGGGGCTCCCATGTCGGCATCGAGGGTCGAAACGTCGCGGGTCGCCGGTTCAAAAGACACGAAGATCCCCCTCCTCTCTCGGGCCCTTTCCCTGGGCCCTGTTTCGAGCAAATTTCGCCCGCACACGGCTATGCCCCCGGGCAGCGCCGATTCGGAAAATCGCTCTGGTTGTTTGCGTCCGGCAGGAGATTCGCCCAGCCGGACGTGCCTTTTAGAAACGGTGCGGCGCGCCGATCAAGGCCTGAATGTTACAAAAATTTGAAATAAATTCGTTGACAACGCATTTCTGGGATATCCGCGAAAAACGGCGGAAATCCGCCATTTCCAAAGTTGAGGCGGCCGCGAATCGCGGGAAATCCTGGACTTTCGCGGTCCGTTCCTCCCAAGAAACGAAAGCGGCCCGCCGGGCGTGCCGGCGAGCCTCTTCCAAGCCTTTGAACGGCTTAGCGGACGTGCTTAAGCGAGCGCCGCGATCCGCTTGGTGAGACGGGAAAATTTCCGCGCGGCGGTATTTTTGTGAAGAACGCCTTTCGAGACGCCGCGCCCGAGCTCGGGCTGGACCTTCTCGAGCGCCGCGAGCGCCTGCTTCTTGTCGCCGGCCGCGATCGCCGATTCGACCTGTTTCACGAAGGTGCGGATGCGGCTGACCCGGGTGCGGTTGATGTCCGCGCGGCGCTGGTTGCGGCGGATTCGTTTCTTTGCCTGCGGCGTATTCGCCATCTTATTGCCTCTTGATTTCTCAAATGAAAAGGGCGCGGCTCGGCCGCCGCACCCGCTCGCCGGGCGCTCTACTGAAAGGTCCGTGCAAGGTCAACCAGAGCAGCCATATTCATGGCTGGTCTTTTTGTCGCCGCATCGCTGGTGGCGAAAAGCCGGGCCCCGCCTTTTCGCGCGATGCTCAGGAACGCTGGCAGCGCGGGCAGAAAAAGGTCGAGCGGCCCGAGTCGGTCCGGCGGCGAATCGCGGTTCCGCAGGCGGGGCATGGCGCGCCTTCGCGCCCGTAGACGCGCCACTGCTTCGAGAAATAGCCGAGCTCGCCCGACGGCCGCGCATAATTGCGCAGCGACGAGCCGCCGGCCTCCAGCGCGGCCAGCAGCACCGCCTTGATCGCTTCGACCAGCCGTTCGAGCCGGTCGCGCGAGATCCGGCCGCCTTCGCGCCCCGGGGCGATCTTCGCGAGATGCAGCGCCTCGCAGACATAGATGTTGCCGAGGCCGGCGACGATCTTCTGGTCGAGGAGCAGGGCCTTGACCGGCGCGCTTCGGCCTTCGAACGCGGCGAGCAGAGTGTCGGCGGTGAAATCGTCGCCGAGCGGCTCGGGACCCATGGCTTCGAAAGGCGGCCAGGCGGCGAGCGAGTCGGTCGGCACCAGATCGATCGAGCCGAAGCGGCGCGGATCGTTGAGCGCCAATATCCGGCCCGCATCGGTCTCGATCAGCAGATGGTCGTGCGGACCGATCTCCGCCGGATCGATCCGCCAGCTCCCCGACATGCCGAGATGGAAGATCATCGTGTCGCCGCGGTCGCTATGGATCAGCCCATATTTGGCCCGCCGGCCGAGGCCGGTGACGGCCGCCCCGGTCAGCCTTTGGCGAAGGTCCGGCGGAAAGGCGCGGCGAAGATCGGCACGCTTCGCCTCGACGCGGACGAGCCGGCGCCACTCCAGCACCGGCGCGAGGCCCCGCACGATCGTCTCGACCTCGGGAAGCTCAGGCATGGGAGAAGGTCATCGAATCTGCGCCAATATCGAAAGTGTCATCCACGCCAAGCGATGCTAGAGGCGCGGCCGATGGACAAGGTTTCTTTCGGCTTCGAGGCGGTTTCGCCGGAGGAGAAGACGGCGCGGGTCGGCCGCGTCTTCTCCGGCGTCGCCCGCCGCTACGACCTGATGAACGACCTCATGTCGGGCGGAATGCACCGGCTGTGGAAGAGCCATTTCGTCCGCCGCGTGCGGCCGCGGCGCGGCGAGGCGATCCTCGACATGGCGGGCGGCACCGGCGACATCGCCTTCCGCCTCGCCGGGAGCGGCGCGCAAGTGACGGTCGCCGACATCAACCCGGAGATGCTGGCGGTCGGGCGCGAGCGGGCGGAAAAGCGGGGCATCGAAGGCCTCGCCTGGTCGGAGCAGAATGCGGAGACGCTGAGCTTCGCCGACAGCAGCTTCGATGCCTACACCATTGCCTTCGGAATCCGGAACGTCACCCATATCGACCGCGCGCTCGCCGAAGCCAATCGCGTGCTGAAGCTCGGCGGCCGCTTCTTCTGCCTCGAATTCTCGACGACGAATTGGCCCGGCTTCGCGACGCTTTACGAGAGCTATTCGATGAAGATCGTGCCGAAGATCGGCCGCGCCGTCGCGCGCGACGAGGAAAGCTATCGCTATCTCGTCGAATCGATCCGCCGCTTCCCGCCGATCGAGAGGTTCGGCGCGATGATCCGCGAAGCCGGATTCGGCCAGGTCAGGGCCGAGCCGATCCTCGGCGGGCTCGTCGCCGTCCACAGCGGCTGGAAAGCCTGATTTGACCAGCGCTCTCGAAATAGCGGCACCGGCCCGCCCGCGGACCGACAGGTCCGCGACATGACCAATCCCGCGATCCATATCTGGCGGCTCCTCAAATGGGGTCGCGTGCTGGCGCGGCACGGCGCGCTGCGCGGGATCGAGCGCGACTCCAACACGCCGCCGCCGGTCCGGCGCCTCGCCCGCATCGCCCGGTTCGGCGCGCGCATCCCCAAGGTACCGACCTATGCCGAGGCCTTCCAGGAGATCGGCCCCGCCGCGATCAAGTTCGGCCAGGCGCTCGCCACGCGGCCGGACCTGGTCGGCCCGGAGGCGGCGCGCGACCTTCAACTGCTCCAGGATTCGCTGCCGCCGGCCCGTTTCGAGGATGTGCGCGCGGCGATCGAGCAGGGGCTGGAGAAGCCGCTCGACAGGATCTTCTCCGAAATAGACCCCGAGCCGGTCGGCGCCGCCTCGATCGCCCAGGTCCACCGCGCCATCACCACCGACGGCAGGCAGGTCGCGGTCAAGGTGCTCCGCCCGCATATCGAGGAGGATTTCGCCCGTGCGATCGAGACCTACGAATGGGCCGCCGCCCAGGTCGAGGCGATGGGCGGCGAGGCGGCGCGCCTCCGGCCGCGCATGGTCGTCGCCCATTTCAAGCAATGGACGTCGCGCGAGCTGGATTTGCGGCGCGAGGCGGCCTCGGCCTCCGAGCTGCGCGAGAATCTGGTCGCCGAGAGCGGCTTCTTCGTCCCCGCCATCGACTGGACCCGAACCTCGCGGCGGGTGATGACGCTCGAATGGATCGAGGGCATCAAGCTCACCGACCGCAAGGCCCTGGTCGCCGCGGGACACGATCTGAAGGCGCTTGCGGCGATCCTGGTCCGCGCCTTCCTGCGCCAGGCGGTGATCGACGGCTTCTTCCACGCCGATCTCCACCAGGGCAATCTGTTCGCGCTTGCCGATGGGCGGCTCGCCGCGATCGATTTCGGGATCATGGGCCGGATCGACCGCCAGGCGCGCCTGTGGCTCGCCGAGATCCTCTACGGCCTCATCACCGGCAATTACCGCCGCGTCGCCGAGATCCATTTCGAGGCGCAATATGTCCCCCGCCACCACAATGTCGCCGAGTTCGCGACCGCCCTGCGCGCCGCCGGCGAGCCGATCCGCGGCCTTCCGGTCAAGGACATCTCGATCGGACAGATGCTCGACAGCCTGTTCGCAATCACCCGCGATTTCGACATGCCGACCCAGCCGCACCTCCTCCTCCTCCAGAAGACGATGGTGATGGAGGAAGGCGTCGCCCATTCGCTCGATCCCGACATCAACATGTGGGAGACGGCCGAGCCCTTCCTCAGCGAATGGATAAGAAGCGAGCTCGGGCCCGAAGCCGCGCTCGCCGACCGGCTGGTGCGCGACGTCCGCACCCTCGCCCGCCTTCCCGAACTGATCCGGCGGATCGACCAACATTACCCGCCCCCCGGCGCCGCCCCGCCGGCGCCGCCCCTGCCCGACGTGATGGTCGTGCAGCCGCGCCATTATGGGCGGTATCTTCTTGTTGCCCTCGTCTCGGCCGCTGCTGGCGCGGCCGCGATGTGGCTCCTACATTGAGGTCATGCGGGGCAAGCGCATCCTGCTGATCGTCGGCGGCGGCATCGCCGCCTACAAGGCCTGCGAGCTGATCCGGCTGCTGCGCAAGGAGGGCGCGAGCGTGCGCTGCGTCCTGACCGCCGGCGGCGCCCGGTTCATCACGCCGATGACGCTCGCCGCTTTGTCCGAGCAGCCGGTCCATGCCAGCCTGTGGGATTTGAAGGACGAGGCGGAGATGGGCCATATCGAGCTCAGCCGCGAGGCGGATCTGGTCGTCATCTGCCCGGCCACGGCCGATCTGCTGGCGAAGATGGCGGCGGGGATCGCCGACGATCTCGCGACCACCCTTTTGCTCGCCACCGACAAGACGGTGCTCGCCGCCCCGGCGATGAACGTTCGCATGTGGCGGCATGAAGCGACGCGGCGCAACGTCGCGCGGCTGCGCGAGGACGGGGTGGTGGTGATCGAGCCCGACGAGGGCGAGATGGCCTGCGGGGAATATGGGCCCGGGCGGCTGCCGGAGCCGGAAAGGATCGTGGAGGAGATCGCGAAGCTCCTCCCCGGAACGGGGAGGGGGACCATGCGAAGCATGGTGGAGGGGGCCCGGCACCTGGCACGCCCCCCCCTCCACCGCCGTTCCGGCGGTCCCCCTCCCCGTTCCGGGGAGGAGCTTAGGGGGCGGCGCATCGTCGTGACGGCGGGTCCGACGCACGAACCGATCGACCCTGTGCGCGTGATCGCCAACCGCTCCTCCGGTAAACAGGGTTTCGCCATCGCCGAGGCTCTGGCCGAACTGGGTGCCGAGGTGACTTTGGTCGCCGGTCCCGTTTCCCTGCCGACACCCGCGGGCGTGCGGCGCGTTGATGTCGAAACGGCGGCGCAGATGGCGGACGCCGCGGACGCCGCCCTCCCCGCCGATGCGGCGGTGCTGGTCGCGGCGGTGGCGGATTGGCGGGTCGAGCCCTCCTCCTCGAAGCTCAAGAAGGCGGACGGGCCGCCCGATCTGCATTGGGCCGAGAATGTCGACATCCTCGCCCGCCTCGCCGCCTCGCCGCGCCGGCCGTCTCTGCTGGTCGGCTTCGCGGCGGAAACGGAGGATGTCGTCGCCCAGGCGCTAGCCAAGCGCGACCGCAAAGGCAGCGACTGGATCGTCGCCAACGACGTGTCCGGCGACGTGATGGGCGGCGAGGCGAATGAAATCCACCTCGTCACCGCCGACGGCGTCGAGAGCTGGAGCCGCGCCTCCAAGGCCGAGATCGCGCGCCGGCTCGCACAGAGGATCGCCGATGCCCTCGATTGACATCGAACTGATGCGCCTGCCCCATGGCGCGGGCCTCCCCCTTCCCTCTTACGCCACCGAGCATGCGGCCGGCCTCGACGTGGTCGCCGCGGAGAGCCTGATTCTCGCGCCCGGCGCGCGCCACGCGGTCGCCACCGGCTTCGCCATCGCCATCCCGCACGGCCATGAGGTGCAGGTGCGGCCGCGCTCGGGACTGGCGCTCAAGCACGGCATCACCTGCCTCAACACGCCCGGAACGATCGACAGCGACTATCGCGGCGAGGTGAAGGTGATCCTCGCCAATCTCGGCGACGCGCCGTTCGCGATCGTCCGCGGCGAGCGCATCGCCCAGCTCGTGCCCGCGAAGGTGCAGCGCGCCGCCTTCGTCGAGGTCGAGAGCCTCGATGCGACCGGGCGCGGCAGTGGCGGCTTCGGCTCCACGGGAGTCTAGCGACACCCAATTTCCCTGTTGCCTTGACGCCCGATCGGGAGGACAAACGGCGAAGGCTCTGGAACCAGGGGAGGAAATCATGCTGGCTTCGATATTTGCCGCGGCGCTTCTGGCCACCGCGCCCACGACCGAGCTGAAGGTGGATGTCGGCCATGCCAATTGGCGCGCTTTGCCGGCCCTCAAGCAGGTGGATCGCGCCCTTCCGACGCCGGAGATGGTCAAGAAGGTCGAGCAGATGCTCGTCAGCGGCGATTGCCATATACGCGGCCAGTCGCCGGCGCGCTTCGACATCACCGTTCCCTATGCCGTGCAGGTGAATCCGGACGGCACCGCTAGCCATGTCGTCGTCGGCGAGATGGGCTGCCCGGCGCTCGAATCCTATGCCGGCCTGATCGTGCTCGAGCTGGCCCGCCGGGGCGATTTCCACGCCAGCGCGGCCGGCGAGCCCAAATGGTATGCGAGCTCGCTGAACTTCAACGAGCAGTGACGCTCAGCGACCGGCAGCTCGACCGCTACGCAAGGCATATCGTCCTCAGGGAAATTGGCGGCGAAGGCCAGAAACGGCTGCTGTCGGCCAGGGTCGCGATCGTCGGCGCAGGCGGGATCGGGGCGCCGGCCGTCCAATATCTCGCCGCCGCCGGGATCGGCCGCCTTCGCCTGATCGACGACGATCATGTGTCGCTCGACAATCTCCAGCGCCAGATCCTGTTCGGCGCCGCCGATATCGGCCGTTCCAAGGTCGAGGCCGCGCGCGACCATGTCGCCGCGCGCAACGAGGACGTCGCCTTCGAGGGCGTCGCGGCGCGGCTCGGGCCGGGCAATGCGGCCGGCCTCCTCGACGGCGTCGACCTGGTGGTCGACGGCAGCGACAATTTCGCGACCCGCCTCGCCGTTTCCGATGCCTGCACCAGGGCGCATATCCCGCTCGTCTCGGCCGCGGTGGGGCGGTTCCAGGCGCAGATCGGCACCTTCCGCGGCTGGGAGGACGGCCTGCCCTGCTATCGCTGCTTCGTCGGCGATGCGTTCGATGCCGAGGATTGCGACAATTGCGCCGAACTGGGCGTGCTTGGCGCGATGACCGGAATCGCCGGCAGCCTCGCCGCTCTGGAGGCGGTCCGCGCCATTGCCGGCTTCGGCGAGGATCCGGGCGGCAAGCTCCACATTTTCGACGGCCTGGCCCCGTCGATGCGGACGATCCGGATCGTCAAGGACCCGGCCTGCTCGGCATGCGGCGGCGTTCAGGCGGAAAGCCAGTCGAACGCGTCGCGAAGCTCCAGGTAGGCGAGCAGGAACAGGCCGCTCCCCAGCACGAGGTCGAAGGCGCGGACCGGCCGCAGCCGCTCGCCGCGCGGGCGATGGAAGGTGAGGTCGAACATGGTCGCGACGACCAGCCAGCCGCCGCACAGGCCGGCGACGCAGGCGATGAGTACGAACGGCCAGTAAACCAGGCAGTCCGGACCGAGGAACGGCCACAGGATCAAGGCGATGAGGCCCGCCGTCGCGCCGATCCCGACCGCGCGGCCGAGCGTCCAGCGGCGTATCATTTCCGTTTCGTCGCCGGCGCCTTCTTGGCCGCAGCCTTTTTGGCGGGTGCCTTTCGCGCCGGCGCGCGGCGGCTCTTCTTCGCCGGTCCTCTGGCGGCGCGGTCGTCGATGAGCTGCGCCGCTTCCTCCAGCGTCAGCGCCTCCGGCGCAAGCGACTTGGGCAGGGTCGCGTTGGTGGTGCCGTTGGTGACATAGGGGCCGAACCGCCCCTCCATCAGCCTGATCTCGGCGTCGGTTCGCGGGTGTGGCCCAAGCACCCTCAACGGCTCGCGCGTGCCCGAGCGCGCGCGTCCGCCGCCGCGCTCCGCGTCGGCGAGCTTGGCGACGGCGGCGTTCATTCCGGTCTCGAACACTTCGGCGGTCGAGCCGAGCTTCGCATATTTGCCGTCATGGGCGAGATAAGGGCCGTAGCGGCCGATCGAGGCGGTGATCGGCTTGCCCGTCTCCGGATGCGTCCCGACCGCGCGCGGCAGCGACAGCAGGCGCACGGCGAGGTCGAGGTCGAGCGCGCCCGCATCCTTGGGGATCGAGGCGCGCTTCGCCTCGCCGGCCGATCTCATCTCCACATAGGCGCCGAAACGGCCGGTCTTGCGCAATATCTCCTCGCCCGTCTCGGGATGGCGGCCGAGGCTTTCCGGCCCGTCCTCGCCGGCCTCGCCGTCGCCCTGGCCGAAGCGGCGCGTGTAGCGGCATTCGGGATAATTGGAGCAGGCGACGAAGGCGCCGAACCGCCCGCCCCTCAGCGACAGCCGCCCCTCGCCGCAGGCGGGGCAGAGCCGCGGGTCGGCGCCGTCGCCTTTGTCGGGGAACAGCCAGGGCGCGAGGAAATCGTCGAGCGCGGCGGTGATGTCGGAGGGCCTGCGCTCCATGATCTCGGCGGTCTTCGGCTTGAAATCTCGCCAGAAGGCTTCGAGCACCTTCTGCCAGTCGATGCGGCCGCCCGAAATGTCGTCCAGCTCGTCCTCGAGACGGGCGGTGAAATCGTAGGAGACGTAGCGCTCGAAGAAGCGCTCCAGGAAGGCGGTCAGCAGCCGCCCGCTCTCCTCCGGAAGGAAGCGGTTCGTCTCCAGCCGGACATAGTCGCGGTCCTTCAGCGTCTGCAGCACCGAGGCGTAGGTGGACGGCCGGCCGATGCCGAGCTCCTCCATCTTCTTGACCAGGCTCGCTTCCGAATAACGGGGCGGCGGCTGGGTGAAATGCTGCTCGGCGACCACCTTCTTCTTCGCCGGAACGTCGCCTTCGCCAAGGCGCGGCAGACGGCGCGATTCCTCGTCGTTGCCGTCATCCCGACCCTCTTCGTACAAAGCGAGGAAGCCGGGGAAGAGCATGACCTGGCCCGTCGCCCGCAGAGCATGCTGGCCGGTGCCGTCGACCAATTCGGCGACGGTCCGCTCGAGCCGGGCCGAGGCCATCTGGCTGGCGAGCGCGCGCTTCCAGATGAGGTCGTAGAGGCGGCCATGATCGCCCGACCCCGCCCGCTCGCGGCCGAAATCGGTGGGGCGGATCGCCTCATGGGCCTCCTGCGCATTCTTGGCCTTGGTCTCGTAATGGCGCGGCCGGTCGGGGACGTAGCCGGCATCGTAGCGGTCGGCCACCGCCTTGCGCGCGGCGGAGACGGCTTCGGGCGCCATCTGGACGCCGTCGGTCCGCATATAGGTGATCGCGCCATCCTCGTAGAGCGTCTGGGCGAGGCGCATCGTGTGGCTAGCCGAGAAACCGAGCTTGCGCGCCGCCTCCTGCTGCAGGGTCGAGGTGGTGAAAGGCGGCGGCGGGTTGCGCAGCTGCGGCTTCGTCTCGACCGAGGCGACGGTGAAGCGGCCCGCCTCGACCGCCGCTTTCGCGGCCTTGGCGATGCCTTCGTCGCCGATCGACAGGCGCTCGATCTTCCGCCCCTGGTAGCGGACGAGGCGGGCGAGGAATTCCTGCCCGTCCGCCTCCATCAACGCCTCGACGCTCCAATATTCCTGGGCATGGAACGTCTCGATCTCGCGCTCGCGGTCGACGATCAGCCGCAGCGCGACCGACTGGACCCGCCCCGCCGACTTGGCGCCGGGAAGCTTGCGCCAGAGCACCGGCGAGAGGGTGAAGCCGACCAGATAGTCGAGCGCGCGGCGGGCCCGATAGGCGTCGATCAGATCGACATCGAGCCCGCGCGGCCGCTGCATCGCCTCGGTCACCGCCGATCTGGTGATGGCGTTGAACGTCACCCGTTCCACGTCCGCCGGCAGCGCGCGGCGCTTCCTCAGCACCTCCTGGACGTGCCAGCTGATCGCCTCGCCCTCGCGGTCGGGGTCGGTGGCGAGGATGAGGGTGTCGGCCTTCTTCGCCTCGTCGATGATCGCCTTCAATTGCCGCGCCTTGTCCGGATAGGTTTCCCACTCCATCGCGAAGCCGGCATCCGGATCGACCGAGCCGTCCTTCGCCGGCAGATCGCGGACATGGCCATAGGAAGCGAGCACCCGATAGCCGCGGCCCAGATAGTGTTCGATGGTCTTCGCCTTGGCGGGCGATTCGACGATGACGAGCTTCAAGGCAGATCCTCACGCATATACGCGCGAAGGTGGTGAGGCGGACGGCGCCGCGTCAAGCATTCGATGGAAAGCGGGTGCTGGCAGGACGGGTCTGGCAATGGCATAGGGCCGGCATGTCCAGCCCCAAGCCGACGCTCGACCAGGCCTTCGATCTGTCCCGGGCGGGCCGGAACGACGAGGCCATCGAGATCCTCGACGGGCTCGCGGCCGAGGACGATCCCGACGCCTTGTGGATCCTCGGCGACGTCTATTGGCGCGGGCAGCTCGTGCCGGCCGACGCGGCGCGGGGATTGGACTATATGCGGCGCTCGGCCGGCCGTGGCCACCCGACCGCCACCCGCGCCTACACCAATCTGCTCGGCAACGGCGCCGCCGGGCCGCGCGATTGGCCCAAGGCGCTCGCCCGGCTCGCCACCGAGGCGCGCGAGGACGGACGGCGCGCGCAGATGCTGGCGCTGATCGGGCGGATGGATCTCGATGCCGAGGGCAATCCACGCACCGTCCCGAAGCCGCAGATCGTCAGCGAATCGCCTTCCATCCATTTGTTTCCGAACCTCTTTACCCCGGCCGAATGCGATTATCTGGTCGCGGTCGCGGAGCCCACCTTCGAGCCGTCCCTGGTCGCCGATCCGGCCGGCGACCGCCCCGACCCGATCCGCACCTCCGACAGCTCGGCCATGCACTGGCTGATCGAGGACCCCGCGATCCACGCCCTCAACCGGCGGATCGCCGCGGTGAGCGGCACCGCCTGGGAGCAGGGCGAGCCGCTGCTGATCCTGCGCTATTCGCCGGGCCAGCAATATCGCAACCATCTCGACTACGTGCCCGGCCTCGCCAACCAGCGCGTCAAGACCGCCCTGGTCTATCTCAACACCGGCTATGAGGGCGGCCAGACCGAGTTCGTGAAGGCCGGCCTGATGGTGAATGCCCGCAAGGGCAATGGAATCGTGTTCCGCAACATCCTTGCCGACGGCCGGGCCGATCCGATGTCGGAGCATGCCGGGCTTCCGGTCACCCGGGGGGTCAAATATCTCGCCAGCCGCTGGATCCACGAACGCCGCCACGTCGCCTGAGCGTTCAGGCGAAAACGTCCGCGAGCCGGTCTCCGGTCTTGCCATCCGCATAGACGGCTACCGCCCCGAACCAGGCGCCGACCAGCGAAAGATTGATCAGGATGTTGGCGACCGCGTCCAGCGGCAAGGTCCTTGGCGCGGCGACGTTCAGGGCCGCACCCGCAACGAACGGAAGATAGAGCAGCAGGAAGAGGCCGGCGACGGGCCAGAAGCGGCCGGATATCTCGTCACCGCTGCCCGACAGCGCCTCGCCCGGCCCAGCATCCTCGGCGATCAGGATCGGAACCGCGAGACTCCAGCGGACGAGGAGGTAGAGACCGGGCAGGATGAGCAGCGCGAAGCCCAGGAGAATCCCCAGGCCGCTGAGAAGGCTGAGGCCCAGCAGGGCCCAGAGCCGGCGGCGGCCGCGCCGTTCGGCAAGGCCGCGTTGGGCGAGGGATGCGAGCGTAATTTCATATTGGAGGAGAAGCGTAACCGGCAGGCTGAGGAGGGTCAGTGCCGATCCGTTCCTGCCAAGCCAGTCGGAGGCTGTGTCGATGGCAACCATGACGGTGATCGCCGCCACGGCAAGCGCAAATTGGCCGCGCGCCAGAACCAGCGTCTCCTGCAACAGCTTGCCGGGATCGGCGCTCTCGCTGCTCATGCGAGGCTGACCCGTCCGCCGGCATGGCGTTCGAGGCGCCCGGCCAGCTCCAGCTCGAGCAGCATCGTCTGGACGATGGCGGGCGGCAGGCCGGTCTGGCGGATCAGCTCGTCGACGGGCACTGGGGTGGGGCTGAGGAGTGAGGCCAAGGCGTTGCGCGCGCCCTCGGTGACCTCGCCGGCCGGGGGTGCAGGCGCATAATCTTCGGCGCCCTCGCGGAAAGAAAGATGGAGCGGGCGGATCGCCTCCATCACGTCCTCGGCAGTCTGGACGAGCGTCGCGCCTTCGCGGATCAGGAGGTTGCAGCCCTGGGCGCGCGGATCGAGCGGGAAGCCCGGCACCGCCATCACCTCGCGGCCATAATCGCCGGCGAGGCGGGCGGTGATCAGCGAGCCGGAGCGCGGCGCGGCCTCGACCACGACGGTCCCTTGCGTCAAGCCGGCGATGATCCGGTTGCGCGTTGGAAAATGGCGGGCGTGCGGCTCGGTGCCGGGCGGCTGCTCGGCGAGCAGCAGCCCGCGCTCGGCGATGGCGCGCTGCCGCGCCTCATTTTCCGGCGGGTAGAAAATGTCGATGCCGCCGGCGACGATCGCGACCGTGCCGGTTTCCAGCGATCCGTCATGGGCGGCGGCGTCGATGCCGCGGGCCAGGCCCGAAACGACGATCGCGCCGGCTTCGCCGATCTTCTGGGCGAGGCCGCGGGCGAAGCGGCAGCCCGCGGCCGACGCGTTGCGGGCGCCGACCATCGCCACGCTCGGCCGGCCGGGCAGGCCGGCATCGCCCTTCGCGATCAAAACCGGCGGCGCCGATTCCACCTCGGCGAGCAGAGCCGGATAATCCGGATCGCCGAGGAAGAGATGACGGGCGCCGAGCTTCGCCACCTTCTCCTGCTCGCGCAGCACCGAATCGCGGGCGGCGAGGCGCGGCACCCGGCCGCCGCCGCGGGCGGCGAGGTCGGGTATGGCGGCAAGCGCGGCGCCGGCCGAACCGAAACGGGCGATCAGCTGGGCGTAGGTGACGGGGCCGATCGTCTCCGACCGGATGAGCCGCAGCCTGTCGATCCGTTCCTCGTCGGCCGGCGCCTCACGCACGATGCGCGCCGACCCTGGATTCGGTGCCCGCGAACAGGCGGCTCATATTCTCGCGATGCTTCCAGAAGACGAGCAAGGCGAAACCGAGGAACAGCAAGGCAAGGTCGAGACGCCCGAGCGCCCCCGCCGCGATCGGCGCGGCGACGGCCGCGGACAGGCCGCCGACCGAGGAATAACGGGTGAGCCCAAGCATCCCCAGCCAGACGATCGCGAAAGCCAGGGGCGCGAGCCAGGAGAGGCCGCCGATCAGGGTGAAGCCGAGCAGCAGGCCGAACAGCGTCGCGACGCCCTTGCCGCCGGCGAAGCGAAGCCAGACCGGATAGAGATGGCCGAAAAAGGCGCCGAGCGCGGCGAGCGGCGCCTGGTCGAACAGAGTGTAAGCCAGCACGATTGCGACCGTCCCCTTGCCCATGTCGAGCAGGACGGTCGCCGCCGCGAGGTCCTTGCGGCCGGTGCGAAGCACGTTGGTCGCGCCGATATTCCCCGATCCGATCGCGCGCAGGTCGCCGGCGCCGGCAAGGCGCGTCAGGATCAATCCGAACGGGATCGATCCGAGCGCATAGCCAAGCAGAAGCGAAAGCAGCGGCCCGGAGAGGGTTTCGAAGGTCACGGATCATTCCTGTAACGAAGCGGGGGCAAGGCGCAAACCTCCTCGCGGCCGGGGCCGCTTGCGGCGACCGACGATGTCGCTAGACCGGCCCCGATGGCCGCGTCCCGCCCACTCCTCATCTTCGATTCCGGTGTCGGCGGCCTCTCGGTGCTGGCCGCGGTCCGCAGGCTCCTGCCGCGGGCGCCCCTCGTCTATGTCGCCGACAGCGCTGGCTATCCCTACGGCACCCGGAAAGCGGCCGAGATCGAGGCGCGGGTGCCGGCCCTGCTCGGGCGGCTCGCCGAACGGTTCGATCCGGAGCTGATCGTGATCGCCTGCAACACCGCCTCGACCATCGCGCTCGACGCGGTGCGGGCGGCGCTCGATCTGCCGATCGTCGGCACGGTTCCGGCCATCAAGCCGGCCGCGTCGCTGTCGAAGAGCCGAGTCATCGGCGTGCTCGGCACCGAGGCGACGGTGCGCCAGCCTTATGTCGACCGCCTCGCCGCCCTGTTCGCCGCCGATTGCACGATCGTCCGCCACGGGTCCGCGGAGCTGGTCGACCTCGCCGAGGCCAAGCTGCGCGGAAACCGAGCGGGTCCAGAGGCTTACCGGCCGATCCTCGATGCGCTCCACGCGCATCCGGAGGGCGACCGGATCGACACGATCGTGCTCGCCTGCACCCATTTTCCGCTGGTGAAGGAAGAGCTTGCGGCCGCTTCCTCGAAGCCCGTCACGTTCGTCGACGGAAGCGAGGGAATCGCCCGGCGGACGGCCTGGCTGACCCGCGACCGCCGCTGGCCCGATATGCCGCCGCGCCATCGCGCCCTGTTCACCGGACGCGACACCGACGTCGACGCCTACCGCACCGGGTTGGCCGCCTTCGGGCTCGACCAGATCGAAACGCTCTGAAATCTCGCCTTTCCTCTAGCCAAACGCGCCTTCTATCCGCTATTGGCGCGGCAATATCCCGGGGAATTTCCGTTGGACTATCAGCGTATCTTCGCGCAGGCGATCGACCGGCTCCACGCCGAAGGCCGTTACCGCGTCTTCATCGACATCCTTCGCAACAAGGGCAATTTCCCCGACGCGCGCTGCTTCGCCGGCCATAACGGGCCGAAGCCGATCATCGTCTGGTGCTCGAACGACTATCTCTCGATGGGCCAGCACCCAAAGGTGATCGAGGCGATGGAGGAGGCGTTGAGCAGCGTTGGCGCCGGCTCCGGCGGCACCCGCAATATCGGCGGCAACACCCATTATCATATCGAGCTCGAGGCCGAGCTCGCCGATCTCCACGGCAAGGAAGGCGCGCTTCTCTTCACCTCCGGCTATATCTCGAACGAGGCGGCGCTCTCGACGATCGGCAGGATCCTTCCCGGCTGCATCATCTTCTCCGACGAATTGAACCACGCCTCGATGATCGCCGGGATCCGCAATTCGGGCTGCGAGAAGCGCGTCTTCCGCCACAACGATCTCGCCCATCTCGAGGAATTGCTTGCGGAAGCCGATCCCGAAGCGCCGAAGCTGATCGCCTTCGAGAGCGTCTATTCGATGGACGCCGACGTCGCGCCGATCGCCGCCATCTGCGACCTCGCCGACAAATATAATGCCATCACCTATCTCGACGAGGTCCATGCCGTCGGCATGTACGGCCCGCGCGGCGGCGGCATTTCGGAACGCGACGGAGTCGCCCACCGGCTGACGATCATCGAGGGGACGCTCGGCAAGGCGTTCGGCGTGATGGGCGGCTATATCGCGGCCGACCGGAACATCGTCGATGTCGTCCGCAGCTACGCGCCGGGCTTCATCTTCACCACGTCGCTGTCGCCGGTGCTGGTCGCCGGCGCGCTGGCGAGCGTGCGGCATCTGAAGGCATCGAGCGTCGAGCGTGACGGTCAGCAGGCAGCTGCGGCGCAGCTCAAGGCGATGATGGCCGACGCCGGCCTGCCGGTAATGCCCTCCACCACGCACATCGTGCCGCTGATGGTCGGCGACCCGATCAAGGCCAAGAAGATCAGCGATATCCTGCTGGCCGAATACGGCGTGTACGTTCAGCCGATCAACTA
>DASUHH010000097.1:0-54913 GCA_036273615.1 Allosphingosinicella sp. | reverse complement strand
GCCGCGCGCCTCCGCCTCCTTCGCCTCCATCAGCACGCAGGCCGAGGCGCCGTCGGAGAGCTGGCTGGCATTGCCGGCGGTGATCATCGCCTCCGGCCCCATCACCGGCTGCAGCGCGCGCAGGCCCTCGATCGTCGTGTCAGGGCGGTTGCCCTCGTCCTTCGCGAGCGTGACCTGTTTCATATTGGTCTCGCCGGTCGCCTTGTCGGTGACCTTCATCGTCGCGGTGACGGGGACGATCTCGTCGTCGAACTTGCCGGCGGCCTGGGCGGCGGCGGTGCGCTGCTGGGAGCGAAGGGCATATTCGTCCTGCCGCTCGCGGCTCACCGTATAGCGCTTGCCGACCACTTCGGCGGTCTGGATCATCGGCATGTAGATCCCATTGTGCATCGCGAGCAGCTCCGGGTCCGGCCCCAGCCGCATTTCCGGCGTCTGGACGAGGCTGATCGATTCGACGCCGCCGGCGACGAGGATCGGCATGCGATCGACGATGATCTGCTTGGCCGCGGTCGCGATCGCCATCAGGCCGGACGAGCATTGCCGGTCGATCGACATGCCCGCGGTGGTGACGGGGAGGCCGGCGCGGAGCGCCGAGGTGCGGCCGATCGTCGTCTGCACGCCCTGCTGGAGCGCCGCGCCCATGATGCAATCGTCGACCTCGACCGGATCGACCTTCGCCCGCTCGACCGCGGCGCGGATGGCGAAAGCGGCGAGGGTAGGGGAGGGGGTGGCGTTGAACGCGCCGCGATAGGCCTTGCCGATCGGCGTGCGGGCGGTGGAGACGATCACGGCTTCGCGGGTCATTTGGGGGTCCTTTCTTGATTGTGCCCCGGGACGGGGAGGGGGTTGGAGCTTTGGATTGCCCCCGGCAATCCAAGATCGTGTCCGGGGGACACGATCTCGCTCCAACAGGCACGCAGGCTGGTGGAGGGGGGTTCGTGCCAGACGCTGGGCCCCCTCCACCGCGCTGCGCGCGGTCCCCCTCCCCGTTCCGGGGAGGATATGGTCATGTGACGATCATCCCGATCCAGTCGGCGAGGAGGGCGGGCTTGTCCTCGCCTTCGATCTCGACCGTCACGGCGTGGAGGAACTGGTACTGGCCCGGCCGTTTCTCCTCGATTTCTTTCAGCGTGAAGCGGCCGCGGACGCGGCGGCCCGAACGGACGGGGGCGAGGAAGCGGATTCGGTCGAAGCCGTAATTGATGCCCATTTTCACGCCTTCGGGCACCAGCATCGCGTCGGCGGCCATCCGGCTCAGCAGCGACAAGGTGAGGAAGCCGTGGGCGATGGTGCCGCCGAAGACCGTCTTCGCCGCCGCTTCCGGATCGACATGGATGAACTGATGGTCGTCGGTCGCCGCGGCGAACGCGTCGATCCGCTCCTGGTCGACGACGATCCAGTCGGAGACGCCGATCTCCGTCCCGATCCTTTCGCGTATCTCTTCGATGCTGGCGACGGGCATTGCGGGCGTCTAAAGCCTCGCCGTCATGAGACTCAAGCCCCACGGCACCGAATCCGCAACAGACGCTACGGCATCCGCCCGCGCCGAAATCCGCCGCCTCCACCGCGCGCCCGAACCCGAGGTGCTGAAGCCACTGCTGCGCGACGCCGCGCTCGATCCCGAATCGCGGCGGCGGGTCGAAAGCCGGGCGCTGGGCATGCTCGCCGAATTGCGCGGCGCCCAATCCTCGGGCTGGGTCAACCAGTTCCTCCAGGAATATCGGCTGAACACGTCGGAGGGCATTGCTTTGCTCTCGCTCGCCGAAGCCTTCCTGCGCGTGCCCGATCCCGAGACCGCCGACCAGCTCATCGCCGACAAATTGGGCGATGCCGACTGGAAGGCGCATCGCGGCAAGTCCAACTCCACCTTGGTCAATTCCGCGACCTGGGGGCTGGTGATCGGCCGCGCCCTGGTCAGCGGCACCGAGCAGGCGAGCGCCTTGAAGCGGCTGATCGGCCGCGCCGGCGAGCCGTTCGTCCGCCAGGCGGTCGGCGCGGCGATGCGGCTGATGGGCGAGATCTTCGTCATGGGCCGGACGATCGACGAAGCGATCCGGCGCATGGACAAACGGGAGAATGAAGGCTTCACCGCCAGCTTCGACATGCTGGGTGAGGCGGCACGCACCTTTCCGGACGCCGACCGCTATTTCCGGGCTTATGAGGGCGCGATCCGCGCCGTCGGCAATGTCGCGGCGCGCGGCCATTCGATCTCGGTCAAGCTCTCGGCACTCCACCCGCGGTACGAGGTCGCGCAATATAGAAGCTGCGTGCCGTCTTTGGTCGGGCAGGTCGAGGCGCTGGCTTTGCTCGCGAAGGAGACGGGGATCGGCTTCACCATCGACGCCGAGGAGAGCGAGCGGCTCGAGATGAGCCTCGACATCATCGAGCAGGTGGCGGCGCTGCCCTCGCTTCGGGGCTGGGACGGGCTCGGCATGGCCGTCCAGGCCTATGGCAAGAGGTGCCGGCCGGTCATCGCCTGGGTCGATGCGCTCGGCGCCGCGACGGGACGGCGCTTCTCGGTGCGGCTGGTCAAGGGCGCTTATTGGGACAGCGAGATCAAGCGGACGCAGGAGCAGGGGCTGTCCGATTATCCGCTCTTCACGCGCAAGGCGGCGACGGACGTCTCCTATCTCGCCTGTGCGAAGGACATGCTGCGGGCGAAGAACATCTTCCCCGCCTTCGCCACCCACAATGCGCTGACCGTCGCCACTTTGCTCGAATGGGCGGCCGGCAGCCGCGACTTCGAGTTCCAGCGCCTGCACGGCATGGGCGAGGGGCTGTACGAGAGCCTGGTCCGCGAGCAGGGCTACCATACCCGCATCTACGCGCCGGTCGGCGGACATCGCGACTTGCTCGCCTACCTGGTGCGGCGGCTGCTGGAAAATGGCGCGAATTCGAGCTTCGTCCATCAATTGGCGGACGAGAAATTGTCGGACGCCGACCTGCTGGCCGACCCGGTGGCGAAGATCGCGGCGGTCGGCGGGACGCGGCATCCGGCCATCCCGCTGCCGAAGGATTTGTACGAACCGGTGCGGGGGAACAGCCGGGGGCTCGATCTAAACGATGCCGGGGAGCTGGATCGGGTGGCCGAGGTGGTGGGCGGCGATCCGCCCCTCCCCTTCAGGGGAGGGGATGGGGGTGGGGGAGTCGTGGGAGAAAAGTCTTCGGCGAAATCCCGCACCACTGCCCCACCCCCAAACCCCTCCCCTGAAGGGGAGGGGCTTAAGGACGAGGCCCGCAACAAGGTATCGCGCGCCCTCGCCGCCTTCGCCTCCTGGCAGGCGGAGAGCGTCGAGCATCGTTCCGCCTGCCTCGACCGCCTCGCCGACCTGCTCGAATCCGAGCGCGATGCGCTGATGCGTCTCTGCGTCCAGGAGGCGAAGAAGACGATCCCCGACGCGCTCGCCGAAGTGCGCGAGGCCGCCGACTTCTGCCGTTATTATGCCGCCGAGGCGCGGCGGGGCTTGCAGCCGCGCGAGCTTCCCGGGCCGACCGGCGAGCGCAATGTGCTCAGGATGGAGGGAAGGGGCGTCTGGATCTGCATCGCGCCCTGGAATTTTCCGCTCGCCATCTTCCTCGGCCAGGTGAGCGCGGCGCTCGTCGCCGGCAATGCGGTGGTGGCGAAGCCGGCGCCGCAGACGCCGGCGATCGGCGCCTATGCGGTCGGCCTCGCCCACAGCGCCGGTATCCCCGAGGACGTGCTGATCCTCGCCGAGGGCGGGCCGGACATGGGCGCGGCCCTGGTCGCGGACAGCCGGATCGCCGGCATCGCCTTCACCGGTTCGACCGCCACCGCCAAGCGCATCGCCCGGTCTTTGCTCGAGGATGACGAGCGGCCGATCATCCCCTTCATCGCCGAGACCGGCGGCATCAACGCGATGATCGTCGATTCGACGGCTCTGCCCGAGCAGGTGGTGGTCGACGTCGTCACCTCGGCCTTCCGCTCGGCCGGCCAGCGCTGCTCGGCCCTGCGCCTGCTCGTCCTCCAGGAAGAGATTGCCGAGCGGACGCTGGAGATGCTTTCGGGCGCGATGGACGCCCTGATCGTCGGCGATCCCGCCGATCCGGCGACCGATGTGGGGCCGGTGATCGACAAGGGCGCCTACGACCGGCTGATGGCGCATCGGGAGGCGACGCGGGATCGCTGGATCAAGACGATCGGCGTTCCTGCGAACGCAGGAACCCAGGACGGTGGTGGAGACTGGGCTCCGGCTTTCGCAGGAGCACAAGGTGCGCTCGAGGTGCAAGATGGGTTGTTCGTCCCGCCGACGCTGATCCGCGTCGACCGGATCGAGGATGTGGGGCGGGAATGGTTCGGGCCCCTGCTCCACGTCGCCACCTGGAAGGCGGGCAGGCTCGCCGAGACGGTGGAGCGGATCAACGGTTCCGGCTTCGGCCTCACCATGGGGCTCCACAGCCGCATCGCCCGCGCGGCCGAGACGGTCGAGGAGGAGGCGAATGTCGGCAACCTCTACGTCAACCGGTCGATGATCGGCGCCATCGTCGGCTCGCAGCCCTTCGGCGGCGAAGGGCTGTCCGGGACCGGACCCAAGGCCGGCGGGCCGCATTATCTCCCCCGCTTCTGCGCCGAGCGGGTGACGAGCACCGACACGACCAGCGCCGGCGGCAATGCGACCCTGCTCTCACTGGAGGATGTGGGCCTCTGATCCGGAACCGCCGCGGCCGTCGAAGCGATGAAGCCGCATGGCGGACGGTTTGCCTCTGGTGAAGGAGTTCGAGTCGAGCGCGGTCGAGCGCGCGCATTATCATCCCGACACGCGGACGCTCGACATCTGGTATGCGGGGGGCGACCGATATTCCTATTTCGAGGTGCCGGAATCCATCTACCGCGGCTTGCTGGACGCGCCGTCGGCCGGCCAGTTCGTCAATTTCGAGATCAAGCCGAACTACCGGTTTGAACTCGAACCGGCCCGGAAGCGCTTCCGCCCTGATTGAACCGCTTCTTATTCTCCGGCGGAAGCCAAGGCCCGGATACGGCGGCAGGACTGGACTCCGGCTTTCGCCGGGGAGCATGCGCGTCAGGCCGGCTCGACCTCGCGCGAGGCTTCGTCGAGGCGGCTTAGCTGGTCGGCGCTCAGCTCCAATGTCATCGCGCCGATCAGCTCATCGAGCTGTTCGAGGCTGGTCGCGCTTGCGATCGGGGCGGTGAGGCCGGGCTGGGCGGCGACCCAGGCCAAAGCGATCTGGGCGAGCGTCGCGCCGGTCTCGGCGACGATCTCGTCCATCGCCGCCAAGACCGCCGGGCCGTTCCCCTCCAGATATTTGGCCATGCGGCCGCCGCGCACGCTCTTTCCATAATCGGCGGGCGAGCGGTATTTGCCGGTCAGGAAGCCCGAGGCAAGGCCGTAATAAGGCAGCACGCCGAGGCCATTGTCGATGCAGACGCGCTGCAGCGGCCCTTCATATTTGTCGCGCGACACCAGATTATATTCGGGCTGCACCACCTCGTAGCGGGCGAGGCCCTGCGCCTGCGAAATGTCGAGCGCGCGCTGCAGGCTCTCGGCTTTATAGTTGGAGGCGCCCAGCGCCTTCACCTTCCCCGCCTTCACCAGCCTGTCGAAAGCGGCGAGGCTCTCCTCGAGCGGCGTGTTCGGATCCTCCTGATGGGCATAATAAAGGTCGATCGCCTCGACCCCGAGCCGGCGGAGCGATGCCTCGGCCGCCGCGGCGATCCGCGCCGGCTCCAGCTTCTCGCCGCCTTCGCCGGGAAGCATGCCGACCTTGGTCGCGACATGGACGTCGCTTTTGCTGCCGCGCCGCTTCAGCCATTCGCCGACGATCGTCTCCGATTCGCCGCCTTTGTGGCCGGAGACCCAGGCCGAATAGACGTCGGCCGTGTCGATCAGGGTCCCGCCCGCATCGGCGAAACGGTCGAGCAGGCGGAAGCTCGTCTCTTTGTCGGCGGTCCAGCCGAAGACGTTGCCGCCGAGGATGAGACGGGGGGTGGAAAGGCCGCTGCGGCCGATGGGACGGCGTTCGGGCACGACTCGCTCCTTTGGTTGAAGTCAGTCGGCGGGCTTCTGCCGCCTGCTCTCCAGCGCGTCGAGGGCCTCGCCGACCCTCTGGCTCTCGCCCCGTCGCGCGACGAGCACGGCCCGTTCGGTCGCGACCACGATCAGATCCTCGACGCCGAGCGCGACGACCACCGGCCCGTCGGAACGGACGAGGCAATTACGGCTGTCCGGCGCGACGACGTCGCCCGACAGAAGGTTGCCATTGGCATCGCGCGGGCCGAGCGCGTGGACGGCGTCCCAGCTCCCGAGATCGGACCAGCCCATCGTCACGGGCAAGACGGCGACGCGATCCGCTTTCTCCATCACCGCGCGATCGATCGAGATGGCGGGGATCGCGGCAAAGGCCTCTCCGTCCAGGCTCAGCCGCGTTCCTTCCCGGCGAGCCGCCGCGAGAGAGGCGCGGACGCCGGCGAGGACCTCCGGCGCGTGCAGGCCGAGCGCCGCCGTCATCGCATCGGCGCGGAACAGGAAGATGCCCGCATTCCAGTCATGGTCGCCATGGGCGAGGAAGAGCTCGGCCATCTCATGGGGCGGCTTCTCGACGAAGGCGGCGGCTTCGAACAGGCCGTCGGCAAGCGCGCGGCCGCGGCTGATATAGCCATAGCCCGTCTCCGGCCTGTCGGGACGGATGCCGAACGTGACCAGCCAGCCCTCCGCCGCGGCCGGCGCCGCCCGTTCGACCGCATCGAGGAACGCCGCCGTGTCGCCGATCGCATGATCGCTCGGAAGGACGAGGAGCAGATCCTCCTCCGCCGCCTCCGCCGCGGCGAGCGCCACGGCCGCGGCGGTGCCGCGGGGGCCCGGCTCCAGGATCAGGCGCGGCGGGCCGAGGCCGGCCAGCTCGGCCACGATCGCCTCTTCATCCTCCTCGGCCGCGACGATCATGGGGGCGGCGAACCGGTCCTCGTCGGAGACCCGCTCCGCCGTCTGCCGCAGCAGGCTGCCTTCGCCGCCCAGGGAGACGAACTGCTTGGTCCGCCCCAGCCGCGAGAGCGGCCACAGCCTCTTGCCCGCGCCGCCGGAAAGGATGACCGGAATGATGCGGGCCGAAGCGCTCATGAAATGGGTGTAACCGCGCCCCGGCGCGGGCGCCAGCGAAACACATCTGGCGCGCCGCCGCGGCTTGGGGCTAAGGCGAAAAGCCATGCGACTTTTCAGCGGGTTGTTCGGTCGCGGCCGCGGGCAGAGCGCGGAAGCGAAGGCGCGCCTCGACGCCTGGGGCGAGGCGCTCGCCCGCGATGCCCTGCCCGCCTTCGTCGAGGAGCGGCTGGAAAGCGCCGCCGCCGGCCGCTCGGCCTGGGTGGCGACGATGAGTCCCGCCGAATTGCTGCTCGCCCGCAGCCACGGCATCCGCCCGGTCGCGACGGTCTCCGGCACCTGCTGGTTCCAATATGGCCGGAGCTGGACCGAGGGCCATGCCGAAGGCTGGCACCTGGCGCTCGACCGCATCCGGCGCGAGGCGGTCGCGGCGGGCGCCAATGCGGTGGTGGACGTCCGCATGCGCACCCTGCGCCACCGCTTCGCCCAGAGCATGGACTTCACCCTGATCGGCACTGCCGTCCGCATCGACCGGCTGCCGCCCGGCCGCGATCCGGTGGTCGCGACGGTGCCCGCGCTGGAGTTCGTCCGTTTGCTGGAGGCGGGGATCGTCCCGGTCGGAATCGCCGTCGGCGCCCGCTACGACTGGATGGACAGCAATTGGGGCTATTCCGGCTGGTCGAACGGCGCGACCCGGCAGACCCAATGGGCGAGCAGCAGCTGGAGCAACCAGCCGCTCGGCGACCTCACCGATTTCTGGGAGCGGATCCGCCGCGAGGCCCATGCCGATCTTCGCGCGCGCGCCGGCCGCATGGGCAACGGCGTCCTCGCCCACACCAATTTCGGCCAGATCATCCGCCAGGAGCGGGACAAGAGGCCGCCCAACTATCTCGGTCGCCACATCGTCATCGGCACCGTCGTCGACACGCCGCCGCGGCTCGATTTCCCGGTGGAGGTCGAGCCTGTGATCGACATGCGCGACGATCTCTCGCCGCTCCGCGATCCGGCGGCGCCGCGCCATTCCAGCTACGAAGCCGACATCACCGACCAGGAAGGTGGCATCTGATGAGCGACGACAACATTCCTCAGCACGCCCTCGCCCGGCTCCAGGGCCTGAGGCGCGAGGGCCATCCGGGCGGCATCTTCACCTCCGATTTCTCGGTCAACGAGTTCCTGCTCGTCCGCAAGGCGGGGTTCGAGCCGATCGGGCTGTGCGTCGGCTCGTGCATCTACCATCTCGGCTTCCAGTTCGCCGGCTGGACGTCGAGCCAGGAGCTCGAAGTCCTTTCCACCGCCATGTACGAGGCGCGGGCGCTCGCCATGGAGCGGATGCGCGCCGAGGCGAAGTCGATGGGCGCGGACGGGATCGTCGGCGTCCGCCTCACCGTCAAAAGGCTCGAATGGGACGACAAGGTGCTGGAGTTCGTCGCGATCGGCACCGGCATCGTCCACGCCAAGGGCCACACAGGCTTCCACGGCCCGGGCGGCGAGCCCTTTACTTCGGCCCTCACCGGCCAGGATTTCTGGACCCTGCTCCAGGCCGGCTACCGCCCGCTGGAGATGGTGATGGGAAGCTGCGTCTATCACGTCGCCCGGCGCGGGCCGCTCTCGACGCTCGGCAGCGTCGGCCAGAATGTCGAGCTGACCAATTTCAGCCTCGCCCTCTACGAGGCGCGGGAGATCGCGATGGAGCGGATGCAGCTCGAAGCGACCAAGGCGGGGGCGGAAGGCGTGGTCGGCGCCGATCTCCACGAAGGCAGCCACAATTGGTCGAGCCATGTCATCGAATTCTTCGCGATCGGCACGGCGGTGGTGCCGATCGAGGGCAAGGCCGATCCGGAGCATATCCCCGATCCGAAGCTGGTGCTGTCGGTCAACAGCTGAAGATTGGCGCTTTTCTGTTCCGGGGAGGATCTCGTGCGATCCTCAAGCCTCGCTCGAAAGTTCGTCCCCGCTGCGATATTTGAGTTCGAGATAGCGCCCGCGCGTGGCGAGCAGGTCGATGTCGCCCGAGGCGAGATGCTGCGTCATCCGCGAGATTTCCGAATCGATGATCGAAAGGCCCTCGCAAAGCTGGCGGTCGGGGCTCGGCCCGGCCGCGCCAGGCTGGCCGCGCAGATGCTGGGGGACGCGCTGATAGCCTTTCACCAGCTCGGGCAGCTCGTCGCAGAGCAATTTGCGCACCGCGCCGGCCGCGGGGCCGGTGGGATCCAGCCCTTCGAGCTGCGGCGCCAAGGATTCGAGCTTCGATCCGATCCCGTCGAGCAAACGCGCCGCCGGCGGCGGCAAGGCGCGGCGCTGCGTCTCCAGCCATTCCTCGGTCCGCTGCGGGAGGCGGGGAAGATCGGTCGCGGCGATCGCCCGTGGAGTCGGCTCGCGCTCGCGCGAGGTCCTGATGATGACGAAGGCGATCAGGGCGAAGACCGCAAGCGCCACCAATTCGCCGGCGCTCGACACCGGCGCGACGAACAGGCCGAAGGCGCCGGTGACGGCCATCACCGCGATCGCGGCGAGCACGATCTTCTGCATCAGCCGCGCGAAGGCGCGCTTGCGCCGCTCGCGCAGCCGCCGCGCCCGCGCCCGGCCTTCGGGCGACACCCGCCTCAGCAATTCCTCGGCGGTGTCCAGGATCGGATTGGTCTCAATCATGCCGCCGACAAATGTCCGAAGCCGGCCGCCGAATCAACCGGCCGTCCGCTCCGGCCGAAACAACCATCCCGGGTGCAATCGCGTGGGACCGGCGCGCCGGCCCCGCTTATGATCCGCCTCCGACTCGGGGGAGATCGAACATGGCGCTTTCGTCTTATGGCTTGCTGATCGGCCATCCGATCGCGTCGCGGTCGCATGGCGGCGGCCATCCGCACTGGCTGCTGATGGTCGCGCCGGCAATGGCGGGCCATCCCCCTTACCGGGTGGCGGTCAACCTTTCCGGCAGCGACCCGACCGCGCCCGAGATCGAGTTCCAGATGATCGACGTCGAAAGCGAAGGCACGGCGGCACTGAAGGCTCTCGTCGACAAATTGCGCGCGCACGGCGCGAGCCAGAGCTTCGAGACGGACGGCGTCCCCCGGCTCGATTATGTGCGCGGCGGCCTGCTCGATCCCGCCAAGTTCCAGACCGCGGACGGCAACCCCCTGCGCTCCGCTTTCGAGAAGGCTTTGAGCGGCGCGATCAAGACCGCCCAGGTGCCGGGCGCGCTCGTCGCGATATTCGGCACCGGCACGCCGGTCGACCCGCATACCGGCCTCGCCCCAGGCACCGGCTATACCGGGGTCGAGAACGTCCACATGAACCAGGGCTCGGTCAACCGCACCGGGATCGGCCATCATCATGGCGAGAACGGGCCGAACCAGGATGGCGGCCTCATCTTCCTGCTGCCGGACGGCGCCAAGGCGCTGTTCCTGAAGTTCCGCAGCCAGATGCTGGACACGGACTCGAACGGCAATCCGCTCCGCACCGGCGTCGATGCGATCGACCGGCGGATTCCCGCGGTCCAGACCCTTCTCCAGCAAAGCTTCCAGCAGGATGCGGCGGCGCACGCGGCCGCGGCCGCCGCGGCCGCGCCGGCCCAGGCCCCCGCGCCGGCATCTCCGGCACCCGCCGCGCCCCCCGCGCCGTCCGCCTCCGACTTCGTCTTCGCCGACGACGATCCCAGCGACGGCGGCGGCACGTTCGTGCCGGACAGCGACAAGGGCCATTACAATACGCCGTTCGTCATGAACTATGCCAAGGGGAAGACGCGCGGCCCGGTGCCGACGCCGCGCAACGTCGATCCGCTGAACCTCGCCGACATCGTCGGCGGCGCCATTCCCGGCTATTCCAGGGGGGCCGACGGCAGCGAGACGATCCGGTTCGACATGATCGGCGACAGCGGCGCCGTCACCGAGAGCAAGCTCACCGGCGAGCAGGCGGTCGGCAACATGATGGCCGAGCTTGCCGGGCAGGAGGGGAATGCGCCGGCCTTCTGCTTCCATGTCGGCGACGTCGTCTATTTCTACGGCGAGAAGCAATTCTATTACGGCCAGTTCGCCGACGTCTTCCGCCGCTATCCGGCGCCGATCTTCGCCATTCCGGGCAATCACGACGCGATCATCTACGATCCCTCGATGGTGTCGCTCGACGCCTTCCAGAAGGCCTTCTGCGCGGAGCAGCCGGGCCGCTGGGACGGGTTCGGCGGCCTCACCCGAAGCACGATGACCCAGCCCGGCGTCTATTTCGCGCTCGACGCGCCCCTGGTCTCGATCGTCGGCCTCTATTCCAATTGCGGGGAATCGCTCGGCTGGCTCGACGATCCCCAATATGCCTTCCTCCAGGCCCAGCTCGAACGGCTGAAGCAGCTTCGCGCGCAGGAGAAGAGGGCGGTGATCCTCGCCATCCACCATTTCCCGCGCTGGTTCCCGACCGGAAGCGACCCGATGAGCCGGCGGATCGACCAGATCTGCCAGTCGGTCGGCCTCTATCCGGATGCGGTCGTCGCCGGCCACGCCCATCTCTACCAGCGAATCGTCCGCCAGGATCCGGCGGTCGCCGGCGGCCGCGCGATCCCCTATTTCGTCAATGGCGCCGGCGGCTACGGAATCATGGCGCTGGAGGCGGTCGGCCGCAATTTCGTCAAGGACAAGCCGGTGACCGAGGCGATCCAGATCAACCAGGAAGGGTTCCTGCGGGTCACGGTGACGCGCAAGAACGGCGATGCGACGGTCGCCTTCCAATATTACAGCACGAAAGGGAACGGCCAGCCGTCCGATTCCTACAAGCTGGATCTGGCCTGACGGACGTCAGCCGTCGCCGGCGGTGGAGCTGCCTTTCTCCAGCATCGCGGTCAGCGATTCCACCGAGCGCGCCAGCGCGAGCATCTCGCCTTCCCGCAATGCGTCCAGCTTCTGGTGGAGCAGTTCGATCTCAAGCTCGGCCTTGATGTTGATCCTGTAATCCTCCTCCGCCTTCAGCCGGTCGACATCCGCCTGCCGGTTCTGGCTCATCATGATGAAGGGCGCCGCATAGGCCGCCTGGAAGGACAAAGCGAGGTTGAGGAGGATGAAGGGATAGGGGTCCCAATGCCGGACCCAGGCAAGGATGTTGAGCAGGATCCAGAAGGCGAGGATCGCGGTCTGGACGATGATGAACGGCCAGGAGCCCATCGTCGCCGCCACCCCGTCGGCGATCCTCTGGCCCGCGGTGAGTGGCGGCCCCGGCGGCTTGCGGCCCTCCCTTCGGCGGGCGGCGCGGAGCGCCTTCAGCAGCTCCGCTTCGTCCTGGCCGATTCCCGCCGCCGCCTTCGTGCCCTCATCCATGGCCGCCTCCTTTTCCCGATCATCGCACAGCGCGCCGGATCGTCAAATCGGCGATGATTCAGAAGCTTTCGTGCAGCCGCAGCGCGAGGAGGTGGGCCGGCCCGCGGTCGCGATTATAGGCCGGGTGACGGACGAACTGGTAATCGAGCGAGAGATGGAAGGGCCTGGCCGAGAGATCGTAATAGAGCTCGCCAATCTCCTCGGGACCATAGCGGTCGAGCCGTCCGTCGCCGATCAGGACGCCGAGCCCGCCCGCCGCCAGATAGCGGCGATGGATCGCGGAGATGCCGTTGACGAGCAAGGCGAGGCCGATCCGGTCGTCCTTCCGCTTCCAGCCGTCTCCCTTCAAAGATGCGCCGGCCGAGGCGGTCCGGTCGATATCGGTGAAATCATAGGGCTCGATGCTGCCATCGGCCCAGCCGGCGCGGCCGAAGATGCCGAGCGAGGATGTCAGCGCCTGCTCGAAATTGACGTCGAAGCCGGCGCGCGAGCGGCGCTTGCGGACCGGGAGCAGAGTCGGTGCGGCTCCGGTCTGCCGGGCCAGGGCCAGCGCGTCGGCATAAGAAGCGAAGCGGCCGCGGTTGCGGAAGAAAGTGGCGCGCACCGCGCCTTCCTGCCCGCCTATCTTGTGGCGATACTCGATCTCGAAATCGCTCTGGAATTGCTGGAAGCCGGTCTCCAGCGTTTCCCCGTTCGGGATCTTCGACAGGTTGAACAGGCCGGCGCGCGCCGTCCAATTGCCGGCCGTCAGCTCGGCCGCGCCGCCGATGCTGTAGCCCCAGGCGTCAGCCGCATAATCGAACGTGCCGGCATCGACGATCGCCCAGTTGAGGAAGTCGGCGCGCGGATCGTGGGCGAATTTGTTGGTGTCGAAAATGTCGACGACGCTGAGCTTCCCGAGGGTGAGGATCAGCCGGTCGGAATCGCGCGCGCCGGCAAGCTGGTTCATGTCGGCATCGACCTTCTCGCTTCCTCCGCCGAGGCCGATCGTCTGGCGAAGGAACAGGCGCTGCAGCCGGAAATAGGGTTCGGCCTTGCCGACCTTGTAAGCCTCGCCGCTCGGGAAGCCGGCGACGCCGAGCGTGTTGCCGACGCCGAATCCCTGGTCGATCTCCGGATCCGCCCAAAGCTCGGCGCCTGTCCAGGGACGGACGCCGAGGCCGAGCGTCGTGTCGAACGTCTCGCGAGTCTCGCCGCGCGGCGTCAGGCTGTTCGGGCCGGAATAGAGGGCGTGGAAGGGGAAGACGCGCTGAACGGTGAAGGTCGCCTGCTGATGCACCGCGACCGGCTGGTCCGCTTTCTGATCGTCGGCATGGACGGCCGCCGGCGCGAACGCCGCCGGAAGGAGGGCAAGGGCGGCGGACCTCAGCTTCCCCATGTCGCGAACATGGCGATCGTCGCGGCCGCCATCACCAATGTCGCGCTCCAGCCGAAAGCGAGGAGCATCGGGTCGGCGGTGAAGCGGCCCATGACCTTGCGCCGCGAGACGACGATCATCATCGCCGCCATGATCGGCACCGCGGCGACGCCGTTGATCACCGCGCTCCAGAACAGGGCCTTGATCGGATCGAGCGACGACCAGTGGATGGTCATTCCGATCGCCATGGCGAGGCCGATCACCGAATAGAAGCCGATCGCATCGCGCGGCTTATATTCGAGACCGGACTTCCAGCCGCGCGTTTCCGCCACCGCGAAGGCGACCGAGCCGGCGAGGACCGGCACCGCAAGCAGGCCGGTGCCGATGATTCCGAGCGCGAAGAGGAGGAAGGCGAACTCGCCCGCGACCGGCCGCAATGCCTCGGCCGCCTGGGCCGCGGTCGCGATAGTCTTCGTGCCATGGGCGTTCAGCGTGGCCGCGGTCGCGACGATGATCGCAAGCGCGATGACGTTGGAAAAGGCCATGCCGGCGAGCGTGTCGACGCGCATCCGCCGGAACTGGCGCGACGCATGGCGCGGCGCCTCGCGAAGCGGCTTGAGATGATGGTCGGCGACCTCCTCCGCTTCCTGCGCGCTCTGCCAGAAGAAGAGATAGGGGCTGATCGTCGTCCCGAACAAGGCGACGATGGTGACGATCGCCTGGGTGCCGAAAAGTCTAGGCCAGACCATGCCGAGCAGCGCGGCGCTCCAGTCGACGCGGACGGCGAGCAGCACGGCGACATAGGAGAAGAGGCTGAGGGTCAGCCATTTCAGATAGCGCGAATAGCGATGATAGGGGATGAAGAGCTGGAGCGTGAGGCTCAGCAGGACGAAGCCGAACAGGAAGATGTCGCTCCCGCCGCCGGCAACCAGCCCGGCGGATTCGGCCATGGCCGAAAGGTCCGCGCCGATGTTGATCGTGTTGGCGACGAACAGCAAGGCGACGAGGCCGGTCACCACCGCTTTCGGAAGCGCCTCGATAAGGCTTTTGGCGAGACCGCCGCCGGTCACCCGGCCGATATGCGCGCTCGCAAGCTGGACCGCGGCCATCAGCGGATAGGTGAGGAGGATCGTCCAGAGCAGCCCGTAGCCGAACTGCGCGCCCGCCTGCGAATAAGTGGCGATGCCGCTCGGATCGTCGTCGGCGGCGCCGGTGACGATTCCCGGCCCCAATTGCTCCACCAGCGCGATCGAACGGAAGCGAACGCCGAGCCTGGAGGACTTGAAATGCACGATCGACGGCAGACCTTATCCGGAGCCCTGTGTCAAATTACCACGCGTTTATGGCCGCCTCCTCCGGGGCTAGAGCACGAAGTCAGTCGCTGCGATCTGATGCGCTCCAACGACGTGGAGCATGATCTGGAGATCGGCGACGCCGTCGCCGTTGACGTCGGCCGAGACCGTCCAGTTGCCGCCGCCATTGCTGACGGCGATCAGCTCGCCGGCATGGTGGGTGAACGCACCGCCGTTGACGAAGGTGAAGGCCTGGTTGCCGCCAAGGCTCGTATTCGCGTCGATCGCCGACAGGTCGATCTTGTCGCCGACGGTGAAGTCCTGGATCGTATCGTGCGAGGCGATTGTCGATTCCGCCACCGCCTTGTACTGGAAGGTGTCGTTGCCGCCGCCGCCGGTCAGGCTGTCCGCCCCCAGCCCGCCATAGATCAGATCGGTGCCCGCACCGCCGATGATCGTATCCGCGCCTGCGCCCCCGAAGATGCTGAAATTGCCGTTGGTCTCCGCTGCTCCGTTGAAATGAAGCGTCTCGTCCGATTGGAGACCGCCGCCGTTGAACGTCATCGTCTGGCCGGCCTGCACATTATTGTCATTGGTGGTGACGTCGTAGCTGTAGCGCGCGCCGCCGCTGAAGAAGCGGGTGTCGTGGGCGGACATCAGTGTCACCGTCTCGATGCCGGAAAAGGCATCGGACGCGAAGTGCACCGCATCGGCGCCCGCATAATCGCCGCGCAACACCAGGACATCGTTGCCCGCTCCGCCGACCACGGTGTCGCCTGCATTGTAGCGGCCCTCGGCGAAGAAGAAGACGTCCGCCTGCGAACCGCCGGTCAGGTGGTCGGTCCCGGCGCCGCCATAGATGAAGAAGCTGCCGTCGGTCTCGGCGGAGCCGTTGAAGGTGAGATTCTCCCCCGCCGCCAGGGTCGATGCATTCACCGTCAGCGTCTTGCCGGCCGCGACATTCGCATCGACCGTGCTGATATCGTAGCTGTAGAGACCGGCGCTGTTGCCGCCGAAGCGCGCGTCGCTATGGGTGAGGAGCGACAGCGTCTCGACATTGTCGAGGCTGTGCGTCCCCAAGGTCAGGCTCGCATAATTGCCCTGGAGCGCCACGATGTCGCTGCCGCCGCCGCCGTTATTCGCGTCCGCCGCCGTCAGCGCAGCGCCGTAATAGAAGACGTCCGCGCCAACGCCGCCCACGCCGGTATCGTTGCCGCCATCCTCGAAATGAACGAACCCGCCGCCCGTGCCGGTGGTGATGACATTGTCTGCAGAATTGCCTCTGAGCGTCTGGAAGCTGGTGCCGGTTCCGGTCAGGTTCTCGACATTGGCGGGCAAAGTGTAGCTGGCGAGGGTTGTGCGAACCTGGTCGGTGCCTTCGCCGGGATTCTCGGTCACCACATCACCGGCGTTGTCCACAATATAGACATCGTTGCCGATTCCACCCGCCATCGTGTCGGCGCCAGCACCGCCATCGAGAAGATCGTTGCCGGCACCCCCGTTGAGGATGTCGTTGCCGCTCCCGGTTTGAATCGTGTCGCTGTTGGGGCTTCCCGTGATGTTGTCGTTGCCGCTTCCCGTCAGGATCGTGAAGCTTTCGATATTGTCGAAGCTGACGCTGCGGCCTCCCCCATCGCCGATCTGGCCCTGGAATCCGGAGCCGCTCGAACCGGTTGTCAGCGCGGAGATCGTCACCGGGGCGGTTGCCGCCGAATAGTCGACTCGAAGCGTGTCGAAGCCGGCGCCGCCGTCGACGAAATCGTGACCGTTGACGACGGTGACGATGTCACTGCCCCCACCGGTATAGATTGTCTCATCACGCGCGGCCGAGGTCGTCAGAACGCTGTCGTTGCCCGAGCCGAGCCGGAGCGTTCCGAAATATTCGAAGTTGACGATCGGTCTCGCCAGGCCCCCGAACGTGAGGCTGTTGGTCTGCAGGTTCCACACCACATTGGCGACGACATTCGTAAAGTCCGCGCTGATCCCATCCTCGCCGGGGCCGCCATCCGCGGAGTCAAGAAGCCCGGTGAGCACGAGGTTATCGTTGCCGGCTCCGAGCGAGACATTGTTGATTCCCGTGCCGAGCGCGACACTGTCGTTGCCGCTGCCCGTGACGATGTCGAACTTTTCGATGCCGGTGAAATTGACGCTGCGCGCGGCGCCGTCGCCGATCGTGCCGCCATAGGCGCCGTCGCCCTGGGCGGTTGGGGCCGCCATGGTGACGCCGGCAGTGCTGTCGCTCCAATCGATCGCCAGTTCATCGCCGAAGCCGGCTCCGCCGTCGGCGGTCGCGTGACCATTCCCCGAAATGCGGATCAGGTCTATGCCGGCACCGCCGCTGAGATTGTCGTTGCCGCCGCCGCCGGTGAGGATGTCATCGCCGCCGCCGCCGACGATCGTGTCGGTCGCGGGGCCGCCGATAAATTCAATCTGCTCGATCGAGGTGAAGTCGACGTGCCGGCCGCTCGCATCGCCATAGCTGCCGTCGAAACCGCCATTCGATGCATCGGCCGAGGGGGCGGCGATGGTCGTCGCGCCCGTCGGCGAATCGCTATAGTCGACGACGAGGCGATCGAAGCCGGCGCCGCCGTCGGCACGATCCGTGCCAACGCCGGACACGGTCAGCAGGTCGCTGCCGGCGCCGCCCTGAATCACATCGTTGCCCGGGCCGCCGTCCAGCGCATCGTTGCCCGCGCCGCCGACGAGCGTGTCGTTGCCGTTGCCGCCATGCAGATCGTCATTGCCGGACGTGCCGTTCAGCGTCCCGCCGCCTGCGCCGGCCGTGACCGGCGTCGCGGGATGGAGCAGCTGCGCCTTGATGGCCTGACCGCTTCCGTCCGCCGCCGGATCGTTGGTCGTCCAGGCCAGAGCGAGCGCGCCGGAGTCGAGCTCCGCGATAACCGGCTGGATCTGATCGCCGGCGGTATTCGTGTTGGCGAGGAATTCGGGGCCGACCGTGTGCCCCGCGGCATCGAAGGCCTGGACGGTGATCCCGTTTCCGCTGGGATCGCCCGAGCCGCCGCTATTGTCGGCCCAGGCCACGGCGAAGCCGCCATTCGACAGCGCCGATACGCTGAGCGAGCCGAATTGGGAGGGCGCTCCTTCGATCAGGAAAGCCGGTCCGACCGGCATGCCGTGATCGTCGTAGATTTGCGCATGAAGCCCAAGGATGAACGGCGAGAAGGACGGTGGGGAAGATGAGGTGTCTTCCCACACCATCACGAACCCGCCGCCGGAGAGCCCGACGATCCGAGCGTCGCCGATGGCGTCATCCGTCTGCGCGGTGAAAGGCAGCCCCGTCGCCGTTCCGGTGGCATCGAAGGTCTGGACGTGAAGGCCTTTTATGGACCAGGCGGCGACGAAGCCGCCGGAAGCGAGCGCCGTGATCATCGGAGCCCCTCCGCCGGGGGTGCTGCCGTCGCCACTGAAGCCGACCAGCCGGTCGCTCAGCCGTGTGCCCGAAGCGTCGAAGCGGTCGACGAAGGTTTCGATCACCGGCGCCGCGTTTCCCTGCGCCTGCTCCTGGTGCAGCCACGTGACGACGAAGTCGCCGTCGGGGAGCGTCGTCACGGCCGGCAGGATATTCACATACTGGGCGAAGGAGGAGCCCGCCGGTCGCCCCGGCGCAACCGTAATCGGCCCGCCGTCGGCATGTCCGCCGGCATCGTAGATCTGCGCGAGAAGAATGTCCTCCCCGGCGCTCGAGTAAACCGCCACGAAGCCGCCGCCGGGAAGGGGAGCAACAGCCTGGCCGGACCCCTCGATTTCGGCGCCGACCTTGTGTCCCTGCCCGTCATAGACCTGGCCGTGGCCCACATTCGTCTCAAGATCGGTCCAGAACAGGACGAAACCGCCGTCGTCGAGATTTGTAATGAGCGGACTGGCTTGATCGCCGGTCGTGGCCGTATCGACGAGCAGCTCCGCGCCTGTCTGCTGATAGACGGCCGTCTGTCCCGCCGGGAGACTATTGCCGCTGACATCGGGCGCAAGGACTTGCGCGTCGGTGGAAAGGGCCCCCGGCTGATCGCTATTTGCCGAGAGCACATTGACCAGCAACGTTGCGCCGACCTGTTGCGTGTCCACACTGTCGGCGGCGTCGCCGAAGACGTGATCGGCCGGTTTGGCGGATGCCAATCGAAAAGTGTGATCCACGGATATTCCCCTCATTTTCCAGCAGGCTAGCCGCACGGCCCGTTGCACGCAAACGGAAAATCCGGCGCCGGATGAACCGATCCAGGCCGATCCTTGCCGCCAGAGCGCACGTTTGCGGAGAGCATGTTCGCGAGGAGCAAAGAGCCTCTCCTTCACCCTTTCTTTGTCAATTTCGGCGACACTGGCCGTCGGTAGAATTTACAGCGCGAGGCTCAGGGCCGCTTGGTCAGGCTGTTCAAGCATTACGTCCCGCACACCGTCCTTTTCCTCGGCATGATCGACTTTATGTTGCTCCTGCTCGCGGCGGAGGGGGGGTGGATGCTGCGCCTGTGGCAGCTCGGCGGCGGGGTGGATGCCGGCGTGTCGCGGCTGCCCCATCTCCTGACCTTCGCGGTGACGATGCAGCTCGCCATGGTCGGGGTCGGGGCCTATGGCATCGACGCCCTGCGCTCGATGCGGCTTGCGGCGGCGCGGCTGGTGGTCGCGGCCTCGCTCGCCGTCATCCTCCTCTCCCTGCTCTTCTTCCTGATGCCGGCGATCACCTTCTGGCGCTCGAACCTGCTTTACGCCGTGGCGCTGGCGCTGCTCCTCGTCTTCGTCGCCCATCTCCTGTTCGACCGGACGCTCGGCTCCGAGGCGCTGAAGCGGCGCGTGCTGGTGCTCGGCGCCGGCCCGCTCGCGGCCCGGATCGAGGCGCTTGCGAGGAAGGAGGGGGCGGGCTTCGTCATCGTCGGCTGTGTCGCGATGAACGACGGGCCGGTCGCTGTGCCGGGCGCGGTCAACCGCAACGCCATAACCAGTCTCACCGACCATGTCGTCCGGCTCGGCGTCGGCGAGGTCGTGCTCGCGCTCGAGGAGAGGCGCAACTCGCTGCCGCTCGCCGACCTGCTGCGGATCAAGACGACCGGCGTCCCGGTCAACCAATTCTCCTCCTTCCTCGAGCGCGAGACCGGACGGGTCGACCTCGACAGCCTCAATCCCTCCTGGCTGATCTTCTCCGACGGCTTCTCCGCCGGCCGGCGACTGTCGGCCGCCGGCAAGAGGCTGTTCGACATAGGGGCCGGCGCGATCATCCTCATCGTCTTCGCGCCGCTCATCCTGCTCGCCGCTTTGCTCGTGAAGCTGGAGAGCGAAGGGCCGGCCTTCTTCCGCCAGCGCCGCGTCGGCCTGTACGGCCAGCCGTTCGAGATATTGAAGATCCGCTCGATGCGCCAGGATGCCGAGGTCGGCGGCAAGGCGGTCTGGGCGCAGAAGGACGACCCGCGCATCACCCGCGTAGGGTCGATCATCCGCAAGCTCCGGATCGACGAGCTGCCCCAGGCCTGGACCGTGCTGAAGGGCGAGATGAGCTTCGTCGGGCCGCGTCCCGAGCGGCCGCAATTCGTCGCCGATCTCGAGACGCGCCTGCCTTATTATGCCGAGCGCCATGTCGTGAAGCCCGGAATCACCGGCTGGGCGCAGATCAACTTCCCCTATGGCGCCTCGGTCGAGGATGCGCGCCAGAAGCTCGAATACGACCTTTATTATGCCAAGAACTACACGCCCTTCCTCGATCTCCTGATCCTGCTCCAGACATTGCGGGTGGTGCTCTGGCCGGAGGGCGCGCGATGACCGGCTTCATCGGCTTCTGGAGCCATGCGCTCGCGGCGATCCTCTACGGCGCGGTCGCCTTGTGGCGGCTCAGGCGCTGGAACCAGGATCCGAGCGACCGCCGGCTCACCGCAGCGCTCGCAATGACCTCGGCCTGGGCGATCTTCACCGCCTTCCTCGGACCCTATTCGACCGCGTCGGGAATTGCGCTGAGCGGGCGCAACATCGCCTTCCTCGCCTTCATGTACAGCCTGCTCCGCAAGGCGGGGGACACGGACCGCCAGGATCCGATCAAGGTCGTCTACGTCGTGATCGCCGGAGTCATCGGGCTCCAGCTCACCATCGGCGGAGTCGCGCCCGAATTCATCCACAAGCATGCGATTTACGACGCCCTCCAGTCGGCCGGGCAGATGATCGGCCTCACCGTCGCGGCGGGATGCCTGGTCCTCGTCCACAATCTCTACGGCCAGGCGGCGCCGGACAGCCGCTCGAACATCCGCCTGCCGATGATCGCGCTTGCGGCCATGTGGGTCTACGATCTCCACCTTTACACGGTCGCCTATCTCACCCGCGGCCCGGTCAACGATCTGCTGGCGATGCAGGGCGCGATCCTTGCGATGCTGGCGCCCTTGTTCGCGCTCGCCAGCCGGCGCAGCGGCCAATGGCGGGTCCAGCTCTCGCGCGCGGCGACCTTCCAGTCGATCTCCCTGCTGGCGATCCTCGTCTACCTCATCCTGATGATGTCGGCGACTCGGGTGCTCGAGTTCGTCGGCGGCCATTGGGTGCGGGTCGGCCAGATCGGCATCATCTTCGTGATGACCGTCGCCGCTTCGGTGCTGCTGCCGTCCGGCCGGATGCGGGCGCTGGCGCGGGTGATGCTCGCCAAGCATCTGTTCGAGCATCGCTACGATTATCGCGAGGAATGGCTTCGCTTCACCCGAACGATCGGATCGGCGGGCGCCGACCAGGACCAGGCGCCGCTCGGCGACCGGATCATCAAGGCGATCGCCGACATTGCCGGAGCGCCGGGCGGCCTGCTGTTCGTCGCCGACGATTATGGGCGGCTGGCGCTCTCCGCCTCGTGGAACTGGCGCGGGTCCCTGCCCGAGCCGGGCGGCGACGCCTCGGCCTTCATCCGTTTCCTCGAAGCGCGCAGCTTCGTCCTCGATTTCGGCGGCGTGCGCGGCGGCACGATCCACCTGAACGGCGAGAGCGCCGCCTTGCCGGCCTGGCTCGCCGGGCTCGACGGCTGGGCCGGAATCCCGCTCCTCCACAGCGAGAAACTGCTCGGGCTCGTCGTCGTCGCCCATCCGCCGGTGCGGCGGCCGCTCGACTGGGAGGATTTCGACCTGTTCCGCACCGCCGGCGTCCAGGCGGCGACCTGCCTCGCCGAGGCCCGGGGGCAGGAGGCGCTCGCCAACGCCCAGAGGTTCGACGAGTTCAACCGCCGCTTCGCCTTCATCATCCACGACGTCAAGAATCTGGTCAGCCAGCTGAGCCTCATCATCCGCAATGCCGAGCGCCATGCCGACAAGCCGGAATTCCGCGAGGACATGATCGCGACCCTGCACAGCTCGGTCCGCAAGATGAACGACCTGCTCGCCAGGCTCGGCCGCGGCAGCTCGAACGTCGAGACCGAGCCGGTGCGGACCATGCCCGTCGCCCGGTCTGTCGCGGCGGTCGCCGAGATCAAGAGACGGGTCCATCCGGTCGAGGTCGCCGGCGAGGCGGGGCTCGCGGCGCGCGCCGATCCGGCTCGGCTCGAGCAGGCGATGATGCACCTCGTCCAGAATGCGATCGACGCAAGCCCGGCCGACGCGCCGGTCCGCATCCATTATGAGGCACGCGGCGGCGAGGCGGCGATCGACATTGTCGACGCGGGCTGCGGCATGTCCGCCGATTTCGTCCGCACCCGCCTGTTCCAGCCCTTCGCCTCGACCAAGGAGACGGGCTTCGGCGTCGGCGCTTATGAGGCGCGGGCGCTGATCGCCGCCATGGGCGGCCGCATCGAGGTCGAGAGCCGGGAGGGTGCGGGCACCCGCTTCACCCTCCTTTTACCGCGCGATGAGAGAGATTCCGCACCCAATCGGCAACCGCCGGAGCAGAAGGACGCCGCATGAACGCGCATGTGAAGCCGAGGCTTCTCGTCATCGAGGACGACGAGGGGCTGCAGCGCCAGCTTCGCTGGGCCTATGACGATTATGACGTGCTCGTCGCGTCGGATCGCCAGGGGGCGGTCAACATCATGCGCGCCGAGGAGCCGCCGGTGGTGACGCTCGACCTCGGCCTGCCGCCGGACCCGAACGGAGTCACCGAAGGCTTCGCGACCCTTGAGACGATCCTGTCGCTGAAGCCCGAGACCAAGGTGATCGTCGCCTCCGGCCACGGCGCTCGCGAAAGCGCGCTGAAGGCGATCGCGTCGGGCGCCTACGATTTCTACCAGAAGCCGGTCGATATCGATCAATTGGGCCTGATCGTCCGCCGCGCCTTCCAGCTCCACGGAATCGAGACCGAGAATCGCCGGCTCGAGGAGAAAGCGGGCGAAGAGAAGACCGTGCTCGGCACGATGGTCACCGCCGCGCCCGAGATGATGAAGGTCGCCCGAACGATCGAGCGGGTTGCCAATACCGGAGTCTCGGTGATGCTGCTCGGCGCGAGCGGCACCGGCAAGGAATTGCTCGCCCGCGGCCTCCACGCCCAGAGCCGGCGCGCCGGCGGCGGCTTCGTCGCGATCAACTGCGCCGCCATCCCCGAGAATCTGCTCGAAGCGGAATTGTTCGGCTACGAGAAGGGCGCCTTCACCGGCGCGATCAAGACCAATGAGGGCAAGATCGAGCTCGCCCATGGCGGCACCCTGTTCCTCGACGAGGTCGGCGACATTCCGCTGCCGCTCCAGGTCAAGCTGCTGCGCTTCCTCCAGGAACGGGTGATCGAGCGGATCGGCGGCAGGAAGCCGATCCCGGTCGACACCCGAATCGTCTGCGCGACCCACCAGGATTTGCCGGAGATGATCAAGGCGGGGACGTTCCGCGAGGATCTCTATTACCGCCTCGCCGAGATCGTGGTGAGGATCCCGAGCCTCTCCGAGCGGCCGGGCGATGCGGGCCTCCTCGCCAAGCATTTCCTCCACCTTTTCGCGCGCGAGATGAGCCGACCGATCAAGGGCTTCGCCCCCGGCGCGCTCGCGGCGATCGACGGCTGGTCCTGGCCCGGCAACGTCCGCGAGCTCGAGAACAGGGTCAAGCGCGCGGTGATCATGGCCGACGCCAAATTGGTGACGGCCGAGGATCTCGACCTCGAGGAGAAGGATGACGAGGCGCTTCCGGTCAATCTGAAGTCCGCGCGCGAGCGCGCGGACCGGCGGGCGATCCGCCAGGCGCTGGCGCGGGCGGACAACAATATTTCGAGCGCCGCCAAGTTGCTCGGCATCAGCCGGCCGACCCTCTACGACCTGATGAAGCAATATGAGCTGCAGCCGTGAGAGGGTGGCGGTTCCTCGCGCCGGCCCTGCTGCTCGCGGTCGCTGGCTGCGCCAACGGGCCGGGACGGCAAAGCGCGCAGGAATCCTACCGGCGCGGCCTTGCGGCCCTGCGCCAGGGCCAGCCGCGCACCGCGCGGATCGAATTGCTGAACGCCATCTCGGCGGCGCCGAACGACGGGCGGATCCGGATCGCCGCGGCGGAGACCGACATTGCCCTTGGCGACGGCATCGCCGCCGAGGCCGAGCTGCGGCGGGCGCTTGCGCTCGGGATCGGCGCCGACGCCGTTCATCATCTGATGGCCCACGCCTTCCTGCTCGAGCACCGGCCCGACGATGCCATCGCCGAAGCGGCGCAAGCGCCGAAAGCTTATGAAGGCTATGCGGAGAGGATCCGCGGCCTCGCGGCGATGGACCTTGGCGACAATGCACAGGCGGCCGCGGCCCTCAACGCGGCGATCCAGGCGGCGCCGAAGGACAGCGGCGTCTGGACCGCCGTCGCCCGCTTCCGCCGCACGACCGGCGAGCTTGCGGGTGCCATCGACGCTGCCGACAAGGCGGTCGCCTCCGATCCGAACGATGCGGAGGCGCTGGAGCTTCACGGCGAGCTGACCCGCAGCCAATATGGCCTCGCCGCCGCTCTGCCCTGGTTCGACCGGGCGCTGCAGATCGACCCGAAATATATCCCGGCGATGGTCGAGAAGGCATCGACGCTCGGCGACCTCGGCCGCGCCGGCGACATGCTTGCCGAGGCGCGGGCGATCCTCGCCGTCGATCCGAAGAACCCCAATGCCTGGCTGCTCCAGGCCGTGCTCGCCGCGCGGGCGGGGAAATACGACCTTGCACGCTCGCTCTACCGGCGGACCAGCGGCGCGCTCGACGACCAGCCGGCGGCCCTTCTTCTCGCCGCCGCTGTCGACCTCCAGACCGGCAATGCCGAGCAGGGCGTGCAGAAGCTCCAGCGCCTGCTCGTCCTCCAGCCCGACAATATGAAGGCGCGGCGGCTGCTCGCCTCGGGCCAGTGGCGGCTCGGCGACGCCGCCGGCGCGGCCGCGACCCTGCGGCCGCTCGCCGACCGCGCCGATGCCGGCGCCTATGCGCTGATGCTGATGGGCGAGGCGCTGGCCAAGCAGGGCGACCGCGCCGGCGCCTCGCTTTATTTCGCGCGGGCGCTGCAGCCCCGCTCCGGCGCCGCCGTGCTTGGCGGTCCGGTCTCGGACGACCAGCTCGCCGCCTTTCGCGCCGCCGCGGCGGCCAATCCCCGCGATGCCGGGATCGGGATCCAGCTGATCCGGGCGCTGCTCGCCCGCGGCGTCGGCGGCGAGGCCCTGGACCGGGCGCGGATCCTGGAGGCGCAGAATCCCGGCGCGCCCGACGCGCATATGCTTGCCGGCGACGCGCTCGGCCTCCAGGGCGACTGGCGCGGCGCCGCCGAAGCCTATCGCCGCGCCGCCGACATCGCTTTCAGCGAGCCGGTGGCGTTGCGGCTGGTCGAGGCGTTGCGCAATGCGAATGACGGCCCCGGCGCGGCGCATGTGCTCGCGCTCTTCCTGCGGCAGAATCCGGACAATGTCGCCGCCTTGACCCTCGCCGGAAACGATTGGCTCGCGGCCGGCGCCTGGGACCAGGCGATCGCGGCCTATGAACGGGTCCGCGCCCGGATCGGCGACCGCGACGCCATCCTGCTCAACAACCTCGCCTGGGCCTATGCGCAGGCCGGCGAGGACGACCAGGCGCTGCCGCTCGCGGCGCGGGCCTGGTCGCTCGACCGCCGCAATCCGGCGACCGCCGGCACGCTCGGCTGGCTTCTCTTCAAGAGCGGCCGCGACCGGCTGCGCGGCCTTGCCCTGCTCGAGCAGGCCGCGCGTGGCGCACCGGCCAAGGGATCCTAGAGCGTTGCGCGAAAAGGCGGGTACCATTGAGCAGGTGCCCGCTGCCCCGCAGCGGGCAGCCATGCCGGGGGCATGGCGGGCCTGCTCAATTTTCGCAAAAAGCAACGCGACAACAGGGACTTATAGAGCGGCCTGCGATTCAAGTTAATCGCAGGCCGCTCTAGCCGACCGGGACCAGCATCAGGAAGCCGTTGACGACCAGCAGTGCGCCCAGAACGCCGAGGATCCCCGAGGCGTAGAGGATCCAGCGGTTGAGGGCGAGGATCGCCACCGACCCGAGCACCACCGCGAGCTGGAGCGCCGTCTCGGCCCAGTCGAAGCTCTCGTTGCGCGCCGAGGCCTCCTCGAAGGCCTTCTCATAGGATTCGGCGCGTGCGCGGAGCTGCTTCTTGCCTTCGCCCTTGGTCTCGTCGCCGCGCGCCTTCGGATCGGGCTCGTCCTCGTAACGAGTGACGGTCGACTGATATTTCCTGAGCCGCGCCGCTCCATCGGGCCCCGCTGAACCGGGCGCGGTGGCGAGCGTGCCTTTCAGCTGGTCGGCGGCAAGCTGGTACATGGTCTGGCGGACGTTCTTCGCCTGGTAGAAGGACCAGGCGTCCGACGCCTTGATGTTGCTCGCGACCATCTCGTCGCGCGACTTCTCGCCGCCGAGGCCGCCGATCGCAAGGATGGCGGCGACGATCGCGATCTGCAGCGCGGCGCGGTTGCGGAAGCGGGCCTCGACCTCGGCTTCCTCTTTCTCTTCGTTGAGCTCGGAAATGATCTCGGCGGCTTCGGTGGCTTCCATCTCTCTTCCTCCCGGCGCGGTCGTTCGCTGCCAAAGATTTTCGCCCAAGTCGAGCGGGTCCGCCCCTTTTATAGGACAGTCGGGCTCGTGTAGGGCGTGACCGTTCGATGAGGGGAATATGACAAGATTGAGAGCGTTCGCCTGCTTCCTGGCCTTGCCGTTCGCGGCGGCCGCCGCGCAGGCCGGGGACCGGCCTGCGCCGAAGCTGATCGTCGCCATCTCGGTCGACCAATTCTCGGCCGACCTGTTCGCGCAATATCGCCGGCATTTCACCGGTGGGCTCAAGCGGCTTTCGGAGGGTGTCGTCTTTCCCTCCGGCTATCAGAGCCACAACATGACCGAGACCTGCCCCGGCCATTCGACCATCCTCACCGGCGATCGTCCGGCGCGGACGGGGATCATCTCGAACGAATGGTACGATCAGAGCGTCGCCCGGCCGGACAAGAAGGTCTATTGCTCGGAGGACCCGAGCGTTCCCGCCAGCAGTTCCGAACATTATCAGGTCTCGACCCATTTCCTGAGGGTGCCCACGCTCGGCGACTGGATGAAGCGGGCGGATTCGCGCTCGCGCTCGGTCGCGGTGGCGGGCAAGGACCGCGCCGCGATCATGATGGGCGGCCACGATATCGACCAGCGTTGGTATTGGACGGGCAGGCAGTTCGAGGGCACGGCGAAGGGCGCGCCGGCCCCCGCGGTCGGCGAGATCAACGGCGCCATCGCCGCCGCTCTGGCCAAGCCGCGCGCGCCTTTTCCCTTGCCCGATATCTGCGCGGCGCATGACCGCGCCATTGCCGTGGCGGGCGGCGGCGCGCCGGTCGGCACCGGCCGATTCGGCCGCGCCGCCGGCGATGCGAAGGCCTTCCGCGCCTCGCCCGAGATCGACGCGGCGACCTTGGAGCTGGCGGGGCGGATTCGCGACGAGATGCATCTCGGCCAAGGCCCGGCGCCGGACCTGCTCGCCATCGGAGTCTCGGCGACCGATTATGTCGGCCATGCCTATGGCACCGAGGGCGCGGAGATGTGCATCCAGCTGATGGCGCTCGACCGCGCGCTCGGCGATTTCTTCTCCAGGCTCGACGCGAGCGGGGTCGATTATGTCGTCATGCTGACCGCCGACCATGGCGGCAACGACGTTCCCGAGCGCGAGAACCAGCATGCCGTCCCCGGCGCCGCCCGCGCGGACGCGGCTCTGGCGCCGGCGACGATGGGCAAGGCATTGGCGGCCAAGCTCGGCCTGAAGGGGCCTGTGCTGCTCGCCACGGGCGCGTTCGGCGATTTCTACATCGACCGCAATCTGCCGCCGGCGGCGCGGGCCAGGGCGCTCGCGGTGGCGGTCGCCGCCTATCGCACGAATCCGCAGGTGGCGGCCGTCTTCACCCATGATGCGCTTGCAGCGGCGCAGCCGCCGTCCGGCCCGCCCGAGACCTGGACCCTGATCGAGCGCGCCAAGGCGAGCTTCGATCCCGAGCGCTCGGGCGATTTCGTCGTCCTGCTGAAGCCGCGGGTGACGCCGATCCACGACACCAGCCGCGGCTCGGTCGCGACCCATGGCAGCCCCTGGGATTACGACCGGCGTGTGCCGATCCTCTTCTGGCGCAAGGACATGGTGCCGTTCGAGCAGCCGCTGTCGGTGGAGACGGTCGACATCATGCCGACGCTTGCGGCTTTGATTCACCTGCCGCTGCCGCCCGGCGCCGCCGACGGGCGCTGTCTCGACCTGGACGAGGGACCGGGGACCACCTGTCCGTAATAGGTCCTCCCCGGAACGGGGAGGGGAACCATGCGAAGCATGGTGGGTTCCGAGACCTTCACCGACCCCCCTCCACCAGCCTACGGCTGGTTCCCCTCCCCGCGAGCGGGGAGGATGATCAGCCGGCCAGCGCCTCGACCTTCTCCGCCAGCTCCAGCCAGCGTTCCTCCGCCGCGTCGCGTTCGGCGCGGGCTTTCCCGATGGCGGCGGTGAGGGCGGCGAAGCGGGCCGGGTCGCTTGTATAGAGGTCGGGATCGTGGAGCGCCGCCTCGTCGCGGGCGATGGCGGCCTCGATCTCCTCGATCCGCCGCGGCAGCAGATCGTAGTCGCGCTGATCCTTGTAGCTGAGCTTCGTGGCTTTCCGTTCCCCGGCGGAGGCCGGGGTCCAGCTCTCACGCCTGGCCTGGACCCCGGCCTTCGCCGGGGTGCGGCGTTGCTCCCCCCTTTTCCGCTCCCAATCCTCATAGCCGCCGGCGACGATGTCGACCTTGCCCGAGCCGTCGAGGCCGAGCGTGATCGTCACCGTGCGGTCGAGGAAGTCGCGGTCGTGGCTGACGATGAGGACGGTGCCGTCATAGTCCGCGATCACCTCCTGGAGCAGGTCGAGCGTCTCGAGGTCGAGATCGTTGGTCGGCTCGTCGAGCACGAGCAGGTTCGAACGCCTGGCGAACTCGCGCGCGAGCAAAAGCCGCGAGCGCTCGCCGCCCGACAGCGAGCCGATCCTGGCGTCGACCAGCTTCGGGTCGAACAGGAATTCCTTGAGATAGCCCTGGATGTGCTTCTTGTGCCCGCGCACCTCGATCCAGTCGCCGCCGTCGGCGAGCACGTCGCGGACCCTCTTGTCGGGGTCTAGCAGCTTCCTCTGCTGATCGATCATGATGCCCTGGAGCGTCCTCGCGCGGGTCACTTTCCCTTCGTCGGGCGAAATCTCGCCGGTCAGCAGCTTGAGCAGGGTCGTCTTGCCGGTGCCGTTGGCGCCGACGACTCCGATCCGGTCGCCGCGCTGGATGCGCAGGGTGAAGTCGCGGACGATGGTGCGGTCATCGAATCTCTTGGCGACGCGATCGGCGTCGATCACCATCTTCGTCTTCACCTCGTCATTTTCGAGGCCGAGCTTCGCCGCGCCGGCCGGCCCGAGCATCGCCGCGCGCGCGGCGCGCATTTCGTGCAATTTGGCGAGGCGGCCCTGGTTGCGGCGGCGGCGGCCGGTGACTCCGCGCTGGAGCCAGTGCAGCTCCAGCTTCAGCTTCGCGTCGAGCTTGTCGGCGGCGCGCTCTTCCTCGGCATAGACGGCTTCGGTCCAGGCGTCGAAGCCGCCGAAGCCGATCTCGGCCCGGCGCAGCGCGCCGCGGTCGAGCCACAGCACCGAGCGGGTGAGGCGGGTCAGGAAGGTTCGGTCGTGGCTGATGGCGATGAACGCGCCTTTGTAGCGGCCGAGCCAATCCTCCAGCCATTCGATCGCGGCGAGGTCGAGATGGTTGGTCGGCTCGTCGAGCAGGAGGACGTCGGGCGCCTGCGCCAGCGCGCGGGCGATGGCGGCACGCCGCCGCTCGCCGCCGGAGGCGGTGGCCGAGGGGCGGTCGAGGTCGATTCCGAGCTGGCCGGCGATCGCGTCGACCTCGTGCCGCGCCGCAGCGCCGGGTCCGTGCAGCGCGAAATCCCGCAGCGTCGCGAAGCCGGCCACCGGCGGGTCCTGCTCGAGCAGCACCACCTTCGTTCCGGGCTGGATCATCCGCCGTCCCTCGTCGGTCTCGATCAGGCCGGCGAGGCATTTGAGCAGCGTCGTCTTCCCCGCCCCGTTGCGCCCGATCAGGGCCAGCCGGTCGCGCGCGCCGACGAACAGGTCGAGGCCGCGAAACAGCCAGCCGGCGCCCTGGACGAGGCCGAGATTTTCATAAGCGAGGACGGGTGCTGCCATCGCCGCCAGATAGGGGCGTGGCGCGCGGGGCTCAACCGGCCTGGCGCGGCCTCCCGAATGCGGCGCGAAGCTCGTCCTTGGCGGCTTCGAGCGCCTTGCGCCGCGCGGCCGGAAGGTCCTTGCCGGCGCGGTTGATGTAGAAGGTGAGCATCGACATGGCCGAGCGGAACGGCGAGGCCTTGCGCCGCCGGCTATGCTCGGCCGAGCGCTTCAGCGAGAGCGCGATCTTGTGGGGATCGTCGAGCGTGAAGACGTCGCGTTCGAGATCGAGCGCGTCGGAATGCTCGGTCACTTTTTGCGACCATTTGCGTGTCATGGTCAGTGCTCCCCGAGGACGTGGACGTTGCGAACCATGGGCGAAAACCCGCCGCTTCCGCGCGTGTTCCCCGGCCCTTCGACGCCGCCTGCGGCGGGGCTCGGGGTGAATTTCAGCAAAGCCGAAAGCCGGGGTCCGGATTTCGGGCGCCGGCGCCGCTGGGCCCCGGCTTTCGCCGGGGAGCAAGGGGCGGGCGGCGCAAAATCACCCTTTCGGGCGATGGCGCGGGGCGGCGCATCGCGATAATTTGAGCCCTTCAAAGGGAGGAGGGACCTATGCCGGTCGTCGGAATGGGAGGCTATTTCTTTCGGGCCAGGGATCCGGAGGGGCTGAAGGCCTGGTATCGCGAGCAGCTCGGGGTCGGCGGCGGGGTGGGCACCGACGCCAGAGGCGAATCCAACGCCTATCTCTGGTATCAGGAGGCCGGCCCGACGGTGTTCGAGCCGTTCAAGCAGAGCAGCGACTATTTCGCCGCCGACCGGACGGCGATGATCAACCTGCGCGTGCGCGACCTCAAAGGCCTGCTCGAAAAGCTGCGCGCCGCCGGCATCGAGATCACGCAGGAGCAGACCCACGAAGGCGTCGGCAGCTTCGCCCGCGTCCACGACCCCGAAGGCAATCCGATCGAACTCTGGGAACCGCCGGCGGATTGAGGCTCAAGCCGCGGGTAGGTTGAGGTCCGCGCTATCGCCGCCCGCCGAAGCGGCGCCCCATCCTGATCTGCTGCTGCTTGCCGAAGCGGGTCTTGCGGGTGCCGGGCTTGCCTTCGGTCGAATGGCCGACCATCGGGATCAGCTTCTGTGGGTCGGGGACGCCGAGCTCGTCGGCCTCCAGGCGGCGAATCTCGTCGCGAAGGCGCCCGGCTTCCTCGAATTCGAGGTCGGCGGCGGCCTTGCGCATGCGCTGCTCCAGATCCTGGATGTAGGCCCTGAGATTGTGCCCGACGAGGTGCGGCCGTTCCTCGTCGCCGGTGTCGATCACCACCGCGTCGCGCTGCGACACGTCGGAAAGGATGTCGGCGATGTTGCGCTTGATCGTCGTCGGCGTGATTCCGTGCGCCTCGTTATAGGCTTGCTGCTTGTCGCGGCGGCGCCCGGTCTCGTTGAGCGCGCGCTCCATCGAGCCCGTCACCCGGTCGGCATAGAGGATGACCCGGCCCTCGACGTTGCGGGCGGCGCGGCCGATCGTCTGGATGAGCGAGGTCTCGGAGCGGAGGAAGCCTTCCTTGTCCGCGTCGAGGATGGCGACGAGGCCGCATTCGGGAATGTCGAGCCCCTCGCGCAGCAGGTTGATCCCGACCAGCACGTCGTAGACGCCGAGCCGAAGGTCGCGGATCAGCTCGATCCGCTCCAGCGTCTCGACGTCCGAATGCATGTAGCGGACCTTGAGCCCGGCCTCGTGCATGAACTCCGTCAGATCCTCCGCCATCCGCTTGGTGAGGGTGGTGACGAGCGTGCGATAGCCCTTCCGCGCGGTGATCCGCGCCTCGTTGATGAGGTCGTCGACCTGGTCCTCGACCGGCCTGATCTCGACGGGCGGGTCGATGAGGCCGGTCGGGCGGATCACCTGCTCGGTGAAGACGCCGCCGGTCTGCTCCATCTCCCAGGGCCCGGGCGTCGCCGACACCGCCACCGTCTGCGGGCGCATCGCGTCCCATTCGTTGAAGCGAAGCGGCCGGTTGTCGATGCAGGAGGGCAGGCGGAAGCCATATTCGGCAAGCGTGATCTTCCGCCGATGGTCGCCGCGCGCCATCGCGCCGATCTGGGGCACGGTCTGGTGGCTCTCGTCGACGAAGAGCAGGGCATTTTCGGGCAGATATTCGAACAGGGTCGGCGGCGGCTCGCCGGGGAGGCGGCCGGTCAGGAAGCGCGAATAATTCTCGATGCCGGCGCAGGAGCCGGTGGCGGCGATCATCTCCAGGTCGAAATGGGTGCGCTGCTCCAGCCTCTGCGCCTCGAGCAATTTCCCTTCGGCGTGCAGCTCCTTCAGCCGCTCGGTCAGCTCGTGGCGGATCGCCTCCATCGCCTGCTTCAGCGTCGGCCCCGGCGTCACATAATGGCTGTTGGCATAGATTTTGACGTAATCGAGCGCTGCGATCTTCTTGCCGGTCAAGGGATCGAACTCGACGATCTCCTCGATCTCGTCGCCGAAGAAATTGATCCGCCAGGCCATGTCCTCATAATGGGACGGGAAGATCTCCAGATTGTCGCCGCGCACCCGGAAATTGCCGCGGGCGAAGGCCTGGTCGTTACGCTTGTACTGGAGCGCGACGAGCTTGCGGATGATCTCGCGCTGGTCGACGCTCTCGCCTTTCTTCAGGCTGAAGGTCATGGCGCTGTAGGTCTCGACCGAGCCGATGCCGTAGAGGCACGAGACCGAGGCGACGATCACCACATCGTCGCGCTCGAGCAGCGACCGGGTCGCCGAGTGGCGCATCCGGTCGATCGCCTCGTTCACCGACGATTCCTTCTCGATATAGGTGTCGGTGCGGGGCACATAGGCCTCGGGCTGGTAATAATCGTAATAGGAAACGAAATATTCGACCGCATTGTCGGGGAAGAAGCTCTTGAACTCGCCATAGAGCTGGGCGGCGAGGATCTTGTTCGGGGCCAGGACGAGTGCCGGGCGCTGCAATTCCTCGATCATCTTGGCCATGGTGAAGGTCTTGCCCGAGCCGGTGACGCCGAGCAGCACCTGGGTCTGCTCGTCCTGGCGCGCCGTCTCGACCAGCTCGGCGATCGCCTGCGGCTGGTCCCCCGCCGGCTGATAGTCGGAGACGATCCTGAACTTCCGGCCGCCTTCCGCCTTTTCGGGGCGCTGCGGCCTGTGGGGGACGAAGTCCCGCCCCGTCTCCGGCTCGTCGAGGCCGGTCCTGATCGCAATCGGCATGGCTTCCATATGGCTATTGCGGCGGCGGCGCGCTAGCGTTCGATCGATACAACAAGGGGGATCCGAAATGCGAATCCTGACGATCGTGCCGTTTTGCCTTGTCGTCGCCGCCTGCTCGGGCGACGAAACGAACAACCAGGCCGCCCAGGCGGTGCCGGAATCGCTTCCGGCGGGCACCTGGCACGCCCAGTTCGAAGTGACGAGCTTCGCCTCGACCGACAACAGCAAGCCCGCCCTCAAGGCCAAGGTCGGCGACAAGGAGCAGGATTCGAATTGCGTGACCGAAGCGCAGCGCGCCCAGCCGGCGCCGGAGCTGTTCGTCGGGTCCGGCTATAGCTGCACCTACAAGACCAGCTACATCAAGGACGGGATGATCAACGCAAGCCTCACCTGCACCCGGCCCGAGTTCAAGGGTGAGGTCGCCATGTCCGTCCAGGGCAGCTATACCGCCAACGGGTTCGAAGGGACGGTCGACACCAATTCCTATTTCCCGGGAACCGGCGATTTCACGATGAGCCGCAAGTTCAAGGCGGTTCTGACGCCCGGCGTCTGCCAGCCGTCCTCCGTCGAGGGCGGCCATGCGACCAGCGACGCGAAGGAATCGAAGGGCGGCTGATGCCGCTCATTCCCTGCCAGCGCGCGCTCTTCGATATCCCGGAGGACGTCGCTTATTTCGACTGCGCGAAGATGTCGCCTCTGCTCAAGGCGGCCGCGGAGGCGGGGGTCAGGGGGCTGATCCGCAAGGCGCATCCCTGGGAGATCAAGGCCAGGCATTTCTTCGATGAATCGGATCGGGTTCGGGCGCTCTACGCGCGGCTGATCGGCGCGGAGGCCGCCGACGTCGCGATCGTTCCGTCGGTCAGCTACGGCATGGCGACGGCGATGCGCAACGTCCGAGTCGCCGCCGGCCAGGCGATCGTCACCCTCGCCGAGGATTTCCCGTCGACCGTCTACGCCTGCCGTGCTCTCGTCGCGCGGGAGGAGGCGCGGCTGGTCACGGTGGCGCGGCCGCGCGAAGGGCGCTGGACCGACGCACTGCTCGACGCGATCGACGGCGGCACCGCTTTGGTCTGCGCGCCGCACGTCCATTGGGTGTGCGGGACGATGTTCGACCTGGAGGCGGTGGCGCGGCGCTGCCGCTCGGTCGGCGCCGCCCTGATCCTCGATACCACCCAGTCGACCGGCGCATTGCCGCTCGACCTCGCCGCCATCGATCCCGATTATATGGTTGCCGCCTGCTACAAATGGCTGCTCGGCCCCTATTCGGTCGGCTTCCTCTACGTCGCGCCGCGCCATCAGCAGGGTCGGCCGCTGGAGGAGGCGTGGATCAGCCGCGCCGGCGCCGAGAATTTCCGGCGGCTCTGCGCCGCCACCGACGCGCTCGAGCCCAATGCCCGCCGCTTCGACATGGGCGAGCGGTCCAACTTCGCCTTGCTGCCGGTCGCCGAGGCGGCGACCGCGCAGATCATCGACTGGAACCCCGCCGACATCGCCGAGACGCTCGGCGCGACGAACGCGGCGATCGAGGCGCGGCTGGCGGCGGAGATGGGGATCGACGCGAATCCGGCGCGGGCGCCGCATTATCTGTCGGTGCGCTTCCCGCGCGGCCTCGCCGACGACGTCGAGGACAGGCTGGCGGCGGCCGGAGTCCATGTCAGCCTGCGCGGCGACCGGATGCGGATCACGCCCCATCTCTACAATGACCAAGCGGATGCCGACCGGCTGCTCCGGCAGATCGAGGCGGCCTTCGCCCGTCCCGTTTGAAGCAGAGGGAGGAAGACCAATGGGGAGGAGCTTGTTCTTGTCGGCGGGCCTGGTGCTCGCGCTTGCCGCCTGCGGCAAATCGGGCCCGGCCGGCGGCAGCGGCCAGGCGGCGGCAGGCGGCAACGACATGACCGCCACCGCGAGCGCCTCGGCCGGCGCCGCACCGTCGTCCGCCCCCGCGTCCGGAGTCCAGACCGCGTCGCTCCACGTCCAGCCGGGCGAATGGGAGGTGACGGAGGAAACGCTGGATGCCAGCGGCACCGGCCCCGCCGCCGCCTATCTCCAGCGGATGAAGGGCCACAAAAGGACCAGCCAGGAATGCATCACGCCGGAAGAAGCCGGCAAGCCGATCATCTTCTCGCAAAGCCATGACAATGAGTGCGATTATTCGCACATGAATTTCGGCAGCGGCACCATCAAGGGCTCGATCACCTGCAACGATCCGCACCATCACGGCTCGGTCACGATGACGATGGACGGCCATTATTCGGCCCAGAGCTACGAGATGACGTCGAGCGTGCAGATGAGCATGCAGGGAGCCTCCACCAAGATCGACGCGCATCGTGTCGCGCACCGCATCGGCGATTGCCCGGCGGGCGGGGAGGATCCGGAGTGATTCATTTATGCGGCGCGCGGAACAAGTCCCGCGCCTTCCGCGTCGGGCCGCCATAGAGGGAGGCGCCGCTTTTGAAGGTTCGAGTGATCGTCAATCGCGGCGGCGGTTCGTTCGGAGAGGAGAGGGTCGAAGAGCTCCGGTCGCTATTCCGGAGCCACGGCATCGACGCGGCGATCTCGGCGGTCGCGCCGGACGCGCTCGGCCGCCACTGCGCCGAAGCGGTGGACGCCGGCGTCGATGTGCTGGTCGCGGCCGGCGGCGACGGGACGATCGGCACGGCGGCGGGCGCGGTGGCTGGGACCGGGATGCCGCTGGGCGTGTTGCCGCTCGGCACGCTCAACCATTTCGCGAAGGATGCCGGCATTCCGCTCGGCCTCGAGGAAGCGGTGGCGGCGATCGCCGGCGGTCGGACTCGGCCGGTGGATGTCGCCGAGGTGAACGGCCGGATCTTCATCAACAACAGCGCGGTCGGCCTCTATCCCGAGCTGGTCAAATCGCGCGAGGCGCAGCAGCGCCGGCTCGGCCGCGGCAAGAGGCTGGCGATGCTGGTGGCCGGGATGCGTGCCTTCTGGCGCTTCTCGCGGCGGCGGCTCACCCTGCGCGTCGCCGGCCATGAAGGCAGCATCGTCACGCCTTTGCTGTTCGTCGGCAACAATCGCTACGGGATGAATCTGATGGGGCTCGGCGAGCGCGATGCGATCGACCAAGGCGAGCTCTGCCTCTACGCGCCGCTCGCGGACGGGCCGTTCCACTTCCTTTCGGTCTCGCTGCGCGCATTGCTCGGGCGCGAGGATCGCCAGCGCGACTTCCTCGCTTTGGGCGGGGTCCGCGAGGTGGAGATCGGCAGTCCGAAACCGGCGCTGATGGTCGCCACCGACGGCGAGGCGCAGAGGCTTGAGACGCCGCTCCGCTATCGCATCCGTCCGGGCGCGCTGAACCTGCTTGTTCCCGATGAATCCAAAACCCGTCCTGGATGACCGAAAAGAACGGAATACACCTGCCGCTTGCCGTCGCCCCAGCGAAGGCTGGGGCCCCAGCGGGTGAAAGACGGAGAGCCTTTGTCTCGCCGGGATGCCAGCCTTCGCTGGCATGACGAAGCCGGTCAGGGCACCTCGAATGTGCGCCCCACTTCGGTCGCGACGAACCGGTTCGCCGGGATATGCGCCGCCTTGAGCGCCGCCGCGAGCCGGCGCGGGGGATCGTCCATGGCTTCGAAGGTGAGCTGGAACGTGCCCCAATGGACGCCGAGCGCCATTTGCGTCCCGAGCCGCCGGAAGGCGGCGACCGATTCCTTCGGGTCCATATGGTTCGATGCCATGATTTCGCGCGGCAGATAGGCGCCGATCGGCAGGATGGCGAAGCGGAACGGCCCGTCCTTCGCCGCCAGGGCCGGCCAGATGCCGTCGCCCCAGCCGGTGTCGCCGGCGAAGAAGATCTTTCCCGACGGTGTCGCGACGGTGAAGCCCGACCAGAGCGCACGGTCGCGGTCGGTGCCCCAGCGCGAGCCCCAATGGTGGACCCGCTCGATCGTGACCGTGACGCCGCGCACCGGAACCGACCGGCCCCAATCGGCGGCGATCGACGGGATGAAGCAGCCCTTGAGGATCGTGTCGTTGCCGAGGCTGGTGACGATCGCCGGCCGGTCGCGCCGCCAGAGCCGCTTCAGCGTCGGCAGGTCGAGATGGTCGTAATGATTGTGGCTGATCAGGATCAGGTCGATCTTCGGCAGGTCCGCGAGCCGCACCCCCGGCGCGCGCACCCTTTTCGGCCCGGCGAAGGAGAAAGGCGAGGCGCGCTCCGACCAGATCGGATCGGTGAGGATGTTGAGCCCGGCGGTCTGCACGAGCACGGTCGAATGGCCGATCCAGGTGACCAGCATCCGCCGGCCCTCGACGCGCGCCGGCGGCTTCGTCGGCGTGACCGGCACCTGGTCCGGCCAGGGCACGCGGCCCTGTCCGGTCGCCCAGCGGGCGGCGAAGCCGGCGCCGACATGGCGGATCGGGTCGACATGATCCTCGGGATTGAAGAAATGCCGGCCGTCATAATGGTCGCTCGGCGGACCTTGATAATAGATGCGGTCGAGGAAAGGCGGGACCAGGGTCGGGGCGAAGCACAAGGCCGCCGCGGCGAACAGGAGGAGGGTGCCGAGGCGGCGCAGCAGGGTCTTCACGCTGTTGACTTGGACGTGGCGCACGCGCTTGTGAAGAGGGCCAGACGAGGGAGAAAGCGATGCGCGGAGCGACGGTGGCGATCTTGCTGGCTGCGGCTTCCATCTCCGGGCCGGCGGCGGGACGGGCGCCGCCCATCCCGGCGCCCAAGGATGCGCGCGCCTGGGCGGCGGCCGAATCGCTCCGGCCGGAGCAATTGCGCACGCTCGAAAGCATCGTGAATGTCGATTCCGGGACGGGCGACGTCGAAGGCGGGCGCAAGGTCGGCGCCCTGCTCGTCCCGCGGCTCAAGGCGCTCGGCATGGATGTCCGGACCGTGGCCGCCGAGGCGCCGGACCTGCCGGACAATATCGTCGCGACGCTCAGCGGGACGGGCCGCGGCCGCATCCTGATGATCGGCCATATCGACACCGTCTTCGGCCCGGGCACGGTCGCGCAAAGGCCGTTCCGGATCGCCGGCGGCCATGCGACCGGCCCCGGAGTCTCGGACGAGAAAGGCGGCGTCGTCGAAGGCCTCTATGCCCTGCGCATCCTCCACGATCTCGGCTTCAAGGATTTCGGCCGGATCACCTTCCTGATCGAGACGTCGGAGGAGCGCGGCTCGCCCGGCACCCAGGCTTTGATCAAGCGCCTGGTCGGCGAGGCGGACGTCGAATTGAACCTCGAGCCGGGCGATCCGCCGGACGTGCTCACGATCTGGCGCAAGGGCAGCACCACCTACCATATCGACGTCAAGGGCCGCGCCGCCCATGCCGGTGTCGCGCCGCAGGCCGGCCGCAACGCCGCCGTCGAGCTGATCCATCAGATCCAGGCCGACGACGTCTTCCCCCATTCGGGCGAGGGGCTGACCGCGAACCTGACGCTGATGAAGGCAGGCAGCCGCGAGAACATCATTCCCGACACGGCATCGGCCGCGATCAACGTCCGGGTCCGCGACAAGGCCGATTTCGACCGCGTCCGGCGCACCTATGAAGCCAATGCCCAGCATGTGCAGGTGCCGGACACGCAGGTGACGGTCTCGAGCACGCCGGCTTTCCCGCCGCTCGCCAACAATGTCGGGACCGATGGCGTCGCGGTGCGCGCCGAGGCGATCTACGAGGGGATCGGCCGCAGCATCGGGCTCGGCGGCAATGGCGGCGCGTCCGAATCGGCGCTCGCTTATGAGGCGGGCGTGCCGGCGCTGGACGGGCTCGGGCCGGTCGGCGGCGGCTTTCATTCGGACCAGGAATATCTCGATCTCAATACGCTGACGCCGCGCCTCTACCTGCTCGCCGAATTGCTGATCGACCTCGGCCGCAACCCGCCGCCGCGGCTCAGATGAGCGCCGGAACGATCCGCGTCGGCATCGGCGGCTGGGACTTCGACCCCTGGCGCACGACCTTCTACCCGACCGGCGTCGCCAAGGCGAAGCAGCTCGAATATGCCTCGCGCCAGCTCACCGCGATCGAGATCAACGCCACTTATTATCGCACCCAATCGCCGGCTTTGTTCGAGCGCTGGGCGAAGACTGTGCCGGACGGCTTCAGGTTCGCGGTCAAGGCTTCGCGCTTCTGCACGGTGCGAAAGGTGCTGGCGGAGGGCGAGCAGAGCGTCCGCCTGTTCTGCGGCCAGGGAATCACTGCGCTCGGCGACCGGCTCGGGCCGATCCTGTGGCAGTTCATGGCGACCAAGAGGTTCGACGCCGACGATTTCGGCGCTTTCCTCAAATTGCTGCCGGAGAAGCAGGACGGGGTGGTTCTTCAGCATGCGGTCGAGGTGCGCCACGAAAGCTTCCGCGATCCTGCCTTCGTGAAGCTGTGCCGCGAGGCGGGGGTGGCGATCGTTTTCGGCGACGGCGCCGATTACCCGCTCGTGCCCGATATCAGCGGCGGCCTCGTCTATGCCCGCCTGATGCGCGCCGAAGCGGAGATCGAGCAGGGCTATCCGCCCGACACGCTCGATCGCTGGGCCGCTGTGGCGCGGCAATGGGCGGCGGGCGAGAGCCCCGCCGGCTTTCCGTACGTGACCGATCCGGCGCCCGTGGCGCCGCGCGACACCTATGTCTTCTTCATCGCCGCCGCCAAGGAGCGGAACCCCGCGGCGGCCAAGGCTCTCTTGGAGCGCTTGCAATGAATTCCCCTCTCCCGATTTCGGGAGAGGGTAGGTGAGGGTCTTGCTGAGTCCGCGGTACAGACCCTCACCCTCCCGCTCCCGCAAGCGGAAGAGGGGTTTTGTCCGCTTCGTGGGTGATCGATGAACCCGCTCTTCGCGACCCTGCCGACGACCATCTTCACGCGCATGTCCGCGCTCGCCATCGAGCACGGGGCGGTCAATCTCGGGCAGGGCTTCCCCGATTTCGGCTGGCCGGACGAAGTCGTCGCCAAGGCGGCGGAGGCCTTGGTCCAGGGCTCGAACCAATATGCGCCTATGCCCGGCCTGCCGGAGCTTCGCCGCGCCGTCGCCGCCCATTATCTTCATCGTCAGGGGCTGGAGGTCGCGCCCGAGGAGGTGACGATCACCTCGGGCGCGACCGAGGCGCTGGCGGCGGCGATCGCGGCTTTGGTGACGCCCGGCGACGAGGTTTTGCTCTTCCAGCCGCTCTACGATGCCTATCTGCCGCTCGTCCTGCGTGCCGGCGGCGTGCCGCGCTACGTCCGGCTGACGCCGCCCGGCTGGCGGATCACGCGCGAGGCTTTGGACGAAGCCTTCACCGACAGCACGCGCCTGGTGGTCTTCAACAATCCGCACAATCCCTCCTCGCGCGTGTTCGAGGAAGGCGAGCTCGCCTTGCTCGCCGATGCCTGCGTGCGCCATGGCGCCATCGCGCTCAGCGACGAGGTCTGGGAGCATGTCGTCTTCGACGGCCGCCGCCATCTCCCGCTCGCCGGCTTTCCCGGAATGCACGACCTCACGGTCAAGGTCGGCTCGGCCGGCAAGATCTTCTCGCTGACCGGCTGGAAGGTCGGCTGGGTGGTGGCGCCGCCGCGCCTCGCCGGACCGATCGCCAAGGCGCACCAATTCCTGACCTTCTCGACCGCGCCCAACCTCCAGTCCGCCTGCGCCTGGGGCCTCGGCATGGACGACGATTATTTCCACGCTATGCGCGCCGCCTTCGCGGCCGCGCGCGACCGTCTTGTCGCCGGGCTGACCGATGCCGGCTTCGCCTGCCTTCCGGCCGAAGGCTCCTATTTCGTCTCGATCGACCTCGACGCGTCGGGTTTGAAGGTGGACGACGAGACCTTCTGCGAACGCTCGGTCCGCGAGGCGGGCGTCGCCGCGATCCCGGTCTCGGCTTTCTACGCCGAGCAGCCGGTCACCAACGTCGTCCGCCTCTGCTTCGCGAAACGGGAAGAGACGCTCGCCGCGGGTATTGAAGGCCTCCGCCGGGCGCGCGAGCTGTTCGCTTGATTGTCCTCCCCGCTCGCGGGGAGGACGCGAGCTTACCAGATTCTGACCCGGTCCTTCGGGGCGAGATAGAGCTTTTCGCCCGGCTTCACATTGTAGGCGCGATACCAGGGGTCGAGGTTGCGCACCGTCTCGGCCCGCTCGGCCGCGGGGGCGTGGCCGTCGGTGACGATCTGCTGGCGGAGCGCCGCCTCGCGGGTCTTCTGGCGCCAGGCCTGGGCGAAGGCGAGGAAGAAGCGCTGATCGCCGGTGAGGCCGCCGATCACGGGCGCCGGCCGGCCGTGCAGCGACATGTGATAGGCGTCCAGCGCCGCGGCGAGGCCGGCGACGTCGGCGATATTCTCGCCAAGCTCCTGCTCGCCGCGCAGATGGACGCCCGGGATCGGCTCATAGGCGTCATACTGGCGCGCGAGCTGCTGGGTCGCCGTGTCGAAATGGGCGAAATCCTGCTTCGTCCACCAGTTTTCGAGCTTGCCGGTGGCGGTGAAGGCGGCGCCGGTATTGTCGAAGCTGTGGCTGATCTCGTGGCCGATCACGGCGCCGATCGCGCCGTAATTGGCGGCGGCATCGGCTCTGGGGTCGAAATAGGGCGCTTCGAGGATCGCCGCCGGGAAGTTGAGTGCGTTCTGGAGCGGCAGGTTCACCGCATTCACCGTCTGCGGAGTCATCCACCATTCGCCGCGGTCGACCGGCCTGCCGAGCTTGGCGAGCTGGTGGCGATATTCCCAGAGCTGCGCCCGCCACGCGTTTCCGGCCGGATCGTCGCGGCGAATCTCCAGGCCGGCATAGGTCCGCCATGTCTCCGGATAGCCGACGCCGACCCGCAGGCTGTGGACCTTGGCCTTGGCCGCCGCCTTGGTGCTCGGCGCCATCCAGGCGAGGCCGTCGATCCGCCGGTCGAAGGCGGCGAGCAGGTTCGTCACCATCGCCTGCACCTCGGCCTTGGACGAGGCGGGGAAGTAGCGGGCGGCGTAGATCCTGCCGACCGCGTCGCCGAGATCGGCGTTGACGAAGCCGATGCCGCGCCGCCAGCGGTCGCGCTGCTTCGGCGTTCCCTGCATCGTCCGGCCGTAAAAGCCGAAATGGAGGTCGTCATAAGCGGCGGGGAGATAATTGGCGGCGCGGTTGATCGTGTGGAAGGCGAGCCAGTCCTTCCAGCTCTGCAGCGGCTCGCCGGCGACGAGGGCGGAGAGGCCTTTGATCGCGCCGGGCTGCCAGGCGATGATCACCGGCTGGTTACGGAGGCCCGCCGCGTCGAGAAAGGCCGCCCAGTCGATGCCCGGCGCGCGCCGGCCGAGATCGGCGGTGCGCCACGGATTGTCGGCCTTGTGGACGTCCTCGCTCGCGGTGCGGTCGAGATGGGCGGCGGCGATCTTGTCCTCGAGCGCGACGATGCGGTCGGCCCGCGCGTCGGGATCCGAGAGGCCGGCGGTGCGGAGCATGTCGGCGACATAGGTCCGGTAGGCGGTGCGCAATTTCGCCATCGCCGGGTCGGTCGAGACGTAATAATCGCGGTCGGGCATGCCGAGCCCGCCCTGGAGCAGGTAAGGGACGGTCCGGTCCGGGTCGTCGAGCGCCTGGGTGACGAACAGGCCGAACAGATTCTCGGTCTGGAAATTGGTGTTGTTGAGCGGATCGACATCGGCGCGAAGCCGGCTGCCGAGCAGGCGCGAAAGCGCCTCCTTCGAGGAGACGGCGTCGATCTCGGCGAGCTGCGGCCGGATCGGCGCGAGGCCGCGCGAGTCGATCCCGGCCTGGTCCATATAGGCCGCATAATAATCGGCGATCATCCGCTGCGGCGTGCCGGCGGTGGGATTGCCGGCGCCGGCGTTGCGGACCAATTCGGCGTTCCGCTGCTCGGCGCGCTGGAAGACCTCGTAGCCCACTCCGGTCGAGGCGCGGTCGGGCGGGATCTCGGCGCTCTTCTTCCACGCGCCGTTCGCATAGAGATCGAAATTGTCGCCCGGCTTCACGCCGAGATCGCGATAGGAGAGGGTGACCCCGATCGCGCCGGTGGCGGCGACGGCGATCGCGGTCGGAGCGACGGCGAGGAGGAATGGGAAAGCGAGCTTCGCAAGGCGGGCGGACATGGAACATCTCCCAAAGGAATGCCGGCCCGCTGCCACATTGCGCGGGCGGTGAAAAGATGCCCGGCTCGCGCTAGACGGGTGCAATGAGCTTCGATTCTACAACGGAAGCGAGGGCGCTTTTCCGGCGCCTCGCAATGGACGCCCCCCAGGGGCCCCTGGTCTCTTGTTCGCCGATCGATGGTCGGCCGATCGGCGGCGTGGCTTCGGCCTCGGCCGGCGACGTGGCGGAGGCGGTGGAGCGGGCGCATCGGGCCTTTCTCGCCTGGCGCAGCGTCCCGGCGCCGCGGCGCGGAGAGCTGGTGCGGCTGTTCGGCGAGGCTCTGCGCGCGGAGAAGGAATCGCTGGCGCGGCTGGTCAGCCTCGAGGCGGGCAAGATCCTCCAGGAGGGGCTCGGCGAGGTCCAGGAGATGATCGACATTTGCGACTTCGCGGTCGGCCTCTCGCGCCAGCTTTACGGCCTCACCATCGCGACCGAGCGGCCGGGCCACCGGATGATGGAGACCTGGCATCCGCTCGGAGTCGTCGGCGTGATCTCGGCGTTCAACTTCCCGGTCGCGGTCTGGGCCTGGAATGCCTGCCTCGCCTTCGTCTGCGGCGATCCGGTTGTGTGGAAGCCGTCGGAGAAGACGCCGCTGACCGCGGTCGCGGTCCAGGCCCTGTTCGCGCGGGCGGCCGAGCGGTTCGGCGATGCGCCGGAGCATCTCATGCAGGTGGTGCAGGGCGGGCGCGAGACCGGCGAGGCGTTGGCCGATCATCCGAGGGTTGCGCTGGTCTCGGCGACCGGCTCGACCAGGATGGGCCGGACGGTGGCGCCGCGCGTGGCGGCGCGCTTCGGCCGGGTCCTGCTCGAGCTCGGCGGCAATAACGGCATGGTCGTCGCGCCGAGCGCGGACCTCGCGCTTGCCGAGCGGGCGATCGCCTTCGCCGCGGTCGGCACCGCCGGCCAGCGCTGCACGACGCTTCGACGCCTGTTCGTCCACGCGGAGATTTACGACCGGCTGGTGCCGCGGCTGAAGCAAATCTGGGCGAGCGTCCCGGTCGGCAACCCGCTCGAAGACGGGACGCTGGTCGGGCCTTTGATCGACGCCGCGGCGTTCGAGGGAATGCAGGCGGCGCTGGCCCAGGCGCGAGATCAGGGCGGCACGGCGGCGGGCGGCGAGCGGCTGCTCGAGGAGAGTGCGCCCGGCGCTTTCTACGTGCGCCCGGCCATCGTCGAGATGTCGGGCCAGACGGCGATCGCCCTCGCCGAGACCTTCGCGCCGATCCTCTACGTCATGCGTTATTCGGCGCTCGAAGAGGCGATCGCGGCCCATAATGACGCGCCGCAGGGCCTCGCCTCCGCGATCTTCACCAACGATCTGCGCGAGGCGGAAACGTTCCTCTCCGCCGCCGGCTCGGATTGCGGCATCGTCAACGTCAATATCGGCCCTTCGGGCGCCGAGATCGGCGGTGCGTTCGGCGGCGAAAAAGAGACGGGCGGCGGCCGCGAGAGTGGCTCCGACGCATGGCGCGCCTATATGCGGCGGGCGACCAACACGATCAATTACAGCCGCGACCTGCCGCTCGCCCAGGGCATCGATTTCTCCATGCCCTGAGCCGCCGGCTGCACGCCGCGCGAAAAACGGGTAGAGCGGGACGGTTCACAGGGGAGACGATGATGGGTCGGCAATCTTTGCGCGCGACTTTGCGATGGGTGGCGGCAAGCCTTGGCTTGCTGGGCCTCGGCTTCTGGCTCGCGGCCATGGCGGCGGCGCCTTCGGTGCCGGACTATGTCGCCCGGGCCGTCGCCGACCAGTCGCGGCCGGCGGCCGACCGCAAGCTCGATCCGAACCGCAAGCCGGCGGAGGTGCTCGCCTTCGCCCGGGTGCGGCCGGGCCAGGTGATCGGCGAATATCTGCCCGGCGGCGGCTATTATACGCGCCTTCTGAGCGACGTCGCCGGCCCGCGCGGCAAGGTCTATGCGCTCGAGACGACCACCTGGGGCCAGGGCAACGTCACCGCGATCCAGGCCGTTGCGAAGGAGCCCGGCCGGACCAACATCATCGTCGAGCCGTCGCCGCTCGGCGCGTTCCACCTGCCGGAGAAGGTCGACATCTTCTGGACGACGATCAATTATCACGACCTCCACGTGCCCAAATATGCGAATGTCGATATTCGGGCATTCAATCGCGCGGTGTTCGCGGCGGTGAAGCCCGGCGGCATCTATCTGATCGTCGATCACGCCGCGGCGGCGGGCACCGGCTTTGCCGACTCGCCCCGGCTCCACCGGATCGAGCGCGCGACCGTGATCCAGGAGGTGACCGCCGCCGGCTTCCGCCTCGCCGGCGAGAGCGGCGCGCTCCGCAACCCGGCGGACGACCATAGCAAGATCGTGTTCGATCCCTCGATCCGGATGAAGACCGACCGATTCATCCTGAAGTTCCGGCGGCCTTAGGGCTGTCGCCGGAACCCGTCATGGCTCATCTCGTCCTCCTCGGGGATTCGATCCTCGACAATGGCGCCTATGTCGGTGGAAGCCCGGACGTGGTCGGGCAATTACGCCGGTTATTGCCGGTCAATTGGGATGCCAGCCTGCGCGCCGTCGACGGGAGCATGGTCCGCGATGTGCCCGCGCAGGCCGCCCGCCTGCCCGCCGACGCCAGCCATCTCGTCGTCAGCGCCGGCGGCAATGACGCGATCGATGCTTCGCACCTGCTCGGCCAGTCGGTCGCGACCGTCGCCGAGGCGCTGTCCTTGCTCGAGGCGGCGCAGAGCCGCTTCGCCCGTTTCTATGGCGACATGGTCGAGGCGGTGCTTGCGCTCGGGCTGCCGATGGCGCTCTGCACCATCTACGACACGCCGCCCTCCGCGCCCGACCAGAGGCTGATCCGCGCCGCCCTCGCTCTGTTCAACGACGAGATCGCCCGCGCCGCTTTCTCGCGCGGCCTCGCCTTGATCGATCTCAGGCTGATCTGCACCGCCGACGAGGATTATGCCAACCCGATCGAGCCCTCCGCCGCCGGCGGCGCGAAGATCGCCGCCGCAATCGCCCGATGGGCGGCAGAGGCGCGGGAACGTCCGGTTCGTTCCGTCATCTATGCCGGAAGGGCAGGAATGTAGCCGCTGGTTACGGACCCGTAATTCCGGTAGAACCGCGCCCCAGTAAGCGTCGCATGAGAACGCAAAGGGGAGATGCTTGATGAACACTCGTACATTCGCGACGATTTTCGGCATCGTCTTTATCATCGTCGGAATTGTCGGCTTCATTCCGGGCCTGACGCCGATGCCCGGCATGGCCATGGATGCCGACTCGAACGTGAAGATGACCACCCTGTTCGGCTATGAGCTGACGCTCTTCCCGGTCAACGTGCTGCACGACATCGTGCATCTCCTGTTCGGCATCTGGGGCCTGCTCGCGGCGCGCTCGCTGACCGGCGCGCGCAATTATTTCCGCGGCGTCGCCATCATCTATGCATTGCTGACGATCATGGGCTTCATCCCGATGCTGAGGACCACTTTCGGGCTGATCCCGCTCTATGGCAACGACATCTGGCTGCATGCCCTGCTCGCCATCGTCGCGGCCTATTTCGGCTGGATGAACCGCGACAGCGCGGCCGCCGCCTGACAAAATGGGACGGATCGGCCCGGCGCAAAGCCGGGCCGATTCTCCTTTTCTTTTCTGCCGCTTGCGGAGCGCCTTGCCCCCCGCTTCAGCGATCTTTAAGAGATGATCCTGCGTACGGCGCAGGTGGGCCGCCACGCGGGGTGGGGCCGCCGGACGCGACAGGATTGAAGATGATCAGCCGTTTCCTTCTGCCCCTGCTGCTGCTTTCGGCAGCCGCCCCCATCGCCGCCCAGGATGCTGCCCAGAACAGGGCGCCGCCCATCCCGCCGCCGCCCGCGGCCGCGCCGGCTCCGATCATTGTCTCCGGCCATTGGAGCCAGCGCGACGCCGCCGACCTGCTCGCCTTCATCCAGGGCATCGGCGCCGAGGGTCTCGACCCGGCCGATTACGGCCCGGACGCGCTCCGCCAGGCGATGGCTGGCGATCCGGCGACGCTCGACAGCATCGCCACCGACACCTTCCTCAAGGTCGCGTCCGACCTTGCCCTCGGCCATGTCCGCGGCGACGCGCGCGTCGACTGGCACGTGAAGGACGATCCGTTCGCCCCCGCCGACCAGCAGGCCCTGCTCGACCGCGCGCTTTCCGGACATATCGTTCCGGACGCGCTGCGCTCGCTGCTTCCGACCCATCCGCAATATGCGGCGCTGAAGGCCCTGCTCGCGACGACCACCGACAAGGCGCTCGCCGACAAGATCCGCCTCAACCTCGACCGCTGGCGGTGGCTGCCGCGCGACCTCGGCGAGAAATATGTGATCGTCAACGTGCCGGCCTATACGGTCGCGCTCGTCCAGGGCGGCCAGACGCTGAACCGCCGCCGTGCCGTCGCCGGCGCGCTCAAGACTCCGACGCCGCAGCTCAGCGCCCTCATCACCGGCGCCATCTTCAACCCCTGGTGGGAGGTGCCGACCAGCATCAGCCACGAGGTGAAGGGGAAGAAGGGCTATGTCTCGGTGCCGACCGGCGACGGCGGGGTCCGCTACCGCCAGCCGCCGGGGCCGCACAATGCGCTCGGCCGGATGAAGCTGGTGATGGGCAATCCCTACGCCATCTATCTGCACGACACGAACGCCAAGAACCTGTTCAACGCCCAGGCGCGCGCCTACAGCCATGGCTGCGTCCGCACCGAGGATGCGGTCGGCTTCGCCGAGACCCTTCTCCAGGGCACCGACTGGGACCATGAGAAGATCTACGGGACGGTCGCCTCGGGCAAGACGGTGCAGGCGAACCTGGCGACTCCGATCCCCGTCTATATCGTCTATTTCACCATCGCAGCGACGCCGGACAGCCCGGGCTATTACAGCTACAAGGACATGTACGGCCGCGACAAGCCGGTCATCGCCGCGCTCGACGGCCTGCCGCTTCCCGAGCCGCAGGACGCGAAGCCGACGACCGCTGCCTCGGCCAGGCCGGCGAAATCGCCACTGATTCCGGCCAGGGCGCCGAAGCCGGTGAAGGGGCCGGCCGCTTCCGCCGCGCGTCCGGCGGTCGCCGCGGTCGTGCGTCCTTCGACCCGCTGAGCCGCCGCTTCAGCGCGGCGCCGCCGCCGCGTCGATCGCGCGCATGATCTGCGCGGTCAGCCCGTCGACGTTCCGCTCCAGCATATGGCCGCCGGGAAGCGGCACATGGCGGGCGTTCGACAGGAACGGACGGAGGCTGTCTTTCTCCTCGGCACCCCAGATGCAGGTCGCGGGCGTCCAATTCAGCTGGCGGCCGGTGATCGTGCCGTCGCGGTCGGGCGCGCGCAACGGCATCACCTCGAGCGGCGAGGCCTGGAGCTGAAGGACGGTGCCCGGCACGACCAGCACGACGTCGCGCACCCTGGCACGATAGGCCGGCGGCAGGCCGGCGAGGCCGACATGGAGGATGTCGGCGCCGAACGAGATTCCGACCAGCGCCACCTTGCCGCGATGCGTGTCGCGCACCGCCCGGTCGATCGCCGCTTCGACCAGCACGGTCGCCTCGGCCGACGTGCGCGGGCCGGCGAAATAGGTGAGGCTGTTGACTCCGACCACCGGCAGCCCGCGCGGCGAGGCCGTTCGAGACCTTGAGCGCCTGGCCGATATGGAAGCCCATATTGCCCGAGAAGACGATGGCCGCGGCCCCTTGCTCTCTTGGCCTGGACGGCGCGCGGGCGGGGACGTCGAAGAAGAGCGGCCCGCCGAAATAGCCGACGGCATAGCCGAGGATCGGATAGGCGATCGCCGCGAGCCCGGCGGAGGCGGCGAGGATCTTGAGCGCGGTCTTCACGGCGGCAGCACCGCGGGCCGCCGCGCCCAAGTCAAATGAACGGAGCGACATTGCGCGGGCCCGCTTCCTGCCGCATCATCCGGGCCATGCCATTGTCCCGCTCCGCCGCGCTCCGCTTCGCTCTCGAACGGACGGCGGCCGGACTCGCGGGCAACTGGCTCGCCATCGTCACGATTGCCGGCCTCGGCCTGCTGCTGGTCTGGGGAGGCTATCGCCTGGTCGGCGAGCCGGGGCGGATCGAGACGGCTGAAGTGATGGGTTTCGGCGGTTATGAGACCGAGGTCGGTACGAAGCCGATCGTCCGCGTCCGGACCGCGCAGGGCGTGGTGCAGGAGCTCATCGCCTCGGCGCCGGCCCTGAGCGAGTGCCGGCGGGGCCGCAGGATTTGGCTGATCAGACGCGCGCACGGCCTGATTGTCGACCCGAGAGGATGCCGCGCCGCCTAAATGGGAGCCGGCGAGGCCGCGCACTCCTTTGTGCCTCCGTTCAGCCGCTCAGAATCCGCAGCAGCTCGGCGCGGTCGAGATTGCCGCCGGAGACGATCGCGACCGTGTTGCCGGGCGGCAGCTTCGCCGCGGCGGCGAAAGCGGCGGCGCCCGCGCCTTCGGCGATGACATGATGCTCGGCGGCGAGGGTGCGAATCGCCGCTTCGACCTCGGCGAGGCTGACGACGACGACATCGTCGATGAGGCGGCGGAGCAAAGGCCACATGGGGTCGAGTACGCGGGTGCTGCCCATGCCGTCGACGAAGCTGGACGTGCGCTCGACCGTCACCGGCGCGCCGGCTTCCAGCGCCGCCTTGAGCGGGATCGCCGTGTCGGTCTCGACGGCGAGGATGCGGCAGGAGGGGCGGCGCGCCTTGACCGCCTGGGCGATGCCCGAGGCGAGGCCGCCGCCGCCGATCGGGATCAGCATTGTCTCCACCTCGGGCAGGTCTTCGACGATCTCCGTCCCGATCGTCGCGGCGCCGGCGATCATCTCGCGCTCGCAGACCGGATGGAAGAAGGTGCCGCCGTCCTCCGTCTCGCGCGTCTGCATGATGTGCCACCAGGCGGCGAAATCATGCTCGCGAACCTCGGCGCCCATCCGCTTCAGAGCCTCGACCTTCACCCGCGCCGCATAATCGGGAACGTGGATGATGCAGGGAAGGCCGAAGCTTGCGGCGGCGCTGGCGATGGCCTGGCCGAAATTGCCGGCGCTGGCGGTGACGATCGCCCTGATCTCCGCGCCCGCCTCCAGCCGCGCCTTCAGCACGTTGGTCGCGCCGCGTATCTTGTAGGAGCCGGTCGGCTGCAGGCATTCGAGCTTGAGCCGGGCCGATCCGTCGGGCCGCTTCACGAGCGGCGTCCGAACGGCCGCGTCCCCGATCCGGCGGCGGGCGGCGGCGATTTCCTCTTCGCGAAGCGGTTCGGCGAGGTCGGGCGTGCTGCGCATGCCTTCACCTACGTCATTCCCGCGGATGCGGGAATCCAGAACCACGTCAGAACCGGATCCCCGCTTTCGCGGGGATGATGAGGCGTGTAGTCGGCGGCGATAATCAGGAGATCGCCATGCGCCTTGTCTTCGCCGCCGCCCTGCTGCTGAGCGCAGCGCCCATTTTCGCCCAATCTCCTCACGAACGATCGATGCACGAATATGGCGGCCTCGCTCTGTCGGCGGACGGAACGCGCGCCGCGACGGTGGAAAGCGACGTGGAGGCCAATGCGCCGTCGATGCCGCACGGCCATATCGTCGTCCGCAATTCCGCGACCGGCGCGGTGCTGGACAGCATCGATCCCTGCACGTCCTGTTCCTATGCCGGCCTGACCTTCGCGCCCGACGGGCAGCTCGTCTTCCTCGCCCGCGAGGGCGGGGCGACGCGGCTGATGCGCGCCGCCGGCAAGACCGTGGAAACGCTGGCGACGATCGAGGGCATTGCCGAGGATCCCCGTTTCGCGCCCGACGGCCGGCGGATCGCCCTGCTCGTGACTTTGGGCGCGCGCAAGGAGCGCGGCGCGACCCAGGCCGGAATCCGCCAGGTCGGCGAGATTGGCGAGCGGAATGACGAGCAGAGGATCGCCGTGGTTCCCGCCGGGGGAGGCGCCGTGACACCCGTCTCGCCGGCCGACCGCTACGTCTACGAATATGACTGGACGCCCGACGGGCGCGGCTTCGTCGCGACCAGCGCGCTCGGCAATGGCGACAATAATTGGTGGGTGGCGGAGCTGGACGCGATCGACGGCACGACCGGCGCCGTCCGCCGGATCGCCGCGCCGGCGATGCAGATGAACATGCCCAAGGTCTCCCCCGACGGGCGGAGCGTCGCCTTCATCGGCGGGCTGATGAGCGACTTCGGATCGATCGGCGGCGACGTCTATATCGTCGCGATCGCCGGCGGCGCGCCGCGCGATATCACGCCGAATTATCGCGGCAGCTTCACCTCCCTGCTCTGGGGCCGCGCCGGCCTTGCCGGCTCGGCCCTGATCGGCGACCGCAACGCCATCGTCCCGCTCGATCCGGTGCGCGGCGCCGGTTCCCCCGCCTGGAGCGCCTCGGTCAGCATGAGTGCGGGCGGCGCTCGGTTCGCCCGTTCGGCGGACGGCGCATCGGTGGCGATGGTGACCCAGGATTATGAGCATCCCGCCGCGATCTTCGCCGGCCCCGTCGCCGCGCCGCGCCAGATCACGCACGACAATGACGACTGGTCGCCGCTCGTCTCGGCCCGCAGCCTGAGCTGGAGGAACGGGCCCTTCACCGTCCAGGGCTGGCTGCTCGCCCCGCGCGGCGCAAGCTCCTCCGCCAAAGCGCCGATGGTGACCGTCGTCCATGGCGGCCCGGCCGCCGCCAGTCAGCCCAATTTCGTCTGGGAAGGCGCGACCGCCGACCTCGTCCGCGCCGGCTACTACGTCTTCTATCCCAATCCGCGCGGCAGCTACGGCCAGGGCGAGGCCTTCACCCAGGCCAACAGGCGCGACTTCGGCGGCGGCGACCTCAAGGACATAATCGCCGGCATCGACGCCGCCGAGCGCGCCGCGCCGATCGACAACAACCGGCTTGGGCTGATGGGCGGCTCGTACGGCGGCTTCATGGCGATGTGGTCGAACACCCAGACCAACCGCTTCAAGGCGATCGTCTCCGGTGCCGGCCTGTCCGACTGGATCAGCTATTACGGCACCAACGGCATCGACCAGTGGATGATCCCCTTCTTCGGCAAGTCGGTCTATGACGATTTCGACGCCTATTGGCGGGTCTCGGCCATCCGCTTCATCCACCAGGCGAGGACTCCGACCTTCATCTATGTCGGCGAGCGCGACATCGAGGTCCCGCCGACCCAGTCGGTCGAATATTGGCATGCGCTCAAGGAGATGAACGTGCCGACCAGCCTCGTCATCTATCCCGGCGAAGGCCATGGCATCCGTTCGCCCGAGCACAGGATCGACGTCCGCCGCCGCACCATCGCCTGGTTCGACAAATATCTCGGACGAGCGCGCTAGGGTCCGGCGACTCGCCTATTCTTCGCGAGCGGAATAAGGGAGCGGCTCCGCAAGGAGCCTGTCCCCTCATTCGGGAGCCTCATATGACCAGAATCGCCCTTTTCGGCGCGGCCGCCGCCGCTTTGACCGCCGGCGCCGCCTTCGCCCAGCCCGCCGCCCAGCAGCAGGCGCCCCAGACCCGGGCCCAGATGCAGCAGATGGTCGCGCAGCGCTTCGCCGCGCGGGACGCCAATCATGACGGCTTCCTCACCGCCGACGAGCTTGGCGAAAACGGCGCCCGCATGATCGCGCGGATGGACGCCAATCATGACGGGAAGATCTCGCTCGACGAAGCGGTTTCCAGCCAGTTGGCAATGTTCGATGCCGCCGACACCAACCATGACGGGATCCTCAGCCCCGAGGAGCGCGCGGCCGCGATGGCGCGGATGCAGCAGCCGGCCCCCGCCGCGCCGGCAGCGCCGCACTGAGAATTGCGGGGCCTCTAAGGGCGATCACGCTCGTTGCGGGGATCGAGCACCGACTCTAAGGATCGGAGCAACAGCCTGTTCTTGTCCGGAGTCGATGATGAAGCCCAGCTTTCTGCTTGCCGCAATCGCACTTGCCGTGCCGGCCGCCGTCATTGCGGCCGCGCCGACCTTCGATCCGGCCCGCCTGTCTCAGCATGTGAAAATGCTCGCCTCCGACGCGTTCGAGGGCCGCGGGCCGGCGACGCCGGCCGAGACGAAGACGATCGACTATATCGTGTCGCAGATGAAGGCTGCGGGGCTTCAGCCGGGCGGCTCCCTGGTCGACGGCAAACGCGGCTGGACGCAGGACGTGCCCCTGCTCCGCGCCGAGATCGAGGGAGTTCCGCGGATCAGCCTCGACGTCGACGGCCGGCGCGAGCCGCTCCGTCAGGGCGACGAGATCGCCGTCCGCGCGCCGCTCACCGGCCAGAAGCACCTCTCGATCGCCGATGCGCCGCTCGTCTTCGTCGGCTACGGAGTCAAGGCGCCGGAGCGGAGCTGGGACGATTTCAAGGGCGTCGACATGCACGGCAAGATCATGGTCGTGCTCGTCAATGATCCCGATTTCGAGACCGGGGTCGGCGATTTCGGCGGCAAGGCGATGACCTATTACGGCCGCTGGACCTACAAGTACGAGGAGGCCGCGCGACGTGGTGCGCTGGGCCTCCTGATCGTGCACGAGACCAAGCCCGCGTCGTATGGCTGGCCCACCGTCAAGAACTCCAACACCAACGCGCAGTTCGACATCGTGCGCGACGATCCGGCCGCCGCGCACCCGCGCCTCGAGGGCTGGATCCAGCGCGACCTCGCGGTGTCGCTGTTCAAGCGCGCGGGCCTGGATTTCGAAGCACAGAAGAAACTCGCGCAGACGCGCGCGTTCAAGCCGGTGACGCTCAAGGGCGAAACCTTCAGCGCGCACTACGCCGTCGCGGTGGACCAGATCACCTCGCACAACGTCGTCGGCAAGGTCACCGGCAGCACGTACCCGGATGAAACCATCATCTACAGCGCGCACTGGGACCACCTCGGTGTCGGCGCCCCGGACGCCACCGGCGACCGCATTTACAACGGTGCCGTGGACAATGCCACCGGCATCGCGGCGTTGCTCGAGCTGGGCCGCGCCTTCGCGCACGCGCCGCGGCCGCAGCGCAGCGTGGTGTTCCTGGCGGTGACGGCCGAAGAGAAAGGCCTGCTGGGTTCGGAGTACTACGCCAGCCATCCGTTGTATCCGCTGGCCACCACCGTCGCGGATATCAACACCGATGCGCTCAGC
>DASUHH010000096.1:0-30009 GCA_036273615.1 Allosphingosinicella sp. | reverse complement strand
CGCACGATCGTGCCCGAGCGCGCCGAGGCCAGCCTTTCCGTGCGCCTGGCGGGCGGCCAGCGCAGCGAGGAGATCGCGCCGGCGCTGGAGAAGCTCCTGCGCGACGCATTGCCCGCCGGCGCCGGGCTCGAGCTCCGGCTGCACGGCGCCGAGCCTTCCCGCTTCGACCCCGAGACCCCGGCGCTCGTCGCCGCCCGCGCCGCGCTGGAGCGCGGCAAGGCGCGGCTCGGCCTCGACCAGGCGAAGCTCGGAGTCGAGCCGGCCGTGGACGGCGGCGCTCATGCGGCAAGGCTCGCGATCGCGGCACGGTAAGCGGGATCGGCGCGCCAGAGGGTAAGCAAGGCTGCGGCATCGGCGGGCGCGACGCCGTCGAACCGCTCGAAGGCGGCGACGACGCTCTCGCCGTCGCCATGGAGGGCGAAGAGGATCGCGCCCGCCGTCTCGCGGGACAGGCCGGCGGCGCGCAGCAGCAGGACGGCGCCGCGCCCGCCGGGGTCGGCGGCCAGCTCCCAGCAGGCGTCGGCGGCAAGGCCGGTGCGGACCGAGAAGGCGGCGAGGAGCAAAGGAAGGCCCCCCTCCCCCGGCATGCGCGCGATCATGCGCTCGTCGAGGCCGCCGGCGGCGTCGAGCGCGCGGACGAGGCGAAGCGCGAGCGCGGCGAAGGTCTCGCCTTCGTCGTAGCGGGCGAGCAATTCGCCGGCCGCCTCGGCCAGCGCGCCGTCGGCGAGCGGCGGGGGAAGGTCGTGCGTTCCGACCAGATAGGCGCGCAAGGCGGCGGCGATCGTCCAGACCAGGCCATGCTCCAATTCGGCGGGGAGCTCGGCCCTGAGCAGCAGAGGCTCGCGGAACGAATCGAGCCGGCGGCTCTGCGCGACGAGCAGGGCCATCGCCCCGGCGGCGACCGCCTCGTCGTCGCTGCCCGAAAGCTCGACCAGCAGGATATTGTCGGCGGCGCCGATCTGCAGCCGATGCTCCTCGGCGCGGCGCAGCAGGAGCGCGACCAGAGCCGGCTCCCAGGGCGCGGCATCGTCGAGAAAGGGCCGTGCGATCTCGAGCCGGGCGGAGGACAGAGCGGCATGGGCCGCCTCATGCTCGCCGGCCGGCAGGCGCGCGACCAAGGCGGAGCGGAGATCGTCCTCGACCGATCCGACCAGCCGGTCGAGCAAGGCCAGCATCGTCCGGCGCTGCCATTCGGTGAGCCGGTCGCGCCCGGGCAGGCGCAGCTCCGCGGCGGCCGCGGCGAGGCGCGCGCGCGCGGACGCGGCCAGCCGCGCCGCGCCGTCGAGCTCAGGGCTTCGCCGGTTCTCGGACATCGTCCGCTCTTAGCCCGTTCAGGGTTAAGGCGCCGCTAATCAGTTCTCGTTGATTCTGAAGGCTCTTCCTTGGGCCGGTGGACCTTGCGCTGGACCCAGAAGAAGGAGCCGGCGGCATAGGCCGCGAGCGCGCCGAGGCCGCTGCTCCACCAGCCGGTCGCTGCGAAGGGGAGGAGCAGCCAGGCGAGGCCCTTGCGCTCGGCGAGCCAGACCGCGCCCGGGCCGCGCCGCCCGCCCATCTCGACCGACAAGGCGATCTGGAAGGCGATTGCGGCGAGGGCCAGGATGAGGCAGCCCCAGCCGCGCTCGGGAGTCAGCGACCAGGCGAGCGCAAGCAAGGCACCGGCCGAAAGATAGGGCAATATATGGGTCCACCAGCCCTCCTCGCTGGAGAGGCGCATGCGCAGCAGGCCGAGCCGCTCGGCAATGCCTTCGAGCGGGCTCGCCACCAACGCCAAGGCGATGCCGGTGCCGCGCCAATGGGCGCCGAAGGCGATGAGGGAGACTGTCCAGAAGGCGACCGCGCCCAGGCCGACCAGGCTCGGAGTCATGCCGCCCGGCATCAGCATCCGCGTGATCGCGGCTTCGATCGGCCCGAGCAGCCAGCGCGAGACCCAGTCGCGGCGGCGCGCTGCCGAGCCGGCGACGATCCGCATTTCCAGCTTTGCGAGGTCGGAAGGCCCCTCCGCCACCACCAGCGGCTCCTCGGCAGTGTCGCCGATGATCGCGAGCTGGCGCGCACCGGCCTGGACGGTGCGGCGGAGCAGGGTGGATTGCAGGTCCCAGTCGCGAAGCATCCGCGCCGTTTCCTGGAGCAGGGCGCCGTCGATCATGGCGAGCCCGGCCCAGCGGCTTTCGGCGTCGATCCGCTCGTAGCGTTCGTCGGCCCGGACATCGGGGATGGTGAGGATGGCATGGCCGCCGAGCGAGGCCAGCCGGGTCATATGGCTTTCGGCGGCGATCAGCCCGTCGCCGAGCAGCAGCAAACGGTCCTGCGGCGCCACCGAATCGGCGGCCTCGGCGGCGCTTCGCGCGACGATGATCTTCAGCCCCTCGCCGCGCAGCCGGTCGATGGCGGCGGTGAGCTCGGGCGGCACCCGCTCGACCGCGACGATGATCGGCGACGCGCCCGCCGCCGCGGCGAGCCGCGCCTGGCGCTCGACCAGGGTGCGCCCGGCGAGCGGCAGGGTCGCCCTGAGGCCGCCGCCCGGTTCGTCCGATTCGTGATAGGCAGCGATCAGCGCGGCCAGCGTCATGACGGCGCGGTCCCTCGGGTCATGGTTCGGCTATAAGGCGCGCGATGAACTTTGTCGCGCCCGCCGCGTAGCGAAAGGCGCATTCGGCTTCGGCGGGAAGGGAGAGATATGGATATCGGCTTCATCGGGCTCGGGCAGATGGGCGCCGCGATCGCGGGCAATCTCATCGATCATGGCCACCGGCTCACGGTATGGAACCGCAGCCCGGACAAGGCGCGGCCTTTGGTCGCGGCGGGCGCGAAGCAGGCGGCGAGCCCGGCCGAGGCCGCGGCGGCGGGCGGGATCCTTTTCACCATGCTCGCCGACGATCGCGCGGTCGAGGCGGTAAGCTTCGGCGAGGACGGAATCCTCGCCGCCGGCGGCGATGCGGTGCACGTGTCGCTGAGCACGATCAGCCTCGCGCTGGCCGAGCGGCTGGAGGCGGCGCATCGCGGCCGCTACGTCTCCGCGCCGGTCTTCGGCCGTCCGGCGGTCGCGGCGCAGGGCAAGCTCTTCGTCGTCGCGGCAGGCCCGCCGGAGGCGCTCGCGGCTTGCCGGCCGCTGCTCGACACGATCGGACAGAAGAGCTTCATCGCCGGCGACAAGCCCTCGGAGGCCAATATCGTCAAATTGTGCGGGAATTTCATGATCATGGCGGTCGTCGAATCGCTCGCCGAGGCGATGATCCTTGCCGGGGCGCACGGCGTCGCCAAGGACAAGTTGCTGGAGGTGCTGACCGGAAGCCTGTTCGGCGCGCCAATCTATCAGACCTACGGCCAGTTGCTGGTCGAGGGCAAATACCGTCCCGCCGGCTTCACGGCGCCGCTTGGGCTCAAGGACATGAATTTGGTCTCGGCGGCGGCGACCGACGCGCTGGTGCCGATGCCCCTCCTCTCGCTCGTCCGCGACCGCCTGCTCTCCACCGTCGCGCGCGAGGGCACCGACATCGACTGGGCCGGCGCCGCCAAGACCGTCGCCGACATGGCTGGGCGATAGCTTGACGCGGGCGCGTCGGCAGGAAACATCTGCCGAATGCCCATACGCGCCCCGCTGACGCTTCTTGTCGCCCTCGCCTCCGCCCTGATTCCGGCCGCCGCACCCGCGCAGCCGACGCGCCGAATCCTCGTCGATCTCGCCGGCGCCGGGCCGCCGGTGGACCGATTCTTCGATCTTTCGGTCGGCTCCGATTATCCGGGCACCTTGATCCGGCCGGACAGCCAGGCCCAGCTCCGGACCGCGGTCGACGAGCTCGGCTTCCGGTTCATCCGCTTCCACGCCGTCTTCCACGACGTGCTCGGCACCGTGCGGGAGACCGACGGGCGCATCGGCTACGATTGGACCGGCATCGACCGGCTCTATGACGACCTCCTCGCCCGCCATATCCGCCCGTTCGTCGAATTGGGCTTCACCCCACAGGCCCTCGCCACGTCGCAGAACAATATCTTCTACTGGAAGGGGAACACCTCGCACCCAAGGCCGGAGGCCTGGCGCGACCTGGTCGCGGCCTTCCTTCGTCATATCGAAGGCCGTTACGGCCCGGCCGAGGTGCGGCGCTGGTTTTTCGAGGTCTGGAACGAGCCCAATCTCTCCGGCTTCTGGGAGGGCGCCGACCAGCCGGCCTATTTCGCGCTCTACGATCTGACCGCGCGGACGGTGAAAGCCGTCGATCCGAAGCTGCGCGTCGGCGGCCCCGCTACGGCCGGCGCGGCCTGGATCCCCGAATTCCTCGACCATGTCGCGAAGAGCGGCGCGCCGATCGATTTCGTCACCACCCACACTTATGGCGTCGACGGCGGCTTCCTCGACGAGAAAGGCCAGAGCGACACGAAGCTTTCGCCCTCGCCCGACGCGATCGTCGGCGACGTCCGCAAGGTCCGCGGCCAGATCGCCGCCTCCCCTTTCCCGCGCCTGCCGCTCTATTTCACCGAATGGAGCACCAGCTACACGCCGCGCGACCCGGTCCACGATTCCTATGTCAGCGCGCCTTACATCCTGACCAAGCTGAAGGGCAGCCAGGGCCTGCTCCAGGGCATGAGCTATTGGACGTACAGCGACCTGTTCTGGGAGAGCGGGCCGCCGCCGACGCCCTTCCACGGCGGCTTCGGCCTGATGAACCGCGAAGGCATCCGCAAGCCGGCCTGGTTCGCCTACAAGTATCTCCACGCGCTGCAGGGGCGGAGCGTGACGGTGGCGGACGGCGAGACCATGGCGGCGACCGACGGCCGCGGCGCCGAGGCGCTGGTCTGGGACTGGCAGCAGCCGGTCCAGAAAACGAGCGACCGGCCTTTCTACACCCGCATCGTACCGGCCGGGCCAGCGGCGCCGGTGCGGCTCACCTTCGCCCATTTGCGGCCGGCCATCTACAGGCTGGCGGTGCATCGCACCGGCTTCCGGCACAACGACGCTTATTCCGCCTATCTCGACATGGGCCGGCCGGAGAACCTTAGCCCGGCGCAGCTCGCCCAGCTCCAGGCGCTCACCCGCGACGTTCCGGAAACCGGGAAGGTCGTGCGGGTCGGCGCGACAGGCCGCACTTCGCTCGCCCTGCCGATGCACGGCAACGACATCGTCCTCGTCACGCTGAGCCCGGCAGGAGGTCGCTGACATGCTCGCCGCTTTGACATTGCTCGCCGCGGCCGCCGCGCCGGCACCCGCCGCGCTGCCGGTCCATGTCGAAGGCCGCGTCATAAAGGACGCGGACGGCAGCCTGAGCTTCGGCTGGCCCGGAGTCTCGTTCGAGAGCCGCTTCCGCGGCACCGGCGTCCGAGTCCGCTTCGACGCGCCGACCGATTTCCTGCGGCTGCGCATCGACGGCAGGGAAAAGATGGTCTTCCGCCGCCCGGGCAGCGTTGACCGGCTGTTCGGCGGCCTGCCGCGCGGCGTCCACATCGTGCGGCTGGAGAAGATGACCGAGAGCCAGCAGGGCGGCAGCCGCTTCATCGGCTTCTTCCCGGTGCCGGGCGACATTCCGCTGCCGGCGCCGAGGCGGGCGCGGCAGATCGAGTTCATCGGCGATTCCTACACGGTCGGCTACGGCAACACGTCCGCCAGCCGGACCTGCACGAAGGACGAGGTCCACGACACCACCGACACCCAGAAGGCCTTCGGGCCCCTGGTCGCGCGCCATTATGGGGCGGACGTCCGGATCGTCGCTTATTCGGGCTTCGGGATCGTTCGCAATTACAATGGCGGCAGCCCGGGCCTGAACCTCCCCAAGCTCTACGACCGGCCGAAGCCCGACGACGACAGCGACCGGGCGGCGGCCGGCGGCTGGCACCCGCGGGTGATCGTCGTCAATCTGGGCACCAACGATTTCTCGACGCCGGTTCACCCCGGCGAGGCCTGGCCCGACCAGGGCTCGCTCGCCGCCGCCTATCGCGCCGGCTATGGCGCCTTCCTCCGCAAGTTGCTGGCCCGCCGGCCCCGGGCCCATTTCATCCTGATGGGCTCCGATTTCTATCCCGAGGTCGAGCAGGTCGCCGCCGCCCTGGGTCCCGCCGACCGCGCCCGCGTCGCCACCTTGCGCTTCGGCGAGCTGGAGCTCACCGGCTGCGACTGGCACCTCTCGCTTGCCGACGACCGCAAGGTCGCCGGCCTGATCGAGGACGCGATCGACGGCCTGGGGATCGGATGGAAGCGCGGCGGCAGGGAATGACGATCCAATGCCTCTTCTGATCGCCGCCGTGCTCGCGGGAATAGCGGTTCCGCACCGCCCCCCATCGCATGAGGTGGCGCGATCGCGAATCGCCGCCTGCGGGATTGCCCCGAGCCGGATCAGGTTCGTCTATGAGCCCGACCTGCAGGAGGACACGGTCAGGATCGGCAACGGCCCTGCGCCTTCCCACGCCGGCCTGTCCTGTTTGGCCCGCGCCTCGTTGTCGAACGTCTACGACATCTATTTCGACGATCAATCGACAGCCAAGGCGTATCAGCCTGTCAACCAGGCCGTCCAAGCGGCTTTCTCGCGAGACATGGATCGGCAATGGCTGCACAGCCACGCGCTGCTGGCAAGACTTCCGCGCTTCACCACCGACGGGGAGAGCGTGACGATGTTCGCCCGACGACTGGAAGGCTATTGCGGTGTCGCACCGGGATCGATGCTGTTTCAGTTGCGGCCGAACCTTCTGACGCTCCGGCGCGAGTGGATTGAACACACGATAAGGTCGGGAAGGTCGTCCGAGCGCCCCTTCTTGTGCGTGATGCATGGGGTCGGAATGTCCGGGCTCGAAGAGCATGGCGTCGAATTCGGTTTTGTTGGCAACGAGGCAGTGTCCGACGTGCCTGAGCGCTGAGATCAGGGGTCGGCGAAATCCTCGATCGCCGCGTTGAGCTTCCTCAGCACCACCGGATCGCCCGGCGCGCCATCCAGGGCTTCGTCGGCAAGCGCCATCAGCCCGGTCGCGCCGAAGCTGCCGGCGAGGCTCTTGAGGCGCGAGGCGGCGAGCTCCCAATTGGCGTCGCAGCGGGCGCGGCCCATCAGGTCGGTCTGCCGGCTCGCGCTCTCGAGGAAGGCGGCGCGCAGCTCGGCGAGCAATTCGGTGTCGCTGCCCACCGCCGCGGCGAGCGAGGCGTTGAGGGCGCCGGGATCGTAGACCATGGCGAAGGGCTTTAGCCGCAGCTCGTTAACGCCCCGTATCCTTCGCGCTTTCGCTGCTGCCGAAAGATGGTAAACATGGGCGATGAACATGGGGGCAGAAAGCGCGGCGGAAGCCGAGCCCACTGGGTTCGGCACGGATCGACAGGAAGAGTGGCTTGGCGTCGCGGCCGAGGAGCCGCAGGCGCCGCCCGCGGAGGCCGAGCCCGATTCGGCGCCGGCCGTGCCCGGCGCGATTCGCGCGCTCGCCGCCTTGCTGATCCTGCTCGCGCTCGGCTGGACCGGCCTGTTCGGCTGGTCGCTTTGGCAGAAATTGCCCGCGCTGGAGCCCACGCCGGTCGCCGCTGCAATCGCCACCTTCTGCGCGCCGCTGGCTCTGCTCGCCTTGCTGTGGATCTGGCTCGGCCGCACGCCGCGGCGCGAGGCGGAGCGATTCACCGCCTCGGTCGACGCGATGCGGCGCGAGAGCATCGCCTTGCAGACGGTGCTGGAGATCGTCGCCGGCAAGATCGAGGAGAATAACGGGCGCCTCCGCGGCGAGGCGGAGCGGCTGATGAGCCTCGGCGACGAAGCCTCGGACCGGCTCGGCCGCGTCACTTACTATCTCTCCAAGGAGACGGCGAACCTCGACAGGCAGGCGGTCGCGCTCGATGCGGCGGCGGCGGCGGCCAAGGTCGATATAGGCGTCCTTCTCCACGATCTGCCGCGTGCCGAGGAGCAGGCGCGCGCGGTCGCCGAGGCGATGAAGGAAGCCGGGCTCACCGCCCACGGCCATGCCAGCGCGCTCGAGGCCGAGCTGTCGGCGCTGAGCGCGCGCGGGCGCGAGGCGGACGAATTGCTCGGCGGCGCGGCCCAGCGCATGGCCGCGCAGGTCGCCCGGATCGAGAGCGGCGCCGCGGCTGCGGCTGGGGCGCTTGGCGAGGCGTCGGGCAACATGAGCTCCGCGGTCGACGCGGCGATGGCGCGCGCGTCCGAGGCGGTCGATGCCGCCCGGGCCGGGCTCGAGACGCAATCGGCGGCGGTGCTCGCCGCGATCGAGCATAATCGCGCCGCTTTGGAGCGGGCCGGCGAGGATGCGGCGCGCAATCTCGGCCAGAGGCTCGACGAGGTCGGCACGAAGATCCAGGCGCTCGCCGACCATCTCTCGGCCCAGGACGCGGCAAGTCACGCGCTCGTCACCGGCCTCGCCAAGGAGCTGACCGATCTCGACGGCTGGTTCGATCGACTCGGACGCACCCGCACCGCGCAGGGGCAGCAATTGAGCGAGTCGCTGACCCAGATGCGCGGCGCGGCGCAGGCATTGCTGGAGGAACTCGGCCGCGGCGGCGACGATGCCCTGATCCTCGGCGAGCGCGCGCGGCAGATCGGGGAGGCGCTCGCGGCCCTCGCCGAGCAGATGCGCGAGGCGATCCCCGACGGACTCGCCCGGATCGAGGCGCAGGCCGGCCGGACGATCGAAACGGCCGCGGCGCTCGTGCCGCTGGTCGAGGGCGCCGAGGCGGCGGCGGAGCGTACCGCGGCCAGGATCGAGGAAGCCGAAGCCGCCGTCGCCCGTCAGCGCGAGCAGCTCGATGCTTTGCTGGCGCGGATCGGCGAGGGCGGCGCCGGCGCCGAGGAGCAGCTTCGCCGCCTCGCCGCCGCCGCCGCCGATGCGCAGGAGGTCGCGCGCGCGACGGTCGAGCGGCTCGGCGACGGCTCGGGCCGCGCCGCCGAGCTTGCCCGGCGGAGCGTCGAGATGGCCGAGGGCTTCGCCGCCGTCGCCGCCGTGCTCGACGAGACGCTCCCCGGCGGCCTTGCCAGGATCGAGGCGCAGGCGGCGCGCGCACGCGACGCGGCGGCCGCGCTCGCACCGATGGTGCAGACGGTCGAAAGCTCGGCCGAGCGCGCGCTTGCCCAGATCGCCGGCTCCGAAACCGCCATCGCGCGCCAGCGCGAGGCGCTCGACGCCCTGCTGGCGCGGATCGAGGAGGGCGGCGGCGACGCCGAGGCGCGGCTCCAGGCCCTGGGCGCGGCCGCGTCCGAGGCGCAGCAGGCCGCCGCACGCATCGCCGCCGAGACCGGTCCGGCTCTGGTCGAGGCTTTGATCCGAGTCCGCGAGACGGCGCAGCAGGCGGCCGAGAAAGCGCGCGAGGCGATCGGCGCCGCCATCCCGCAAAGCGCCGCGGCGCTCGGCGAGGCCGGCCGCGAGGCGCTGAGCCGGGCCGTCGCCGACACGATCGAGCGGCAGATGGCCGAGCTCTCCGCCGTCTCGGAGCGGGCGCTGGAGACGGCACGGCTCGCCTCCGAGCGGCTCACCCGCCAGATGCTGGCGCTGTCCGAGACCAGCGCCGCGGTCGAGGGCCGGATCGAGGACGAACGGCGCGAGCGCGAGACGCGCGAGCGCAACAATCTGTCGCGCCGCACCGCGCTCTTGATCGAATCGCTCAACTCGACCGCGATCGACGTCACCAAGATATTGTCGAACGACGTCACCGACAGCGCCTGGGCGGCCTATATGAAGGGTGACCGCGGCGTCTTCACACGCCGCGCCGTCCGCCTCCTCGACAATGCCGAAGCGCGCGAGATCGCCGGCCATTATGAAGAGGAACCGGAATTCCGCGACCAGGTGAACCGCTACATCCACGATTTCGAGGCGATGCTCCGCCCGATCCTCGCCGACCGCGACGGCGCCCCGCTCGGAATCACCCTGCTGTCGAGCGACATGGGCAAGCTCTACGTCGCCTTGGCACAGGCGATCGAACGGCTGCGATAATTTCCCCTCCCGCTCGCGGGAGGCGAATGGGGGGAGGGCTTGTCGACCTCCCTCCCCTGACCCCTCCCGTAAACGGGAGGGGGAATTCACCCCGCCGGGCTCTCCGCCGTGAATCCGGAGCAGCAGGGCTTCGTCGTCGGCTGGAACTCCATCAGCTCCACGCGGGTGCCGTCGGGATCGTAGAGATTGGCCTGCCATTTGCCGTCGCGGCCCATGCTCGGGCCGTCGTGGCGCGGGCTCATCCGGCCGCCGGCGAGCAATCGAGTCACCGCCGCTTCCATGTTCGGGACGCCGAGCGAGAAATGGTTGAGCACGCCGAGCTCGCGGGCGTCGACATGATCGACCGGCGTGGTCGAGCCGGGGCCGACCATCATATATTCGAGCCAGTCGTGCCCGTCCGGCACCTGCTGCGAGATCCAGTCGACGGCGCCTTCGTGCATGGCGCCGTACCAATAAGGCCGGAAGCCGAGCAGGGCGCGGTAGAAACGATCCTCGGCGGCGCGGTCGTGGACGAGATAGCCGATATGGATGATCCGTCCGCTGATCGCGCGGGGCGAGGCGGCGTCCCCGTGCCGGCCGGGCTGGACGAACTGGACCTGATTGCCTTCGGGGTCGTGCGCGTCGAACCAGAGGCTTCCGTCGGGCGCGCGGTGGAGATCGGACAGCGGACCGGTGCCGTGCGCGCCGAGCCACGTCCGCAGCCGCGCCGCGTCGACGGTATTGTAGGCGGCATGGGCGAGCCGGCTCTGGCCCTGGCCCGGCGGCAGCGGCAGCAATTCCACGAACTGGACCGGGCTGAAATAATAACGGACGCCCTTCGCATCCTCCGGATCGGGCGCCTTCCGCCCGCCGAGGATGAAGCCGTAAAAATGGTCGCTCGCCGCCAGGTCGGCCGAATAGATTGCGAGATGCGAGATTCCGGTGATGGCGGGCCGGCCGTGCGGCGCCGGCGCCGCGCCGAGAGCCAGCAAAGCCGCCAGCGCGAACAGAATCTTCATGACTCCCTCTCCCCTTTCGTCATGCCGGGCCCGATCCGGCATCCATCTTGGGCCGCCGTCAAGGAAAAGGTGGATTCCGGCTTTCGCCGGAATGACGGGGGCAGCGGGTCATTGCACCGGCGGACGCGTCCATTCGAGGCTGGCGAGCGTCACCCAGCCGTAGAGATAGTTGATGTAGAAGAGGAAGAAGGCGACGGCCGAAAGGATTGTCGCCCGAAGCGCGGCCTTGCCGAAGCTGAAACGGTGCGGCGCGCTCGGCGCGTGGCCGGGCTCGCAGTCCATGCCTTCCTCCTCCGCGGTGCGAACGCCGATCGGAAGCACGACGAACAGGGCGATCGTCCAGAACAATATGTAGATTGCGAGGATCGACTGGAGCTTCATCGCTCAGACCCGTACCACCAGCACGTCGACCACCGGCTTCTTGCCGGTCCATTCGGTCGCGCAGCGGCGCACGGCGAGCCGCACCTCCTCGCGCAGCTTGCTTTCGTTGCCGCCGTTGCGGGACGCGGCATCCGCCGCCGCGGCGCAGGCTTCCTCGAGAAAGGCCTCGCGATCCTCCTCGACCGGCACGCCTTCCAGCGCCAGCTCGACACCGCCGCGCAGCCGGTCGTCCTCGTCGAGCGCGAGCGCGACCGAGATGGTGCCGTTATAGCCGATCCTGCGGCGCTCGTTCATCGTGCCGCCGTCGGCGGGGAGGATGACGTCGCCGTCGAGGACCAGCCGCCCGACCTTCTCCTCGGAGAGCTTCTTCGGCCCGTCGGGCGCGAGGCGGATGAGGTCGCCATTGGTCTGGACGATGCCGTGCGGGATGCCTTGGCGCCGGGCGAAGCGCGCCTGCTCCATCATGTGCCGCATCTCGCCATGGACGGGGACGATGATCTCGGGCCTTATCCATTCGTACATGGCGGCGAGCTCGGGCCGGCCGGGATGGCCGGAGACGTGGACCGGGGCCTGGCGGTCGGTGATCATGCACACGCCCCTCCCCGCAAGCTCGTTCTGGATGCGGCCGATCGCGATCTCGTTGCCGGGGATCTGCTTGGACGAGAAGATGACGAGATCGTCGGTGTCCAGCGAAAGCTTGTGCTGGCCGAAGGCGATGCGGGCGAGCGCTGCGCGCGCCTCGCCCTGGCCACCGGTCGCGACGATCATCACTTCGCGCCGCGGCAGCTTCATCGCCGTGTCGAAATCGACGGTCGGCGGGAAATCGGTCAGATAGCCGACGCTCTTCGAGACGCGCAGGATGCGGTCGAGCGAGCGGCCCGCGACGCAGATCTGACGGCCCGTATCCATGGCGACATGGCCCAATGTCTTGAGCCGGGCGGCGTTGGAGGCGAAGGTGGTGACGAGCACCCTCCCCTCCGCCTCCTGGATCACCTGGTCCAGCCCCTCGCGCACGCCGGCCTCGGAGCCCGAAGCCTGCTCGTTGAAGACGTTGGTCGAATCGCAGACCAGGGCGAGGATGCCGAGGTCGCCGATCCGGCTCAATTCCTCGCCGGTGCTCGGGTCGCCGAGCTGGGGCTCGTCGTCCAGCTTCCAGTCGCCGGTGTGGAAGATGCGGCCATAGGGGGTGTCGATCAGCAGGGCATTGCCCTCGGGGATCGAATGGGCGAGCGCGACGTAGCGCAGGCCGAACGGGCCCAGCCGGAGATCGCCGCCAAGCTCGATGATCTCGACCTTCACCTCGTCGGTGAGGTCTTCCTCCTCCAGCTTGCCGGCGATCAGGCCGGCGGTGAACGGAGTCGCGTAGAGCGGAACGCCGAGATCGGCGGCGAGATAGGGGATGGCGCCGATATGGTCCTCATGGCCGTGGGTGAGGACGATTCCGAGCAGATCCTTCCGCCGTTCCTCGATGAAGCCGAGGTCGGGCAGGATCAATTCGACGCCGGGATAGGCAGGATCGGCGAAGGTCATGCCGAGATCGACCATGATCCATTTGCCGTCGCAGCCGTAGAGATTGACGTTCATGCCGATCTCGCCGGAGCCGCCGAGGGCGAGGAAGAGAAGCTCTTTGCCGGGTTTCATTCTGTTCCTTCATATCCTCCCTGCCGCGAAGCGGTGGGGAGGGGGACCGCGCGAAGCGCGCTGGAGGGGCCGGGCACCGTGCCATCGCCCCTCCACCGGCCTTCGGCCGGTCCCCCTCCCCTGCGAATGCAGGGGAGGATGATCGCGTTCAGCCGTCCCTTTGGCTCCGCGCGTAGAGCAAGGCCAGCCCCTGAATCGTGAGATCCGGCTCGATCGCGTCGAAGATCGTCGTGTGGCGGTCGAACAGGGCGGCGAGGCCGCCGGTGGCGATCACCTTCACGGGCCGGCCGACCTCGGTCTTCATCCGAGCGACCAGGCCCTCCATCATCGCGACATAGCCCCAATAGATGCCGATATGCATCTGGGCCTCGGTCGTGCGGCCGATCACCGAGAGATTGCCGTCCGGCGCCTGGATGGCGATGCGCGGCAGCTTGGCGGCGGCGGTGACCAAAGCATCAAGCGACAGGTTGATTCCGGGCGCGATGATCCCGCCTTTATAGGCGCCGGTGAAATCGACCAGGTCGAAGGTGGTCGCGGTCCCGAAATCGACGACGATGAGATCGCCTTCGTGCAGCGCGTGCGCGGCGATCGCGTTGAGCGCGCGATCGGCGCCGACGCTCTGCGGCTCCTCGACGTCGAGCTCGATGCCGTAGTCGGCGGCGCCCTGGCCGGCGATGAGCGGCGCGACCTTGAAATATTTGGACGCCAGCACTTCGAGATTGTGCTGGGCGCGCGGCACCACCGTGCCGACGATCACCGCGTCGATGACGTCGCGGCCATAGCCTTCGAGCGCGATGAGCTGGTGAAGCCACACCGCATATTCGTCCGCCGTCCGCCGCGGATCGGTCGCGATCCGCCAGCGCGCGCGGATCGTTCCCCCCTGCCCCGGACCCGATCCGGGGTCTACCAGGGCGAAGACGACATTGGTGTTCCCGGCATCGACCGCGAGCAGCATGAGAGGGTCCTAGCCGGGTTCGGCGGAGCTGGCGAGGGGGCGGCGTCAGGCGCTCAATCGAGCCGCCCGACCTCGAGCGCATATTCGGCCACCTCGACCTTGTCGTAAAGGTCGGCCTTGAAGAAGGGGCTCTGGTGCAGGAAGCTCTGGGCCGCGGCGAAATCGTCCGCTTCGAGCAGCATCATCATCCCGATGCGGGCGCCGCCTTCGTGGCAGAGATAGCCGGCAAGGCGGGTGCGGCGGAAGGGCTGGGCGAGATGCTCGTTGATCGTGCCGGAATCGGGCAGACGGCCGTCGGCATCCGCCTTGAGCAATCCAATGAGGGCGAACAGCATCGGCACCTCCTCAGTTTCGGTCCGGCGCGAGTCGCTTCGCGCGCGCCTCCGCCGCCACGATGCACCAATGCGTCAGATCAGGAAAACGTCGCCGGCATGGATGAGACGGGTCGAGCCGTCGGCGAGACGGAGGCGGAGCGCGCCGCTCTCGTCCAGCCCCTCGAACAGGCCCTGCGCCCCTTCGACGGCAAGCGCGGTGCCCGGCGGGTGGGCGACGGCAAGCCATTGGCGGCGGATGGCGGCAAGGCCCTCGCTCCGCCAGCGGCCGAGCCAGCGGGCGAAAGCGGCTGCGAGCGCGTCGAGGAAGGCGGCGGGATCCGGCGCTGCGCCGGCGAGCAAGGCGAGGCTGGTCGTCGGCCGGCCAAGGCCCGGCGGGACGAAGGCGAGATTGACTCCGAAGCCGATCACCACCGCATCCCCCTCCCGCTCGAGCAGGATTCCAGCAAGCTTGGCGCCGCCGGCGAGCAGGTCGTTCGGCCATTTGACGATCACATCCGCCTCGCCCGCATAAGCGGCGGCGATTTCGTGGAGCGCGACGGCAGCGACCAAGGCGAGGCTCGGCGCCGGCGGGTCGCCTGCCGCGAGATGGACGAGCGTGCTGGCGTGGAGGTTGCCGGGCGGCGAATCCCATCCCCGCCCCTGCCGGCCACGCCCGCCGGTCTGACGCTCTGCGCGCAACCAAATGCCTTCGGGAGCGCCGGCGCGGGCGAGCGCGGCGACGTCGTCATTGGTCGAGCCGGTCTCGGCGACGGTGCGGATCAGAAGACCCCCCTGGCCCGTGAACGACGGAGTCACTCAGAAAAGCGACGCCGCGGCATTGTGGGCGAGAAGGTTGAGCTGCTTGATCAGCAGATAACCGACCGGAGAGACGACCAAAGCCGCGACCGCGATCAACACCGTTTGCGCCCAGTCGCGGGTGGGGGCGTAGGCCGGCGCCGCCTCGTCGAAGAACATCGTCTTGATGATCTTCAGATAATAATAAGCGCTGATCACCGAGGTCGCGATGCCGACGGCCGCGAGCCAGGTGAGGTCCGCCGACACCGCCGCCCGGAACACGAGGAATTTGGGCCAGAAGCCGAGCAGAGGCGGCACGCCGGCGAGGCTGAACATGAACATGCCCATTGCGCAGGCGAGGCCGAGGCGGCTGCGCGACAGGCCGGAAAGCGAAGCGATGCTCTCGACCGGCCGCCCCTCCGCGTCGCGCATCCTCAGCACGACGAAGAAGGCGCCGAGCGTCATGACGATATAGACGGCCATGTAGAAGAGCACCGAGGCGACGCCGTCGCGCGTGCCGGCGGCGAGGCCGATCAGTGCGAAGCCGATATTGTTGATCGAGCTGTAGGCGAGCAGCCGCTTGATGTTGGGCTGGCCGACCGCTGCGACGCCGCCGAGGATGGTCGAGGCCAATGCCATGAAGATGATGATCTGCCGCCATTCGAAGGTCGCGGGGCCCACCGCCTGGACGGCGAAGCGGGTCAGCAAGGCCATTGCGGCGAGCTTGGGCGCCGAGGCGAAGAAGGCGGTGACCGGCGTCGGCGCGCCTTCGTAGACGTCCGGAGTCCACATGTGGAGCGGCACGGCCGAGACCTTGAAGGCAAGGCCGACGAGCACGAAGACCAGCCCGAACAGGATTCCGCCGCCGAGCGCCGCGCCGTGCGCCTTCTGCCCGGCGATGGCATGGGCAATATCGGCGAACTCGGTCGAGCCGGTGAAGCCGTAGAGAAGCGAGATGCCGTAGAGCAGGATGCCGGAGGCGAGCGCGCCCAAAACGAAATATTTGAGGCCGGCCTCGGCCGAGCGATTGTCCTGCCGCTGGAAGGAGGCGAGGACATAGGCGGCGAGGCTCTGCAGCTCCAGCCCGACATAGAGGGTGAGCAGGTCGGCGGCCGAGACCATGATCCCCATGCCGACGCCCGCGAGCAGGATCAGCACCGGATATTCGGCGCGATAATCGCCGTCGCGCCCGAACCAGCCGATCGCCGCGATCAGCGAGGCCGCGGCCGCGACATAGATTCCGACCTTGGCGAAGGCGGCGAAGGAATCGGAGACGAACAGGCCGCTGAAGCCGAGCCGGTGGCCGCCATGCGTGCCGGGAATGGTGATCGCCGCCGCGACGAAAGCGGCGATTGCGAGCCAGGAAATGACCTTGGCCGCACGGTCGCCGCCCCAGGCTGCCGCGATCATCAGGATCAAGGCCGAGGTCGAGAGGATGACCTCCGGCAGAGTGAGGGAGAGGGATTGCAGCATCAGTGCGCGCCTGTCTTGGTCACGGGCGCGGCACTGGCGGTGCCGGCGAGGCCGGAATCGCTCCTCGGCGCCGCCTGCGCGACCCGCGCCATCAGCAGGCCGACGTCATCGCGCATTGGCGCGAGGAAGCTCTCGGGATAGATGCCCATCCACAGGACGACGAGGCCGATCGCGCCGAGCCCGACCAGCTCGCGCGCATTGAGGTCCGGCATTGCGGCGGCATCGGCGTTGCGGCTCGTCCCGTAGACGACCCGCCAGTAGAGATAGAGCATATAGGCCGCGCCCAGGATGATTCCGGTCGTCGCGACGAAGGCGACCCAGCTCGAGATATGATAGGCGCCGACCAGGCTCAGAAACTCGCCGACGAAGCCGCTCGTCCCCGGCAGGCCGACCGAAGCCATGGTGAACAGCATGAACAGAAGGGCATAAGCCGGCATGTTGTTGGCGAGGCCGCCATAACGGTCGATCTCGCGCGTGTGCAGCCGGTCGTAGACCACGCCGACGCAGAGGAAGAGCGCGCCCGAGACGAGGCCGTGGCTCAGCATCACCATCAAGGCCCCCTCCAGCCCCTGCCGGTTGAAGGCGAAGATGCCGATGGTGACGAAGGCCATGTGCGCGACCGACGAATAAGCGATCAATTTCTTCATGTCGCGCTGCACCAGGGCGACGAGCGAGGTGTAGACGATCGCGATCAGGCTCAAGGCAAAGATGAGCCAGACGAGCTGGGCCGACGCCTGCGGGAACATCGGCAGCGAGAAGCGGACGAAGCCGTAGCCGCCGAGCTTGAGCAGCACGCCGGCGAGGATGACCGAGCCCGCGGTCGGCGCCTGGACGTGGGCGTCGGGAAGCCAGGTATGGACCGGCCACATCGGCATCTTGACCGCGAAGCTCGCGAAGAAAGCGAGCCACAGCCAGGTCTGCGCCTCGGGCGGGAAATCGGTCTTGAGCAGGACGGGGACGGAGGTCGAATGGGCGTAATTCACCATCCACAGCATCGCCACCAGCATCAGCACCGAGCCGAGCAATGTGTAGAGGAAGAATTTGTAGCTGGCGTAGATCCGCTCCGCGCCGCCCCAGATGCCGATGATCAGGAACATCGGGATCAGGCCCGCCTCGAAGAAGACGTAGAAGAGGAAGATGTCCTGCGCCATGAAGACGCCGATCATCATCGTCTCCATGATCAGGAAGCACGCCATATATTCCTGCACCCGCTTCCCGATCGCCGTCCACGAGGCGAGGATGCAGATCGGCATCAGGAAGAGCGAGAGCATGATCAGCATCAGCGAAATGCCGTCGATCCCGAGCGCCCAGGAAAAGAGGCCGAGCGAATAAGGCCCCTCGACGAACTGCCATTGCGGCCCGCCGATCTGGTAATTGGCCCAGAGCAGGATGCCGAGCAGCAGATCGAGCAGGGTAGCGATCAGCGCCACCCAGCGGGCGCCGTTCGGCGAGACGAACAGGCAGATGCCCGCGCCGATCACGGGAATCAGGAGCAATATGGAGAGGACGGGCAGTCCGCTCATGCTTTCCCCGTCATTCCCGCGAAAGCGGGAATCCAGTCGGCGGCGGCGGGCACGGAGTCAGCCTGGATCCCCGCCTTCGCGGGGATGACGGAATAGATCATGTCCCCCCTCATCGCGCCATCGCCCAGGTCGCGGCGGCGGCGAGGCCGAGGAGCATCACCAAGGCATAGGTGTAGAGATAGCCCGACTGCAGCCGCGCGGTCAGCACATTGCCGACACGCACCGCGGCGGCGGCGCCGTCCGGGCCGAAGCGGTCGATCGTCCCCTCGTCGCCCTTCTTCCAGAAGAGGCGGCCGAGCCAGAGCGCGGGCCGAATGAAGACGACGGCGTAGAGTTCGTCGAAATACCATTTGTTGAGCAGGAAGGCGTAGAGCACGCCGAAGCTGCCGACGAAGCGCCGCGGCCAGTCCTGGTAGCGGACATAGGCCAGCCAGGCGATCGCGAAGCCGGCGAGCATCGCTAGCCCGGCCGAGATTTTCACGAGGAAGGGCAATTGCTCCACCTTCTCCGCCAGCTCCGGGCTGAAGGAGAGGCTGCCGGCCCAGAAACCGGGTGCGCCGTCCGCCTGGATGAACCAGTGGGCGAAGGCGAAACCGGCGAAGACCGCGCCGAGCGACAGCAGGCCGAGCGGCACCAGCATCGTCCACGGGCTTTCGTGCGGATGATAGCCGCCGGTGCCGGCGGGGATCTCGTCGGCCCCGGCCTCATGCGGTCGCGTGTCGTGGCCGGCATCCTCGTCGGACGGATGATCTCCATGGCCGTGCCCGTGCGTGTCGTGGAGCGCGTGTTGGATATGCTCGGACGCCGCCCAGCGCGGCTTGCCGAAGAAGGTCAGGAAGACGACCCGCCACGAATAGAAGCTGGTCAGCAGGGCCGCGAACACGCCGACGACATAGGCGAAGCCGCCGAGCGAGGTTCCTCGCGCATAGGCGCTCTCGATGATCGCATCCTTCGAATAGAAGCCGGCAAAGCCGAACATATTCTCGATGCCGACGCCGGTGATGGCGAGCGTCCCGGCCATCATCGCCCAGAAGGTGAAGGGGATCTTCTTCCAGAGGCCGCCATAGAAGCGCATGTCCTGCTCGTGGTGCATGGCGTGGATCACCGAGCCGGCGCCGAGGAAGAGCAGGGCCTTGAAGAAAGCGTGGGTGAAGAGGTGGAACATCGCCCCGCCGAACGCGCCGACGCCGGCGGCGAAGAACATGTAGCCCAATTGCGAGCAGGTCGAATAAGCGATCACCCGCTTGATGTCGTTCTGGACCGTGCCGACGGTGGCGGCGAACAGGGCGGTCGCGGCGCCGACGAAGGTGACGACGTCCATCGCGACCGGGCTCGTCACGAACATCGGCGACAGGCGGCAGACCATGAACACGCCCGCCGTCACCATGGTCGCGGCGTGGATGAGGGCGGAGACCGGGGTCGGGCCCTCCATCGCGTCGGGAAGCCAGGTGTGGAGGCCGATCTGGGCCGATTTTCCGCAGGCGCCGATGAAGAGGAGGATGCAGATGAGCGTCATCGTGTCGACGCGGTAGCCGAGGAAGCCGATCGAGGCGCCGGCCATGTGCGGCGCGGCGGCGAGGATCGCCGGGATCGAGACCGTGTTGAAGACGAGGAAGGTCGCGAAGATGCCGAGCGAGAAGCCGAAATCGCCGACGCGGTTGACGATGAACGCCTTCAGCGCCGCGGCATTGGCCGACGGCTTGTAATACCAGAAGCCGATCAGCAGATAGGAAGCGAGGCCCACCCCTTCCCAGCCGAAGAAGAGCTGGACGAGATTGTCCGCCGTCACCAGCATCAACATCGCGAAGGTGAAGAGCGAGAGGTAGGCGAAGAAGCGCGGCTGGCTGTCGTCCTCCGCCATATAGCCCCAGCTATAGAGGTGGACGAGCGCCGAGACGGTCGTCACCACCACCAGCATCACCGCGGTCAGGCTGTCGACCTTGAGCGCCCAGTCGACGCGAAGGTCGCCCGAATGGATCCAGGAAAGGACCGGATAGGTAGCGGGATGCTGGCTCCCCGCCAGGAAGCCGATGAAGATCGGCCAGCTCAGCACGAGCGAGACGAAGAGCGCGCCGGTCGTCACCAGCTTGGCGGCGACATTGCCGATCATCCGGTTCCCAAGCCCCGCGACGATCGCCGCGAGCAAGGGCAGGAAGACGATGAAGACCGGGGCGCTCATTGGCACGTCACCCCAGCGAAGGCTGGGGTCCCAGCGAGCCCCGCCGAGACCTCTTGTCCTGAGATCCTGGCTTTCGCCGGGATGACGAGAAGGGCTGTCACCCGCATCACCCCTTCATCTGGTGGACGTCGTCCACGGCGATGGTGCCGCGGCGGCGGAAGTAGATGACGAGGATGGCGAGGCCGATCGCCGCCTCGCCGGCGGCGACGGTGAGCACGAACATCGCGAAGATCTGGCCGACCATGTCGCCGAGGAAGGCGGAGAAAGCGACGAAATTGATGTTGACGCTCAAGAGGATGAGCTCGATCGCCATCAGCACGACGATCACGTTCTTGCGGTTGATGATGATGCCGAACACGCCGAGCACGAACAGGACCGCGCCGACGGCGAGATAATGGCCCAGGCCGATCATGACTTGCTCCTCCCCGGAACGGGGAGGGGGACCAGCCGCAGGCTGGTGGAGGGGCCGCCCCCCACCGTGCCACGGCCCCTCCACCGCACTTCGTGCGTGTTGAAGCAGCCCATCATATCTCCACCCCCTTGCCGATGCCCGGATCGACCTTGAGCACCGCCTCGCCGGGGCGGCGGCTGATCTGGCGGGTGGCGCGCTGCGCGCGGACGTCGCCGCGCCGGCGGTGGGTGAGCACGATCGCGCCGATCATCGCGACGAGGAGGATCAGGCCGGCGCCCTCGAAGACGTAGAGATAGCGGGTATAGAGCACCTCGCCCAAGGCCTCGATATTGGGCACGTTTTTGGCGGTGGGCGCGAGGCGGGCCGGCAGCAGCGCGCCGAGCTCCCAGGCGGCGAGCGCGAAGCCGATCTCGATGAGGAGGGCGATGCCGACGATGGTCGCGAACGGCCAGTAGCGCGCGAAGCCGGCGCGCAATTCGGCGAAATCGACGTCGAGCATCATCACCACGAAGAGGAAGAGCACGGCGACGGCGCCGACATAGACGATGACGAGCAGCATCGCGATGAACTCGGCGCCCAAGGTCAGGAACAGGCCCGCCGCGTTGAAGAAAGCGAGGATCAGCCACAGCACGCTATGGACCGGGTTGCGCGACCCGATCGTCATCACCCCGCTGGCGATGACGATCGCCGCGAACAGGTAGAAGGCGAAGGCCTGGATCACGACACCCGCCGCAAAGCGGACTGTTCCCCGGCGCATGCCGGGGTCCAGTTTTCCTTGTTCGGCTGGGCCCCGGCGTTCGCCGGGGAGCGGTCGTGAGACATTGCGCGCGCCTTACCGATAGGGTGCATCGGCGGCAAGGTTCGCGGCCAGCGCGCGTTCCCATTTGTCGCCATTCTCGAGCAGCTTCGCCTTGTCGTAGAGCAATTCCTCGCGGGTCTCGGTCGCGAACTCGAAATTCGGGCCCTCGACGATCGCATCGACCGGGCAGGCTTCCTGGCAGAGGCCGCAATAGATGCACTTCACCATGTCGATGTCGTAGCGGGTGGTGCGGCGGCTGCCGTCCTCGCGCGGCTCGGCCTCGATGGTGATGGCGAGCGCCGGGCACACCGCCTCGCAGAGCTTGCAGGCGATGCAACGCTCCTCGCCGTTCGGATAGCGGCGCAGCGCGTGCTCGCCGCGGAAGCGCGGGCTGATCGGGTTCTTCTCGAACGGATAGTTGATCGTCGCCTTCGGCTTGAAGAAATATTTCAGCGTCAGCCAGTGCGCCTTCACGAACTCCCAGAGCGTGAAGGATTTGATCCAGTGCGCGATCATTTCAGCGACCTTCCGTGGTTCTGCTGCAATGGCCGAGGGACGTGACCTGAAGCAGGGACCGTTTCCCATCCTTGTCGCGCGACAGACCTGCGGGCGCGATGAGAATCGATGCGGAAGTCTCGTCGCGATCTGCGATCTCGACCATCGCAAGGCACGCCTCTTCGGTGAACATGCAATTGCCTCCAGCGACCGCCGCAAAAGCGAAGTGGCCAGGCGCCAACTCAAGCGCAGCGTGTTCACCGGCAATCTGAATTGGGTCTTTCGTCCAATTCACTTTTGCTGTGGGGTTGTCTCCCGTCTTCAAGTCGATCGTGAATCGCCAGTCAGCCTGCTGAACGGTGGGGAACTGCACCTGCGATTCGTTCCAGCTGCCGCCCGCAGGAGTGATCACGAACTGCTTGTCGATCGTACAGTCGTATAGGAAGCGATCCGGCGCGGCAGTGGCGGCGGCGGCCAGCAACAGGGGTAAGATGATCACGTAAGGGCTCCGTAGCGCACGACCTCGAGCCAGCCCGACACGAGCACCACCCAGATCAGCGAGAAGGGAAGGAAGATCTTCCAGCCGAGCCGCATCAGCTGGTCGTAGCGGTAGCGCGGCACGGTCGCCTTCACCCAGGAGAAGACGAAGAAGAAGAACAGGATCTTGGCGAAGAACCAGATGATTCCCGGAATCCAGTAGAGCGGCGCCCAGTCGACCGGGGGCAGCCAGCCGCCCCAGAAGAGCACGGCGGTCATCCCGCACATCAGCAGCACGTTGCCATATTCGCCGAGCCAGAAGAGCGCGAAGCTCATCGAGCTATATTCGGTCTGGTAACCGGCGACGAGCTCGCTCTCCGCTTCGGTGAGGTCGAACGGCGCGCGCGCGGTCTCCGCCATGGCCGAGATCAGGAAGATCATCGACAGCGGGAACAGCAAGGGATTGAAGCCGAAGCCGTTCAGGAATCCGAACAGCTCGCCTTTCTGCGCCGCGACGATGGTCGAGAGGTTGAAGCTCTCCGCCCAGAGCACGACCGGGATCAGGACGAAGCCGATCGAGACCTCGTAGCTCACCATCTGCGCGGCCGCCCGAAGCGCCGAATAGAAAGGATATTTGGAGTTTGACGACCAGCCGGCGATGATCACGCCATAAACTCCGAGCGAGGAGATGGCGAGCAGGTAAAGCAGCCCGACATTGATGTTGGCGAGCACCATTCCCGCCTGGAAGGGCACCACCGCCCAGCCGATCAGCGCCATGGTGAAGGTGATGATCGGCGCGATGATGAAGAGGCCGGGATTGGCGCTCGACGGGATGATCGTCTCCTTGAGGAAGACCTTGAGCCCGTCGGCGAAGCTCTGGAGCAGGCCCAACGGCCCGACCACGTTCGGCCCGCGCCGAAGCGCCATCGCCGCCCAGATCTTGCGGTCGGCATAGATGATCATCGCCACCGCCAGCATCAGCGGAAGGGCGATCATCAGGACCAGGATCAGGTTCGCGATGAACCAGCCCCAGCCGAGACCGAAATGCGCTTCGAACCAGCTGGTCATGCGACGCTCCTCCCCGGGACGGGGATGAGCAGGCCCGCCATGCCCCCGGCATGGCTGCGAATGTCCGGGGGACATTCGCACCTGCTCATGACCGCGCGCAGCGCGGTGGAGGGGGTCCCGAGACCTCCACCAAGCCCCCTCCACCGCCGTTCCGGCGGTCCCCCTCCCCGTCCCGGGGAGGATTTGAAGGGGGCCATCATTCCGCGGCCTCCTGGAAGGTCTGGCCGTGGAGGATCTCGGCCGAGCAGCGCTGGAGCGTCGGCGAGGAGCGCGCGATCGGGTTGGTGAGGTAGAAATCCTCGATCGGATAGGCGATTCCGCCGGAGAGCTTCGGCGCCTTGCCCTTGAAGACGGGCAGCGGATCGACGTCGCCGAGGCCGAGCGTGCCGAGCCGCGGCACCGCGTCGGCGATGGCGGCGCGGAGCTGCGCGAGATCGTCGAAGGGCAAGGTCTTGCCGAGCACGTCGGACAGCGCGCGGAAGATCGTCCAGTCGACCCGCGCCTCGCCCGGCGGGTGGACCGCGAATTCGGAGACCTGCACCCGGCCTTCCAGATTCACATAGGTGCCGTGCTTCTCGGTATAAGCCGCGCCCGGCAGGATGACGTCGGCATGGCGGACTCCGCGATCGCCATGGGTTCCGATATAGACGGTGAAGGTGTCGGCGAAAGCCGAAATGTCGGTCTCGTCGACGCCGAGCAGGAACAGGGCCTTGAGCCCGCCTGCTTTGCTCCGGATCGCATCGATCCCGCCTTCGGTCGTGAAGCCGATGTCGAGCGCGCCGACGCGCGAGGCGGCGGTGTGGAGCAGGTTGAAGCTCGCGCCAAGCGCGGCCGCGGCGGCGCGGGCGGCTTCATAGGCGCCCTCCTGGACGAGCGCGCCCATGCCGACGATCACCGCCGCATTCTCCTTGTCCGCGAATGCCTCGCCCACCTCCTTCGGCAGCTTGCCGAGCAGCCCGAGCTCGTCGCCGAGATCGGTGACGGGATAGGTGAGATCGACCGGCGGCCCGATCCGCAACACTCTCCCCCCCGCCTTCACCGCCTTGCGGATGCGGGTGTTGACGAGGCTCGCCTCCCAGCGCGGGTTGGCGCCGATCAGCAGGATGGCCGGCGCGGCCTCGATCCCCGCGATGGTCGCGTTGAAGCGGTAGGCGGCCGGCGTCGAGACGTCGAAGCGGGCGCCGTCCACCCGGCTCTCGTGCAGGGTCGAGCCAAGCGCGTTGACCAGGGCCTTCAATGCGAACATCGATTCCAGATCCTGGAGATCGCCGGCAAAAGCGGCGACCTGATCGCCCTTCGCCCCCTTCAGCGCCCTGGCGATAGCGGCGAACGCCTCTTCCCAGCTTGCCGGCTGGAGCTTGCCGCCCTTGCGCACCCACGGCCGGTCGAGCCGGTTCCTCACCAGCCCGTCGACGGCGTGGCGGGTCTTGTCGTGCGCCCATTCCTCGTTCACGTCGTCGTTGATCCGCGGCAGCGCGCGCAGCACCTCGCGGAAGCGGTGGTCGAAGCGGACATTGGTTCCGACCGCGTCCATCACGTCGATTCCGGGCACCTTGCGCAGCTCCCAGGGCCGCGCCTCGAAGCTGTAGGGCTTGGAGACCAAGGCGCCGACCGGGCAGAGATCGACGACGTTGCCGCTCAGCTCCGAGGTCACCGCCCCCTCCAGATAGGAGGTGATCTGCATGTTCTCGCCGCGGCCGATCGCGCCGATCTCCTCGACCCCGGCCACCTCCTCGGCGAAGCGGACGCAGCGCGTGCACTGGATGCAGCGGGTCATGATCGTCTTGACGACCGGGCCCATATATTTCTCGGTCACCGCGCGCTTGTTCTCGTGGAAGCGCGAATGGCCGCGGCCGTAGGCGATCGCCTGGTCCTGCAAATCGCATTCGCCGCCCTGGTCGCAGATCGGGCAGTCGAGCGGGTGGTTGATGAGCAGGAACTCCATCACCCCCTCGCGCGCCGTCTTGACCATCGGCGTTTGGGTGAAGATCTCCTGATTGTCCGACGTCGGCAGGGCGCAGCTCGCCTGCGGCTTGGGCGGCCCAGGTTTCACCTCGACCAGGCACATGCGGCAATTGCCGGCGATGGTCAGCCGCTCGTGATAGCAGAAGCGCGGAATCTCCTTGCCCGCCATCTCGCAGGCCTGGAGCACGGTCGCCCCCTGCGGAACCTCGATCTCGACGCCGTCGACCTTGACCTTGGGCATTAGAAAACTCCAGCCCCGCCCGTTCCGAGCGCCACATCGATCGGAGAAACGGTTCCTCCGTTGGCGTCGGTTTCACTCGAAAAAATCTCGGTGCCGTCGCGCTGCTGCCAATTGTTATGCGGTCCAGGACGCGCTTTTCGCCGAGGCCAAATCGCCCAGATTGCAAACCCGACGAGCACAGCTCCCAAGCCAAGAGGAAGAGCAAGCCCGACTGTCATTCCGCTGCCTTCCGAGTCAGTTGCACCGAGACGCGATAGGCCGCCTCGCCGAGCAGGGCGCGGAGCGACGCCATCTCCATGTCGATCCCCCTGCCGGCCGGGACACAGCGATCGACCGCCGGCAACAAGGCGGTCAACGCCGCTTTTTCCTCCGGCGATTCCACCCTGGTGCCGAAGACGGCGAAGCTCTTACGCGGCTCGGCACGAACCACGCATTCGGCGACGGCGAGGCCGGCGAGTATCTGTTGCGCCCAGGGCTTGAATTTCGCCACCTCGGCCGGGCCAGGCAGGACGAAGACCGGGCCGATCTTCCCCTTCGGCACGCCGATGGCGGAAAAATCGCGCAGGAGGAGATATTCTGCGACGGCACCGCGCTGGAACGGTCCCTCGAGCCTGAGCGCATCGTCTTCGCCGTCGCTTCCCTCGGAGAGACAATTTCCCGGTTGCGCTGCGAAAAAGGCCCGGAGCGACTCCTGGCTACCCGGCGCATAGGCAAGCATGCGGCGCGCCTGAGCGGGGCTGTCCTTCACCATGCAGGCCGCCATGGCATAAGTCGCCCGGAGGGCCTCGGGAGTCGGATGGTCCTGCGCCCCGGCGGCGCTCGCGCCGCCGGCGAGCAGCGCCGGCAGCAACAGCATCCTGGCCCATCGCCCGTCGATCTTGAGCGTGGGCATCAATGCCTGCCCCCCCGATCTGCCGCCGGATGCGCCTGCGCATAGGACAGTTCGAGCTTGTAGATCGCCTCGGCGAGGATACCGCGCAGGTCATATTTGTTCAGGGCGACCGTCTGCTTCGTGGTCAGGCAGCCCTGCATCGCCGGCACGATCTGCCCGAATTCCGCGGATTCGGCCGGCGAGCCGGGGCGGGTGAATTGCAGATCGCGGGCATTGGTCGGGGCCGCGCGGGCAATGCAATCGCCGAGCACGCGATAGCCGAGCAGACGCGGATCGACCCGGTCGGCCGCCCCGTCGAACTCGGCCGAGAGATCAAGCGGAGGCAGCCCCGCGAAATCGACCGGCGCGGCCTTGCCGAATTCGCGCCGGAACAGCGCTCCGAACGCCGCTTTGCGCAGGGTATCGAACTCGACTTTGAGCTGGACACCCCCGCCATTCGAGCCGCGAACCTGCTGGCGCAGACATTCGCCGACCATGAGCTGATGCCCGGCAATCGCATAGGATGGCGATCCGGGGACCGTGCGGACGAAGGATAGGACCTTGTCGTGCCATCCGCGGACCAGACAGTCGGCGAAGTTCTCGAGGCCGATCTGGGCTTCCACCTGGCTGTAAGGCTGAACATGGCTGGGGTCCGGGTCCGGCGGCGGCGGCGCCTCGCCGCGGCTCATCCTTTCCAATACGGGCGGCGGCTGCGTGATGACGGGCACCTGCGCGGCGGCCGCGGAAATCCCGCCGAGCGCGATTCCCAGCACCGAGGTCGTGGCAAGAAAATGCCTGAGCTGGATCACTCCGCCGCCTCCAACTCGTCACGCGGCCCCGCGATCACATAAAAGAGCTTGGGCGCGTTGCGAATGAAGCCAGAAAGCCGGGTCATTCCGCCGCCTCCAGCGTGCGGCCGCGCCGCGCCTCGATGCGGCGCTCGATCTCGGGACGGAAGTGGCGGATCAGGCCCTGGATCGGCCAGGCGGCGGCGTCGCCCAGGGCGCAGATCGTATGACCCTCGACCTGCTTGGTGACGTCCCACAGCGCATCGATCTCGCCGATATCGGCATTGCCTTCGACCAGCCGCTCCATCACCCGCCACATCCAGCCGGTGCCCTCGCGGCAGGGCGTGCATTGGCCGCAGCTCTCATGCTTGTAGAAATAGGAGATGCGGGCGATCGCCTTCACCACGTCGGTCGACTTGTCCATCACGATCACCGCCGCGGTGCCGAGGCCGGACTTGAGGTCGCGGAGCGCATCGAAATCCATCGGCGCGTCGATGATCTCGTTCGCCGGCACCAAAGGCACCGACGATCCGCCGGGGATGACGGCGAGGAGATTGTCCCAGCCGCCGCGGACGCCGCCGGCATGGCGCTCGATCAGCTCGCGGAACGGCACCGACATCGCATCCTCGACGACGCACGGCTTGTTCACATGGCCGGAAATCTGGAAGAGCTTGGTGCCCTCGTTCTTCTCGCGGCCGATACTCTTGAACCATGCCGGGCCACGGCGAAGGATCGTGGGAACGACCGCGATCGATTCGACATTGTTGACCGTGGTCGGGCAGCCGTAGAGGCCGGCGCCGGCCGGGAAAGGCGGCTTGAGGCGCGGCATGCCCTTCTTGCCTTCGAGGCTTTCGAGCATCGCCGTCTCTTCGCCGCAAATATAGGCGCCGGCGCCGCGGTGGACGAACAGGTCGAAATCCCAGCCGGACTTGGCGGCATTCCTGCCGAGCAGGCCGGCATCATAGGCCTGGCGGACGGCGGCGCGCAGGGTCTCGGTCTCCCGGATGAACTCGCCGCGGATATAGATATAGGCCGCCCGCGCGCGCATCGCGAAGCCGGCGATCAGGGCGCCTTCGACCAATTTGTGCGGATCGTGACGGATGATCTCCCGGTCCTTGCACGATCCGGGCTCGGATTCGTCGGCGTTGATGACCAGGAAATTGGGCTTTCCGGGCTTGGGCTCCTTGGGCATGAAGCTCCACTTCATGCCGGTCGGGAAGCCGGCGCCGCCACGGCCGCGCAGGCCCGACGCCTTGACCTCGTCGATGATCGCATCCTGGCCGCGCGCCATCAGGCCTCTGGTGTCGTCCCAGTCGCCGCGCGCCATCGCGGCCTTGAGGCCCCAATCCTGGAAGCCGTAGAGGTTGGTGAAGATCCGGTCCTTGTCGTCGAGCATCAGCGCGGACCCTCGATCATCCTGCGGACGGCGAAGAAGACGGCAGCGGCCACCGCGACGGCGATGGCGATCCCGATCAGCTTGAAGGTGAAGAAGACGAGCTTCACCAGCAGCCAGAGGATGAGGATCCCGACCAGGATCGAAACGGCGAGCGAACCACCCGATTTCATGCCTGCGCCTCCCCTTGTTCCCACGTCATCCCCGCGAAGGCGGGGATCCAGACGAAGGTCGCGCCCGGCAATAAAGCCTCCTGGATTCCCGCCTTCGCGGGAATGACGAAGAAGGAAGTGCTCATGCCTGCGCCTCCCGCCCCCATTCGGGCCGGTAATCGTGATTCTCGTGCACCATCGCCTTCAGCGTGGTCGGCCCGCCTTCGGGGCAACTCGTCTTGCGGTCGATCTGCGGGCCCGGCTTCGGAGTCTCGCCGCGGGCGAGAGCGTCGAGCAGCGCCGTCGTCGTCTCGAAGGTCAGATCCTCGTAATTGTCGTCGTTGATCTGCGCCATCGGCGCGTTGGCGCAGGCGCCGAGGCATTCGACCTCGGAGAGGGTGAAGAGGCCGTCCGCAGTCGTCTGCCCCTTCTTCATGCCTTTCGCGATGCAGGCGGCGAAGACGTCGTCCGACCCGCGCAGCCAGCAGGGCGTCGTCCCGCAGACCTGGACATGGTAGCGGCCGACCGGCGCCAGGTTGAACATCGTGTAGAAGGTCGCGACCTCGTAGGCGCGTATGTAGGGCATGGTCAAATAAGCGGCGACATATTCGATCACCGGGATGGGCAGCCAGCCCTGCGTATCGGTCTCCGCCCCGATCTGGCGCTGGGCGAGATCGAGCAACGGAATGATCGCGCTCTGCTGACGGCCCGGCGGATAATGGCCGACGATCGTCTTGGCCTGGGCCTCATTCTCCGCGGTCCAGGCGAAGCCGCCCCAGCGGGCGCGGACCGCGTCGATGTCGGGCCCGCTGTCGGGGAGGATGTCAGCCATCGGCGTCGCCCTTGTTGCGCGTATCGAACCGCGCCTCGCCGACCTCGCCGGCATGGTCGAGGAAGTAACGCTGCAGCAGGAAGCCGGCGACGGCGATTCCGGCCAGGAACAGGATCAGAAAAATGTTCCAGGCGATGTTTCCCGGCACATGGAACTCCGCGTAGAGCGGAATCCCGACCGCGATAAGAATGCCGGCGCCCCCTCCCATGATATAATGGCGATCGCGCGCGTCGGCTCCAGCCTTGTCCGGCGCGGCATTGGGAAAGATGTCAGCCATGATCAGTGCCGCTCATTGCTCGTCTGCGGGCCGCAAGAAACAGGTCCCGGTTCGTCAAACCGGAACAGTCTGATCTTCTCTCCTTC
>DASUHH010000095.1:0-4520 GCA_036273615.1 Allosphingosinicella sp. | reverse complement strand
TCGCAGGCCGCTCTATAAGTCCTTGTTGTCGCGTTGCTTTTTGCGAAAATTGAGCAGGCCCGCCATGCCCCCGGCATGGCTGCCCGCTGCGGGGCAGCGGGCACCTGCTCAATGGTACCCACCTTTTCGCGCAACGCTCTAAGGGATCTCGCGCAGCGAGACTCCGGCGACCTGGTTGGCCATGCGCTCGTACAGCTCGACGACATTGCCTTCGCCGGCGGCGGCGTCGGGGAAATCGTCGGGATGGACGAAGCGGTCGGCGAACCAGGGATAGAGGCCGGTGTCGAAGGCGTCGCGCAGCCAGTCCATCACCGCCCGCACCCCCGGGCAGCTCTTCGCCTCGGCATGGTAGAAGCCGCTCAACGGGAAACGGAGCTGCGGAAGCACCGGCAGCGGCACGAGCAACGGCGTGATCGCCCGCGTATAGGAAGGCAGCAGGGCGATTCCCGCGCCGCTCGCCGCCGCCCAGAGCTGCGTCACCACCGAATTGGTCTGCACCGTCACCGCCTGCTTCGGCCGGTCCGACCCGAGGAAGAGGTCGAGCACCGCCGAATTGTAGCCCGGCGTCACCTGCTCGACGAAATGATGGTCGAGCAGATCGTCCATCGTCCGCGGAGTCCCATGCTCGCGCAGATAGCCCGGCGAGGCGAACAGCATGAAATGGAGCGTCGCGAGCTTGGTGACGATCAACTCGGCATTGGTCGGCGGGCTGAAGGTCAGGCCGACATCGGCCTTGCGGCTGCGGTCGCGCTGCAGATCGTAATCGAACTGGAGGTCGATGGTGAGGTTGGGCAGCCTTTTCTTCAGGTCGCCGATCCGCGGCGTCAGCCAGCCGGTGCCGAGCCCCTCGGTGCAGGCGATGGTGATCCTCCCCGGCTCGATCAGCACATTCTGGTCGGGATCGCCATCGCGCTCGATCCGCGCCTGCCGCATCTTCAGCGCTTTCTGGTAGAGGTCGGTCCCGGCCGGGGTCAGCCGGATGCCGTCGCTGGTGCGGATGACGAGCGGCTTGCCCTCCTCCTTCTCCATCCGGGCGAGCCGGGCGCGGACCGTGTTCACCGAGACTCCGAGCCGCTTCGCCGCGGCGCGCAGGCTCCCGGAATCCGCGATTTCGATGAGGTCGGCGAGCGGCTGCCACCGGGAAGCGTTCAGCGGCTGAACACCCGGTGCAATATTCTTGATCGCGCGTTCCCGGCGGCCCGGCTTTATCACCCGCCTGTTCCCCCTCCGTCCGGGGGAATAGCTCAAGCCCGGGATGTTCCGCAATGCGGCATCAACCTCGCCAGGTCCCGAATTCCGATCCTAACCCACCGGGATTCTGGGATTTCATGCTGGCCCCGCGGGCGCTGAGGGCGATCGCGCGGGTGGAGCGTGCCCGGATCGACCTCCATCCGGCGGCCATCGACGATGCCCTCGCCTGCTACCGGCGTGCCGCCCGCGACCTCCGGCTCGCCCCCGAAGAGGATGTGCGGCGCATGGCCGCGAAGAATCCCGGCATCCTGCGCATCGGCCGCGATCCCGCCGGCGCCGCCGCGCTCTTCGCCTATCTGCCGCTCAACGAATTCGGCGCCGGCATGTTCGTCTCCGGCCGGGCCGACGGCCGCCGCCCCGATCCGGCCTGGATCGCGCGGCCTGGCGAAAGGCCGGCGGCCTTCTACAAATGGCTGTTCCACGGCCCCGACCTCTACATTCGCAGCCTCGCCGCCATCGGCGAGATCTTCCGGTCCGAGGCCGGCGGCGGCTGCCCGGTCTTCACCCGCGGCGCGACCAGCCTTTCCGAAAGGCTCCATCTGAAGCTCGGCTATCTTCGCGCCGCCTCGCTCTATCCGGGCGCGCCCGAATGGCTGCTGGCATTGCTCCCGCGCGGTGTTCCGAGCTTCGCGCACGCGCCCGACGCGGCAATCGAGATCCGCCAGGTGCGCTCGTTCGAGGATCTTTCCCACGTCGTCGCGATCCGCGCCGCCACCTATCTCGCCGAGCAATTCCCGACCCATAAGGAGGAATTCGACGGCAACGATTTCTGCGCGACCCATTTCGTCGGCTATGTCGGCGGCGACCCGGCGGGCGCGGTCCGGATCCGCTATTTCGGCGATTTCGTGAAGCTGGAACGGCTCGCGGTCAAGGTCGAGCATCGCCGCTCGAAGCTCGCCTTCCGCCTCGTCCGCGCCGCCTTCGACCATATAGGCCGCAAGGGCTTCACCCGCGTCTACGGCCATGCCAGCGACGCGATGGCGCCCTTCTGGCGGCTCCATGGCGGGCGCCACGTACCCGGCCGCGCGCCGTTCACCTTCGCCAATGTCGAATATCGCGAGATGGTCTGCGACCTCGAGCCGGACCCGCTCGCCATCCGCTTCGGCGTGCCGCCGATGATGACGGTCCGGCCCGAGGGGCTATGGGACGAGCCCGGGTCGCTCGATTGGTCCAACCTCGCCGACGATCCGCGCCGCGCCGAATTGCTGCACGCCTGGGCGCGCCTGCCGAAACCCAGGCCGCGCCATCCCGGCCGCGACGAGGCGCCGCAGCGCGGCGCCCGCCGCACCGCTTTCCCGCCCGCGCCGCCGCGCGGGGCAAGCCGGCCCGGCGAATCCGCATGAGCCGACCGCGCGCGAAGCCCCGTCCGGCGCCAGGCGGAGGCGCTCCGGCGAAGAGCCGCGCGCGCCGGCCGGAGAATGCGGCCGACCCGCCCTGCGTCGCAGCGGCGCGGCGCCTCTACGATTTCCGCCGCCGGCGCGACAGCCTGTTCCCGGCCTATCTGTTCGGCGAGCCGGTCTGGGACCTGCTGCTCGAGCTCCATATCGCGCGCCACGAAGGACGGCGGCTCTCGGTCACCCAGGCCTGCCAGGCGGCGATCGTCCCGCTCACCACCGGCGTACGCTGGATCAAGGAATTGGAGGCGCGCAAGCTCGTCCTCAAGGAAGCGGACGAAGGCGACGCCAGGCGAAGCTGCCTCCGCCTCACCGACGCCGCCGTCGGCAAGCTCCAGCGCCTGTTCGACGGCATGCCGCCGCCCACCGGCTGAACACCGCGCATCGGAGGGCGAGCCGATGGCCGCCGGCAGCGCCGATGCCGCCTCGACCGATCCCGGCCGCGGCAGCGAATGTGGGAGGGAGGCACCGCGTCCCGATCTTTCAAGGGGCCCACGCGGACAAAGCAGGCACCCGATCCGTCCGCCTCATCCAATAGCTTTCCCAGGTTGTGACACAGCATTAATGCAGCGCTGCGACCCGGGTCGGCCGGTGCGAGTCGCTCCGCCACGGCGTGCTGTACGTCCGGGGCCATTGCCGCTATCTCAATGGACCCTGTGGCGCCGTCGCCCGGATAGCGCGGCGCTGAACGGACCGGAGGGACGCCATCTGGCCTACGGAGACGCCACCGGAAACGATGCGCGGCTGCTCCTCCGGACGCTGCGCGGCACGTTCGATTTCAGCGGCCGCTCGCGCCGGACGGAGGTGCTCCATTACTGGATCGCCGTCGCCCTGTCCGCCGTCGTCGCCGGCTTCGCGATCGGGCTGGTCGCACCCTATCCGATCCTCTTCTGGTCCCAGACGATGCTCGGCCTGCTGGCCCTCGTCCCGCTCTTCGCCCTGTTCGTGCGGCGGCTCCACGACCAGGACCGCCCGGGCTGGTGGGGCCTGCTCCTCCCCGTCAGCATCCTCCTGTCCATCCCGAGGCAGATCGCCGAAGCGAATGGCGACGTCGTGGCGATCCTCGCCGCGCGCGTGACGCCGATGGCCTGGGCGTCGGACCTGCTCGGCCTCGCCATCTTCCTCCTCTTCCTCTGGCCCGGAACCGACGGGCCGAACCGCCACGGCCCCGATCCCCGCTTCGACGATCCGCGGGAGCCGACGCCCTCCCTGCCCTGACCGGCACCGCCATGGCATCGGGGCGCATGCGGGGGTTGAAGCTCCTGTTCGTCCGGGGCGGCTGGCTCCGGGGACGGGACCATCCCTCGGTCTCCGCCCCGTCTTCACGACCTTCGGCCCCGCGACCATTCGCAAGATGGGCTGAGAAGGCGCGGCGGCGCCAGGCCGCCGTGCATCGCCGCCGCGATCGTGCCATGGCGGCCCGATGATGTTCGCGAAGAAGCTGCGCGACCGCGTCCGGAGCGGCGAGATCACCATCTCGATCCGCATCTGGCAATCGCCCCGAGTCCGCGCCGGCGGCCGCTATCCCTTGCCGCCCGGCCATGTCGTGATCGATTCGATCCGGGAGATCGCCCTCGCCGACGTCACCGGCGAGATGGCCCGCGCCTCCGGCTTCGACGGACTCGTCGACCTGCTCAGGACCGCGAAGCACGGCAAAGGCACCAACGTCTATTTCATCACCTTCCACTATGCGGATGAATGAGTCCGCAAAATTGAGGAATTGCGGGGACACAATCACTGGTGTCCGGTTGAGCTTGGCCATTGTTAACGTAAGCCGCTGATAGTTATCTCAAAAACGGCACTTTGGGTCTGTCACCGATTTGAACTTCGGTTCGCCGTCTATCGTGCCCGCTCCGGGTTGGGAGTCGGGTCATG
>DASUHH010000094.1:0-37386 GCA_036273615.1 Allosphingosinicella sp. | reverse complement strand
TGGCCGAGAGACCATAGGCGCCAGCGAGGAACACCGCGACCAGATCGCCCACTTCGGCGCGCGGCATCATGACGTCATCGCCGAGCCGGTCGAGCGGCGTGCAGAGGCAGCCGACGATGCTCGCTTCCTCCTCGGGAGCGGCGCCGAAGCGGGTGGCGATGGCGACCGGATAGTTGCGGCGGACGACCTGGCCGAAATTGCCCGAGGCGGCGAGCTGGTGGTGCATGCCGCCGTCGGCGACGAGGAAAATCTTGCCGTGGCTCACCTTCCGGTCGACGATCCGGGTCAGGTAGACGCCCGCCTCGCCGACCAGCCAGCGGCCGAGCTCGATCGCGAAGCCGCTCTCGGCGAGGATCTTGGGCCGCGCCTGCAAGCCCTCGTGGAGCGCGGCGGCGACCCTTTCGACGTCGAGGGCCTGCTCGCCGGCGAAATAGGGGATTCCGAAGCCGCCGCCGAGATTGACCAGGGGCGGCGCCTGCCCCGCTGCTTCGGCGAGCGACGCGGCGAGCGCGACGGTGGCGCGCTGCGCCTCGATCAGCGCATCGGCGTCGAGCGCCTGCGAGCCGGCGAAGATGTGGAAGCCGCGCCACTCCGCCTCCGCCTCGACCAGTCGGCGGACGAGCGCCGGCACGCGCTCGGCATCGATTCCGAACGGCTTGGCGCCGCCGCCCATCCGCATTCCCGAGCCGCGAATCTCGAAATCCGGATTGACCCGCACCGCGAGCCGGGCGCGGCGGCCGCGGCCGCGGGCGACGGCAAGCGCCCGTTCCGCCTCGCCCTCCGATTCGAGGTTCAAGGTGATTCCGGCATCGATCGCGGCCGTCAGCTCGGCATCGGTCTTGCCGGGCCCCGCGAAGCTGATGTCGGCGGGCTCGGCGCCGGCGGCGAGCGCCGCACGCATCTCGCCGTCCGAAGCGACGTCAAGACCGTCCACGATGCTCGCAACCCTCCTCAGGAGATCTGGATAAGTATTTGCCTTGATGGCATAATGAAGGTTGACGCCACGGAAAGCGGCGCGGAAGCGCGCGACCTGGCGGCGGACGATCCCGAAATCATAGACGAAGAGCGGAGTGCCGCCCGCCTCCGAGACGAGCGCGTCGGCGCGGCGGCGGCCGATCGCAAGCACGCCGTCCTCGGCTTCGTAACCGGGCGGGATCGCGCCCATCGGCTTGCTCATGTCGAAAGCTCGCTCTTGATTGCCTCGCGGTCGAGCTTGCCGTTGGGGCTTCGCGGCAGCTCGTCGCGCCAGATTATATGCGACGGCTGCATAAAATTCGGTAACTCGCGACGGAGAAAGGCGCGCAAGGCCTCGTCCGGCCCCGGGCCGCGGGCGACGAGCAGGATCGCCTCGCCCAATCGGTCGTCGGGAATGCCGAGCGCCACCGCCTCGATCGCCGCGCCGCTCGCGATCGCCGCTTCCTCGACCTCGGTCGGGCTGACGCGGTTGCCGCTGGTCTTGATCATCGCATCCTCGCGGCCGACGAAATAGAGGAGGCCCTTCTCGTCCGAGCGGACGCGGTCGCCCGACCAGACGGCGAGGCCGCCGTAAAGGGAACCCCCCGGCGCCGGCTTGAAGCGCAGCGCCGTCCGTTCCGGATCGTTCCAATAGCCCTTGGCGACGAGCGGTCCGGCATGGACCAATTCCCCCTCCTCCCCCGGCGCGGCGAGGCTTCCGTCGGGCCGTGACGTCATGACTTCGGCGAAGGGAATCGCGCCGCCGATCGAATCGGGATGGTCGTCGAGCAGGGCCGGATCGAGATAGGTGGAGCGGAACGCCTCGGTGAGGCCGTACATCAGATAGAGGTCGGCGGCCGGGAACAATTCGCGCATCCGCCGAACGATCGAGACCGGCAGCCGGCCGCCGCTGTTGGTCAGCCGCCGCAGCGACAAGGCCGCGCGCGGCGGCCAGGGCGCCTCGACGAGCTGCACCCAGAGCGGTGGGACCCCGGCCAGAATGGTGATGTCCTGCTCCTCGACCGCGCGGATGACGTCGCGCGCGGCCAGATATTCGAGCGGCACGACGCAGCCGCCCGCCGCCCAGGTCGAGAGGAGCTGGTTCTGGCCATAGTCGAAGCTGAACGGCAGCACCGCCAGCGTCCGGTCTTCGGGCGCCAGGCGGAGATAATGCGCGACGCTGATCGCGCCGAGCCACATGTTCGCATGGCTCAGCATCACCCCCTTGGGCCGGCCGGTCGAGCCGGACGTATAGAGCAGAGCCGCGAGGCTGTCGGGATCCTCGTCCGAGGGCGGCAGCGCGTCGGGATGGTCGAGCAGGGATCCGCTCTCGGTCTCGACCGGGACGCAGCCGTCCGGGATATCGCCCTCGCCGAGCAGGCCGATCCGCGCCTTGCCGCCGATCAGCAGCCGCGCGCCGCTGTCGGCGAGGATATGGGCGACCTGGGCGCGCTTCAGCAAGGGATTGACCGGCACATGGACGAGCCCCGCCCGCGCGCAGGCGAGCGGCAGCAAAGCGGTCATCCGGCCCTTGGGCAGCCAGGAGGCGACGCGGTCCCCACGCTCCAGCCCCTTCGCCTTCAGCGCCGCGGCGAGCATGCCGACATGGCGCTCGAGCCCTTCATAATCGAGCAGCCCCTCGCGGGTGAGCAGGGCGGGCGCCTCCGCCACGCCGCGCAGGGTCAGGCGATCGAGCGGATATGGCGTCGGATCGGGGGCTTGCACATAAGCTCCATGCTAAGCCAGTGAGGCTGGCGGCCCCGGGGGATAGCGATTTGCCCGTCGATGTGAAACTGTTCGACGATCTGGACGCGGTCGAAGCCGACGCGGCGGGCGCCCTGGACCGCCCTGCGCAGCCGCTCCTGTTCGATCGGCTCGACTGGTATCGGCGCGTCGCCGAACATTGCCCGCCGCCGGGGCGTCTCCTCGCCGCGCGCGCCGCGTCGAATGGCGGCAAGGCGTGGCTCTTCCTTACCGTTGAAGGTGCGCGCGCGCAGGCGCTCGCCTGCTGGTATTCGCTGCGCACCGGAATCGTCACTTACGATCCAGATCAGGAACAAATCTCTGAAACTTCAGAGTCCATCGCAAGAGAATTGCGCCGAACGGGCCTGGCGCGGCTGTCGCTTTACCCGCTCGGCGAGGAGCCTGTCGCTCTCGCGGACGCCTTCCGCCGCGCCGGCTGGATCGTGCGGACCGAGCCCGCGGGCGTGTCGTGGCAGGTGACGACCGAAGGCCAGGATTTCGCCGCTTATTGGGAAGGTCGGCCATCCAGGCTTCGCAACACCGCCCAGCGCAAGGCGAAGGCGGCGGGGTTGGAGATCGCGATCCACCGCCGCTTCGATGCCGCCGCCTGGGCCGATTACGAGACCGTCTACGCGGCGAGCTGGAAAAGTGAGGAAGGCTCGCCCGCTTTCCTGCGCGCCATGGCCGAGGAGGAAGGCGCGGCGGGAACGCTGCGGCTCGGAATCGCCAGGAAGGACGGCAAGCCGGTCGCGGCGCAGCTCTGGACGATCGAGAATTGCGCCGCCTGGATCCACAAGCTCGCTTATGACGAGGCGGCGAAGCCCCTCTCCCCCGGCACGATATTGTCGATGGCGATGTTCCGCTCGGCGCTCGACGAGGATCGCGTGTCGCGGATCGACTATGGCACCGGCGACGATGCCTACAAGCGCGACTGGATGGAGATCCGGGCGCCGCTCTGGCGGCTGGACGCCTATAATCCGCGCCGGCTCGCGGGCCTTCTGGGCGCCGCGCGAGCCGGGGCTTCGGCGCTTGCCGGGCGCCTGCGAAGCCATTAGGCGGCGCGCGAACCGAGCAGGGGTTGAGAATGGCGTCGCATTTCGAAGACGAGAATGAGGTCGATGCGACATTGCGGTCGGTGCTGGTCGACGTGCTTGGCCTGTCGAAGGATCAGGTCGCCGGCTTCGACGAGGCGACCCCGCTCTTCGGAGCCCTGCCGGAATTCGATTCGATGGCGGTGGCGGGCCTCCTGACCGAGCTCGAGGAACGGCTCGGAATCCTCATCGAGGATCATGAGGTGAATGCCGACATGCTCGAAACCTACGGCTCCCTCCTCACCTTCGCCCGGACCAAGGCGCTGCAGTGACGTCAGGCGGTCTCCATTACGACCGCACCACCGTCGACGGCCGCGAAGAATGGATGATGCGGATCGGCGATCCCGCCGCGCCCGCTTTCCTCTTCCTGCCTCCCCTGTTCGAGGAGATGAACCGCACGCGCGCCTTCCTGGCCGGCGTGATGCGCCGCGTGGCCGCGGCGGGCTGGTGCTGCCGGCTTCCCGACCTTCCCGGCACCGGCGAGAGCGAGCGGCCGCTCGAAGAGGTAAGCTGGCGCGATTGGCTCGATGCCGCCCGATCCGCCGCCGAGGGGGTGCGCGGCGTGGTGAGCGTTCGCGGCGGCTGCCTTCTGGATTCGGGCCTCGCGCCCTGCGCATGGCGGCTGGCGCCCGTCGAAGGTGCGTCGCTGGTGCGCGATCTCGAGCGGGCGGGCCTGGTGGCCGAGGGCGGCGGCGCCGGTTACGCGCCTTCGGCCGCGCTCCTGGACTCGCTCCGGGCCGCCACGCCGACGGGGGGCGCGCGAATCGTCCGGCTCGCAAGCGATCGTGCGGAGGCGGACCGGAAGCTGGACGGGCCGCCGCTCTGGCGCCGCTCGGAACCTCAAAATTCTTCCGAGCTCATGGAAGCCGTGGCCTCCGACATCATCGAATGGATCGGTCGATGCGCCGTCTCCTGAGCTTCGGCTGCGAAGGCGCCGCGCTCGGCGCCAGCCTCGACGAGGCGGCGGGCGCGACCGGCCTGCTGATGGTCACCGGCGGTACCCAGACCCGGATCGGCTCGCACCGCATGTACGAACGACTGGCGAAGAGGCTGGCGGAGCAGGGCTTTCCATGCTTGCGCTACGATCGGCGGGGCGTCGGCGACAGCGAGGGCGCGGATCCCGACTGGCGCGGCAGCGGGCCGGATATCGTCGCCGCCGCGGCGGCCTTCCGGCGCGAATGTCCGCGGATCGAGCGGCTGATCGGCTTCGGCCTCTGCGACGGCGCCTCCGCCCTCGCCTTCCACGGCGCGTCCGCAAGCCTCGCCGGCCTGATCCTGCTCAACCCATGGCTGGTCGAGGCGCAGGCGGGAACGCCCGCGCCCGCGGCGGTGAAGGCCCATTATCGCCGGCGGCTCACCAGCCTCGAAGGCTGGAAGAGGATTCTTTCCGGATCAGTCTCTTACGGAAAGCTCTTCAAAGGTATCAAAAGCCTTGCCGCCAAGCCGTCGACGCTTGCCGAGGAGGTCGCGGCCGCGCTGGAGAAGGGCCAGCTGCCGGTCGCCCTGATCCTCGCCAGCCGCGACGGCACCGCCATCGCCGCCGAGGCCGAATGGGCCAGGCCCGCTTATCGCCGCATCCGCGAGTCCAACCCGCCGCCGCGGCGGATCGACAGCGATTCGCACACCTTCGCCCGGCCGGGCGACGAGGAAGCGTTGGCGGACGCGGTGTTGGCAGCTCTGCGGCGTTTCTAGGGCCACGACCAAGATATTTCGCCCAACGCAAGATGACGTCAGGCCATGCAGCGCGGAGTACGGCGCAGATTCCCGACCGGTTGCCGGACAAGAATGGCTGATTTCGGCGGCTCGACCGACCGACCGCCACTTGCTGCGGACGAATCGTGGGTTTGAGTCAGTGTTTTCCAGTAAAGCTTGCTGCCGCGAACCCGAATAACGGCCTGCCCATTCGTCCCTTCAACATGAAATTGAACTCGGTAAGACCGGGATTTGCCGAGCCTTTGCACATGCCAATCACGCAAATCGCCAGCGTCGACACGATTGGTCATCTGGGCTGTCAGCTCGTAGCTGCCGCATACCTCGCTGCCACGGACGAAAATGGATAGTGCGAATTCATCTCGCACACCCTCTGCGCATCTTTCCGCATAGAGACCCATCGCGCGACCACATGGCCACTCATAGACCCAACTTCCATCGAGTGGAGCTGCACCGGCCGCGTCGACGAACTGGGGTGCACTCAAGACCGCAGCAAGAGAAATGGGCGCCAAGATCGCTTGCATGGTGAACTCCCGCTGTCCCCACGACCTATATACATTGGATATACAGCGACCGAAGCGGGGAGAATGCCGCCTCGCTTGAGAAAGGGAGTCAGGCCGCGGCCGAGGCTTCGAACTCCGCTTCGGCGAGGAAGCGCTCGGCGTCGAGCGCGGCCATGCAGCCGGTGCCGGCGGCGGTCACCGCCTGGCGGTAAATCTTGTCCATGACGTCGCCGCAGGCGAAGACGCCGGGGATGTTGGTGCGGGTGCTGCCAGTCACCACCTCGATATAGCCGTCCTTGTCGAGCGTGAGCTTGCCCCGGAACAATTCCGTCGCCGGCGAATGGCCGATGGCGACGAAGCCGCCCTCCACGTCGAGCATCGAAAGCTCGCCGCTACGGGTGTCGCGAAGCTCGATCGCGACCAGCCCCTCCGGGTCGCCGCCGCCGACGAAGCGGCTCACCTCCTTGTTCCAGAGGACATTGATGTTCGGATGGGCGAACAGCCGGTCCTGCAGGATCTTCTCGGCGCGCAGGCTGTCGCGGCGGTGGATCAGCGTGACGTCATGACTGTGGTTGGTCATGTAGATGGCCTCCTCGACCGCGGTATTGCCGCCGCCGATCACCGCCACCTTCTTGCCGCGATAGAAGAAGCCGTCGCAGGTCGCGCAGGCCGAGACGCCCCTGCCCTTCAGATGCTCCTCCGACGGAAGATTCAGCCAGCGCGCCTGGGCGCCGGTCGCGATCACCACCGTGTCGCCGGTATAGACATTGCCGCCGTCGCCGATCAGCCGGAAGGGCCGGCGCGAGAAATCGGCCTCGACGATCGTGTCCCACATCATCTGGGCGCCGACATGCTCGGCCTGCTTCTGCATCTCCTCCATCAGCCAGGGGCCCTGGATGACCTCGGCGAAGCCCGGATAATTCTCGACGTCGGTGGTGATGGTGAGCTGCCCACCCGGCTGGATGCCCTGGACGACGATCGGCGCGAGCCCGGCGCGGGCGCCGTAGATGGCGGCCGAAAGGCCGGCCGGGCCGGAGCCGAGGATGAGCATTCGGGTCGAGTGGGTGGCGGGCATCTTCGCTCCGATGGATTGGTCAGCCCGGGAGATAGGGTTCGCCCTGCCCTTCGCGCAACTCATTTGCCGCCGTGACCGCCCATGGTAGAAGCCGCCCGCTTTCCATTCATCCTTTTCGCGAGTCAGAAATGAACGCCCCCGCCACCACCTACGACAATCCATTGGGGCTCGACGGCTTTGAGTTCGTCGAGTTCACCGGCCCCGATCCCGAGGCGCTCGCCCGCCTCTTCACTGCCATGGGCTTCACCCATCTCGGCAACCACAAGTCGAAGAACGTCCGCCATTACGCCCAGGGTGACGTCAACCTCATCCTCAACATGGAGCCGTCGGGCCAGCCGGCCGATTTCCGCAAGGCGCACGGCCCGTCGGCCAACGGCATGGCCTTCCGGGTCAGGGACGCGAAGAAGGCGTTCGCGCTCGCGATCGAGCGCGGCGCGAGTCCGGTCGAGACGCCGCGCGGCCCGGGCGAGCTCGAAATCCCCGCCATCGAGGGGATCGGAGGCTCCTATCTCTATCTCGTCGACCGCTACGGCGCCGAGCAGATATACGACGTCGATTTCGAGCCGGTGCCGGGCGCGACGCGCGACGGCGCCTCGGTGGGCCTGAAGACGCTCGACCATCTCACCCACAATGTGAATCGCGGGCGGATGGACCATTGGGCGCGATTCTACGAGCGCATCTTCAACTTCCGCGAGATCCGCTATTTCGACATAGAAGGGCAGCAGACCGCCCTTCTCTCCAAGGCGATGACCGCGCCCGACGACAAGATCCGGATCCCGCTCAACGAGAGCCAGGACGAATATAGCCAGATCGAGGAATATCTGAAGGAATATGGCGGCGAGGGCATCCAGCACCTCGCTTTCTCGACCGAGGACATCTTCGCCACCGTCGACGCGCTGCGGGCGAACGGCATCCGTTTCCAGGACAGCCCCGAAACCTATTACGACATGATCGACGAGCGCCTGCCCGGCCACGGCCACGACGTCGCCGCGATGCGCGGGCGCCGGATCCTGATCGACGGCTCGCCGGAGACGGGCGAGGGCCTGCTCCTCCAGATCTTCACCGAGAACATGATCGGGCCGATCTTCTTCGAGATCATCCAGAGGAAGGGAAACCAGGGCTTCGGCGAGGGCAATTTCAAGGCTCTCTTCGAATCGATCGAGCTCGACCAGATCAAGCGCGGCGTCATCCCCTCGGCGAGCGAGCATGCCTGAGCCGGCCTCAGACCCGATCGACGGGTTCGAGCGAATCGCTATCGTCTATTCGCAACCCGAGGCGGCGGTGCTGCTGGCGACGCTGCGCGCCTACGGCATCCTCGCGCTGCCGAAGAACCAGGCGCATATCTCGATCCTGCCCAACCTGATGATGGCTTTGGGCGGCACCTGGATCACCGTTCCGCCCGACAGGAAAGAGGATGCGCTGGCCCTGATGGCGACGATCGATGGCGGCTGGCGCGCCCCGCCGCCGCCGATCGTCGACGCGCTCTGGCTCAGCCGCATCTTCTCGGTCTGCATGACCTTCCTCCTCGGCGCGCCGCCAATGCCGCGAATCCCGGGCCAATATGCCTGGCCGGTGGCGCCGGCTTCACCGGAACGGGCGCCCTTGGCCGAGCAAGGATAGGAGCTTCAGCGCGTCGGCCGCCGCCGCGCCCGAGGCGGTGTTGTCGAAGATGCACCAGGCCGGCACGTCGCCGGCCGCTTCGAGCCGGGCCGCGATCCCCTCCAGCCGCCCATCGTCGTAGCGCGACCGGTATCTCGCGGGCGATCCGTGCAGGCGGAGATAGACGAGCCCCGGCCAGCCGCCGGGCCGGTCGGCGCCGGGCGCCGGCGGCGGATCGGCGGCGACCCTGGCAATGTGGTGACGAACGAGGAGCGCTTCCGCTTCGGCATCGAACCAGCTCGGATGGCGGGGCTCCCAGGCGACGAACCCGTCCCAGCGGCGCCGAAACGCGGCGGCGAACTCCTCCGCGATTCGGGCGTCGAAGGCGAGGCTCGGCGGAAGCTGGACGAGCAGGATTCGAAGCTTGCGCCCGAGCGGCCGCATCTCGGCCAGCGCCCGGTCGACCGATGCCCCGCAATCGGCAAGCCGCTGCTTGTGCGTGATCTCCCTCGGCAGCTTGGCCGCGAACGCGAAATCGCCGGGCACCGATTCGGCCCAGCGCGCCCAGGTCGATTCGCGGTGGGAGCGATGGAAAGAGGAATTGATCTCCGCGCAGGAGAGGATCGCGGCGTAACGTTCGAGCCCGCTGCCCTCCCGCGGGAATGATTCCGCGACCGCGCTTGGAATCGTCCAGCCCGCGGTTCCGATGCGCCGTTCAGCCACGGCGCCGGAACGCGCAGCCTCTATTCGGGCTCCCGCGCCCGATAGGCGTTGCGGCCGCTATGGAGCGTCCGCCCCCGTCCGGCGAGATGCTCGCGAAGCCCGTTGACGAAGCGGACCAGCACCTCCTGCAGGTCGGGCGGCAGGGTGACATAAGCGGAGAGCAGGTCGCTCGCCCCCTGCCCGAGCCAGTCCCCCTCCATCCGCTGGCCGGTCAGCACATAGACGACGTCGACCTCCGCATCGGCGAGCCGGGCGAGATAGTCGCCGCGCAGCTCCCGCCGGTCGTTCTCGTAAAGGCTTTGCTTGGGCACATCCGTGCCGACCAGGGCGGCGAACTCCGCCTGCTTCAATCCAAGCCGTTTCCGCTCCTCTGCGAGCCTTGCCCCGAAACCCATCGCTTTTGCAAAGTCCTTCTTCAGAAACCAATGGAAACCGATGTTTTTGCTCGATTTTCCGATTGATCTGGGTTACAGCAGCCTTCGAGAGGGTCCGCGCAAAAAGCAAGCGCAGTTATTTCCAAATTGGATCGTAACCGCGTTTTTTCCGGCCGGCCGAGCCATGGCCGCGCATTGCGCTTCTCCCCCTCGGGCCACGGGAACGGCGCCGTTAGCAGGCAGGCACGCCGCGCGCCAGTCGCTCCGCATCCGAAACGACAAGCGAGGCTGGGTTTGCACCCTCGCTCTATGCCATAGACCGCTCGTGCACCCGCTTTTCCGACTCTACAGCGCCCTCAGCCCCCGCCGCCGGCGCCAGCTCGTCCTCACCCTCGGGACGATGCTGACCGGCACCGTGGCGGAGCTGGTCACGATCGCCGCCATCCTTCCCTTCCTCGCCTTCCTCACCCGCGGCGGGCCGTCGGCCGTCCCCGGAATCGCGGGGCGCTGGCTTTCCGCCCTCGGCATCGACAGCATCTTCTCGGCCGCCCTGCTGCTGATCGCCGGCTCGGTGGCGGCGGCGATCGTCCGATTGCTCCTCCTCTGGCAGAATCAGCGATTCGTGATGGCGGTGAGCCACGACATCGCCACGGCCCTGTTCGGCCGGATGCTTCGCCAGCCTTATGCCGACTATGTGAAACGCCACAGCAGCGAGGCCCTCGCCGCGATGGACAAGGTGCGCGACCTCGCCTCGAGCGCGCTCCAGCCGCTGATGCAGGGAGTCGTCGGCGCGATCATGGCATTGCTGATCGGCGCCCTGCTCTTCGCGATCAGCCCGCTTGCGACGCTCGCCGCGGCGGTGTCGATCGGGATCGTCTACGCGCTCATCTCGACGCTCACCCGGGCGCGGCTGCGCGCCAATTCGCGGGTGCTCGCGGCGGCGGCGCGCGAGCGGACGAAGATGATCCAGGAAGGGCTTGGAGGCATACGCGACATCATCCTCGACCGGTCGCAGCCTCTGTTCGAGGGGAGCTTCCGTGCGCTCGACGGCCGGTTCCGCCGCGCCCTCGCGGTCAACGCCTTCATCGCCCAGGGGCCGCGCTTCGTGATCGAGGCGGCTGGGATGACGGTGATCGCATTGATCGCGCTTGCGATGAGCCTGAGGCCGGGCGGGCTCGTCCACGCCATTCCGGTGCTCGGCGCGCTCGCTCTTGGCTCGCAGCGGCTGCTGCCGCTGATCCAGCAGGCCTATCAGGGCTGGAGCCAGACCGCCGGCAACCTCCAGGCGATCGACGACGTCGCCGACGCCCTCGCTCTGCCGGTCCTGCCGCCGGCACCCGAGGGCCCGCCCCTTCCGTTCGCGCACGAGATTGCGTTCGACCGTGTCTCCTTCGCTTATGGCGAGGCCGGACTTGCCGTGCGCGACGTCAGCTTCGTCCTTCCGCGCGGCGGCCGCATCGGCATTGCCGGCACGACGGGGAGCGGCAAGAGCACCCTGCTCGACCTGCTGATGGGCCTGCTCGAGCCGGGCGAGGGCACGATCCGGGTGGACGGACGCGCGCTCGACGCGGAGACGCGGCCGCGCTGGCAGGCGACGCTCGCCCATGTCCCCCAGGCCATCTTCCTCATCGACGACAGCATCGCCGCCAATATCGCCTTCGGCGCGGCCGCGGCCGCCATCGACGGCGCGCGCGTCCGCGCCTGCGCCGGCGCCGCCCAGATCGACGATTTCGTCGAAGGGCTTCCCGAAGGCTATGAGACCAGGGTCGGCGAGCGCGGAATCCGCCTCTCGGGCGGCCAGCGCCAGCGGATCGGAATCGCCCGCGCCCTCTACAAGCAGGCGGAGGTGCTGATCCTCGACGAGGCGACCAGCGCCCTCGACGACGACACCGAGGCGGCGGTGATCCGATCAATCATGGCATTGGGCCCCGACCTCACCATCGTCATGATCGCCCACCGCCGTTCGACCCTCGAAGGCTGCGACCGGATCCTGCGGATGGAGGCGGGGCGGATCGTCGAGGCGAAAGAGAAAATGGTAGCGGAGGAGGGACTTGAACCCCCGACACGCGGATTATGATTCCGCTGCTCTAACCAGCTGAGCTACTCCGCCCCATCGGGCGCGCGCTTGCGTCCCGGCGCGGCGCCCGCGGGCCTATAACAAAGCCGCGGCAAGGGTCAACCGGCGCGCCCGATGGCGGATTTCAACCTGCGGGAATTGGGGTTCCGTGAACGCCGAGGCGCCGGTCCTGGAAGACCACGCTCATGGATGCCGGATCGGGGTCCAGCATGACGATGGGGAAGACGGCTCCCGCCCGCCCACGGTTCGTTTCGGCGTTGGAACCCTGTCCGCGCATCGTCGTTAGCGGAGCGACGGAGAGACTCATGGACCTTCTGACCCCGCTCGACACGCTTTGCAGGATCATCATCCGCGCCCGCGAGAACGAGGCCCAGGTGCCGGCGCCCGATCCCGACGAGGATGCCGACGACGTCGACGATTATGACAGCGACGCCGAGGGCGGGGTCATCTCGCCGCTCGAGGACGAGCTCAACACCGGGGTCGAGGAGGAGCTGCGGTCGATCCTCGACGACCTCGCCGACGACCAGCTCGCCGAAACTCTGGCGCTCGCCTGGGTCGGCCGCGGAACCTATGATTCGAGCGAATGGGACGATGCCTTTGCCGAGGCGAGCGACACCGATCCGGAAAGCGCGCTCGACGATCTGATGGACATGCCCCTGCTCGCCTCGCATCTCGAAGCGGGCCTCGCCGCGTTCGACTATAGCTGCGAGGGCATCGGGCAGATCGATTGAGCCTCAACTCGCTCTCTCCCATGGGAGAGGGATTTTCGCGGTTCAAAGCTCCTACCCCCGGAACGCCCAGCTCCGGATCGGCTCCCACGGGCCGCCGAGATAGCGCCATGTCGCCAGGGCCCGGATCGCCAGCGGGCGGCCTTCATAGCGGCCGCGGAGCGCGGCCTGGAGGCGGCGGGCCTCGCGCGGTCGGACCTTGTTCTGGATGGTGACGTGCGGCCGCCACGGCGCCCGATCCTGCGGGGTCAGCAGGCCGTGGAGCGCCAGCGCCAGGTCCGCGCGGATATCCCCCAATTCCGCGCTGTCGATACGAAGCGCCGTCCCCTCCCCCAGGTCCATGATTCCGCCGATCCCGGCGCGCGGCGGCGGCGCGGCGGCGCAGGCGGCGAGGCGGCGGCCAAGCTCGCCTTCAGCGCTCGGGGGCAGCAGGCGGAACAAGGTGAGATGGGCCGGCACCTTGTTCAAGGCCGGCGGATAATGAGCCCGCCGCAATTCCTGCAGCCAGACGTCGTCGCCCGGCGCGAAGGTCGCGGTGACCAGGATCGGTGTCGCCTCGGCCATGGAGGTCCTCCCTCGTTCCTCTAGGGTCGGCGGAGGACTTCGCGGATGACGAAATGCGATTCGAGCCGGGAGACGCTCGGCAGGCGCGACAGCATGTCGCGATGGACCCGCTCGAAGCTGTCGTCGCGGGCGATCTCCAGCTGCAGCAGATAATCGGCGCCGCCGCTGACGAGGAAGCAGGCGCGCACTTCGGGGCAATCGACGATCTCGCGCTCGAACGCCGCCATCGTCTCCTCGCGCTGGTCGCGCAGGGTCACGTCGACGAGGAAGGTCGTCGGGTCGCCGCGGGCCGCCCTGGAGAGGATGGCGCGGAAGCCCGCGATCAGGCCCTGCTCGCGAAGCTGCGCGACGCGGCGGTGCGCTGCGCTCGACGACAGCCCCACTTTCTCGCCGAGCTGCGCGCTGGTGAGGTCCGAGTTGGTCGCGAGCTGGTCGAGGATCCTGCGGTCGAAAGCGTCGAGCATCTCATCCTCCATCGGGGGCATGATTCGGGAGATTGTCCCGAATCATGCCGGCAAGCGCACGTATATTGCAGGAATTTCCCGATCGAATCGCGTTATATCCGCCCGCGCAAGCGAGGAGAGGCGAGATGAAGGTCGGCGTGCCCAAGGAGATCAAGAATAACGAGTTCCGCGTCGGCCTCACGCCGGCCTCGGTGGCCGAACTGGTCGGTGCCGGCCATGAGGTGATCGTCGAGACCCGGGCCGGGACCGGAATCGATTTCGACGACCGGGCCTATGTCGACGCCGGCGCCCGGATCGCACCCGACGCGAAGAGCGTCTTCGCCGAATCGGACATGATCGTGAAGGTGAAGGAGCCGCAGCCGCAGGAGATCGCCCTTCTCGAGCCGCGCCATCTGCTCTTCACCTATCTCCACCTCGCCGCCGACAAGAAGCAGGCCGAAGGGCTGATGAAATCGGGCGCGACCTGCATCGCCTATGAGACGGTGACCGCCAACGACCGCTCGCTGCCCTTGCTGAAGCCGATGAGCGAGGTTGCGGGCCGCATGTCGATCCAGGTCGGCGCCCATTATCTCGAAAAGGAGCAGGGCGGGCGCGGCGTCCTGTTGGGCGGCGTTCCGGGCGTTGCTCCGGCCAGGGTCGCGATCCTCGGCGGCGGCGTCTCGGGCGTCAACGCGGCGCAGATGGCGGTCGGAATGCGCGCCGACGTCACCATCTACGACATCTCCAACGCGCGGCTGGCCGAGCTCGACATGTTCTTCGGAAGCCAGATCAAGACGGCCTATGCCTCGAAGGCGGCGATCGCCAATGCCGTGCAGAAATGCGAGCTGGTGATCGGCGCGGTGCTGGTGCCGGGCGCGGCGGCGCCGAAGCTCGTCACCCGCGACATGCTGAAGACGATGAAGCGCGGCTCCGTCCTCGTCGATATCGCCATCGACCAGGGCGGCTGCTTCGAGACCTCGCACCCGACCACCCATGCCGATCCGGTCTATGAGGTGGACGGAGTCATCCATTATTGCGTCGCCAACATGCCGGGCGCGGTCGCCCGCACCTCGGCCTTCGCGCTCAACAATGCGACCCTGCCATTCGTTCTGAAGCTCGCCAACGAAGGGGCTGAAGCGGCGATGAAAGCCGATCATCACCTGGCAAACGGCCTGAACGTTTCGAACGGCAAGATCCGGCACCAGGCGGTGGCCGAAGCGCTCGATCTCCCCTTCGAGCCGGTCTGACGGAATCCTTGTTGGCGCGTTGCTGTCGCGAAAAGCCGGTACCACCTTTTCGTGCGACCGTCGAAGAAGATAGACGACCTCCAGCACGAGACCGGCCGCGGCATCGATCATTGAACAGCCCCCCTGCAAGGGACGGGCCAGGAGCGGGTACGAGCGAAGCGCGCCGCGGCCCCGCTCAATTCCCTCCCTGCGAAGGCGGTGAGGCTTGCGCCGCCATCGCCCTGATCTGCTCGATCATCTGGAGCCGCTGCTCGATGGCGCTCCGCCACATCGCGTTGGGCGGGGCGGTGGCGAGGAGGTCGCGCCAGACCTTCTCGGCCTCGTCGATCCGGCCGCTCTGGGCGAGCGCCAGGCCGTAGAAGAATTTGGGCCCGGGATGGTTGGGCGCGAGCGCGGCGGCGCGGTCGAAGGCGAGCTGGGCGGCGGGGTTCATCATCCCGCCGCCATGGACGACGAGCGCATTGCCGAGGCCGACCCAGAGATCGGGATCGTTGGGATGCGCCTTCAGCGCCGCCTCGATGATCTGGGCGCCGCCGAGCGTGTCGCCGTCCCGTTCATAGGCCTCGGCCAGGGTCAGCCAGCTATCGGCATTGTTGAATCTGCCGAGCAGATCGTGCCGGATCTTCACGAACTCGCTGTCGGAGACGCCGCGATGCTCGGGCGGGCGGCGCGGGCTTCCGGCAAGGCGGGGATGGCCCTGCCAGGCATAGCCGGCGAAGGCGAGCAGAAGGGAAGCGGCGAGGAACTGGAGCCCGCCTTTGTCGAGCCGCCCGAACCGCCACAAAGCGGCGAAGACGGCGAGCGCAAGGATGAGGATGAAGACCCAGCCCATCAGGCCCTCCGCCTCTTGAACCGGCCGCGCGCCAGCCAGGCCCCGCCGGCGAGCAGCAGCAACGGCGCCGCCCAGAGCGGCCAGGTCAATGGCTCGACCGGCGGCCTGTAGCTGATCCAGGCGCCGTAGCGCTCGATCAGCCATTGGCGTATCTGTTCCGGATTCTTCCCTTCCCTGACGCGCTCGCGGACGAAGGCGCGCATGTCGCCGGCCATCTCGGCGTCGCTGTCGGCGATCGACTGGCCCTGGCAGACGAGGCAGCGCAACGTCTCCATCAGCGCCCTGGCCTTCGCCTCCTGCCGCGGGTCTTCGAGCTGGGTATAGGCGTAGCGTGCCGGCGGGAGGCTGGACTGGGCGAAAGCGGGGGCGGCGAGGAGGAGGCTCATCGCCAGCACAATTCCGTCACTCCCGCGAAAGCGGGAGGCCCGCCTTGCACCGCCGGAAGACGCGGGATTCCCGCTTTCGCGGGAATGACGGCTGAGGCCCCTCATTTCGCCGCCTCCCAGGCGCGGTAGAGGGCGCCGACATCCTCGGGCCTTATGTCGCCGATATGCTGGAGGCGGATCACGCCCTTGCCGTCGATGACATAGCTTTCCGGAACGCCCGACGAGCCGAGGTCGAACTGCACCCGGCTCTGCGGGTCGGAGCCGATCCGGTCGAACGGGTCGCCGCCCTGGGCGAGGAAGGGCTGGAGGTCCTCGGTCCGGTCGCGCACCGCGATCCCCTCGATCGGAACGCCGCGCCGCTTCAATTCCATGAGCTGCGGCGCCTCGACCCGGCAGGGCAGGCACCAGCTCGCGAAGACGTTGACCAGACGCGGCTGCCCCGTCCGAAGATCGGCAAGCGACAGGCCTTGATGGCCGGGCACGATCGGCTGCAGCGCGAATGGCGGCATCTTCTTGCCGATCATCTGCGACGGGACATTGTTGTCCTCGCCATGGCGCAGCCCGACGACCACCATGATCACGAACAGGAGGAAGAGGCCGAGCGGCAGCCAGAGGATGGTCCGCCTCATGCGTAGGCTTCCTCCCCGCGCCGCGCGGCGCGCCGGCTCCGCAGGACCCGGCCGATCAAGGCGAGGAAGCCGCCGAAGGCGATCATCGCGCCGCCGAGCCAGATCAGGGTGACGAACGGCTTCCACCAGAGGCGAAGCTGCCAGCGCCCGTCCTCGGCCGGCTTGCCGATCACCGTGTAGAGCTGGCCGTCGAGCCGGGTCGCGATCGCCGTCTCGCTGGTCTCGGTCGGGGGGGCGCTGAACATCCGCGACTGCGGCGTCAGCGTGAACGGCGCGCCGCCGCCGCGGCTTGCGACGAGCGTCGCCTCGATCGCGGTCCAGTTCGGCCCGGCGATCGGCGCGACTCCGGCAAACCTGACATGATAGGGCCCGACCGAAACGGTGTCGCCCGGCCGAGCCGCGACCAGCCGCTCGACGGTGAAGGCGCTCTCGCAGGCCATGCCGGCGAGGCTGACGGCGATTCCGAGATGGGCGATCACCATCCCATAGACGAAGAGCGGCGTCCGGCGGAGGTTGCGCTTCCAGAGCGGCGCGAGGCTGCCCGCGCCGACGCCGAGCGCCAGCCCCAGGCCGAGCAAGGGCAGGATGCGCATTCCCGGCGCGAAGAGGACGAGCGCGACCAGCGCCAACACGGCGAGCGCGATCGGCACCGCCATGCGCCGGCCGAGCGCCTTCAGCCGGTCCCGCCGCCAGCGCAGCAAAGGCCCGGCCGCCATCGCGGCGACGAGCAGCAGGGCGATCGGCCCTGCGACCGAATTGAAATAAGGCGGCCCGACCGAGACTTTCGAGCCCATCGCCTCGGTCAGGAGCGGATAGAGCGTCCCGACCAGGACGAGGCCGAGCACGACCGAGAGCAGGAGGTTGTTGAGGACGAGCGCGCCTTCGCGGCTGACCGGCTCGAAGGTCGAGCCCTCCTTCACCGTGCCGACGCGGAGGCCGTAAAGCGTCAGCGCGCCGCCGATGTAGAGCGCCAGCAGGATCAGGATGAAGAAGCCGCGCCTGGGATCGACCGCGAAGGCGTGGACGCTGGTGAGGATTCCCGAGCGGACGAGGAAGGTACCGATCATCGACATGGAGAAAGCGACGACGGCGAGCATAACCGTCCAGGCGCGAAGCCCGTCGCGGGTCGCAAGCACCGTCACCGAATGGAGCAGGGCGGTCGCCGCCAGCCAGGGCATGAGCGAGGCATTCTCGACCGGGTCCCAGAACCACCAGCCGCCCCAGCCCAATTCGTAATAGGCCCAATAGGAACCGGCGGTGATCCCGGTGGTGAGGAAGATCCATGCCGCCAGCACCCAGGGCCGCATCGCCCGCGCGAAGGCCGGGCCGACGTCGCGGGTCAGCAGGGCCCCGACCGCGAAGGAGAAAGCGATCGAGATTCCGACATAGCCGAAATAGAGGGTCGGCGGGTGGAAGGCGAGGCCCGGATCCTGGAGCAGGGGGTTGAGGCCGTTCCCTTCCAGCGGCGCCGGCGCGAGCCGGTCGAACGGGTTCGAGGCGAAGAGCAGGAAGATGTAGAAGCCGAGCCCGATCGTCGCCTGGGCGGCGAGGGTCGCGATCAGGGTGCGCTCATTGAGCCGCCGCTCGAACAGGGCTACCGCCGCGCCCGCCACGGCGAGCACGGTCACCCAGAGCAGCATCGAGCCTTCGTGATTCCCCCAGGCGCCGGCGAACTTGTAGAGCCAGGGCTTGAGGCTGTGGCTGTTCTCGGCGACCAGCCGCACCGACAGATCGGTCCGAAGGAACAGGTCGATCAGGCAGAAGAAGGCGATGACCACGGTCACCGCCTGGGCGATCGCGATCGGCCGGACGCTGCGCCCAAGCTCCTCGGCCGGCGGCTTCAGCGCCGCGAAGCCGAAGAAGAGCTGGAGCAGCGACAAGGAAGCCGCCAGCCAGAGCGCGCCGAGCCCCGCTTCCGCGATCATCGCACCTCACCCGTCACATGCTCGTGCTTCTTCGCGTCGAGGATCGGCGGCTTGTAATTCTCGTCATGCTTGGCGAGGATCTCGTCGGCGACGAACAGGCCGTCCGGCTGGAATCTCCCCTCGGCGACGACGCCGCTCTCCTCCTGGAACAGGTCCGGCGGGATGCCGCGGAAGCGGACCCGGATGATGTTCGGGGTCTCGTCGCGGACGGTGAAGGTGATGGTGACGCCGTCGGGCAGGTGCCGGATCGATCCCTTCCTGACCATGCCGCCGATCCGCACCGCCTTGCCGACCGGGAGCGGCTGGCCGGCAAGGTCGCCCGGCGCGTAGAAATAGGAGGCCTGGCCGCGGAGGGCCGACATGGCGAGCAGGACGGCCGCCAGCATTGCGACGATGGCGAGGACGAGCAGGGTCAGGCGCTGGTTCTTGGCCTTCATTGGCGCGTCCTCAGCGCCTCGGCATCGCGCTCCGCCCGGCGCATCGCCGCATAGCTCCATCCGACCAGCACCAGGGTTGCGACCAGGGCGATCGCATAAGCGGCGATGACGAAGACCCAGCGGTTCACGCCGCCTGCCTCCGGAGCCGCGCCTCGACCTTCTGCCGGGCGAGCATCGCGCGCATCCGCATCAGCACCACCGCCCCGAACAGCAGGCTGAAGCCGAGGACGGAGACGAGCAACGGCCACAGCATCGGCGCCGCGATGGTCGAGCCGGTAAGGCCGATGCTCTCCCCCTGATGAAGCGTCCGCCACCACAGCACCGAATAATGGATGATCGGCAGGTTGATCGCGCCCACCAGCCCGAAAATGGCGGTGATCCGCCCCTCCCCGCCCCGCTCCCGGTCCGCCTCGCCGAGCGCGAGATAGCCGATATAGAGGAAGAGGAGGACGAGCATCGACGTCATCCGCCCGTCCCATTGCCAATAGGTCCCCCAGGTCGGCCGCCCCCAGAGCGAGCCGGTGGCGAGGCAGAGCGCGGTGAACACCGCCCCCGGCACCGCGATCGCCCGCGCCGCGACGGCGGCGAGGGGATGCCGCCAGACGATCTGCATCAGGCTCGCCACCGCGATCCCCGCCCAGCCCGCCATGCCGAGCCAGGCGGCCGGCACGTGGAGGTAGATGATGCGGACGCTGTCCCCCTGCAGATAATCGGGCGGTGCGACGAACAGCCCGTCCGCCAGCGCCAGCGCGGCCAGCAACGCGCCGCCCCACCCCAGCCAAGGGGTCAGCGGCCGCGCGATCTTCAGGAAACGGGCGGGATTCGCGAGAATGTGCATCGGCGCGCTGTGTCTAGCCGACGGTGCGGCTTCCTTAAAGGCTTAGTCCTGCGCGGAAACGGAGGCTGAGCGAGGGCCGCTGTCCCGCTCGCTCCACATTCGCTTCGATTCACTTTGGGATGCGTTGGAGGACGAAGCGCCAGTGTCCGCTTACGACCCATCGCTGCCAATCCGATACCGATAAGTGGTGCGCCCTTCCCTCGAACTTGACCGGTTCACGGCCAGACGGCGGTTATGATTGGCTGATAGAAGCCCGTGTCCGCCGGAAGGAGAACACGAACATTCGTGAACCCCGCCGAAGCCGCCAACGCAAACACCTCTTCAATCAGCATGGCACGGTAGTGGCCGATGAAGTGATGATCTTGCCAGCGGTGGCCGATCTGGAGCGAGATGTAGAGGTGGACTGTGTATCGCCGCTCATCGAGCCAGTCCCAGACTTGAAATACGATCCGACGACCTTCGGCGTCGGTGAAGATGGACGGCGGCATGGCTTTCGGCCGTTTTCCAATCAGCGGCCCGTAGTCTCGCAAGCTCAGTACCAGACACCCCCCTGGTCGCAACCGCGTTCCCATAGCGCGCAAAGCCGTCTCGACATCCGCGTCGCTGTCGAGATGCGGCAGTGCATTGTCCATGCACAGCACCGCCCCATAGTGCCCAGCGGGGGCTTTTTGGAGCGTGCGCATGTCGTCCACCCAGGCCCGCACGGGCAGATCTCGGTCGGCCGCTTCGCGTTGGGCACGGGCCGCCTGGGCGCTGGAAAGGTCGGACGCGTCGACTTTGAAGCCGAGTTTTGCCAACGCCAAACTCTGGGTGCCTATGCCGCATGCGCAATCGAGGATGGAGCCGGTTCGCTCCGGGGGTGGCAATAACGCGGCGATGACTCTCCCCTGGCCGTGCATCGATGCCTCCCAATCCTGGAAGATCAGGTGGTAGTGCGCTGCCATCTGATTGTAGAAGGTCGCGGCTTCGGTCATTCCCCCGGTTTAGATCGCGGCGGGCTCGGCATCAAATCGCGGTATGGCGTCACAGCGCATCCAGGGAATGACAGCAATCCACCCGTAGCGGACGCTCTGGTCTAACCAGCCGCGTACCTGCCGGGCAAAATCGACGGAGCCTTCCGGCAGGTCTTGCCTTTTACGCCGCTGCCGTTGCTATCCGCGCCCATGGCCTCCGCCCGCCCGCACCCGAACCGCCTGCTCGGCATCGCGCTCCGGATTGGCTCGGCGAGCTGCTTCGGGTGCATGGGGGCGGCGATCAAGCTCGGCTATGATGCGGGCGTGTCGATGCCGGAGCTGGTCTTCTACCGCTTCGTCTTCGGCCTGCCGCCCTTGCTGATCTGGATCGCGGCCAGCCGCAATGCCGGCGCGTGGCGCACGCAACGGCCGATGACCCATGTCTGGCGCGCCTGCCTCGGCCTCACCACCATGGCGCTGACGTTCAGCGCGCTCTTCTACCTGCCGCTCGCCGAGGCGACGACGATCGCCTTCGCCGCGCCGCTCTTCTCGGTGATCCTCTCCGCGATCCTGCTGAAGGAGCCGGTCGGCCGCCATCGCTGGAGCGCGGTCGCGATCGGCTTTGCCGGCGTGATGGTGGTGATGCAGCCGCATGGCGAGACGCTGCCGGCGGTCGGCCTCGCCATCGCGATCGCCGGCGCGCTCGGAGTCGGCGCGGTGACGATCACGTTGCGCCAGATCGGCCGGACCGAGGGGACGCAGACGATCGTCCTCTGGTTCACCTGCCTCTCCTTGCTCGGCTCGGGACTGCTGATGCCGCTCTACGGCCGGGCCCATGACGGCCACACCTGGATGATCCTGTTCGCGGTCGGCAGCTTCGGCGGTATCGGCCAGCTGCTGATGACCGCCTCTTTGCGCTATGCGGCGGTGCCGGTGATCGTGCCGTTCGATTATGTGCAATTGCTGTGGGCGGTGACGCTCGGCTGGCTGCTCTTCGCCGATCGGCCGCCGACGAGCACATGGGCCGGCGCCGCGATCATCGTCGGCTCCGGCCTTTACACCCTTTATCGCGAGCACCGGCTGGGCCGGGGCAAGCTCAAAGTCGCACCGGCTTGACTTCGCTGATCGCCAGGATCATCTCCCGCCTCGGCCGCAAACGCGGCTTTTCCGCAACTTCCCCCGAGGGGACCCATGTCAACCAGCGACCATAGTCGATTGGCCGTCCCGTCCGGGAAGCCGCTGGTCTGATTTAGCTCACCAGCGACCGCCCGGACGGCACGGTCGCAAGAGGTGAGTTATGAACGCAACCATCCGCTTCCTCGCCGGCCAGATCCGGCGCGCGCCGGTCTCCCGCGATCCCAACGAGCTGTTCGCCGAGCATCTGACCTTCGGCGAGCGCCTCGCCGACCGCGTTGCCACCATCGGCGGCTCGTGGAGCTTCATCATAGGCTTCGGCCTGTTCCTGGTCGCCTGGGCCATGCTCAACACGGTCGTGCTGGTCCGGCACGCCTTCGACCCGTTCCCGTTCATCTTCCTCAATTTGATGCTGTCGATGCTGGCTGCGCTGCAGGCGCCGATCATCATGATGAGCCAGAATCGGCAGGCGGCGAAGGACCGGTTCGAGGCGCGGCTCGATTACGAGACCAACCTCCGCTCCGAAGCGGAGATTGCCAGCCTGCACGAGAAGATGGACCGGTTGCTGGCCCGGCTCGACGAAGAGCAGGTCGAGCTGGACGAAGTGGCCTGAACGAGAAAGGGCGGCCCGAACGCCGCCCTTCCTTTTTATCCGCGCCCAATCAGGCGCATCGCCATGGCGTCGGCGACTTCGGCGGGGTTGCGGCCGGTCTCCTGGCTCTCGCTCCAGATCTGCTCGAGGCGGACCGGGATCTGCTCGATCCGGCGGCGGACCTCGTCCCGGTCGCCATCCTTCAGATACTCGGTCGAGACGTTGATGATTCCGCCCGCGTTGATGACGTAATCCGGCGCGTAGAGGATGCCGTTTTGGTGGATGCGCTGGCCGTCGGCGGGGGTGGCGAGCTGGTTGTTGGCGCCGCCGGCGACGACCGGCACGCGCAGGGCGGCGATCGTTTCCTCGGTCAGGATCGCGCCGAGCGCATTGGGGCTGAGCACGTCGGCTTCCAACGTCATGATCTCGGACGGATCGACGACCTTGGCGCCAACCTCGTTCGCCAATTTCTCCGCGCGATTGCGGTCGATGTCGGTGAGGCTGATCCGCGCCCCTTCGGCCGCCGCGCGCCGGACGACTCCGCTCGCGACGCTGCCGGCGCCCTGGACGGCGAGATGGAGGCCGGAGAGGCTGTCCTTGCCGAGCCCGCGCTTCACCGCCGCCTTGATGCCGAGGAACACGCCGTAGCTGGTATGCGGCCCCGGATCGCCACCGACCGCGCCCTCGGCGACCGGCAGGCCGGCGACATGACGCGTCTGCTTCGAAACCTCGACCAGGTCGGCGACGGTGACCCCGACATCCTCGGCCGTCACATAGGCGCCGCCCAACCGCTCGACTTCGCGGCCGTAGGCGGCGAACATTTCGGGCGTCTTGGTCCGCGCCGCGTCGGCGAGCACCACCGCCTTGCCGCCGCCGAGCGGCAGTCCGGCCATCGCATTCTTGAAGCTCATCCCGCGCGACAGGCGGAGCGCGTCGCGAACCGCGTCGCCGCTCTCGGCATAATGCCAGAAGCGGACGCCGCCGGCGCCGGGGCCGAGATGGGTGGAATGGACGCAGATGACGCAGCGAAGGCCGGTCGCGCGGTCGGTGACGAAATGGACGATCTCATGATCGTCGAAATCGGGATAATCCCACGGGGAATGCATGTCTTGGTCCCTGAAAAGGCGGGACGCAGGTGGGGCGATCGAGGGGACTTGAACCCCCGACCCTCGGTACCACAAACCGATGCTCTAACCAGCTGAGCTACGATCGCCACGCGCGTGCCTGAAGGTGCGGCGCACATAGGGGCGAGCCCCGGCGAGCGTCAAGGGACGTCTCGGCTCGTCAGTATCCCGGTTTCCGATCGGCGATTCGCGAGGACGTCGCCCACGGCACGTATCGAATCGCCAAGCGGGCCGAGAGCCCGCAGCTCGGGCTCAGCTTCGCGCGGGGCGAGCCTCCGTTGGCAGCACCGGCGGGCCGACCAGCCCCAGGGATTCGCGCCGGATCCAGCGGCTGAGCATCAGCAAAGCGACCACGGCAAGGCCGCTCGCCAAGCCTGTCCAGATGCCGACGCCCTGCCAGCCGAGGCCGAAGGCGAGCCCGATCGAAATGCCGAGGCCGATCCCCCAATAGCCGAAGGCCGCATAGAGCATCGGCACGCGCGTGTCCTGGAGGCCGCGAAGCATCCCTGCCCCGACCGACTGGGCGCCGTCGAAAATCTGGAACAGGGCCGCCAGGAACAGGAAGGAGACGGCGAGCGGGATCACCGGCGCATTGGCCGGATCGGCGGGGTCGAGGAACAGGGTGACCAGCCGGTGCGGGATGGTCAGCATGATCAGCGCCATCAAGGCCATGAACGAGACGCCGAGCGCGAAGGCCGTCCAGCCGGCGCGGGTGATCCCGCTCCGGTCCTGCCGGCCGAAGGCCAGGCCGACACGCACCGTCACCGCCTGGCTGAGGCCCAGCGGCACCATGAAGGTGAAAGCGGCGATCTGGAGGGCGACGGCATGGGCCGCGACCGAATCGGCGCCGATCAGCCCCATCAGGAACACCGCCGCGTTGAACACGGTGATCTCGAGCGCGAGCGTGACCGCGATCGGCAGGCCGAGCGTCCAGATCTCGCCGAAACGCTGCCAGTCGGGCCGCCAGAAGCGGCCGAACAGATGGTAGCGGCGGAAGCGGGGATGGACGCTCACCACCAGGCTCATCGCAATGAACATGAAGGCATTGGCGCAGCTGCTGCCGATGCCGGCGCCGGCGAGGCCGAGCGCCGGCAGGCCGAAATGGCCGAAGATCAGGCTGTAGTTGAGGAAGGCGTTGAAGATCACCCCCATCGCCCCGACCAGCAGCGACCAGACCGGCCGCTCGAGCGCCGAGACGAAGGCGCGAAGCACCATGTAGCAGAGCGCCGGAAGCATCGCCCACATCAGGTGGCGGACCAATATCTGCGCGCCGGCGGCGAGACCTGGGTCCTGGCCGATGGCGAGCAGGATCGGCCGCGTGTGCCAGAGGATCAGCCAGACCGGAACGCAGATCGCCGCCGCCGACCAGAAGGTCTGGCGGACGGTGCGGCGGACGTCGCGGACGCTGTGGCGGCGCGCGCCCAATTCCTTCGCCATCATCGGCGCGGCGGCGGTGACGAGGCCGATGCCGAAGATCAGGAAGGCATAATAAAGGTTGATTCCGATCGTCGCCGAAGCGAGCGTGTGCGCCCCCGCCCAGCCGAGCAGGACGACGTCGGTCGATGCGATCAGCGACTGGGTGAGGTTGGTGAGGACCAGAGGCCAGGCGAGCGCCACCGTCGCGCGCAATTCGTCGCGCCAGAGGCGGCTCTCCGGGACCCCGATCTGAAGCATGGCCGAGCCTCGTAGCGGGTGACGGTCGGGAGGGGAACCACAGTAGGGCTTTCCCGCTCACCCCATTCTCGCTCGGGACGAACGATTCTTGGCAGGTCGTCAGGCCAGCAAGTTGCGATCGATCGCGCCGATCTCCGTCACCCCGGTCAGCGCCATCGCAACGCGCATCTCGGCCTGGAAAATGTCGAGCAGGCGGGTGACGCCCTTCCCGCCGGCCGCGGCGAGGGCATAGGCCCAGGCGCGGCCGAGCATCACGCCCTTCGCGCCGAGCGCAAGCATCCGCACCACGTCGAGCCCCGAGCGCACGCCGCCATCGACCAGCACGATCGTCCGATCGCCGACCGCCTCGACGATCGGCGGCAATGCGCGAACGCTCGACAAGACGCCGTCGAGCTGCCGCCCGCCATGGTTGGAGACGACGATTCCGTCGGCGCCGACCTCGACCGCGCGCCTTGCGTCCTCCGGGTCGAGGATACCCTTGATCACCAGCCGGCCGGGCCAGTGGCTCCTTATCCAGTCGAGGTCGTTCCAGGTGAGCGAGGCGTCGAAATTGCGGCCGATCCAGCCGACATAGTCCTCGAGCCCGCTGTTCGGGCCGAGAATCTTGACGAAATTGCCAAGGCCGTGCGGGCGGCCATGAATCCCGACGTCCCACGCCCAGCGCGGATGGGTCAGCGCCTGGCCGAAACGGCGCCAGCGCGCATTGGGCCCCGACATTCCCGAATGGAGGTCGCGATAGCGCGCGCCCGGCATCGGCAGGTCGACGGTGAACATCAGGCCGGCGCAGCCGAGCTCGCGCGCCACCGCGAGCAATTCGGCCATGTAGGCGCGGTCCTTGATGATGTAGAGCTGGAACCAGACCGGCAGCGTGCTCGCCGCCGCGACCTCGGCGAGGCCGCAGACCGACAGGCTGGAGAGGCAGACCGGAACCCCCTTGGCCGACGCGGCGCGCGCCGCCTGCGCCTCGCCGCGCCGCGCATACATGCCGCTGAGCCCGACCGGGCCGAGCATGACCGGCATCGCCTGCGGCACGCCGAACAGGCTGGTGGAGAGATCGATCGTCGAGACGTCGACCAGCACGCGCTGGCGGAGCGCGATGTCGGCGAGATCCCCGACATTGCGGCGCGCCGTCTGCTCGGCATAAGCGGCGCCGTCGATATAGTGGAACAGGAAGGGCGGCAGCCGCCGCCGCGCCGCTTCGCGGAAATCGGAGGCGGACGAGATCCTCATGGGCGCAGGTTAGCGGGTGGGCGCGCGGTGGCAAGCGGCACCCGTATAGGCGCGGGGGTCCCTTCATGAGAATCCTCGCTGGACGTCGTCCGTCCTCCTCCCCATCTGACCGCCATGATCCCGCTTTCCATCCTCGATCTCGCGCCCATCGCGGAAGGCAGCGACGCGGGTCGGGCGCTTCGCAATGCGCGCGACCTTGCCCGGCATGCGGAAACGTGGGGCTATCGCCGCTTCTGGATGGCCGAGCATCATTCGATGCCGGGCATCGCCAGCGCGGCGACCGCGGTGGCGCTTGCCTTCGTTGGTGCCGGCACGTCGACGATCCGCATCGGCGCCGGCGGAATCATGTTGCCCAACCATGCGCCGCTGACCGTCGCCGAGCAGTTCGGAACGCTCGAATCGCTCTTTCCCGGCCGGGTCGATCTCGGCCTCGGCCGTGCGCCGGGCACCGACCGGGCCGCCGCTCATGCGCTTCGCCGCAACCTCGCCTCCGACGAGAACCAGTTCCCGCGCGATGTCGTCGAGCTGATCGACTATTTCCGCGGCACCGAGGGGAATCGGGTGCGCGCCGTCCCCGGCGAAGGGCTCTCGATTCCAGTCTGGATCCTCGGTTCCAGCCTCTTCGGAGCGCAGCTCGCGGCGATGCTCGGCCTGCCTTATGCCTTCGCCTCGCATTTCGCGCCGGCGCAGATGATCGAGGCGATCCGCCTCTATCGCGAGCGCTTCCAGTCTTCGCAGCAGCGCGACAGGCCTTATGTGGTGCTCGGCTTCAACGCCTTCGCCGCCGACAGCGACGAGGAGGCGCAATTGCTCGCGACCTCGTTGATGCAGGCCTTCGTCAATCTGCGCACGGGCAATCCGACAAGGCTGCCGCCGCCATTGCCCGATTATGCCGAGACCCTGCCGCCGCAGGCGCGGGCGATGCTCGACCAGATCCTGTCCTGCTCGGCGATCGGCGCGCCCGCGACGGTCAAGGCGGCGATCGAGGATTTCGCGGCGCGGACCGGCGCGGACGAGCTGATGATCACCTCGCAGATTTTCGACCATGAGGCGCGGCTGCGCTCGTTCGAGATCGTGGCGGAGTGTATGAGGACCGAGGCGTCATCCTGACGAGAGCCTGTCCCGAGCTTGGTCGAAGGGTTGGGATCAAGTCCGGGATGACGGCTGAAAAGGACGAGAATCCAGCTCCTTGACCAGCTTGCGCGGCGCCCTCGCGCGGTAGCTTTCGTCGATCCAGTCCTTGAGCCGGTCGAGCGGCGGGATCTCGTCCTCGGCGGGGGTGAAGGTCACCCAGCCGGAGCGGCCGAGGCCGTAGCCGGTGGGCGCCGCATATGGAAGGTCGAGCGCGACCTCGCCGGTATAAGGCAGCTTCACGGTGACGCTGAACGGGCGGCCGGCGGCGGGCAGGAAGGCGAACGTCCTGTCGCCGACGGCGAGGTCGTCATGCTCGGGCCAGGGCGAGCGCGAACGGGCGCCGGGATAGGCGAGGAAATGCGCCTTCAGCGCCCGCAGCATCCTGTCTCCCTTCGCTCCCATATTCGCCTCCGGAACATCGCTTGCCGCCAAGCGTAGCAGGAAAGAGGTCGAGATGGACGACAGGAAGAAAATCAGCACCGGGCCCAATGCGCGGCCGGTCAACGAAACGATAGCGGGCACCGGCCCCGGCATTCCCGACGAAGCGCTCGCGCCGGGCGAGGAATTGCAGCAGCCGCCGACCGACGAAGAGGTGAGCCGCGCCGAGCGCGCGCTCGGCGTCCACGGCAAGGAAGACGATCTTCCGCTCGAAGGCGAGTAGGTCCCAGGGCAACGAGCCGTTCGTGCCTGGAATGCAGAGCAGGCGTGGTGGGCGCGGCAAGGATTGAACTTGCGACCCCCGCGGTGTGAACACGGTGCTCTACCACTGAGCTACGCGCCCACGCCCGGTGCGAAAGAAGGCGGCCGGAAGCCGCCGCCGGCGTCCTTAGTCGGCCCGTCCGGGCCTGTCCAGCATCCGCGAAACGCCCGTCCTGCAGGCGTCAGCCGCGGCCGCCGACCGAATCCTTGAGGACCTTGCCGGCCTTGAACTTGGGCTGGGTCGATTCCTTGATCTGCATCGGCTCGCCGGTCCGGGGATTGCGGCCGGTCGAGGCCTTGCGCTTGGAGCAGGAGAAGGTGCCGAAGCCGACGAGGCGCACCTCGTCGCCCTTCTTCAGGGCATTGGTGATCGCATCGAACACGCTTTCGACCGCCCGCGTCGCGTCGCCCCTGCCGAGGCCGGTCGTGTCGGCAACGTTGCCGATGAGCTCCTGCTTGTTCATCTCTTCCGAACCCCTGTTGAAGGTGGAATCGCGGCTCGCGCCGGACTCCATCTAAAATCAGCCGGGCCGTCCGAGTCAAAAGGAAAGCGCGAATTTCCGAGGAAAATCGAGCCTTCCCGGGACGATTTCGTTGCTGCACCGCAATAATTTCAGTGACGAACCGACCGGCCCCCCGCCTCCTCCGCGCCGGGGCCGAGCTCCGGCGGCGGCATCGCGGCGAGGTCGTCCGCCTCGGTCCATTCGATCGGCACGACCGGCGTCGCAAGCGCGTGGAGCAGCACCTCGTCGACATGGGCCACCGGAACGATCTCGAGGCTCTCGCGGATCGTCTCGGGGATCTCGGCGAGGTCCTTCTCATTCTCGGCCGGGATCAGCACCGTCTTGATCCCGCCGCGGAGCGCCGCGAGCAATTTCTCCTTGAGCCCGCCGATCGGCAGGACGCGGCCGCGCAGGGTGACCTCACCGGTCATCGCGACGTCGCGGCGGACCGGGATTCCGGTCAGCGTCGAGAGGATCGCCGTCACCATGCCGATGCCGGCCGACGGGCCGTCCTTCGGCACCGCGCCTTCGGGCAGGTGGACGTGGATGTCCTTGCGGCCGATCAGGCTGGGCTTGACGCCGTAGCTCGGGCTGCGCGCCTTGACGAAGGAATAGGCTGCCTGGACCGATTCCTGCATCACCTCGCCCAATTTGCCGGTGGTCTTGATCTGTCCCTTGCCCGGGACGGTCACCGCCTCGATGGTCAGCAATTCGCCGCCGACCTCGGTCCAGGCGAGGCCGGTGACGGCGCCGATCTGGTCCTCCTCCTCGCTGACGCCGTGGCGGAAGCGGCGGACGCCGGCGAAATCGGCGATCGTCTCGGGCGTCAATTCGGCCTTCTCGGTCTTGCCTTCGAGAATCCGGCGCAGCACCTTGCGCGCAACCTTGGCGATCTCGCGCTCCAGCGTGCGCACGCCCGCTTCGCGGGTATAATGGCGGATGAGGGTACGAAGGCCCTCCTCGGTGAAGGTCAGCTCGCCGTCCTTCAGGCCGTGCGTCTCGATCTGCTTCGGAATCAGGTGCCGGATCGCGATCTCGACCTTCTCGTCCTCGGTATAGCCTTCGAGCCGGATCACCTCCATGCGGTCGAGCAAGGGCTGCGGCATGTCCATCGTGTTCGCCGTGGTGACGAACATGACGTCGGACAGATCGTAGTCGATCTCCAGATAATGGTCCTGGAAGCGCGAATTCTGCTCGGGGTCGAGCACTTCGAGCAAGGCCGAGGCCGGGTCGCCGCGGAAATCCTGGCCGAGCTTGTCGATCTCGTCGAGGAGGAAAAGCGGGTTCGACGTACCGGCCTTGCGCAGATTGGAGACGATCTTGCCCGGCAGCGAGCCGATGTAGGTGCGCCGGTGGCCGCGTATCTCGGCCTCGTCGCGCACCCCGCCCAGTGACTGGCGGACGAACTCGCGGCCCGTCGCCCGCGCGATCGAGCGGCCGAGCGAGGTCTTGCCGACGCCCGGCGGGCCGACGAGGCACAGGATCGGGCCCTTCAGCTTGTTGGTGCGGGCCTGGACGGCGAGATATTCGACGATCCGGTCCTTGACCTTGCCGAGCCCGTAATGGTCCTCGTCGAGGATCTGCTGGGCCTCGGCGATATCCTTCTTGACCTTGGACTTCCTGCCCCAGGGCAGGCCCAGGAGCACGTCGAGATAGTTGCGGCTGACCGTCGCCTCGGCCGACATCGGCGCCATCGCCTTCAATTTCTTCAGCTCCGAATTGGCCTTGGTCCGCGCCTCCTTGGAAAGCTTGGTCTTGGCGATCTTGCGGCCGAGCTCGGCAAGCTCGTCGCCCTCCCCTTCCTCGCCCTCATTGCCGAGCTCGCGCTGGATCGCCTTCAACTGCTCGTTCAGATAATATTCGCGCTGCGTCTTCTCCATCTGCCGCTTGACGCGCGACTTGATGCGCTTCTCGACCTGGAGCACGCCAAGCTCGCCCTCCATGAAGGCGAAGACCATCTCCAGCCGCCGCGACGAATCGAGCTCGGCGAGCAGGGCCTGCTTGTCGGCGACCTTGATGGCGATGTTGCCGGCGACCGAATCGGCGAGCCGCGAGGCCTCCTCGATCTGGCCGAGCTGGACCGCGGTCTCGGCCGGAAGCTTCTTGTTGAGCTTCGAATAATTTTCGAACTGGTCGACGACCGAGCGCATCAGGGCCGCGACCTCCGGCCCGTGCTGCTCGGCGACCTCGATCGGCTCGACCTCGGCGACGAGATGGCCGTGCTCGCTCGCCATGTTGACGAGATTGGCCCGCCTCTGGCCCTCGACCAGCACCCGCACCGTCCCGTCGGGCAGCTTCAATAGCTGCAGCACGGTCGCGATCACGCCGATGTCGTAAAGCGCGTCGCGATCCGGATCGTCCTCCGACGGATCGAGCTGGGAGACGAGGAAGATCTGCTTGTCCGCCGCCATCGCGGTCTCCAGCGCCGCCACCGATTTGTCGCGCCCGACGAACAGGGGCACGATCATCTGCGGGAAGACGACGATGTCGCGAAGCGGGAGGACGGGGTAGGTCTGGGTCAACGCAAAACTCCGGATACGGGCTCCCTTTTATATGGGCATGGCGGCAGGCGCATCAATGCAAGGTGAATCCTTGCCGATTTCTCCAAAAATCCTCTGTGAATTCAGCGCGAAGTGCGCAACAAAGCGGCCTTGGGGGTCCGGCTGGGGGCAAAATTGCGGTTTTTCACTTACCTTCTTCTCGCTCTGGCGAGCCTCGCCGCGGCGCCGGCCTCGGCGGCTCCCGATGACGGCGCGCAGGCGCCCGTGCTGGCGCCAGCGCCGGACTGGGTCCAGCCAGTCGCCATCCCGGCGCCGAATCCGGCGCTCATGGACCGCCCGCTCCAGGCGCTGCTGATCAGCACCCAGAACCGCTATCTGAAGGACGGCACCCGCGAATATTCGGCCGAGATCGCAACCCGCGTCCAGACCGCCGAGGGCCTGACCGCGCTCGGCAACGTCGTCATTCCCTGGCAGCCCCAGCGCAGCATCCTGATCGTCCACAAGGTCCGCATCCTGCGCGACGGCAAGGAGATCGACCTGCTCGAGGACGGGCAGCAATTCACCGTGCTGAGGCGCGAGAACAATCTCGAAGGGGCGATGCTCGACGGCGTCCTCACCGCGGCGCTGCAGCCGGAGGGGCTCAGCGTCGGCGACGTGCTCGACGTCGCCTGGACCATCCGCCTGAAGCCCGACGCAATCCCGTTCCGGGCCGAGAATCTCACCTTCCTGTCCCACGGCCTGCCGATCCGCCATCTTCGCTATCGCGAGCTGTGGCAGGACGGGCTCGACGTCCGCTGGGCGGCGACCGATCTGATGGGCAAGCCCAAGGTGACGAAGACCGGCTGGGGGACCGAGCTGGTGCTCGACCGGACCGACGCCGAGGGGCCGGAGCTTCCCGGCGACGCGCCCCGCCGCTTCCTGGTGCCGGCGCGGCTGGAGATAAGCGGCTATTCCGACTGGGCCGAGATCAGCCGGATCATGGCCCCGCTCTACGACCAGGCCGCCCAGCTCGATGCCGATTCGCCGCTCAAGGCGGAGATCGGGCGGATCGCCGCGCTCGGCCCCGATCCGAAGATGCGCGCCATGGCCGCGCTCCGCCTCGTCCAGGACAAGGTGCGCTATTTCGCGCTCGCAATGGGCGACGGCGGCTATGTGCCCGCCAGGGCCGACCGGAGCTGGGCGCGCAAGTTCGGCGACTGCAAGGGCAAGACCGTCCTGCTCCTCGCCCTTCTCAAGGGCCTCGGCGTCGATGCCGAGCCGGTGCTGGTCAATGCCGAGACCGGCGACCTGCTCGGCGTCCGCCTGCCCCAGGTCGGCGCCTTCAACCATGTCATCGTTCGCGCGCGGATCGGCGGCCGATCCTATTGGCTCGACGGCACCCGCCTCGGCGACCGCGACATCGAGGCCCTGGCCTCCTCGCCCTTCGGCTGGGGGCTGCCGGTGCGCGCCGCCGGCGCGGCGCTGGAGAAATTGCCGCTGACCCCGCCGGCGCAGCCGCTGAGCGACGCAAGCGTCACCTACGACGCGTCCAGGGGCTTCGAGGCGGCGGTCCCGGTCAGCGGCCGGATCGTGTTTCGCGGCGACGTCGCGACGCAGATCCGAGTCTCCGCGGCGCAGAAGGGCGCGTCGGAGATGAAGGACCAGATCGCCCCTTATATTCCGGGCCCGACCGCGGCCGACGACATCCAGCAGATCGACGTGAAGAATGACGATTCGGCCGGCACGACCATCGTCACCTTCAGCGGCAAGGTTCGGATGATCTGGGACCAGGCGCCCGGAAGCGACGCGCAGCGCTTCGGCTTCAACGACGCCATCGTCGAGTGGAAGGCGAACTTCAAACGGCCCGACAAATATAAGGACGTGCCGTTCGCGCTCGATTTCCCGACCTATCTCGCCGGGACGGAAACGGTGATCCTGCCGCAGGGCGGCCAGGGCTTCACGATCGACGGCAGGGATCTGGTCCGCGACGTCGACGGCGCCCATATCGAGCGCCATCTCACCCTCGCCGGCGGCCGGGCGGTGGCGCGGTCCACCTTCCGGATCATGCAGACCGAGCTTGCCGCCAAGGACGGCCTTGCCGGGGCGACGGCCCTCCAGGAGGTCAATGCCGACCATGCCTATGTGCGCGCGCCGGTCGGCTATGAAGCCTCGGCGTCGGAGCGCGCGGCGATCATCGCGTCGCAGCCGGTCACGGCCGAGGATTATGTGTCGCGCGGCTATGAATTGCTGCAGGCCGAGCGCCTCGGCGACGCGCTCGCCGATTTCGACAAGGCGGCGTCGCTCTCGCCCGAATGGGGCCGGCCGGTCGCCAATCGCGCCCTCGTCCTGGTCGAGATGGGCAAGCTCGACGACGCGGACGCCGCGCTCCGGAAAGCGGAGACGATCGGCGGCGACGATTTCGTCACCTGGCAGGCGCAGGGCCTGCTGCGCCTCGCCCAGGGCAAGCCCGCAGAGGCGCTGGACGCGTTCAACCGCTCGCTCGCCCTCGATGCCGACAATGATTACACGCTCGGCCGCCGCGCCGCCGCCTACGAGCAGCTCGGCCGGTTCGACGATGCCGCGGCGGACGTCGAGCGGGTGCTCAAGCTGAAGCCGAAGGACGAATGGGCGCTTGGCGAGGCGGCGCGTCTCGACGGGCGGCGCGGCAAGGAGGCCGAAGCGGTCGCCGCGGCCGACCGGCTGATCGCGACTGAGAGCGGCGAGGATGCGATCGGCGGCTATATGCTGAAGGCCACCCTGCTGACCCGCTTCGGCCACGAAGCCGATGCCCGGCCGGTCTGGGCCAAGGCGCTCGCCATCGCCGACCAGGCCCTGGCCGGAGCGCGCGAGACCGACCGCCGCTTCGCGCTCGCCAATCTCAGGATCGACCTGCTCAGCGAAAGCGGCGCGGCCGAGCAGGCGGTGGCGGCGGCCTCGGCCGAGCTGAAGCGCCAGCCGGCCAGCGCGATCCTGCTCAACGCCCGCTGCTGGACTCGCGCCACCCACAATCTCGAGCTGCCCCTGGCGCTCGCCGATTGCGACGAGGCGCTGAAGCACGATCCGCAGGATGCCGCGATCGTCGACAGCCGCGCCTTCGTGAAGCTCCGCCTCGGCCGTTTCGACGAGGCCATCGCCGATTATAGCGAGGCGCTGAAGCGCTCGCCGAACCTCCCCGCCTCGCTCTACGGCCGCGGAATCGCGCGCCTGCGCAAGGGCGACAAGGAAGGCGGCGACCAGGACCTCGCCGCCGCGCGGCGGATCGCCTACGATATCGACGACCGCTTCAAGGGCTATGGCGTGACGCCCTGAGCGGACGCGCCGATCAGGCGATGATGTCGGGGATCAATTGGTCCTCGAGCAGAGCGATCTCGTCCTTGAGGCGCAGCTTGCGCTTCTTCAGCCGGGCGAGCTGAAGCTGGTCGGGGGCGGGCATCGCCCGCAGCGCCTCGATCGCCGAATCGAGGTCGCGATGCTCGAGGCGGAGCCGCACGAGCTTCGAGGCTGCGTTGATATCCGAACCGTCCGTCACAGACCCCCTTGGGGCGGCGCTACCCGGCCGCGCCGAAACGCGCTATACCTAAACCATCAACGGGCCGTCGTACATATGCGGCAGGCGCTCGCGAACCGGGAGACGGACGCCGCACAACATGGTTCAAGCATCGTCAGCACAGCAAAGGAGATGGGAATGCAACAGGCGCATATCTCGGCACTGGAACTGAAGCACGCTGATATCGAAGCGCGAATCCTCGAGGAAAGTCAGCGACCCCTGCCGGACATGGGCACCCTCTCCCGACTCAAGAAAGAGAAATTGAAGGTCAAGGAAGCGATCGTCGGGCTGCACTGAGCCGCTCCTCCCCGGAACGGGGAGGGGGACCGTGCGCAGCACGGTGGAGGGGCACCCGAGCCCGCAAAGGGCGAGGCGCCGAGGTGCCCCGCCCATCGAAGCGCGATCCGAAGCGATCGCGCAAGCGCCCGGCAATCGCTCCAACCCCGCCCCGGGGGAAGGAGCTGTGTCAATCGTCGCGGGTGACGCGTTCGTTGCGTTCGTGGCGTTCCTGGGCCTCGACCGTCATCGTCGCGATCGGGCGGGCTTCGAGCCGGGCCAGCGAGATCGGCTCGCCGGTGATCTCGCAAAAGCCGTATTCGCCGGTCTCGATCCGGCGCAGCGCCGAGTCGATCTTGGAGATGAGCTTGCGCTGGCGGTCGCGGGTGCGAAGCTCGATCGCCCAGTCGGTCTCGCTCGACGCGCGGTCGGTGAGGTCCGCCTCGCGAATCGGGCCGCTCTTGAGCTGGGCCATCGTGTCCCGGCTCTCGCGCAATATCTCGTCTTTCCAGCAGAGCAGCTTCTGCCGGAAATAGGCGAGCTGCGCCTGGTTCATGAACTCTTCGTTGGCGCTTGGACGATAGGCCTCGCCCAACGCCCAAATCGCTTGATTCTGGTCGAAAACGCCGCTGACTGCCGTGGCCATAACCCCTCCGCTCCTTCGCGCCCGGACCCCTCCGAAGCGCAAATCCGACGGCCGCTACCCGATTCGCCGGGATTCGCCGGCCATTACCCCACGGCGCCTATACTGATCGTCAGGGGCCAGCACAAGTCACTCAAAATGCGGTTGAAATTTCTTCTGTGGATATTGCGCGAGCGCGCTGCATTTCCAGCGCGCGACGCCTTCGCAACGCGCCCGCCACCGTATGATTCGTGACGAGGCCCGAATCGGCAAAGTCGCGCGCCGTTAACCATAAGTGAGCCGCCGGCCGCGCCGCCTATTCGTTCACCCGTTCCGCACCTCTGTCCACTTATGGGACGGAAGCGCTTCCTTGAGCCATTTGACGGCCATTTCGGGGCACTAAAGTGGTTAACGCAGTTGCGCTTAAACAAATCTTCGTTCTCTCTCCCCATAGCCCCGATGCGGCAGGCGGGTGTCGATCTTCTTCTATCCGCACCGCATCGAAGCCTTGAAAAACAGGGTGCTGCTATGTCGGTAAGAATGGCCTTGGCAAAATTGTGCGCTTGCACCTGCGGCGGTGCGGCGATCGGCGCGGGCGCTGCCCATGTCGTCGAGCATCCGCGGCCGCGGCCCGCGCTCGTCTCCCACCACGCCCGGCATTATGTCCGCGCGACGACGGTGCGGCGGGTGCGCCGCGTGGTCCGCACGGCCTGCGTCATACGCCAGCCGGAACGGACGGTGACGACGCGCACCTATGCCTATGCGCCACCGCCCCTTCCGCCCGTGGAAGTCGCCTCGGAAGGCTCGGCCCCGCCACCGATCATCGTCGGCGGATCGAGCGGCGGCGGCGGCGGCTTCGGCGGCGGCTTCTTCAGCGGCGGCTTCTTCGGCGGATCGAGCGGCAACGTGATCTTCAACGCCTCGACCTCGTCGACCGGCGGCTCGAGCTCCTCCTCGGCCTCCTCCGCGTCGAGCGCGTCCAGCTCCTCTTCGTCCAGCTCGAGCTCGTCCAGCTCGTCGGGCGGCGAGAATGAGAAGCACCACAAGCATCATGGCAGCTCGTCGGGGTCCAGCGGCAGCTCCGGCTCCTCCGCAAGCTCGGCGAGCAGCGCGTCGAGCGCCTCGTCGGCAAGCTCGAGCGGCGCGACCGGCGGCTCCTCCTCCTTCGGCGGAAGCACGAGCAGCACGGGCGGAAGCTCGTCGAGCGCGTCGAGCGCTTCCAGTGCGTCGAGCGCAAGCTCAAGCAGCTCGTCGGGCGGATCGTCCAGCTCCAGCGGCGGCACCCAGGTGCCGGCGCCGCCGATGATCCTCCTGTTCGGCGCCGCCGCCGCAGGCCTGGTGGCCCGCCGCCGGGCCGGCCGTCAGCAGCAGATGCAGCCGGCCTGACGCCGGACGGAATTTTTTTTCGGTACGAAAAGGCCGCGCCCCTTCCGGGACGCGGCCTTTTTTGCGTCGTCCGACCCGATCAGCGATGCGGCTGGGTCGAGGGCGGCGTGGCCGGCGGAGTGGATGTCGGCGGAGTGGTGGCCGGCGGGGCCGG
>DASUHH010000093.1:0-43535 GCA_036273615.1 Allosphingosinicella sp. | reverse complement strand
AGGCGTAGAGCAGCAACGCAACCATCATGCCGGGATGATAGGGCGGATAGCCGCGTTCCTCCGAATAAGTCTCCAGGATCGCCGACAGATCCAGCGCCTCGCGAACAGTGTCGCGCACAAAGTGAGCCAGATGGCCCGCCGAAACGAACTCGTGAACCGATGGCGGCAACAGCCAACCCTGATCCACATCCCATCGCCGAAACGTCTTGCTCATCCGCCCACAGAATCAGCCCTAGCGCCCGCCGTCCAGCAAATTACTCAGACAGGCTCCTAGAGCGTGCCGTCGCAGGGGCGGCGGCCGGCGGTGAAGCGGGGGAGATGGCGCTGGGCGACCAGGGCCCGCGCATCGGCCAGCCGCCGCGCGCCGCGCCAGGTCCAGGCGCGCCAATCCCTCTGCCTTTGCTCGAGCCGGTCCATGATCAGGTTGCGCGTCCAGGACACGCGCTCGCGCAGCGCCGGATTCAGCCTGCCGCTTTCGAGGTCGATCAGGGGCAGCAAGGCGGAGGCGTCGAGCCGGTTCAAATAGCAGAGGTCGAGCTGGACCCCGGGCCCGCCGACCTCGCGGGCATGACGCATGTTCCAGGCCGCGCTCACCGTCCCGAGATCGACGAAGGCGCAGGCGGTCAAAGCGAGCAGGCCGGCGGCGGCATTGGCGTTGATCAGCCACGCCCCGCTCTTGCCGCGCGCGATCCGCCAGCAGATCAGCGCCAGCCCGACCGCGACCAGGGCCATCCAGATCAGGGCGGCGATGCGCAGTCGGGTCAGCGCATAAGCGTCGACATAATAAAAGGTGCGCAGGATCGTCGAGGCGACGAGCAGCAAATTCTGCGCGATCCAGATGGTGACGAGGCGGCGGATCCGCGCCTCGCCGGCCAAAGCCGAGCCGGGGCGGAGCGTCGCCAGCACGAACAGGCCGGCAAGCAGGGCGGTGGCGATCAGCGGATAGGCGCCGCGATGGGCGTAGCCGGCGAAGGTCATGCCGGCCGGAAGCCGCGCGCCGCTCCACAGATAGACGAGGTCGAGCCCGTTTTCGAGCGCGAACACAGCGTTGAAGGCGACCAAAGCGAGCGCGACCGAACCGGGGCTGAAGCCGGGCAGCAGGCGGTCGGGATCGCCCGCCCGCGCCGGGCCGAGCGGGACGAGCCGCGGGCGGAAGAGGGGCCAGAGCAAGGCCGCGACCAGCAGCCAGAAGCCGATGCGAATGAAGGAAATGGCGGCAAGCAGCCCGACGAGGTCGATCCGGGCGAAGGCATTTTCCAGGATCGGATTGGCCGCGACGAACAGGCCGAGGAAGAGGCCGGTCCCGACCAGCGGCAGCCAGAGATTGGGAAGATGGGCGGCAAGGCGGATATGGCCGCCCCGCCTGCGCGCGGCGTGCAGGCGCCGCGCATCGCCGATCGGCGCCAGCAGGCAGCGCAGGGCGTGGGCGCCGAGGCGCAGCGCCCAGCGCCAGGCATCGTCATACCCCTTCGCCAGCGGCAGCAGGACGAGGAGCGAGACCGAAAGCCAGAGCAGGCCGAGCGCGAGCGGCGACGGATCGTCGGCGAGGGCAAGAATGAAGACCAGGCAGGCCGCGGCAGCGATCCGCGCGGGGCCGGACCGCCGCAGCGGCTTCAGCGCCAGGATCAAGGCGGCGAGCAGGGCCAAGCCGAACGGGGCCAAAGCCGCGCCCGCTTCGTCGGCGAGGAAGAAAAGCTGGTCGGCAAGCGCCACCAGCAGCGCGCCGGCGACGATCTTGCCGACATAGGTGCGGCGGCGGGCCGGACGCGCGGGCGCGGCCAAGGTGGCGGCCGGTTCGGCCATTTTCCGTCTCCTCCTTCCGGCCGCGAAATGGACGATCCGCATCCAGAGGCTTGCCGCCGCGCGGTTCGGATGCCGCGCGTCCTTCGTGCAGAAAATGTGCAGAGACCCGCCCGGGAGGCTCGTTTCCGGCGCGGAACAGCGGAGGGCTTCCGGCCGTTTCGTCTTCGCCTCCGGCTGGAGACGGGTTCGCGTTCGCGAGAGGAGGTCATGATGGGAAAGGTGAAAAGGGCGGCGTGGATCGGCGTCGGGATCGCCGCCCTGGCCTGGGCGGGTCCGCCGGCCGCGGCGCAGACGGCGCCCGGGGCGGACGTCCCGACCGAGACGCAGCAGCGCCTCGCGGAAGGCCAGGACGATGGTTTCGACTGGAACTGGATCGGCCTTGTCGGCCTGTTCGGCCTCGCCGGGCTCCACCGGCGGCCCGATTATCACGATTCGATCTGAGGAGGAGAGGATCATGCTCGGCAAGCATCTTCTCGCAGCCGCCGCGACGGCGGCCATCGCGCTCGCGCCGGCTTCGTCCCTTGCGCAGGGCGCCGACGCCAATACGGCCATGGCAGCGCAGAACAGCGCGAACGCGGCGCCGAACAATGCGTCGGCCAACCCGGTGATCGGCAATTCCGCGGCGGGCGGCGCCGCCGCTCCGGCCGCGGGCACCGCGGACGCCGCCGACCCGACCGTGCCGCATCCCGTCTATGTGGTGCGGCACAGCTTTCCCTGGGGCATATTGGGCCTGATCGGCCTGATCGGCCTGGCGCCGCTCTTCCGCCGCCGCGGCGACGGCTAGACACGGAAGGAGCGCCTGCGCAGACTGGCCGGATGATCGGACCGTCTCTCGCGCTCCTGTCGGCAGCCCCAACCACCACAAACCTCGTGCGGGCGCAGGCTGAGCTGCTCGGGTCTGAGATTACGCTCAAGCCACATACGGACGGCTTCGCCCTCGACCATGATCCGACGGCACCGGCGCTGATCGACCGTCATTGGACGGCGCCTCGTCCGACGCCGGGAACGGGTCGGCGCCAGCGGTGCTGCGGCTGCGGCCAACAGAAAGTCCGTTCATCTGGCGTACAGCATTTGGACGCAGATTTGTCGCGCAAATTCAAGGACGTCCAGAGTGGGGGCAGGGCGTGAGCGAGGGGCGCGTAACATGGCGATGTATGTCTACAGCACGGCCGGGGAACCGGTCGGCTTTCTCTACGAGACCTTCGTCCACAATCTCGAAGGCCGGCCGCTCGGCCGGATCATCGGCTCGCGGGTGCACCGGCTCGACGGCTCCTATGCCGGCGAATGGTTCAAGGAGATGGTGGTCGAGCGCCCCGGCGCCCGCCCGCGCACCCTGCCGCCGGTCGCCACCCCGCCCCGGCGGACTCCGCCGGCGACCGGAACGCGGCGCCGGGCGGTGGTCGATTACGGCTTCGCCGATGCGTTCGAACGGCTCTACGAAGGCGGCAGCTTCAGCGCGGCGGCCGAATGAGCCGGGAACCGGCGGGCCGTCGCCCGGTTCTTGTCCCCGATTTGGAAGGCATTGAATGATCCTCGTCGTCGACGACGACCCGCAGGTTCGCGCGACGATCGTGCGCGGCCTCTCCGCGCTCGGCTATGCCGTGCGCGACGCCGCGAGCGGCGCCGAGGCGCTTGCGCGGATCGCCGAGCAGAAGCCCCAGCTCGTCATCCTCGATTATGTGATGCCGGAGATGGACGGGGCGGAAACGGCGCGCGAGATCGCCCGGATCGACCCGGACCTTCCGGTCATCTTCTCGACCGGCCATGCGGCATTGAGGGTGCTCCGCCAGGCGGCCGGCGAGGACGTCTCGATCCTCGAAAAGCCGTTCACGCTCGCCGAGCTCGATCAGCTCATCGACGAGATATTGCACCTGAAGCGGGCGCGTTCCGCCTGACCGGCCGCGGACCAAGGGCCTCCCCCCTCGTCACCATCGAAAGGGACGTGCGCCGCGCTCCTGTTTCGATGGTGACCCCAACGGGACTCGAACCCGTGTTTTCGCCGTGAAAGGGCGACGTCCTAGACCGCTAGACGATGGGGCCGGATGCGGAGGGCCCGGGACTTAGGAGGCGCGAGCGGGCGCGTCAATCCGCCCAGGCGGCGTCCTCCAGATGGAGCTCGGCCGCGACGCGGTCGCCATATTCGTCCTTGCGGATTCGGCCCGCGACCCAGAGGCGGCGGTGCGGCGGCGCGGCGAGCATCGCTTCCCCAAGCGGGCTGTCGGCCTGACGGAAGGCGATCGCCTTGACCCGCCGGCCATCGTCGCCGGCGACGATCAGGCGGAGATGGTTGTTGCCGACCACGTCCGCCTTGACGATCCGCACCGGCCCGGCCGCGACGCGCGGCCCCGGCCAGCCGGCGCCATAGGGTCCGCCGGCTTCGAGCGCGTCGCACAGGTCCGGGCAGATTCCGCCGGGCGCGAGCACGGCGTCGAGCAGAAGCGCGCGGTCGCCGTCGGCGCGGGCGACGTCCGCCGCAAGCCTTTCCTCGAGGAAATCGGCGAGCGCCTCGATCCGGTCGGCGGCGATTGTCAGACCGGCCGCCATGGCATGGCCGCCGCCGGCGATGAGCAGGCCTTTATCCTTCGCCGCAAGCACCGCCGCGCCGAGATCGACGCCGGCGATCGAGCGGCCCGAGCCCTTGCCGATCCCGTCCTCGCCGATCGCGACGACGATCGCCGGCCGGCCGGTCTTCTCCTTCAGCCGTCCGGCGACGATTCCGATCACGCCGGGATGCCAGCCGGGCGCGGCGACCAAAGCAACGGCGCGATTGCCCTTGGCGCGGCACAGTTGCTCGGCCGCCTCACAGACGGAAGCTTCGATCGCACGTCTCTCCTCGTTGAGCCGGTCGAGCTCGGCGGCGATCCCGCGCGCTTCCTCCATATCCTCGGCGGTGAGCAGCCTTACGCCGAGGTCCGACTTGCCCACCCGGCCGCCGGCATTGATCCGCGGCCCGAGCGCGAAGCCGAGATCGGTCGCAGTCGGCGCCCGCGTCAGCCGTGCCGCCTCGGCGAGCGCGGCGAGGCCGACATTGGCGCGCCGGGCCATGACCTTCAGCCCCTGGGCGACGAAGGCGCGGTTGAGCCCGCGCAATTGGGCGACATCGGCGACGGTGCCGAGCGCGACGAGGTCGAGCAGGTCGATCAGCTTCGGCTCGTCGCGCTCCGCGAAGAAACCGCGCGTGCGCAATGTTCGCAGCAAAGCCGCGCCGAGCAGGAAGCACATGCCGACGGCGGCGAGATGGCCGTGCGCCGCCGCTTCCTCCGCCTCGTCGAGCCGGTTGGGATTGACGAGGGCAAGGGCGACGGGAAGCGCGCTCGCGCACTTGTGATGGTCGACGACGATGACGTCGACGCTCGCCGCGCGCGCCATCTCCAGCGCTTCGAACGCCTGGGCGCCGCAATCGACGGTGACGATCAGCCGCGCCCCTTCCTGCGCCAGCCGCACCAGCGCCTCCCCCGAGGGGCCGTAGCCCTCCATCAGCCGGTCGGGAATGTAGGCGCGGGGTGAAGCGCCGAGGCTGCGCAGCAGCCGGACGAGCAGGGCCGCCGACGTCGCTCCGTCCACGTCGTAATCGCCGAAGATGGTGATCGCCTCGCCCGCCTCGACCGCGTCGGCGAGCCGCTCCGCGGCCTTGTCCATGTCGCGGAACAGCGAGGGGTCGGGCATGAAGCCGCGCAGGGTCGGCTGGCGGTGCCGCTCCAATTCCTCGCGGGCGACGCCACGGGCCATCAGCAATTGGTCGACGAGGTCGTCGGGCCGGAAGCCCTCATCCGGCCCGTCCCCCGCCGTCCCCCGCCAGCGCCAGGGCTGGCCGAGGATCGAATGCGAGACGCCGCAGACATGGGCCTTGGTGAGCATCGGCGGCAGCTTAGGCCTTCGGAGTCGCCGCGTGAATCCCGCGTGCGAGAAAGATGTGGAAAAGCTCGACCCCTCCCGTTCCCAAGAGAGCGCTGATTGGCCCGTCACAGCTCCAGATGCAGGAACTGATTGAAATCGCTGCCGACATAGTCGCCGAATGCCTCGCCATCGGTGAAGCCGCGGCTGCGATAGAGCGCCAGCGCCGGCTCGAAGACCGCGCCGCGGCCGGTTTCGAGACGCAGCCTTTTCATCCCCCGCCGCCGCGCCTCGGCAACGATATGGTCGAGCAGGGCGGCGGCCACCCCTTTGCGCAGATGGTTGGGGTGGGCGCGCATCGACTTGATCTCGCCCGCGCCGCCACCGAGCGCCTTCAGCGCGGCGATTCCGGTGATCTCATCGCCGTCCCACGCGGTCCAGACCGTGACGCCCGGCGCCCTCAGGCCCGAGAGATCGAGCGCGAAGACATGGCCGGGCGGCGAATGGATGTGCATGGCCGCGAGGTGCAGCGCGAGCAGTGCCCGCACCGCGTCGCTCGAAAGATCGTCCTCGCGGATCGCGAGGCTCAACGATTGCGCCGCCCTTCGATCAGGCTGTCGACCAGCGACGGATCGGCGAGGGTCGAGACGTCGCCGAGGCTTCCGAACTCATTCTCCGCGATCTTCCTCAAGATCCGCCGCATGATCTTGCCGCTACGCGTCTTGGGCAGAGCCGGGGTGAAATGGATGAGATCGGGGGTTGCGATCGGGCTGATCTCCCGCCGGACATGGTCGCGAAGCGCGCGCTCCAGCGCCTCGTCGCCCTCCTCGCCGGCGATCAACGTGACGTAGCAATAGATGCCGGTGCCCTTGATGTCGTGCGGATAGCCGACGACCGCGGCCTCGGCGACCTTGGGATGGCTGACGAGCGCGCTCTCGATCTCGGCGGTGCCGAGCCGGTGGCCGGCGACGTTGATCACATCGTCCACCCGCCCGGTGATCCAATAATAACCGTCCTCGTCGCGCCGGCAGCCGTCGCCGGTGAAATATCGGCCGCGATAGGTCGAGAAATAGGTCTGAACGAACCGCTCATGGTCGCCATAGACGCTGCGCATCTGGCCGGGCCAGGACCGGGCGATGCAGAGATTGCCCGAGGCGGCGCCTCCCTGTCCTGAGCCCGTCGAAGGGTTCAGCACCTGTCCTTCGCTGTCGACGAGCTGCGGCACGATTCCGAAGAAAGGCCGGCCGGCGGAGCCCGGCTTCATGTCGTGCGCGCCGGGCAGGGTGGTGATCATGATCCCGCCCGTCTCGGTCTGCCACCAGGTGTCGACGATCGGGCAGCGCCCATCGCCGACCACCTCGTAGTACCAGCGCCAGGCTTCGGGGTTGATCGGCTCGCCGACCGTGCCGAGCAGGCGGATGGAGGAGCGGTCGTGCTTCTTCACCGGCCCCTCGCCTTCGCGCATCAGAGCGCGGATCGCGGTCGGCGCGGTGTAGAAGATGTCGACCTTGTGCCGCTCGACCACCTCCCAGAAGCGCGAGAAATCGGGATAGTTGGGCACGCCCTCGAACATGAGCGTCGTCGCGCCGCTGGCGAGTGGGCCGTAGACGACGTAGCTATGGCCGGTCACCCAGCCGACGTCGGCGGTGCACCAGAAGATCTCGCCGGGATTGTAGTCGAACACATAAGAGAAGGTGGAAGCGGTCCACACCGCATAGCCGCCGGTCGTGTGAAGCACGCCCTTGGGCTTTCCGGTCGAGCCCGACGTATAGAGGATGAAGAGCGGATCCTCGGCGTTCATCGGCTCGCACGGGCATTCGTCCGGCACCGTCTCGCCGAGCAGGTGATACCAATGGTCTCGGCCCTCGCGCCATTCGATCTCGTTGCCGAGATGGCGGACGACGAGCACCGAACGCACGTCGGTGCCGCGCTCCAGCGCCGCGTCGACATTGGCCTTGATCGGAATCAGCCGGCCGCCGCGCATGCCGCCGTCGGCGGTGATGACGAGGTTGCTCGCGCAATCCTGGATTCGGCCGTGCAGGGCCTCGGGCGAGAAGCCGCCGAAGACGACGCTGTGGATCGCGCCGATCCGGGCGCAGGCGAGCATCGCCACCGCCGCCTCGGGGATCATCGGCATGTAGAGGGTGATGCGGTCGCCCTTGGTCGCCCCCAATTCCTTGAGCACGTTCGCCATCCGCACGACCTCGCGGTGGAGCGCGCCGAAGGTGATGGCTCGGCCCTGGCCCGGCTCGTCGCCCTCGAACAGGATCGCGACGTCGTCGGCCCTTTTCTCCAGATGCCGGTCGACGCAATTATGGCAGAGGTTGAGGATTCCGTCCTCATACCATTTGATATCGACCGGATCGTAGGACCAGTCGCCGATCCTGGTCGGGAAGCGGAACCAGTCGATCCGCCGCGCCTCCTCGGCCCAGAAGCCGTCCGGATCGTCGAGCGAGCGGCGATAACGCGCCTCGTAATCGGCGAGGGTGCAATGCGTGTTCCGGGTCGCGGCTTCGGGCGGATGGATGCGCTCGATCATCTGTCTCTCCTGGGGCGCGTTTTCCTAGCGCGCGATGCCGCGCGGCGCCAGCCGCCGCCGTTCGGTCGGGCGCCTAACGAACTCCTCCCGGAACGGGGAGGAACATGACGACCTTGCCCGCACGTCCGGCAGATAAGATAGGCGCTCCATGACCAACCCCGATTTCCTGATCGTCGGCGGCGGCATTGCCGGGCTTTCGGCGGCGGCGCGGCTGGTGCGGCACGGCACGGTCGCCGTGCTCGAGGCGGAGGAGGCGCTGGGCACTCATTCGTCCGGCCGCAGCGTCTCGTTCAGCCATTACGGCATCGGCAATGCGGTCGTGCGCGGGCTCACCGCCTGGAGCCGCGGCTTCTACGAGGCCCAGCCCGAAGGCTTTTGCGACACGCCGATCGCGCGGGCGATGCCGAGCCTCTATTTCGCGACCGAGGCGAGCCTCAACGCGCTCATCGCCCTGCGCACCGAGATGGCGCATTTCACCGACGCGATCCGATGGATCGAGGATGCGGCGCGGATCACCGCTTTGTGCCCGGCGCTCCGGACCGGCGGCGAGGACGGCGCGATCGCGGCTGTGCTCGACCCGACCGGATTGAAGCTCGACGCCGACGCCCTGCTCCAATCCTTCGCCCGCGCCGTGCGAAACGGTGGCGGCGACGTCTTGACCGGCCGGCGCGTCGCCTCCGCCGAGCGACGCGGCGAGACCTGGGAGGTGCGGACGGAGCAGGGCGAGAGCTGGACGACGCCGGTCCTGATCGACGCGGCGGGCTCCTGGGGCGACCATTTCGCGCGGTTGGCCGGGGTGCGGCCGCTCGGACTCCAGCCCAAGAGGCGGACGATCATCGCGATCGATCCGCCGGCGGGCACCGACGTCGCCGCCTGGCCCTTCACCCACAGCGCGGCGGGCGATTTCTACATGCTGCCCGAGGCCGGCCGGATCCTCGCTTCGCCGGTCGACGAGGTCGAGGACGATCCGCGCGACGCCCAGCCCGAGGATTATGACGTCGCCCTCGCCGCCTGGCAGGTCGAGCGCTACACGAGCCTTCCCGTCACCCGCATCGCCCATCGCTGGGCGGGGCTGCGCTCCTTCGTCGCCGACCGCGTGCCGACCGCCGGCTTCGATCCCGGGGCGCCCGGCTTCTTCTGGCTGGTCGGCCAGGGCGGCTACGGCCTCCAGACCGCGCCGGCCATGGCCGCGATCGTCGAGGCGCTTGCGGCCGGCGGCGCCTGGCCGGAGGGGCTGGCGGAGCTCGGAGTCACGCCCGAGCGAATCCGGCCCGAGCGGCTCGTCGATGCATCAAGCGGAAAGCTTATTTCCTGAGGCCCATTCTGCGGTAAGGAAGCGCGATGCGTTGGGACGAACCCGTCCAGTGGCAGACGGTGCCGACCGAGCCGCCCGGTCCGCTCGATCCGGTGCCGCCACCGCCGGCGGAGCGGCCGCGCCGCGGCTGGCGGCGGCCGTTCGGCCTGCGCTGGCGGCACATCATCCTCGGCCTCCTCGCGATCTTCATGCTGCTGGTCGCCTGGCTCGCGATCACCGCCCCGCTTTCGAAGTCGCTGCAGCCGATCGCGGCGCCGGGCCTCACCCTCGTCTCGGCCGAAGGCGAGCCGATCGCCCGGCGCGGCGCCGAGATCGACGAGCCGGTCAAGATCTCCGAGCTGCCCAAATATGTGCCGGCCGCCTTCGTCTCGATCGAGGATCGCGGCTTCTACCACCATCTCGGAATCAGCCTGCGCGGCATCGCCCGCGCCGCGATCCGCAATGTCGGCGCCGGCGGGGTGCGCGAGGGCGGCAGCACGATCACCCAGCAGCTCGCGAAAATCTCCTTCCTCAACGCCAGGCGCACCGCCGCCCGCAAGGCGCAGGAGGTGCTGATCGCCTTCTGGCTCGAAGCCTGGCTGACCAAGGACCAGATCCTCGAACGCTATCTTTCGAACGTCTATTTCGGCGACAATGTCTACGGCCTGCGCGCCGCCTCCTGGCATTATTTCAGCCATGGGCCCGAGAAGCTCACCATTTCCGAGGCGGCGATGCTTGCCGGGCTGGTGCGGGCGCCCTCGTCGCTCGCGCCGACCCACAATCTCGCCGGCGCCCGCGCCCGCGCGAAGGTGGTGATCGGCACCATGGTCCGCGACCATGTCATCACCGCCGCCCGCGCGCGGACGCTGCGGCCGGCGCGGCTCCATGTCGAGGCGAACCGGCCGGTGCCGACCGGCACCTATTTCGCCGACTGGGTCCTCCCCACCGCCCGCGCCCGCACCCAGCAGGGCGACGACGCCTATGGCGAGCAGACGGTGCAGACCACGCTCGAATCGCGGCTGCAGAAGCTCGCGCTGCAGACGGTGCGCAATGCCGGCCTCGGCAAGGCGCAGGTGGCGCTCGTCGCAATGCATCCCGACGGCCGCGTCGTCGCGATGGTCGGCGGCAAGGATTATGCGGCGAGCCCGTTCAACCGCGCGACCCAGGCGCGGCGCCAGCCGGGCTCGACGTTCAAGCTCTTCGTCTATCTCGCCGCCCTGCGCGCCGGAATGAGCCCGGATTCGACGATCGAGGACGAGCCGCTCAAGATCGGCGACTGGCAGCCGAAGAATAGCGGCGGCCATTATCGCGGCACCTTGACCCTGCGCCAGGCCTTCGCCCTCTCCAGCAACGTCGCCGCGGTGCGGGTGTCGGAGAAGGTCGGGCGGCGGAACGTCATCCGCGCCGCGCGCGACCTCGGAATCACCAGCCCGCTCGCCGACAATCCGAGCCTCGCGCTCGGCACGTCGGGCATCACCTTGCTCGAATTGACCCAGGCCTATGCCGCGGTCGCGGCCGGCGCCTATCCAGTGCGGGCGCGCGGGCTGGAGGAGCCGGAGCAGCCCTGGTGGCAGCGCATGTGGAGCCATTATGCCGCCGGCCAGACCCACGATCCCAATTTCGACCGGATGAAGGATCTGCTCTCCGCCGTCGTCCAGCAGGGGACGGGCCGCGGCGCCGCGCTCGAAGTGCCGACCTACGGCAAGACCGGCACCAGCCAGGACAATCGCGACGCTTTGTTCGTCGGCTTCGCCGGCGATCTCGTCGTCGGAATCTGGGTCGGCAATGACGACAACAGCCCGCTCGGCCAGGTGGCGGGCGGCGGCCTTCCGGCGCGGATCTGGCGCGACTTCACCGCCGCCGCGCTCGGCACCAACCCGGTCCAGGCCGAGGCGCCGCCGCCGGAGGAGGAGCCGGTCGAGGCGACCGGCAATCTCAGCATCGACGTGCCGCTCGGCAATAGCGGCTTCCAGCTCGGCGTCGACATCAACGGCAACGGCGTCAGCGTCTCCGCCCAGCCGTCGCCGGGCGACCGGCGCGACCAGACGCCCGCCCGCGAGCCGCCGACGATCAACACCCCACCCGTTCCGCCGCCGTCGGACGACGACGGCGGCAGGCCGCAGGACGAATGAGCGAAGGGCCAAGCCAGGCCCTTCTTTTACCGTTCTTTTCGGCCGTCTGGTGATTCCACCGGACTGAAAACCACTCTAATCGAGAAAGAGCTCGGCGATCGCCTCGATCATCGCCGGCATGTCGAGCCGGTATTCTCGGTAAAGATCCTCGAGAGTCCCGGTCTGACCGAAACGCTCGACGCCGAGCGGGCTCACTTTCTGGCCGCGAACGCCGCCGAGCCAGGAGAGCGAGGCCGGCGCGGCGTCGATCAGCGTGACGAGGCCGGCATGGGGCGCGAGCGGGGCGAGGAGCGTCTCGACATAAGATGGCGCGCTGCTCCCATCCGCCCAGCGGCCGCGGCGGCGGGCGCTCCAGCCACGGTGGAGGAGGTCGGGCGAGGTGATGGCGAGAAGCCCAAGGCCGGGGATGTCGTCCTTCAGCGCCTCCCAGGCGGCGAGCGCTTCCGGCGCCAGCGCGCCGCTATAGACCAGGGCCGCTTCGGCGCCGGGCGCGGGCGCGCGAAGCCAATAGCCGCCGGCGATCGCGCCCGCCTTCCAGCTCTCGTCGGGCCGCTCGGCCTGCGCGATCGAGCGGGTGGTGAGGCGGAGATAGACGCTCTCGCCGTCGGGCGCCTGCATCAGCCGGAAGCCCTCCGCCATCAGCAAGGCGAGCTCGTCGACATAGGCCGGCTCGTAATGGCGCAGGCCCGGCTGGCCGAGCGCGATGAGCGGCGGGTTGATCGACTGGTGGGCGCCGCCTTCCGGCCCCAGCGTCACGCCCGACGGAGTCGCCACCAGCATGAAGCGCGCATCCTGGTAGCAGGCATAATTGAGCGCATCGAGGCCTCGGGCGATGAAAGGATCGTAGACCGTGCCGACCGGGAACAGCCGCGTCCCGAACAGGTCGCCGGCAAGGCCGAGCGCGGCGAGCATCAGGAAGAGATTGTTCTCGGCGATGCCGAGCTCGACATGCTGGCCGGCCCTGCCGCCGCCCCATTTCTGGGCCGAGGGGATCTTGGCCTGGGCAAAGACGTCGGCAAGGTCCTGGCGGCGGAACAGGCCGCGCTGGTTCACCCAGGCGCCGAGATTGGTCGAGACGGTGACGTCGGGAGAGGTGGTGACGATCCGGTCCGCCAAAATGGCGGCGTCTTCGCGCCGTCCGGGGGACGGCGCAGCCGCCATTCCGCCGGCGCGGCTGAGGTCGAGCAGGATCCGGCCGAACGCCGCCTGCGTCGACTGCTCCTCGCCGGCGGGCGCGGGGATGGCCGGGACGGTCACCTGGTTCCACGGCCGCTCGCGTTTCGCCCGCGCGATGCGGCTATTCTCGGCGACCGCCCGCGCGGCTTCGGCGGCATTGCCGCCGAGCCCGGCCCAAGGCTCCCATTCCGCGCCGTCGGCGATGCCCATCCTCTCGCGCAAGGCGGCGATCTGGCCGGGGTTCATCAGCCCGGCATGATTGTCCTTGTGGCCGGCGAAAGGCAGGCCGAAGCCCTTGATCGTGTAGGCGATGAACAGGGTCGGGACGTCGTCCCGCGCACCGTCGAACGCCTCGATGAGGCTTGCCATGTCGTGCCCGGCGAGGTTGGTCATCAAGGCGGCGAGCCGGTCGTCGTCGCGCGCATCGAGGATCGGCTTCGTCTCCGGCGCTTCCCTGAGCAGCCTCTCGCGCCAGGCGCCGCCGCCGAGATAGGTGAGCGCCGCATAATCGGCATTGGGGCAACGGTCGATCCAGTCGCGAAGCGCCGCCCCGCCCGGCTCGGCGAAGGCCGCCTCCAGCGCCTTGCCATATTTGAGCGTCACCACCCGCCAGCCGCAGGTCGAGAAAATCTCATCGAAGCGGCCGAACATGCGGTCGGCGGTGGTCGCGTCGAGCGACTGGCGGTTGTAATCGACGATCCACCAGCAATTGCGGATGTCGTGCTTATAGGCCTCGATCAGGCATTCGTAGATATTGCCCTCGTCGAGCTCGGCATCGCCCATCAGTGCGACCATCCGCCCCGCTTCCTCCGGCCGCATCAGGCCGTGGGCGAGGAGATAATCCTGGACGAGGCTGGCAAAGGCGGTGACGGCGACTCCGAGCCCGACCGAGCCGGTCGAGAAATCGACCGGGATCCTGTCCTTGGTGCGGCTCGGATAGCTCTGCGCGCCGCCGAAGCCGCGAAACGCCTCGAGCTGCGCGCGGCTCTGGTTGCCGAGCAGATAATGGACGGCGTGGAGCACCGGCCCGGCATGGGGCTTCACCGCCACCTTGTCGTTCGGCCCGAGCGCGTGGAAATAGAGCGCGGCCATGATCGCCGTCATCGACGCGCAGCTCGCCTGGTGCCCGCCGACCTTGAGCCCGTCGCCGCTCGGGCGGAGATGGTTGGCGTTGTGGATCGTCCAGGCGCTCAGCCAGCGCAGCCTCTCCTCGATGAGGCGCAGGGAATCGAGGTCGGGAGCGCTCTTCTTCAGCATGGCCGCGCTGTAGCGGGATCAAGTGAACGGGGACAGAGCCTGCTGTCCTCCCCGGAACGGGGAGGGTGTTGGAGCTCTTGACTGCCACCGCAGTCCAAGATCGTGTCGGGGGACACGATGTCGCTCCAGCACGCGCGAAGTGCGGTGGAGGGGGTTCTGCTCCTGGCACGACCCCCCTCCACCATGCTCCGCATGGTCCCCCTCCCCGTTCCGGGGAGGATAAAGGGACGCGTATCCCAAACAGCAAATGGGGGCTGGCGTTGCCGCCAACCCCCACTGTCCCAGCTACCGCCGCCGCCGGGTCGCGTGGCGGCTCCCGCTGGGTGGGTCGGGTCGCGGCCGAAGCGAGCCTCGTGCCGTTCCCCGGTCGGCGCCCTCCGCGCTTGCGCGCGGAGAGTGCCTTTCGGGGTCTCGCACCAGGCCATTCGGCCTGGCCTCGATCCCTTCCGTCGGCCGGCGGGGCGCGGGTGCGCAGCCGGCCTCCGGCGGTTCCAGCCGGGAGCCGAAGCCCCCGAGCCGGTTCCGTTCGGCTCGGGCGTCGGGGCGAACCCCTCCGCCTTCGCCATCGGCTTCCGATCGAAGCAGGCCCCGATCTTCCGCCACGAGCCTCGACGGGGATGAACCCCGTCTTCGCCCGTTTCGGCTTCCCCTTCGGAGCAAGCTCCTCCAGGTTCGCCTGGCTCCAGCCGACCGAAGCCCGCTTTCGCCTGCCGGTCCGTCCGCGAGGCGAACCCCGCATCCTTCCCGGCCGGTCCCGACAGGAGCAAGCTCCCGTCTGGACCTTGCCGCTTTCGCTTCGGCGGGGCGATTCCCGCTTCCGTTCCAACGGTTGCAGCACCTTCGCCGAGGGGTTCCGGCGCTGCCGGGCGGTTTCACGAAATCCAGCCGCGCATCCGCTTTCGCTTATGCTGGCCCGGCTTCATCCACCGTCCTGCTTCCGGCGTTCCGCCTTTTCCCTTTGAGGGGAAAGAGCCTTCCGCCTTCGGCTGCTTGAGGCCGGGACCGATTCCGTTTCCGGGGCCGATCCCTTCCGTCCACGCAACAAAGCTGTCACGGAATCCGAGTCGCGCCAAGCGGATTCAGCCTGTGGAAAACGAGGATAACGGGGGTAAGTCCGCGCCCGGAATCAGCCCCCCGCCCTGGTCTTCCGGCTTGCGCCATTGCCCGTTTTCCCTGCGGCGGCCGGCGCCGGCCGATCCCAATTGTCGAGCGTGCGGCGGGCCAGGTCGAGGGCAAGGCCGCGCAGGGCATCGCCGATCTTCAAGGCTTCCTCGCTCGCGCCCTCGGCCGCCTCCGCCGCCTTTTCGGCGGCCTTCCGGCCCGCCTTGGCCGCCGTCTCGCTGTTGCGAAGCGCCGCCGCGGCGGACAGGAGCGCCGCCGCGACCACTTCGGAGACGACCGGCTGCCCGGCCAGCTTCAGCGCTTCCTTGCCCGCCTTGCGGAGCGGCTTGGGGATCTTGAGGACGGCGTCCTCCTTCCTGCCCCTGCCCTTCTTCTTGTCTTTTCCCTTGCCCACCGACCCCTCTCCTTCACTGAACGACGATCATGGCTTTCATGCCGAGCTCCCGGCGGAAGAGATTGTCGCCGGCGGCGCGATAGCGGCCCGCTTTCGGCACGAACGCAATCGTCTCGTCCGAAAAGGGCGCGAGCCGGAGCGCGCCGCCGCGGACCAGGGCCCGGTCATGATCGCGCAGCGCCACGCTGCGGAAGAAATCGGGCGCGACGAAGCGATGCGCCTGCGCGCTGTTGTTGACGAAGCGAAGCCGCACCGCCTCGTCCGCCTTCAGCCGGATCACGTGCGGCTCGATCTGGAAGCTGGTCAGCAGCACGTCATATTCGGGCGCCATCCGCCAATCCTGCGCCGCGGCCGGCGCGGCGAGGGCAAGAAAGGCGATCATCGTCGGCCATCGGCGAATGGGGTTCATAGGCGCTTCAAGCTCCCGGCCGCGTGAACGGCACGCATCCGTAACGCTTAGCATGGCCCGGCGTTGCCCGGAAACGTCGCCTCTGGAACCGGCCCGTCCCTTCCCGCTACAGCGCCTCGGAAGTCGAGGAGCTTTCGAATGCGCCTTTCCCTGCCTGCCCTTGCCGCCTTGCTGGCGGCCGCCACGCCCGCCGCCGCGGCCTTGAGCCCCGCCGAACGCAGGATCGCCGCCAATGTCGATGCCGGGCAGGGACGCACCGTCGCCCTGCTCGAGCGGCTGGTGAACCAGAATAGCGGCTCGATGAACCTTTCCGGAGTCGAGACGGTCGGCCGGATGATGCGCGCGGAGCTGGAGCCGCTCGGCTTTGCCGTACGCTGGCTGCCGATGCGCGACACCGGCCGCGCCGGCCATCTCATCGCCGTCCACAAGGGCGACGGGCGTGGCAAGCGCATGCTGCTGATCGGCCATCTCGACACGGTGTTCGAGCCCGATTCCCCCTTCCAGCATTTCACCTTGAAGCCCGGCGACAAGGCCGAGGGCCCGGGCGCAAGCGACGACAAAGGCGGGCTCGTCGTCATGGTCGACGCGCTGCGGGCGATGCAGGCGGCTGGCACGCTCGCCCCCGCCGACATCATGATCGTGCTGACCGGCGACGAGGAGGATGTCGGCCGGCCGGTCGCGATCGCCCGCCGCGACCTCATCGCCGCCGGCAAGGCGACCGACGTCGCGCTCGATTTCGAAGGCCTCGCCCGGGAGGACGGGCGCGACATGGGCTCGATCGCCCGCCGCAGCGCCGGCTCATGGGAGATTCGCGCGACCGGACGGACCGGCCATTCGTCGGGCATCTTCAGCAGGGAAGCGGGAGACGGCGCGATCTACGAGCTGGTCCGGATCCTCGACGCCTTCCGCACCGAGCTGCCCGAGACCAACCTCACTTACAATGTCGGCCTCATCGTCGGCGGCGCCACCGCCGAGCTCGACGCGGCGCGAATCCGTGGGGAAGCGACCGGCAAGACCAATATCATCCCGCCGATCGCAATCGCCCGCGGCGACATCCGCACCCTCGGCAAGGAGCAGAATCGGCGCGTCATGGAAAGGATGCGGGCGATCGTCGCGCGCCATCTCCCCGGCACAGGCGCCGAGATCGCGTTCGACGAAGACAGCTACCCGCCGATGGCGCCGACCGCGGGCAACAAGGCTTTGCTCGACCGGCTCAATCTCATCAACCGCGACCTCGGCCTTCCCGAAATGGGCGTGCTCGATCCGCTGAAGCGCGGCGCGGGCGACATCAGCTTCGTCGCCGAATATGAGGACGGGCTGGTCGGCCTCGGAACCGCAAGCAAGGGCGACCATGCGCCGGGTGAGACGGTCGACCTCGCCTCGATCCCGCGCCAGGCCAAGCGAGCCGCGATCCTGATGACCAGGCTGTCGCGGGAGAAGAGGTAGGAGTCGCGTCAACGCGATCGGCGGCGTTCGAGGATCCGGGATCGCATCCGGGATGACGGGATGGTCAGATCCGGCGGCCGCGCGCCTGGTTGGCCGCCATCCGGGTCTCCGGGTCGGCGCGGGAGTGGCCGGGAGCGAGGAGACGGACGCTCTTGTTGGCGAAATCGACCGAGACGCGGTCGAACAGCTTCAGCGCGTCCATTCCGAGCAGCAAAGCGGGCCGGTTCATCAGGTCGAGCTTCCGGAACGGCTCGACGTCGGCAAAGGCGACCGGCATGTCGCGGATGAAGGCCTGGCCGAGCCGGATGCTGCGGATGACGGTCGCGTCGGCGACGACCCGCCCGCCGGTCACGCTGACCATCGTCACCGGCGTCGGCTCGGGCAATTTGTGGTGCCGTTCGAGGGCGTGGCGCAGCGCGCTGTTGCCGACCGTCCCCTGCGCGCCGGTGTCGACGATCACCCACACCTTCTGGCCCTCGACCGAGGCATCGACCAGGATGAGATGGCCGAAGCGGCTCTTGGCCGACACGACGATCGCGTCGGGCTCCCAACTCTCCTCCCTGCGGTGCGACGCGACCACCGTCATCGCATGATGGGCGAAATCGAAGGAGACGCGCTGCGACTGGAGCGCATCGACCCCGAGCATGCCCTCGGCGCCGAGATTGCGCTGGTCGAGGGCCGGCGCCTTGATATCGCGATATTGCTTGCCGCCGACGCCGAGGCTGGGGATGAGCACGGTGTCGACGTTGCTCACCTCGCTCATGCTGTAGAGGCGGGCCGGGCCGCTCGAATCGAGCTTGAGATTCTGGGCGAGCTCGCGCGCGATCACCGTCCGCTCGGCCCCGGTATCGACGATGAACTTGTAGGGGCCGCTGCCGTCGATGCTGACCGGCACGGTCATGCGCTGCCAGGCATCCTTGCCGAGATCGATTGCGACACCCTCCGGGGCGGGCTGCTGCGCTGGATCGGCGGCAGCGGCGGGATTCGGCGCGGCCGGCGCGGCCGGCTGCGGCGCCGGCGGCGCGGCGCCGAGCAAAGCGGCCGAGAAGAACAGGAAGAATGGCTTCATGAGCGGGCTCCGTTCGATGCCATTCTAGGGTCCGGACTCATTACCGGCAATGGCCAGGATCGCCCGGAGGGGCGAGGCGGAGAGACGGCCATGGTGTCGTTGCTCGTCGGTCACGATGGATCGCCATCGCTCCACTCCTCGCGCCTAGCCCTGACCGCCTCTCCGCCTCGTCATGACCGTTGCCGGTAATGGGTCCGGACCCTAAGCCACGATGGGGCAAAGTCGAAGCCTTTGCGATGAAAGGCGTTCTCGATCGGGGACCTTTGGGTCAGACGATTGCCAGCGCCCGCTCCCGGATCCGCTCGACCGCGGCCTGGTGGATGCCGGGAGTCGCGACGAGCACGCCGAACGCCTCGCCCGACGCACTGTTGAAGGCGAGCGGCTGGCCGAGCGCGCCGGTCACGGTCGCCCCGGCTTCGGCGGCGATCAGGGCGGCCGCGGCGATGTCCCATTCGAAGCCCCAGCGCAGGGTCGCGACGAGATCGGCCTCGCCCGCCGCCACCATCGCGATGCGCAAGGCGATCGAATTGGGCTTCGGCACCGCGACGAGATCGGAATCGACGCCGGGAAGCTGGTCCGCCGGGACCCGGGCGCCGGCGAGCGAGGTCCGTCCGCTGACCCGAAGCCTCTCGCCGTTGCGCCAGGCGCCCTTGCCGGCCTCGGCGGTCATATGCGCGCCGCGCGCGGGCGCGTCGAGGACGCCGAGCACCGGCACGCGCTCCTCGACCAGGGCGATCGACACTGCCCAGCCGCTCCGCCCGCGCAGGAAATCGCGCGTGCCGTCGATCGGATCGACGACCCAGAGGCGCGGCCGCTCGATCCGGTCGGAATCGTCGAGCGTCTCCTCCGACAGCCAGCCCGCCTCCGGATCGAGCGCGGTCAGCCGTTCGCGCAGGAAGGAATCGACCTCCAGGTCGACGGCGCAGACGGGGTTGCCGGGCGCTTTCTCCCAGCGGTCGAAGGCGGTGCCGCAGCGCGATGCCGCGATCCGCCCCGCCTCGCGGGCGATCGAAGAGACCGCCTCAAGCACCGGCGACCATCATCCCATCGACCCGCAGGGTCGGCACGTTGACCGCGCGGCGATATTCAAGATCGTCGGCGGCGGCGAGGTTGCGGAACATGTCGAGCAGATTGCCGGCGATGGTGATCTCCGCGACCGGCGGCCCGATCCGGCCATTCTCGACGATGAAGCCCGACGCGCCGCGGCTATAGTCGCCGGTCACCGGATTGACGCCCTGGCCGATCAGCTCGGTGACGTAGAGGCCGCTTCCGATATCGGCGATCAGATCGTCCTTCGAGACCGGCCCCGGTGCGAGATGGACGTTGGTCGCACCCGCGCCCGGCGGACCGCCGGCGCCGCGGGCGGCATGGCCGGTCGGCGCGCGGCCGAGCTGGCGGGCCGAAGCGCTGTCGAGCAGCCAGCCGGTCAGCACGCCGTCAGCGATCAGCTCGGTCCCCCGCGTCGGCAGCCCCTCGCCGTCGAACGGCCTGGAGCGCAGGCCGCGCGGCCGGTGGGGCGCATCGAGGATGGTGATTCCGGGGGCGAAGATCTGCTTGCCCTCATGGTCGAGGAGGAAGCTGGTGCGGCGGGTGATCGCCGGGCCGGTGATGGCGCCGAGCAGATGGCCGATCAGGCTCGTGCCGACGCGGGGATCGAAGACGACCGGCATCGTGCCGCTCGGCAGCTTCGCCGGATCGAGCCGAGCGACGGCGCGCTCGCCCGCCTCGCGGCCGATCGTTCCGGGATCGTCCAGATCCTCATAATGACGGACATTGTGGAAGGCATAATCGCGCTGCATGTCGCCGCCGGCGCCGGCGACCACGCTCGCCGAGCCGCTATAATGGCTGGTCGCATAGCCGCGGCAGAAGCCATGGCTGGTGGCGAGCGCGATGATGGTTCGGCCGGCCCCGATCCCGGCGCCCTCGCTGTTGGTGACGCCAGGGACGGCGCGCGCGGCATCCTCGGTGGCGAGCGCCCGCGCCTTCAATTCGGCCGCGGGGAGATGGCGCCCGTCGTCGGAATCGAGGTCGGGCGTGTCGCCCTTCATCAGCAGGTCTTCGGGCGCGAGCCCGGCATAGGCATCTTCCGGCGCCTCGCGCGCCATCGAGGCGGCGCGGTCGACCAAAGCGGCGAGCGCTTCGTCGGAGAGGTCGGAGGAGGAGACGCTGGCCGAGCGCCGGCCGAGGAAGAAGCGAAGGCCGATCTCCTCGCCTTCCGAACGAGAGACATCCTCGAGCGCGCCGAGCCGCACCTGCACGCCGGACGATGCATCGGCGAAGTAAAGCGCGTCGGCGGCATCGGCGCCCGCGCGCCGCGCGCGCTCGATCAAAGCGGCGACGCGCGCCTCGGCTTCGGAGATGGAGAGCATGGCGCCGCTTAGGTGGGGACAGCGCAAAAGGAAAGCCACAGGCCCGGCGGCTCTCCGTCATCCCGGCTTGCACCGGATGACGAATATCAAGTCGTTGTTCCAACCACGGTGCAGGCGAGGAACATGAGCAGGCCGGCGAAGCGGTTCGCGCGGAACTTGTCGAGCGCGTCGGCGCCATCCTCCGGCTTCAGCGCCGCCGCCTGCCAGACGAGATGGATTGCCATCGGCGCGAGCGCGACCAGGGAGAGGCCGTCCGGCCGCACCCGCCAGAGCGCGAAGGCCCAGAGCAGAAGGGCGATCAGATAGAAAGCCGCCACGCCGGCGCGGGCATTGCGGCCGAGCGCGAGGGCGGAGGACTTGACTCCGACCAGGGCATCGTCCTCCCGGTCCTGGAGCGCATAGATGGTGTCGTAGCCGATCACCCAGGAAATGGCGCCGGCATAGAGAAGGATATCGGTGAGCTCGAGCCTGCCCGTCACCGCCGGCCAGCCGACCAGGGCCGCCCAGGAGAAGACGATTCCGAGCCAGGCCTGCGGCCACCAGGTGATCCTTTTCATGAACGGATAGAGTGCGACCGGCGCGAGGCTGATCAGGGCGACGATCTGCGCCGTCCGCCCAAGCCGCAGCAAGACGACGAGCCCGACCAGGCAGAGCAGGACAAGCAGGGCCCAGGCGCCGCCGAGCGAGACCCGGCCGCTCGCCAGCGGCCGCAGCCGGGTCCGCTCGACCGCCGCGTCGAGCCGGCGGTCGACGATGTCGTTATAGACGCAGCCGGCGCCGCGCATCGCCCAGGCGCCGAGCGCGAGCCACAGGATCAGGGCGAGGCCGTGCGCGCCGAAGCCGGCCAGGGCCACCGCCCAGGCGCCCGGCCAGAAAAGCAGCCACGCTCCGATCGGCCGGTCGAGCCGCATCAGGGAGGCATAAGGCCGAAGCGGCCTCGGCAGGACCCCGATCAGGCCCCGCCTTTCGCTGTCGGGCACGATATCGTTCGTCTCGGCTGACATGGATTCCCCATTGCCGTAACGGGAGACATGGTCGCAACCCCTGCCTGGCCGCCGTCCAGCCTGCCGCGCCTTTTCGTCGACGCGATTCTCGCGGAAGGCGCCGCGCTCACGCTCGAGGGTCCGCAGGCAAATTATCTTGCGGCGGTGATGCGGCTCCGGCCCGGCGACCGGGTGAAATTGTTCGACGACCGCACCGGCGAATGGCTGGCCGAGCTGACCGACGTTTCGAAGAAAAAGGTGACGCTCGCGATCGGCGCCCGCCTGCGCGAACGGGAGAGCGTGCCCGACCTCTGGCTGCTCTTCGCGCCGATCAAGCGCGGCCGGATCGACTGGCTGGTCGAGAAAGCGACCGAGCTCGGCGTCGCCCGGCTCGTGCCGATCCTCACCCGCCGCACCATCGTCGACCGGCTCAACCTCGACCGGCTGCGCGCCCATGCGATCGAGGCGGCGGAGCAATGCGAACGGACCGCGCTGCCGGGGCTTGGGGCGCCGGAGAAACTGGAAGCAATGCTCGCCGGCTGGCCGAAAGATCGCACCCTCTTCTTCGCCGACGAGCAGGGCGGCGATCCGCTGGCCACCGTCGCCGCGGCGCCCGCCGCCATCCTGATCGGGCCGGAAGGGGGGTTCACCGAGGAGGAACGCGGCGCGATCCGCGCCCTGTCCGCCGCACGACCGGTCTCGCTCGGCCCACGGATCCTCCGCGCCGACACCGCCGCGCTTGCCGCCGTCTCGATCTGGATGGGCGCGGCCGGCGACTGGGGCCGTCACGCGGATCGGTAGCAGCGCGAAACCGGCTGGCGGGAGCCGAATGCAGGCCCTAAGGGGCCGCGATGACGACGCGGACCGAAAGCGATCGATACGATCCACCGATCGAGAGTCGGGACGATTTGCTCGCCCCCTTCGCCGCCGGCGAAAAGCCGAAGGACCGGTGGCGGATCGGCACCGAGCATGAGAAGTTCGTCTATCGCCGCACCGACCATCGCGCCCCCTCCTATGACGAGCCCGGCGGCATAAGCGACCTGTTGACGGCGATGACCGAGTTCGGCTGGCAGCCGGTCGAAGAGGGCGGCAAGGTCATCGCTTTGTCCGGCCCCGACGGCACGATCAGCCTTGAGCCGGCCGGCCAGCTCGAGCTTTCAGGGGCGCAGGTCGAGCATCTCCACCAGACCTGCGCCGAGGCGGGACGGCACCTCAAGCAGGTGAAGGCGGTCGGCGACAAGCTCGGTCTCGGCTTCCTCGGCCTCGGCATGTGGCCGGACAAGAAGCGCGAGGATCTGCCGGTCATGCCCAAGGGCCGCTACGCGATCATGCTTCGCCACATGCCGCGCGTCGGCAGCCTCGGCCTCGACATGATGCTTCGGACCTGCACCATCCAGGTCAATCTCGATTATTCGTCCGAGGCCGACATGGTGCGCAAGTTCCGCGTCGGCCTCGCCCTGCAGCCGCTCGCCACCGCCCTCTTCGCCAACTCGCCATTCACCGAGGGCAAGCCGAACGGATATCTCTCCTATCGAAGCCATATCTGGTCGGACACCGATCCGGCGCGTACCGGAATGCTGCCCTTCGTCTTCGAGGAGGGCTTCGGCTATGAACGCTATGTCGATTATGCGCTCGACGTGCCGATGTATTTCGTCTTCCGCGACGGCCAATATATCGACGCGGCCGGCCTTTCCTTCCGCGACTTCCTCGACGGCAGGCTGTCGGTCCTGCCCGGCGAGAAGCCGCTCCGCTCCGACTGGATCGACCATCTCTCGACCGCCTTCCCCGAGGTGCGGCTGAAGAGCTTCCTCGAGATGCGCGGCGCCGACGGCGGCCGCTGGAGCCGGATCTGCGCGCTCCCGGCCCTGTGGGTCGGTCTGCTCTACGACCAGGCCGCGCTCGACGCCGCCTGGGACGAGGTCAGGCACTGGTCGCTCGAGGAACGGCAGGTGCTCCGCGATTCGGTGCCCGAGCTCGGCATGGGCGCGACCACGCCGACGGGCGAGCCCTTGCGCGATTTCGCCCAGCGAATCCTCGCCATCGCCGAATCCGGCCTCGTCGCCCGCGCGCGGCTGAACTCGGCCGGCGACAGCGAATCCGGCTATCTCGATCCCCTGCGCGAGATCGTCGCCCGCGGCACCAGCCCGGCGCGCGTCCTGCTCGACCGCTATCATGGCGAATGGCAGGGCGACGTCTCGCACATTTACGAGGAGCAGAGCTTTTGACCCTCAGGACCCTCTACCCGCCGATCGAGCCCTATAAGAGCGGCCATCTCGACGTCGGCGACGGCCACAGCCTCTATTGGGAGCTGTGCGGCAATCCGGACGGCAAGCCGGCGGTCTTCCTCCATGGCGGACCGGGCGGCGGCTGCAGCCCGGACCATCGCCGGCTGTTCGATCCCGCGCGCTACAACATCCTGCTGTTCGACCAGCGCGGCTGCGGCCGCTCGACGCCGCATGCGTCGCTTGAGGCGAACACGACCTGGGATCTGGTCGCCGACGTCGAGCGGCTGCGCGAGAGGATCGGGGCCGAGCAATGGCTGGTCTTCGGCGGCTCCTGGGGCTCGACGCTTGCGCTCGCTTATGCCGAGACGCATCCCGACCGCGCCGGCGCGCTCGTCCTGCGCGGCATCTTCACCTTCCGCCAGGCCGAGCTCGACTGGTTCTACCAGAATGGCGCCTCGTCCATCTTCCCCGACAAATGGGAGGATTTCCTCGCGCCGATCCCCGAGGGCGAGCGCGCCGATCTCGTCACGGCCTATCACAAGCGCCTGACCGGCGACGATCCCGCCGTCCAGCTCGACTGCGCCAAAGCCTGGAGCCGCTGGGAAGGCGCGACCATCACCCTGCTTCCGGACGAATCGACCCTCGCCGTCCACACCGCCGACAAGTTCGCAATCGCCATCGCCCGGATCGAGAATCATTATATGGTCAATCGCGGCTGGCTGGAGGAAGACCAGCTCATCCGCGACACCGGTAAGATCCGCCATATCCCCGGGGTCATCGTCCAGGGCCGCTACGACGCGTGCACGCCGCCGGTCACCGCCTGGGACCTGCACCGCGCCTGGCCCGAGGCCGAGTTCCACATCATCCCCGATGCGGGCCATGCCTACAACCAGCCGGGAATTCTCGACCGGCTGATCCGGGCCACGGATCGGTTCGCGACGTGAAGCTCCTCCCCGGAACGGGGAGGGGGACCGCGCGCAGCGCGGTGGAGGGGGCCCTGAGACCGTGCGGGCCTCTCAGACCGTTCCTCCTGCCGGATGCCGGGGCCCCTCCACCAGCCTGCGGCTGGTCCCCCTCCCCTGCGAATGCAGGGGAGGATCTTATTGGCCCGGCCTGTACGTCCGCTCGATATGGCCCTTCAGCTCATCCGGCCAGAAATAGACCGGGCGCAGATTGCCAGTCGCGTAGCGCTGGGCCTCGTCGTTGAAATGCGCTGTGCCGGGATGGCCGCTCTCGCCGCCGGCGGTGACGGCGATGGCGTGGACGCGCGGGCCGAACTCGACGATTGCGACGAAGCTGTTGCCGCTCGTCCCGTAGCGGCGCTTCGTGCCCGGATAGGTCCGCGCCGCGAAGGAGGCGAGCGTGCCCCAGCGCGACCAGGGGAAACCGACCGGGATGCTCGCCCCTGAATCGGTGAAATGCGGTTCGATGTCGTCGTTCAGGCGCTGGAAGCGGTTGATCTCGCCCCAGGGCGTCCGCCAGGTGCCGAAATCCCGCTTGAGATGGTCGGAGGCGGCGGCGAGCGCCTCCAGCTTCATCGCCGCCGGCGCTGCGTCGATCCGGTCGTAGGTTTCGAGGCCCGGCAGATATTTGCCGTCCGAGGCGCGCTTCACCATCTCCTCGCCCCAATAGATAGCGAGCGAGGTCGGCACGGAGTCGATGCCCCAGCGATCGTCCCAGCCGCGAAGCAAGGCGACCTGGTCCGCCAGCCGCGCCTTGAGCGGCTCCGCGCTCTCGTCCCAGGCGCGCACCAGCCCCGGCACCAGCCGCGCGAAGGCGGTGAGATAGGAATCGTAGGCGGCCGCGCGCAGCCGCTCGATGGTGAAATCCCTGCGTCCCTCCAGCACCCGGATGGCGTGGAGGCCGCGCGGGCTTTCGCCGGCCATGTCCATGTAGCGGGGGTAATCGGCGCGCCTGGGGCTGTCCGGGCCAGCCGCCGAATAGGGCCAGTTGTTGCTGTTGTAGAGCCAGCCGACCTTCGGATCGATGACGTGGGGCGAATCGAGCACGCCATGGAGGCCGTGCCAGTCGGTGCGCGGATCGCTGCCGTCGACCGGCTTCGTATAGTCGAAACGGTCGTCGCGGACCGGGATGAACTGGGGGTGGAGATAGGCGATCTCGCCCTTGCCGTCGGCGAAGATCGTGTTGTTGGACGAATTGGCCTGGAGCGCCGCCACCTTGAGATAGCTTGCAAGGTCGTGCGCCTTGGTGCGCAGATAGGATTGCTCCAGCGCGGGGATCGGTCTGTCCATCATCGCGAAGGCGATCCACTTGCCGCCCTCGGCGCGGACGATCGGGCCGTGATGGGTGCGATAGATCGTGAAGCCGCGGCTCGCCATGCGGCCGTCGGCGGTGCGGTAGGAGATTTCGATCCGTTGCTGCGCCACCGGCCGAAGCTGAGCGCCGTAGCGGTAGAAGAGCCGGCCGTTGCGGCGGACGATCGTCTCGGCGAACTCGTCGACGGAATCGACGCCGCTCGACGTGTGCATCCAGCCGATATGCGGGTTGAAGCCCTGGTAGAGGAAGAACTGGCCCCAGGTGGCGGCGCCATAGGCGTCCAGCCCCTCGTCGCTGGCCATCTGCAGCTCGGAGCGGAAGAAGAAGCTGGTATGCGGGTTGATCAGCATCAACGCGTGATGATCGGCCGTGTTGGACGGCGCGATCGCCATTCCGTTCGAGCCGCCCGGCTCCGGCTCCCCGCGCGGCTCGGCGAGCGCCAGCTCGCGGCCGGGGCGGCCGTAGAAATCCTGGAGCTTCCTGAGGTCGATCCGCTCGATGTCGCCGCCGATGCTGCCCTCGGTGAAGGAGAGCGCCATCCACGGCTCGAAACGAGCGATGACGCGCGGATGCACATTGGGATGTGTGGCGAGATAATAGTTCAGCCCGTCCGCCCAGGCATGCATCAGCCGCTTCAGCCAGGCCGGGCTCGCCGCATAATCGGCCTTCAGCTTCGCCGGCTGCATGTAGAGCCTGGCGCGAAGATCGGCCCAGATCGCGGTCTCGCCCTCCGCCTCGGCGGTGCGGCCGAGCGCGGTCAGATAGTTCGCCTCGATCCGGTTGAAGTCGTCTTCCGCCTGGGCATAGATCATGCCGAAGACCGCGTCGGCGTCGGTCTTCCCCCGGACATGGGCGATGCCCCAATCGTCGCGCGCGATCGTCGCCCGCATTGCCTCCGCCCGCCAGCGCGCCGGCTCGGAAGCCGGCGGCGCCGCGCCCGCGGCCGCCGCCAGCGGGAGCAGCAGGAGCGGGAGGGCACGCAGCATGCCAGCCGCCTAGTGCTTGCCCTCCATCAGGGCAAGACCGCCTACTTGCCGACGCAGGGCGATGGCGCCGGCTTCTTCGGGTCGGTCACGTCGTCATAGGCGCAGAAGGGGATCGACCAGACGAAATCGGCCGAGCCCGCGTTGCGGATGAGGCCCGGCATCCCCTGATAGAGCGGATAGGGGGGCGGAGCGCCGCTCGTCTTCCAATAGCCGACCGAAAGCGGGTTGATCGGGCCGACCTGGCCGTTGCCGCCGATGAAGCCGAACTTGGTCGTCGACTGGCCGGCGCTCGTGAAATTGGCCTCGCCATGGCAGGTCATGCACGAAGCCTGCGGCACGAACGAATATTCGGTGACGGTATTGCCGAGACGGACGGCGAGGCCGGTATTGTCGGTGAAGTCGGTCTGCGAGCCCTTGAGGCAATAATTGGCGAAGACCGCGGCCACGCCCGCGGCCTTCAGCGCCGATTGCAACGCGTGCGTCTTCGTGCAGGCGGGATAGGTCTGGCCCTGATTCTGCCCCTGATTGTCGAGTGGGGCCACATGGGCGTTCTCCGCGCCATAAGTATCGTTGCAGCCGATGAAGTCGCACCGGCCCGGATTGGCCTGATGCTCGAACGTCGCCCATGTCCAGTTCGGCACGAGCTTCGAGATGACGTGCATCGCGATCAGCGCATATTGGGTGCCGCCCTGGCTGGCGACGTAGAATTGATCGGCGGAAACGCCCGGATAATATTTGCCGAGGTCGGCGACCGGGATCCAGTTCGTCTTCACCTCGACCGAATCGGCCGGGAAGCTGATGTTGGTGCCCGCCTTGAAGGCCGCGATCAGCCCGCTGCGCGAATTGAGATGGTTGCCGACGATGAAATCGAAGGCCGGGTGGTCCCGGAACACCTCCTCGATCAGATTGTTGTCCGCGCCCGGCTCGGTCGACGGCGGCGCCGGGTTGGGAATGCCCTGCTGCTGCACGGCGCCGGCCTCGAGCATCCTGTGCGGACGCAGGGCCGGGCGGCCGAGCAGGGCATGCGGCGCGCCGAGCTTGCCTTTGGCCTCGACATTCGTCTGGGCCTGGGCCTGGGCCGGCCAGACCGCATTGGGCTTGAACGTGTCGGTGTCGCTCGCCCAGCCCTGGAAGGCCGACTCGCTGCCCGCTCCGGGCTTCACCGCCTCGATGAAGATATCCCATGCCGTCTTGTCGGGCGCGTTCATCGCGGGCTCGGGGGCCTGCGGGCCGCCCACGCCGGCGGCGGCGCTCTCCTGGGCGCCGGCCGCGGTGCCGTTGCCCGATTGCGTGCCGACCTGGCATGCGGCGGTGCCGAGCGCCAATGCCGGCAAGACGAGCGCAAGAAGAAACTTTCGCATAGGGGCCCCCTCCCGTTTCAAACGACGGTCGAGAAGCTGCATCATCCCGCTTTCCGGTCAAGATGGTTTCGCAGCCATTATGAAGCCGTTCCGAAGTTCAGGGCATTTTCCAGAATTTCCAAGGCGCTGGCCCAAGCCCTCGCGATGGGGCTAAGCTTGGGCGAGAAGAAAGGGAGGATGGGCATGGGCGACGCGAGGACGCAGGGCGAATGGCAGGGAACGACGCTCCGCCGCGTCGTGCTCGCGAGCCTGGTCGGAACGACGATCGAATGGTATGATTTCTTCCTCTACGGCTCGGCCGCCGCGCTCATCTTCAACAAGCTCTTCTTCCCAAGCCTCGATCCGCTGAGCGGCACGCTCGCCGCCTTCGCGACCTATGCGCTCGGCTTCTTCGCGCGGCCGATCGGCGGAATCGTCTTCGGCCATTTCGGCGACCGGATCGGGCGCAAGAGGCTGCTGATGCTGAGCCTTGTGCTGATGGGCCTTGCGACGACCGCGGTCGGGCTGCTTCCGACCTATGCAAGGATCGGCGTCTGGGCGCCGATCGCGCTGACCGTGCTTCGGGTGATCCAGGGCTTCGCGGTCGGCGGCGAATGGGGCGGCGCGGTCCTGCTCGCCGCCGAGCATGGCGACGCGCGGCGGCGCGGCTTCTGGGCGAGCTGGCCGCAGGCGGGCGTGCCGGCGGGAAATCTGCTCGCCGCCGGCATCCTCGCCTTCCTTGCCGGCACCCAGAAAGAGGCGGACTTCATCGCCTGGGGCTGGCGGATCCCGTTCCTCCTTTCCTTCATCCTCGTCGCGATCGGCTGGTGGATCCGCATGTCGGTCGCCGAAAGCCCCGCCTTCGAGAAGGAGGTCGAGGAGGCGGCCCCGCCGAAGGTGCCGGCCTTGGACGTGCTTCGGGAGCGGCCGAGGGCCCTCGTCACCGGGGCGGGCCTGAGGATCGGCGAGAATGTCTGCTATTACATCATCACCACCTTCTCGCTCACCTGGATGACGACGGTGGCGAAGCTTTCGAAGGAGCAGGCGCTCGACGCGATCCTGATCGGCGCCGCGGTCCATTTCTTCATGATCCCGGCGCTCGGCCGCCTGTCGGACGCGATCGGCCGCCGCACGGTCTATGCGATCGGCGGCTTCGGCATGGCCGCCTTCGGATTCGTCTTCTTCAGCCTGCTGGGCAGCGGCGGCCTCGCGACGGCAACCGTCGCGATCGTCATCGCCTTGTTCTTCCACGGCGCCATGTACGGCCCGCAGGCGGCCTTCATCGCCGAGCTCTTCCCGACCCGGATCCGCTATTCGGGCGCCTCGATCGCCTATCAGCTCACCTCGATCGTCGCCGGCTCGCTGGCGCCGATCATCGCGCTCGCGCTCTACCAGCGCAGCCATTCCTCGGTGCCGGTCTCGATCTATGTCGGCATCTGCTGCGCGATCAGCGGCATCACCGCCTTGCTGGCGCGCGAGACGAAAGGCGTGGAGCTGAGCGCTATCCGCTAGAGCGTTGCGCGAAAAGGTGGGTACCGGCTTTTCGCAATAAGCAACGCGACAACAAGGACTTATAGAGCGGCCTGCGATTCAAGTTAATCGCAGGCCGCTCTAGGGGCGACGCATTTTCCCCTCTCTTCGCTTAGCCCCGATGCGCGGCGATGTAGCTGTCGATCACGCGCTCCAGCAGGGTCAGCGGCACGTTGCCGCCGAGCACCACGGCGTCGTCGAACGTGCGCAAATCGAAGCGCGGGCCGAGCGCGGCCTTGGCCTTGTCGCGGAGGCGATCGATCTCGCTATGGCCGACCTTGTAGCCGCAGGCCTGGCCGGGCCAGGCGCAATAGCGGTCGACCTCGCCCTGCACCTCCTTGACGGTCGAGCCATTGGTCTCGGCGAACCACTGGATCGCCTGCGCGCGAGTCCATCTCTTGGCGTGGATGCCGCTGTCGACGACCAGCCGGCAGGCGCGGAAGGCGATCGACTGGAGATAGCCGAGCCGCCCCAATGGATCGTCGTCATAGACGCCGAGCTCGTCGGCAAGCTGCTCCGAATAGAGCGCCCAGCCTTCGGAATAAGCGTTGAAGGCGAGCAGGGAGCGGATCAGCGGCAATTTATACGTATATTCGCCCTGCCAGACATGGCCGGGTATGCCCTCATGATAAGTGAGGGTCGGCAGCGCGTAGCGCGGCCAGATCGAAGTGTCGCGCAGGTTGATATAATAATTGCCGGGCACCGAGCCGTCGATCGTCCCCGCCCCGGCATAGCCGTCGGGCGCGCCATTCTCGATCGCCGGCGGCACCCGCTTGATGATGAGATTGCCCCTGACCAGGGTCGCGAAGGCGCGCGGCAGGCGCGTCCGGATATCGGCGACCCGGCCGTTCACATAGGCAAGGATCTGCCGCCGCCCCTCCTCATCGTTGGGGAACAGAACCTTGGGATCCTTGCCGAGCGCGGTCATCCGCTCGCCGACGCTGCCCTGGGCGAGCCCTTGGGCGCGCAGGATCGGGTCCATCCGCGCCTGCAGCGACGCGAGCTGCTCCCGGCCCATGGCGTGGACCTCGTGGGGCGTCATGTCGGTGGTCGTGCCCGCGCGGAGCGCCCAGGCATAATAAGCCTCGCCGTCCGGCAGCTTCCACACGCCGGCGCGGCCGTCGGCCCTGGCGCGCAGCCGCGCAAGCTCGGCGATCTGGCGGTCGAGCGCCGGCGCCACCTTGTCGCGGGCGATCGCCTCGGCGCGGGCGCGATAGTCGCCGCCCATCGATTCCGTCCGCTTGCCGAGCGAGGTGACGATGCCCCAGTCGCCGATCGGCTGCGCCCGCGCCTTCTTCATCTGGCCCAAAGTCTTGTCGAGCAGGAAGTCGGGCGCGATGACGCCGAGGGCGGAATCGTGGCGCAGCCGCTCGGTCTCGCCGTCCAAAGCGGCCGCATAAAGCTCGAGCCGCGCCAGATAGGAATCGGCGTCGGCATGAGTCTTCACCTGGTGGTTGCTGTCGAGGAAATCGGGGATCTCGACGAAGGCGCCGGTATTCTGAGTCACCACATAGGGTGCGTTGCGGTAGGACCAATTCTGGTTGAGCACCGCGACGTCGCCATAAGGGAAATGATAGCCGTCGGCGGCGAGGCCGTGCGCCGTCTCGGTCACTTCGAGGTCGAGCAGGGCGGCAGGGCCGAGGCCGCGCCGGGACCATGCCTTGAGCCTGGCCAGCCGCGCCCGCGCTGCTTCGCCGTGCCGCGCCCGGCCCGCCAGCGAACGGTCGGCGAGGCTGCTCTTGAGGCCGGCCCGAGCGCCCTTGTCGAGGCCGAGCGCACTCGCATTCTCGGGATATTCGGCCAGCAGGGCCTCGGCAACGCCGGCGAGCATCGCCTCGGTCGCGGCATCGGCCGACGGCGCGGCGATGGCCGGAAAAGCGGGAAGAGCCGCCGCGGCGGCGGTCGAGGCGAGGAAGAAGCGGCGGTCGATCTTGTCCATGGACCGGCTTCTGTCACGGCCGGCCGTGCCTCGCAACAAAACCCCCTCTCCCCGCCGGGGAGAGGGTTCTGGCACCGATGAACGTCGGTACGACCGAGCGCGTGATTTGAAGCTGAAAGCCTACCCGCTTGCCAGCGGCGGCGGAGTCGCATATCCACCACTTCCATGGGTGCGAAGAGCCTTTCCCGTTCGACCAATTGGTGGCGCTGGCCGGCCGATAACGCCTGGGCGCGCCCGCACGACCGCATGACCTGAAGACTCCCGCTCTTCGAACCAAGCGACAGCAGGCCCGCCCCCAAGGCGGGTTTTTTTATGCCTCGAGACACTGGACATCCGACCATGATCATCGTTCTCAAGCCCGAAGCCCCAGCCGAGACCGCCCGCGAGCTGATGGAGAAGATCGAGGCGAAAGGCCTGAAGCCGCTCCACATGCCCGGTGCCGAACGAGTCGTGCTCGGCGCGCTCGGCGACGAACGGCTGCTCGCCGAGCTTGCGCTCGACAGCCACCCGATGGTGGAATCCTTGAAGCCGATCCTGGCGCCCTACAAGCTGGTCAGCCGGGAGATGCACCCGCACGACACGATCGTCCGCTTCGGGCGCAACGCGATCGGCGGGCGCGGCTTCACGATCATCGCCGGCCCCTGCGCGGTCGAGACCCGGGAGCAGATGCGCAACACCGCGGTCTTCGCCAGGACGGCGGGCGCGCACGGCCTTCGCGCCGGCGCCTACAAGCCGCGCACCAGCCCTTATGCCTTTCAGGGCCACGGCCTCGAAGGCCTCAAGATATTGCGCGAGGTTGGCGACGATCTCGACCTGCCGGTGGTGACCGAGGTGATGGAGAGCGGCGACGTCGATACGGTCGCGCGCTATGCCGACGCGCTCCAGATCGGCGCCCGCAACATGCAGAATTTCTCGCTGCTGAAGGCGGTCGGAAAGTGCGGCAAGCCGGTGCTGCTGAAGCGCGGCATGTCGGCCAAGGTCGAGGAATTGCTGCTCGCGGCCGAATATCTGCTCGCCGCCGGCAACGAGCAGGTGATGCTGTGCGAGCGCGGCATCCGCACCTTCGAGACGGCGACCCGCAACACGCTCGATCTCAACGCCATCCCCTACATCAAGCAGAAGACGCATCTGCCGGTGCTGGTCGATCCGTCGCACGGCACGGGGGTGCGCGATTTCGTCATCCCGATGGCGCTCGCCGCCGCGGCCTGCGGGGCGGACGGAATCCTCGTCGAGATGCACGAAAATCCCGCGGTCGCCCTCTCCGACGGCGCCCAGTCCCTCTATCCGGAAGGGTTCGAGCGGCTGATGAAGGCGATCGCGCCGATCGTCGCCGCAGTCGGCCGCGAGCTGGCGTGAGCGCGCCTTTGCGTTCCGTCGGCACCGCCCATGCGCTGACCCGGCGCCTCGCCGGCGCGCCCGACCGGCTCGACCTCTATGCGGCGCTGACCGACGGCGGCCGGCGGCGCGATACCTTCTTGCTCGAGACGCTCGCCGGCCCGAGCCTGATCCTCGACCAGGCTGCGGTGCGGATCGAATGCCGCGGCTTCGTGGTCGTCCTGACGGCGCTGACCGCCGGCGGGCTCAACGTCCTCGCAGCGCTCGGCCGGGCGCTCGCTCATCGCGTGGAGGCGCGGCAGAAGGGCAGCCTTACCCTGCGCTTCCCGCCGCCCGAAGGCGACGATGCCGAGGCGCGTCTGCTCGCCCCCTCGCCGTTCGACGTGCTGCGCGCGCTCACCTCGGGCCTGCGCAGCGAGACGCCGGAGGAACCCTTCACCCTCGCCTGCCTCGGCATCCTTTCCTTCGACCATGTCGATCTGTTCGAGGATCTGCCGAAGGATCAGGACGATCCGCTCGATTTTCCGGATTTCGTCTTCTGGCTCGCCGAATCCCTGATCGTCGCCGAGCCGGGCCTGGCGCCGCGCCTCGTCTGCACCGCCTTCGGCGCCGAGGACAATGAGGATATGGTCCGCGCCCATTATGGCGCCGCCCAGCGGCTCGCCGCGCTGGCGGAGCGCTGCGAAGCGGCGCTTGCGCCGGTCGCCACGCCCGCGCTTCGGCCCGGACCGGAGCCGGCGACCGACCTCGACGATCGGGCCTATGCCGATGTCGTCGCCCGGATGAAGGAGCATATCCTTGCCGGCGACATCTACCAGGTCGTGCCGTCGCGCACCTTCTCCGCGCCCTGCGCCGATCCGCTCGCCGCCTTCGCGGCTTTGCGCAAGCTCGATCGGAGCCCCTACATGTTCTTCGTCTCGGGACCCGACCATCTATTGTTCGGCGCCTCGCCCGAAGTCTCGGTCCGGGTCGGCCGCGCGGACGGCTGGCCGGTGGTCGAGGTGAAGCCGATCGCCGGCACCCGCAAGCGCGGCGCCGATGCCGACGAGGACGACCAGATGGAGGCGGACCTCCGCCTCGATACCAAGGAGGTGGCCGAGCATATGATGCTGGTGGACCTCGCCCGCAACGACGTCGCCAGGGTCAGCATCCCCGGCACCCGCCGCGTCGCGAGGTTGATGGACGTCGAGCGCTATGCCCGGGTCATGCACCTCGTCTCGTCGGTCAAGGGCTCGCTGCGCATGGGCTATGACGCCTTCCACGCGCTCCAGGCCTGCCTCAACATCGGCACCCTCTCCGGCGCGCCCAAGATCAAGGCGACCGAATTGCTGCGCCGCTTCGAGCGGACCCGGCGCGGTCCCTATGGCGGCGCGATCGGCTGGCTGGCCGGCGACGGCGCGATGGACACGGGCGTCATCATCCGATCGGCGGTGGTGAAGGACGGCACCGCCTTCGTCCGCGCCGGCGCCGGCGTGGTCCATGACAGCGATCCGATGCGCGAGGCGGACGAGACGCGGCGCAAGGCCGCCGCCATCCTCTCCGCCATCGCCGCCGCGGGGGACGCGCCATGAACGGCAGCGTCCTCCTCATCGACAATCTCGATTCCTTCACCTTCAACCTGGTCGATGCGATCCAGCGGATCGGCGCCAAGGTGCGGGTGTTGCGCAACACCGTCTCCGCCAAAGCGGCGCTCGCCGCCGCCGAGGAAAGCGGCGCCTCGATCCTGATCTCGCCTGGGCCCGGCCGGCCCGAGGAATCGGGCTGCATCCTCGAATTGGTCGCGCTCGCCAGGGGCCGCGTGCCGCTTGCCGGCGTGTGCCTCGGCCAGCAGGCGATATTGATGGAGGCCGGCGCTCCGCTCGAACGCGCGCCCGAGCCGGTCCACGGCAAGGCGAGCCTCATCGACCATGATGGCGCGGGACCGTTCGCCGGCCTCACCGAGCCGGTCCGAGTCGGCCGCTACCATTCGCTCTGCACGAATGACGTACCCGAGCGCTTCCGGGTCCACGCCCGGATCGGCGGCATGGCGATGGCGATCAGCGACGTGTCAGCGCTGCAATCGGGGGTGCAATTCCACCCGGAATCGATCCTCACCCCCGCCGGCAGCCGCATCCTCGCCAATCTGATCGGGGCGGGGCAGGTCTGAAAGCAAGATTGTGCTCCGGCGAAAGCCGGAGCCCGGCGAAAGGTTCGGGACCCGGACCCATGGGACTCCGTCGTCCCTCGGACGACGGGATTGGGGGCCCCGCCATTTCGCCGGGGAACGGCCTCTTATTCCGCGGGCAAGGCATCCGGCCGCGGGCGGTGGGAGAGCCAGCGGAAGAGGCGCGGGATCGGGCCGTTGCGCGCCATCCAGGCGGCATAGTCCCTGTAGGCGGGATCGAGCGAAAGGTGCCGCTCCTCGGTCTTCGCGCGCCAATAATAGACGCCGCTGACGCAGGCCAGGATGAAGGTGTTGCGGACGCAGTCGGTCGCATCCCCCGTGGTCGCGAAGAAGGGCAGGAAGGCCAGCCACCAGAAGAGGTTCTTCGAAAGATAGGCCGGGTGCTTCGACCAGGCATAGGGGCCGTTGGTGAGGATGCCGCGATGGGTCAGGTTGGAGAAGCGGTAGCCGAAGGTCACCGTCGCCAGCGCATAGATTCCGGTCAGCAGCACGAGCAGGATGGCGTCGGCCGTCAGCAGCAGCGGCCAGCCGTCGAGCCAATAGGACCAGCTGTCCTCGCCCAGGGTTCCCGGCCGGTAATCGAGCGGCCCGCCGCCGTTCATCTGGATGAAGGGCGGATAGCAGATCAGGGCCGCCATCCAGCTCGCCGCGAACGGATTGGCCGAGCGGATATGGGCGTCGAGCGGCTTCATCGTCAGCACGTAGCCGACGGTCGCGAAGGTCACGTCGACCATGAACATGCAGGCGATCAGCCAGCGGGCCAGCGCGCCGATATTGACGGTGACGTCGGCCGAATCCGGCGTGATCGCGAAATACCAGTTGCCGGGCACGATCGAGAGCATGAAGGCGAGGAAGAAGGCCTTGATCGCCCAGCAGCGCAGATAATCGTAGAGGATGTCGCGATCGACGAGGCTCGACCGGCCGATGAGCAACTGGCCCATATGCCAGGCACCGTCGCGCGGCTCCTTCAGCCGCCGGTCGAGCCAGCCGACATAGGGGATGGAGAGGATGAGGAGCGGGATCGACCCCCAGCCCAATATCTTCATCGAGAACTGGGTGTCGCCGAAGCGATTGTCCCAATACCAGCGCGCCATTCCGTAGAGGAAGGCGATCGCGGCCCAGGTCGCCCACAGGCCGGCGATCTTGACGAAGGTGAAGTCGAGCGACTCCTTGAGCGGCCGCGGCGGCTTATCCCAGTCGATGCCCGTGGTCGGCCGGCGATGGACCTTGTCGACCAGGAGCGACCAGAGCACCATCGGCGCCCCGCAGGCGACGACGGCGCAAAGCGCGGCGTTCGGGCCGGTGAAATGCCAGGCGCGCGCGATGCCGGCATAGACTATCAGAGCGAGCATCCCGACCGCCCCGGTCCATCCGCTGACCGCCGAGCGCGGACGGGACTCGGAACTCAGCTCGGGGGCGATCTTCAGCTCGGCATTCATGGCGGCCGGCCATAGGGGCGAATGGTAAGCAAGACGTGAACGATCCCGCCTTCCGGCGGCGCCGGAGCGCGGGCGTAAACCGCTTCTTAAGCCTTAGGAGCGCTATGCTTTTTGTGCGTGGGGGGCGACGGGAATTGGCCCGTCGTCGAATATTCGATGGCCGGAGGGCTAGATGCTGTCGAACGAGCTTCACGAGGAGACGATGTTCTCCTTTTCCAAACGCGCGCCGCGACCGCCGGAGCGCCGGCGTGACGCGCGCCACCTCACCATCCTCCGCGTGGGCGCGCTGATCGGACCCGAGGGGCGCGAGCTCTGCCTCATCCGCAACATCTCCGCCGGCGGCCTCATGGCCCATGTCTATTCGCGCCACGAGGAAGGGGAAAGGGTCGCGATCGAGCTGAAGGGCAACCAGCAGACTCCGGGCAAGGTGCTCTGGGTCGACGATTCCAATGTCGGCGTCGAGTTCGACGAGCCGATCGACCTCGCCGAAATCCTCTCCAACCAGACCGTGCTCGACAATGGCTGGCAGCCGCGCCTGCCGCGGATCGAGGTCGACCGTCTCGCCACGTTGCGCTCCGGCGCCCGTCTCTACGGCGTCAACACCCGCGACATCTCCCAAGGCGGGGTGAAGATCGAATGCGACCAGCCGCTCGAGGTTGGCCGCGAGGTGGTGCTGACGATGGAGCATTTCCGGCCGCTCCAGGCGCTGGTCCGCTGGTGCGACGGCGGCCTTGCCGGCCTCTCCTTCAACCAGCTCATCCCCTTCCCCGAGTTGATGACCTGGCTCAAGAACGGCGAGAAGGACGGCGGCGCTGCGGCCTGACGGCCCGGTCGCCGGCCGCTTCGACCCGCGGCTGCCGATTCCTCCGCGGCAGCCACGGGATCATATCGAGGTCATGAGGCTTCAGGCGTCGGCCGGCGCCTTCATGGCGACGATGCACTGATGATTGCCGCGCCAGCGCTGCGGCAGCAGCCGCAGGACCAGGTCGCGCGCAGGGACGCCGACCATGGGATAGACGCGCTCGCCGACGACCTTGAAGCCCTTGTCGTGGAGGAGGGCCTTGAGGTCGGCCATGCCGATGCTGTTGATATGGGAATCGTGATAGCGCCGCTTGTTGGCGCGGCGGGCTTCGATCCGGTCGATCTGCCGCCCGGCCCGTCCGTCGCGGCTGAAACGGTTCGACGCCGAGAAGATTCGGTTCCAGGGGAAGCGTTCCCACACGCCGTCATCCTCGTCCGTGCTGATGACGAGCCGGCCGCTGTCCTTGAGGACATAGCGGATGTTGGCCAGCAATTTGTCATGGTCGCCCATATGCTCGATGACGTCGAGCAGGGTCACGACGTCGAACGTCTTCGGCTCGAAGATCGACGTGAGGTCGTAGGCGCTGCCGACCCGCAGATCCAGATCGGGATAACGCTGGTTTCCGAACCGGATTCCGGCCTTGGCATAGTCGATGCCGGTGGCGATCGCGCCACGCTCGCTGAACGCCTGGGCCATGAAGCCGCCGCCGCAGCCCAGGTCCAGCATCCGGGCGCCGGAGATGTCGCCGCACGCCGCGATGATGTTCCGGGTCCGGCTCTCGATCGCGCCGCTCACATAGCGGGCCTCGAGGCCCAGATAATATTCGAGGTCGTAAAAATCCGAATCCGATTCGACGAACTCGCTTTCGACATTCATGGACGCGACCCTCCCGGTTTGCGGATACCTTCCACAGGCTGCGAGCCTATAACGCGAACCCGCATCGCGCGCCACGCGCCTCGACGCTTCCACCTGAAGGGCATCGCGCGGGCGGATGGAGCGCCGCCATAGCCAAGCCGCGTCCCGCCGACTAGGGTCCGTACCCGGCCGAATGCGGAGGACGGGGTGAGCGAAGCGGATCAGGCGGGCGCTTCCCCGACCGCGTCTCCGCCGGCCGGCCGGCGCGTCGGCGTGGCGCTTCGCCGATGGGGTCTTGCCGTCTTGGCCCTCGGCCTCGGCGCAATCGTCCTCGCCGGCATCGGCTATCGCAACGCGATCGCGACGCCCATCGTCCGCCATGCGGCGTTCCGGCTCGCCGGCTGGCCGCCGCGCCGGCCGCCGCTCAAGCTGCTGCTCTTCGCCGATCTCCATGTCGAACGGCCGGAAACGGACGAAAGGCGTGTCGCCGCGATCGTCGACCAGATCAATGCGCTCCATCCGGACATCGTCATCGGCGCCGGCGATTTCGTGGGATCGAGGGCGGAGAAGGGCGACTATCCGGAACGGGCGCTGGCGCCGCTGGCCCGGCTGTCCGCGCCGCTCGGCGTCTATGCCGTGCTCGGCAATCACGATCATGTGGCGGGGAGCGCGCGGATCGCCGCGATCCTGGCACGCGCCCATATCCGCCTGCTCGACGGCAGGCCGATCGAGGCGGGGCCGCTGGCGATCGGCGGCCTCGACGATTATGCCCGGGGATGGGACCAATATGTGGCGGGGGAGACGGAGCTCTACCAACGGATGCGGCGCCTCTCCGGCGCCAGGATCGTGGTCGTGCACCGTCCCGACCAGTTCGCGCGGATCCCGTCCGACATGCCGCTGATGCTGGCCGGGCACACGCATTGCGGGCAGATCGTCCTCCCCCTGATCGGCCCGGTCCTGACCGGTTCCGACCTCGGCCGCCGCTATGCGTGCGGCATCATCCGCGAAGGCGGCAGCACGCTCGTCGTGACCGCGGGGCTCGGGACCAGCCACGTGCCGTTGCGCTTCGGCGCGCCGCCGGACATGTGGCTGCTCGAGCTCAAAGGGCCTGCCGACGCAGCGCCGGCGGCGAAGAAAGCGGGCGGTGGAGCGGGTAGCGGGAATCGAACCCGCATATGAAGCTTGGAAGGCTACTGCTCTACCATTGAGCTATACCCGCCTGCGCTTCCGCCTAGCGGCGGGAGCTTCGGCGGGCAAGCCCGCCTGCTCCGATCGTCACCGGCGCTCTTCTCATCGGCCGGACGCGCGCCCATGGAAATCCCTTGCACTCGAAACGACATAAAGGGGAAGAGACCCGCCATGGCGACCTCGAGTGCCCAAACGGACAAGCCGCCCCGCCTGCGAAACCAGGCGGCGCATTTCCTGCGCCACCGCGCCGGGGCGATCGCGATCGAAATCGTGGTAAACTTCCTCTTCCCGATGCTGATCTACGACTGGATCGAGCCGATGCGGGGCGAGATCGTGGCGCTGATGGCGTCGTCGGCCGCGCCGATTCTGTGGGGCCTGATCGAATTCGCGCGCGTTCGGCGCATCGACGCCGTTTCGCTCCTGGCCCTGGCCGGCATTGCCCTATCGCTGCTCGCCTTTGCGGGGGGCGGCTCCGTCCACTTCCTGCAGCTGCGCGAAAAGCTCGTGACGTCGCTGGTCGGGCTCATTTTCCTCGGATCGGCGGCGATCGGCAAGCCGCTGATCTACGAGCTCGCCCGCGCCGGCATGCAGCGCAAGAACTCCACCGCCGAGCTGGCGGAGTTCGAAGCCCTGCGCGACAATCGCGGGTTCAGGCGTACGATGATGGTGATGACATTGGTCTGGGGTTCCGCCCTCGTGGCCGAAGGCCTGGTCGCGGGCGCCCTGGTCTTCCTGATTCCGGTCCGCGCGTTTTTCGTGGTGGGTCCGGTGCTTGGTTACGGCGTGATGGGCGCGGTCACCCTTTGGACCATCTGGTACGGCCGCCGTCAGCGCAGGAAAGGCGAAGCGAGGCGCCGAGAGGCCGCGAGGCTGGCCGGCGAAAGCAGCGATGACGCGCAACAGATCGAGGCAGGCTCGGCTCGGGCCTGATCGTCCGAAGCCGTCGGTTCCGGAGCTTGGCGCCTGGTGGACAGGGCTGGATTCGAACCAGCGTACGGGAAACCCGGGCAGATTTACAGTCTGCTGCCTTTAACCACTCGGCCACCTGTCCAGCGGCGCCCAGATGGGGAGGGCGACCCCATGGCGAAAGGGGTAGGCCCTGTCAACGTGACCGGCGCGGCTTGCCAGAGGCGGGCACCGGCGCCATGGCGGCTGCCATGCGCCGCAAGGCCCGCCAAGCCTCCAAGCCGGAGAACCGCCCCCGTTTCTGGGGCCGCCACGCCGTGGCCGCGGCGCTCGCCAATCCGGAGCGGGAGGTTGTTCGGCTCTGGCTGACCCGCGATGCCGCCGGTGAGATCGACGTGCCGGGCGGGATGGCCGTCACTTATGCCGACGCCGCCGATCTCGCCCGGATGGTCCCGCGCGACGCGCCGCATCAGGGGATCGTCGCCGAGGTCGAGCGGCTGCCGGACATCCTGCTCGCCGACCTGCTCGACGAAGCGGAGGATTGCCGGCCCCTGCTCGTCCTCGACCAGATCACCGATCCGCACAATGTCGGCGCCATCCTCCGCTCCGCCGCGGCTTTCGACGCGCTCGGCCTGGTGACCCAGGACCGGCACGCGCCGCCCGAATCCGGCGCGCTCGCCAAGGCGGCGAGCGGCGCGCTGGAGACGATGCCCTGGGTGCGGGTGGTCAACCTCGCCCGCGCGCTCGACGAGATGGCCGAGGCCGGCTTCTGGCGGATCGGCCTCGCCGGCGAAGCGGAGATGGTCCTCGACGATGCGCTCGGACCGTCGCGACTCGCGCTCGTGCTCGGCGCCGAGGGCGAGGGGCTGCGCCACAATAGCGAGGCGCATTGCGACGCCCTCGCCCGCCTGCCGATCGGCGACCGGATCGAGAGCCTCAACGTCTCCAATGCCGCCGCCATCGCCCTCTACGCGGCGCGGACGCGGAGCGGCCGGCCGGGCCGCTGAGCCGTCCCGCGCTCCACGACAGCGGAAAGATGACGGAGCGCCGCTCTTCCCGCGAGACTCGCTTTCGCTTCGGTTGAGGCGAAGCCCAGGCCCGGGCCCTCGTCATGCCGTCTTTTTCGGCCGTCGGACGGCGGCCGCACGATCAGCCGGCCCTTATCCCTTCGATCTCGTGCGCCGCCGGCGTGAAACTGAGCGCCTTCGCCAGATCCGCGGCGTCGGGGGCGTGGCAGATCACGCGGCCGCGGATCGCGGCGACGGTTTCCTCCGAGGCGAGGATGACGTTCCGGTCCCGGGACGCGGAGTCGCAGAGCGCCGCCGCGACTGAAATCGGATGGCCAAGGACGGTGAGGTGCTGGACCTGCGAATGGCCCAGATTGGCGCGGATCAAGGGACCCGTCGCGATTCCGACACGCAGATGCATGTCGGCGAATTCGGGACCGTAAGAAAGCCAGCGTTCCGTCCGAAGCCGGGTAAAGGCGTCTCCCATCTCGATCGCGGTCCGGATTGCCGCCAGCTCGTGATCCGCCAGCGCCTTCGGCACGTTGAAGCGAAGGAGGGCCCCGTCGCCCATATAGGTATCGACGGTCCCGCCGGCCGCGAATGCAAGCTGGCACATCTCCTCGAAAAACTCGTTGAGCAGGAGCAGCGCGTGGCTCGACGCCAGCTCCTCGAACAGCCGGGCGGAGCGTGACAGGTCGAAGACCATCACCGTTCCCTCGACCGCGAAGTCTTCAACCGCAAGCCCGAGCAGCTTTGCGCTGTCGATGTCGCGCGTGGCTTCGAAGACGCGCTTGGCAAGGTCGTGGGCGAGGGTCGCGACCTTCGGCACATGGGTCTCGAGGAACGAGGGCTCCCCCTTCTCGCGAAGCAATTGGAGGACTCCGATTATGTCGCCATCCTGACGAAGCGCGACTTCGAGCGTCGACGAGGGCCGGTAGTTGGCGATCGCGTCCGCCTCCTCATAATGATCGCCGCTCTCGTCCACGTTGGCGACGGCGCGAGGTTCGCCGGTCGTGAAGCACCGGCCGGCATGGCTTCGCAGGGGAATGATCTGGCTCTTGAGCCGCTGGTTCTCGCGCGTGAACGGCTCGATGCAGAGGAAAGCGAGACCCCGCACGTTTCCGCGCGGACCGCGGACCGGCACGTAGATGGAGCCGCCGCTGGCCTGAAAGCTGCGCATCAGCCCCCGCAGCTCCGCGTCGAGAGTCGATTTGAGTGCGAGCGCGGCACCGCCCGCGCGCCCGATCAGCGAAATCCGTTCGTCGAGCTCCTCCCTCTGCAGCTCGCATGCGTCAAGCCTGGCCGACAGCGTCCGTTTCTCCTCCTCATGCGCCTTCTCATTGTCGCGCAAGCGGGCGGAAAGCTCGCGATTCTCGTCCAATATCTTTGCGCGCTCGATAAGCTCCTGGTTCTTCAGGTAAGAGCGCCCGAGGCCGAGAAGCGTCGTGACGACAAGGATTATTCCGCCGGCTATGGCCAGGATTGTCTTCAGATCCTCCACGGCGCACCTCCCGCCCGACAGGGAAATGTCAGTCTGCCATCGGCGCAAGTCCGGCGCTAGGAGCCTGTCTGAATAATTTGCTGGACGGCGGGCGCTAGGGCTGATTCTGTGGGCGGATGAGCAAGACGTTTCGGCGATGGGATGTGGATCAGGGTTGGCTGTTGCCGCCATCGGTTCACGAGTTCGTTCCGGCGGGCCATCTGGCTCACTTTGT
>DASUHH010000092.1:0-11793 GCA_036273615.1 Allosphingosinicella sp. | reverse complement strand
TAGGGGTCACCAGCAAAATCAATGGCTTATGCATTCCCGCTCAGGGAAAATGACGGTCATCCCCAATACGTCCCCAATATACCGGCTCGGACGCGCGTGGATTTCCGTAGAGAATTTCGGGTGACTCGACGGGATTGGCCGTGGCCGGCATTCGATGCACGCCGCGCGTTGAGCACGAAAGGTCGTCAAATCCCTACCTGGCCTCCGCCCCCTTTACTCTGATCCAGGATCTGGCCGGTAGGAGGCGTTCCCGGTGCTGGAGGCCACCTGAATGCGACGTCCAGCGGACATGCGCGCGTGCCGGCCTCGGGCAACGACGCCGTAGCGCGGGTCGCAATTCAGCTATTCTGCCCGCTACGGGGAGAGGAGGCCAAAGCCTCGGCGGCATCGCCCGTGCCCCCTATTGCGTCTAGACTTTCCACACGCATCTATCTGGTCGCAGGTCCAGTGCCGGACCTTTTTTCGGACCCGCCGGAGTCGAACCCCACAATGCCCTCCTATTCCGACCTCCTCACCAAGGTGCTGGACGACACGCTTGCGTGTCAGGACATGACAAGCGCTGAATATGCCTCACGCGCTCGTGGCCAATACCAGCCTTTGGGACCATTTCTGGGCCGCGGCTATCCGACCACGGATGCTGCGCTCGACGCGGTCTGTCAGATCGCCGACCGCTTCCGTCAAAATGATCGGACGCTCGAGGTGAGTGCCACGCGTGACCACTGGCGCATAACCGTTTCACATGCCATCGGAGCGAATCTCGACGACCTGCTTCGCGAGACGGATCCCTCCGCGCGCTGGTCGCTGCTCCGGGAGGATTTACAAGAGCGCGCGGCCAATCTCGGCTTGGATGTCGTTCACTACATTCCCGTCTGGCTCTTTGTTGGCCAGGAGCTCGGAGCATTCTCGATCGGTCCCGTACGTTTCGTGCCGCGTGAGGAATGGCCCGATAGGGTCGCAGAGCGCCTCGGCGCCCAGCCGGCATGGCGCGCCCCGCTCACCCGTTTATGGGCCGGCAAGCGCCTCGGCGGCGGTTCGTGGATGGCCGGTGCGAAGGGATTGGTGCGTGCGCTTCGACAGCGGCAGCTCACACTCTCGAACTGGCGCAACACGTTTCAAGCCCACAGCAGGCTCACCGAGCCGCAGCAGAATTCCGACGCCCGTTCGATGCTTCGCTTCGCGCATCCCGATCAGTGGATCGCCTGCACCCACGTCGCGGGCTTCGGACGCGACGAGTCTAACCGGCGCGGGCTGCTTGTCACCCGGGTGGCGCTGGATACGGTTCGCCTGATCCTGGCGCAGCAGAGACGGCATCTCGTCTCCACTGCGGCCGACAGCGTCGTCCCCTTCTCGGTAGACGGCATCAGTCAGATACTTGGAAGGGATGTGTCGAGGCGCTGGCACACCAATCGCCCCGGCGTTAGCGGATCGCCGGGCTTGGCCGAGACGCTGATCGCTTCGTCGGTCGACCTCTTTGAAGCCGCTGGCCGGTGTATCGATGCCGCCGCCAATGCAACGCCTAGCCATCCGTGCCCCCGCCTCGCTGAACGATGGTTCAACGCTTGCCATTGGTTCGGACGGGCGTGTCTCGCCGACGTCGACTTCACCGCCGTCGTCATGCTGGTTATCTCTCTGGACGTTCTGTGCGGCGGGCTGCAGGACAAGGGCATCGTCGAGCTGATCGGCCGCCTCCACGACGTTCCGGTGTCGCAAAACGTATTGCCAGGCATGAGCCTGAAGAAGCTCGTCGAAAAGATGTACAAGCTTCGGTCCGAGGTGGCCCACGGATCGATCCTCGCCGTCCACGAAGAGCTGGATCTCGAGCGATCACAGCTTGAAAGCCTCACCGCCACCGCGCTGCGAGAATATGTAATCAAACTCGACGCCTATGCGACCGCAGGCGGCGCGGACGAGCGCGACGCCTTTCGCGACTCCCTGCCGCCGCTCAAACCTTGACGGACAGGGTTAGGATACTCGCGAAGTCGAACGGCGCTTGCGATCAATGAAGGCGCGCAGGCTCTCCACAAGAACGAGCGTCGAGGCACCCACCTTCACGAACTCGATCTCGCCCGAACCAATCAGCTCGTACAGGCGCGAGCGGCTGAGACCGGTGAGCCGCACAGCCTCCGGAATGCGCACGCTGATCGGATCGAGCGGCGCAGGTCGGCGCGGCTCTGTGCTCGTCACGTTCAGCTCCCCTGTCCGCGCCGGCGCCGCGCGAACGTCTTGTCGCCGTCGAGGAAGCTCGCCAGCATCGCCGGGATTAGATCCTGGACCGGCTGAGCGTCGCCGTAGGTCTCACGGTACAGCTCGGCATATTCGGCGAGCGCCTGGTTGAGTTCAGGCGCGAGCGCGATCGTCAGCTTGACGGGTGTCCGGTCCGGAATGCGGGCGAGCTTCAGCATGGCCGCTCATCCCCTCCACGGCCTGAGGATCAGGTCCTTGTGGACCAGCACCCGCACCGGAAAGCCGGGCCTCACCCTGATCGTCGGCTGGATGTCGAGATTGCGCTCGACGATCCGTTGGCCGGCACGATCGCCGTTGCTCTGCGCCGACTCGCGCAGCGCGCGCACCAGGTCCGCCTCGTTGCTGCCGAACGTCAATTGGGTGCCGACGCCGAGCAGGGTCGAGAGCCCGATGCCGCTAAGCAGCCGCCAGGTGTGGAAGTCGACGCTGTCGGCGACGCCGGCATAACCGGAGACGTCGGTCGCCGGCAGGTTGTCGAGACTGATCGATGAGCCGTCCGGAAAGACGATGCGCTGCCAGATCAGGAGCGCGCGGCTCTGCCCGAACGCGACCGCGCTGTCATAGCGGCCGAGCAGCCGCGCGCCCTGGGGCACGAGGACGGTGCGGCCGGTCGCGGAGTCGAAGACGTTCTCGGTGACCTGGGCGACGACCATGCCAGGGAGATCGGAATCGAGACCGGTCACTAGGCTCGCCGCGATCACGCTTCCCGCGCTCAACTGCCAGCGGGAGGCCGGCGGCTGGACGCGGTGCGGGTTCGTCGTCTCGCCGGTCTCCCGCGCGTTGACGAAGGAGATGTTCTGCCCCTGCCCCGGCTGGCCCCTGGCATCGGCACCGACGGATGCCGACGCCGGGCTTTCATGCGCGGCTGCCTCGACCTGAAGCGGCGCGGCGGCGGCGGTCCCGGGAAGCTCGTTCTGCGAAAGCTGCATCAGCACGGGCGCACCGCGCGCCTGTCGCGCCTCCGCCAGCCGCCGCTGGCGTTCCGCCTCGGCAGCCTGGGCGGCGGGGTCAGTCACGGGCGTCGCGGACGGGCTCGCTCCTGCCAGCTCGCGCTGGCGCTCGACTATCGGCCGGCCGAGGTCGCCCGGCAGCGGCGGCCCCAGGCGCGGGACGTCGCCATAAGTGCGAGGCGCTCCGGCGAGCGCGTCCGAGACAGCATTCGACGCGGCGGCAGGCCGCTCGTCGCCTGAGGCGATGAGGCCCAAAGTAGGCGGCTTCAGCGCGAGCCAGGCGGTGCCGACCAGCGCGAGCGAGCTCACCGCCGCAATCCCGACGATCACGCCGCGGCGGAACCGAACGACCCGGCCCGGGCTTCCCCGCAGGACGAGCGTCTCCGGGTCGACCTTCGCCGGCGTCCCGGGAGGAGCTGCATGAAGGTCGTCGCTCATGACGCGCTCCGCTCGCGCCGAGAGCGCCGCCCGCCGTCGACGCGGCTGATCCGGACGATCTTCTGCCTGCCAGCGCCGAGGCGCAGCTCCGCCCACGTGAACAGGCGGTCCACCACATAGAAGCGCCCCGCCATGCGGTAGTTGACGAGCTCGGCCGCGCCCTGCTCCCCGATGACGAACAAGGGCGGCGCTGACCCCTGGCCAATGCTCGCCGGAAATTCGATGAAGGTCTGCCGGCCGTCGTCGAACACGCGCACCGGCCGCCAGGGCGGACTGTCGCCGCTGATCCGGTAATCGAACCGAAGGTTCTCGATCTCCGGCCCGGCCGCCGCCGGCGTCTCCGCCTCGCTCGCCGGCGCGGACCCATGCAGCGCGATCAGCGCATCCTGGGGATAGGACCAGGACAAAGCCGCCATCGCAGTCGCGCCGGTGCTCTCGAGCTGGAGATGATAGACCCGGCGATCCGTCGTGATGACCAGGTTCGTGCTGAGCCCGGCGGCGGAGGGCTTCACGAGGATATGGACCCGGCGCGTCGCGCCGCTGCCGCTGGTCGTGTCCCCGACGATCCAGCGGACCGTGTCGCCCGAGGCCACCGAAATGATCGCCTCACCCGCCTGGAGCGCGACGTCGGTCACCTGCTCGGGCGCGGCATAGACCCGGTAGAGCGTCCCTTCCGCATAGGGATAGACCTGGACGGCCTGGACATAGCCCGCACGCGTCGGCTCGCGAAGCGCGGCCGAGTTGGCCGAGCGGACCCGCGCGGCCGGCGCGGTGTCGCGCGCGCGATAGCGCTGGGCATCGGCCGGCGCTCCGGCGGAGGCGAGCAGGCACAAGGCCAAAGGGAGGGGTCGGATCATCGGCTGTTCCTTTCGGGGGATACGGGCTGGCTCGCCGGCCGCGCGGGGACGGTATCGAGCGGCGAACCTTCGGGAATGGCCGCAGACGGGGCCGGCTCGGCCACGGGCCGGCCGGTTGATGGCGGCAAAGTGGCGGCCGGCGCCTGGACGGGCGGGTCGAGCTCGCGGCTCCAGTCGATCGCATCGACATAAAGACCGAGCGGGTTCTTGCGCAGCACGTCAGCCGAGCGCGGCGGCCGGATCTGGACGGTCAGGATCGCGGTCCAGCGCGAGGTGCTCGCGAGGCTCCCGCGCTCATACTGGCTTTCGGTCCACTTGACCTGGAACGAGGTGTCCGAGGCGCGCACGACGCTGGTAACCTGCACCGACACAGTCCTGTCGCCGATATTCGCGAACGGGTTGCTGGTGCGGGCATATTCGCCGAGGAACAGGGCGCCGCGCTCGGTCGCGAAATCGTAGGCCGACAGCCAGTTCTCGCGCATCAGCACGGGGTCGAGCGACCTGGAGCGGATGTTGGTGATGAACCGCGCCAGGTGCCAGGCGATCTGCGGATCGGTCGGCCGGTAGTCGGCGGCGGCGGGCGATACGGCGCGCGCCTCGCCGAGCGCATTCACCTCGACGACATAGGGTACAACGCGGCTCTGCATCGACTGCCACACCAAAGCCCCGGAGAGCGCTGATGTGAGGGCAAGCCCGCCGAACGCCATCAGCCGCCAGCTATGCGCCTGCACCCGCGCGGAGCCGATCCGTTCGTCCCAGAGCTGGCCGGCACGCTTATAGGGCGTCTCGGGCTCGGGGGTCCGTCCATAGCGCTGAACGGCGCGCCTGAATCGCATGGTCTAGTCCCTTTCCTTGATGTCGGGCGTGGCGCCGGCGCCGCGGCTAGAGCCGGCGCCGAGCATGTGGACGGCGAGCTGCCGGCGATGACGGGACGTCTGCTCGGCGCGCAGGCGCTGCGCCCAGGCCGGTGCCCCCTCGCCTCCAGCACTGCCGGCGCCCGCTGCCGCCGACGCCGCGGAAGCGGCCGCGGGCCTCCGGGTCAGCGCCGACCAGGCCGCATCGCGTCCCCTTTCCGCGGCCGCCCCGAGACCGAGCGCGCCCTGCAGCCGCTGGGCCGCCGCGCCGCGGGCGGCGGCGGCCATGCCGCCGAGGCTGGAGCCTCCCGTTTCCCGGCCGAGCTGGGCGGCGGTCGATGCCGCGGCCCCCATGGTCGTTCCGGCGCGGATCGCGCCGAGCCCGGCGCCTGCGACCGCGCGGGCGCCGCCGATCGCGGCCGCCCCACCAAGCGCGACTGTGGCGCCGGCGCCGACCACGGTTCCAACCGCCGCGCCGGCACCGAGCTGCGGTGAGCCGGAGACCAGGCCCGAGGCGATGCTGGGGCCGAAGATGCCGAGCCCGAACAAAGCGAGGCTCGCCAGCATCAGCGACATCGCCTGGCCGAGGTCGGGCTCCTGCCCTTGCAGCGAGGTGGTGAATTGCGAGAAGTAATTGGAGCCGATGCCGACGACGACGGCGAGGACCATCACCTTGATGCCCGAGCTGATCACGTTGCCGAGCACGCGCTCGGCGAGGAACGAGGTGCGGTTCCAGAGCGCGAACGGGACCAGCACGAACCCGGCGAGGCTGGTCAGCTTGAACTCGAGGATGGTCACGAACATCTGCACCGCGAGGATGAAAAAGGCGACGATCACCACCACCCACGCGATCATCAGCACGGCGATCTCGACGAAATTGGTGAAGAAGGCGACCGGGCCGACCAGCTCGCTCGCCTGGTCCAGAAGCGGCTTCGCCGCGGTGAAGCCGGTCCCCGCGAGCCGGCCGGGGCGGAGCAGGTCGTCCGCCGTGATCGTGCTTCCGCCCGCGGTCAGGCCAAGACCGGCAAACGAGCGAAAGATGATGTCGGTGAGCGTCGAGAAGCGGTTCAGGATGAGCGCGAAGACCCCGACATAGAGGATCTTCTTGAGGAAGCGGCCGATGATGTCGTCCTCGCCGCCAAGCGCCCAGAACAGGCCGGCGAGCGTGATGTCGATGCCGATCAGCACCGAGGTCAGGAACCCGACGTCCGGGCCGAGCAGCCCGAATCCGCTTTCGATGTAGCGGATGAACGAGTCCATGAACTGGTCGATGACGTTGAGGTTCTGCACGCCGCTGTCCTGACAATTGGGGAGGGAGGATGTCGCGGGGCCCGGACCCGAGGGGGACGGGCCGCAAGGCCCCGCGACGAGGCGATGACCGGTACCGAGGGCGCGGGGGCGAGCGCCCTTCCCGGCCGGCGCCTCAGCTCATCGCCGGGGCGTGTAGGCGTGGCCGTCGCCGAGGAAGCGCCGCACGTTCTCGCGCGACTCCTGCTCGACCTGCGCCCGCGCCGCCTGCTCGATCGCCTGGCTCCTGAACTGCGAGGCGAGGAGGTTCTGGATCTGCAACTGCTGCTGCGCGGCGAGCGCAAGCAGCTGGTTGGTCGCCTGCTGCGCGGCCAGGCTGCCCTCCGCGCCCTGGCTGCCGGCGACGATGCCGGCGAGCGCCTGCGCATCACCCTGCACGTTGGCGGCGACCTGGCTCTGGACGCCCATCGTCTGGCGCAAAGCTGCCATGGCCGCGTCGAGCCGCGCCCGCGCCGCCGCGACGCGCTGGTCGCGCCGGAGAAGCTGGTCGAAGCTGTCCGGGAAGAGCTGGCGGAAGCGGTCGTCGAGCCGGTCGAGACGGAAATCGACGCCCTGCGCCTGGTTCATCAGGCCGTTGATCTGCCCGAGGCGCTGCTGAAGCTGCTGGAGCTGCGGAAAATCGATCCGGGAAAGATTCCGGCTCATGTTGGTGAGCATCTGCGCTTCGTTCTGCAGCGACTGGATCTGGTTGTTGATCTGGGTGAGCGTGCGGGCCGCGGTCAGCACGTTCTGCGCATAATTGCCGGGATCGAAGACGCTGAGCTGCGCCGAGGCCGGCGCGGGCGTCAGCATCGCGCCGACGGAAAGCGGCAGCGCGGCGATGCCGAGCAAGCGAGCGAGGATCGTCTTCTTCATGATCATTCTCCTTCGGGGGGTGTGGGGGCGGGAAAATCGGCGAGGAGGCCGGCGGCCCAGTCCAGGCCGCGATCGTCGAGGAAGCGGGCCGCGAAATCCGCGGCGCCATGCTGGGCGAGAATCGCGTCGATCCTTTGCTGGACCGCCGGGTCCGAGGCGCCGCAAAGCGCCAGCGCGACCGGGCCGAGACCGAGCTCGAACAGCCGGTTGCCGCGCATCGACTGGAGATAATATTGGCGCTTCGGGGTCGCCCGGCCGACGAGCTCGATCTGCCGGTCGTTGAGCCCGAACCGAGCATAAGCGGCGCGCGACTGGGGCTCGATCGCGCGGTCGTTGGGGAGCAGGATCCGTTGCGGGCAGCTCTCGATGATCGCCGGCGCGATGGTGCTGTCGGCGATGTCGGCGAGCGACTGGGTCGCGAACACCACGGCGACGTTCTTCTTGCGAAGCACCTTCAGCCATTCGCGGATGCGCGCGGAGAATAAGGGATGGTCGAGGAACACCCACGCTTCATCGAGGATCAGGAGGGTCGGGCGGCCGTCGAACCGCTCCTCGAGCCGATGGAAGAGATAGGTCAGCACCGGCGCGACCACGCCCGCCTGCCCCATCAAGGCCTCCGTCTCGAAACACTGGACGTCGGCGATCGCCAGATCGTCCTCCGCGGCGTCCAGCAGCCGCCCGAACGGCCCTTCCAGCGTGTAGGGGGCGAGCGCGGCGCGCAGCGGCGCCGACTGGAGCAGCAGGGAGAGGCCGGTCAGCGTCCGCTCGCGGACCGGCGCGCTCGCCAAGCTCGCCAGCGCCGACCACAGCGCCTCCTTGACCTCCGGCGTGACCAGCACCTTCTCGTGCGCGAGGAGAGCCGCCACCCATTCCGAGGCCCAGGCGCGCTCGACCGCATCGTCGATCCGGCGCAGCGGCTGGAAGGCGATGGCGCCGCCGCCTTCATCCGCGCCGCCGAGCCCGAGCGCGTGATGCGCGCCGCCCATCGCGAGCACCGCGGCCCGCGCCGAAAATCCCTTGTCGAAGATGCAGACCTGGCTCTTGGGATAGCGCCGGAACTGCAGCGCGAGCAGCGCCAGCAGGACCGACTTGCCCGCACCGGTGGGCCCGGCGATCAGTATGTGGCCGACGTCCCCGACATGGGTCGAGAGCCGGAACGGCGTCGAGCCGCTGGTCTCGGCGTAGAGCAAAGGCGGGCCATCGAGATGCGCGTTCCGCGCCGGTCCGGCCCAGACCGACGACAAAGGCATCAGGTGGGCGAGGTTCAGCGTGTGGACGAGCGGCTGGCGCACATTGGCGTAGACATGGCCTGGGAGCGAGCCGAGCCAGGCCTCGACCCCGTTCATGCGTTCGCGGATGCAGGTGAAACCGAGGCCGTTCGCCACCCGCTCGACGACGCGGACCTTCTCCTCCACCCGGGCGCGGTCTTCGTCGGCGACCGTCACCGTCGCGGTGAGATAGCCGAACGCGACATGGTCGCCGCCGAGCGCCTGCAAGGCGAGGTCGGCGTCCACCACCTTGTTGTCGGCGTCGCTGTCGAGCAGCTGGGCCGGCTGGTTGTAGAGCACCTCGCGCAGCATCGCGGTGATCGACTTGCGTTTGTTGAACCATTGCCGGCGGAGGCGCGTCAGCGCCTTCGTCGCCTCGGTCTTGTCGAGCGCGATGAAGCGCGTGACCCAGCGATAGCCGAAATCCTGGTGGTTCAGCGCGTCGAGGATCCCGGGCCGGCTGAGATTGGGAAAGCCGAGGATGGTTAGCGTGCGCAAATGCGCGTCCCCGAGCATCGGCTCCAGCCCGCCGGCCAGCGGCGTGTCGGCGAGCAGGCCGTCGAGGTAGAAGGGCGTCTCGGGGACCGCGACGTCGTGGCGCCGGGTCGAGACGCAGCGATGGAGGTAGGACAGGGTCTCGCGATCGTCGAGCGCCCGAACCTCGGGCATGAAGCCGGAGAGCAGGTCCAGCGCCCGCCCCGTCTCGGCGGCGAAGGCGGCCAGCGCCTCGCGCCAGTCGCGGCCCTTGCGACCGTCGCCGCGCTCGACCAGCGCCCGCCCGGCCGTGTCGGCCTGGTCAGGCGGTGGCAGAAAGGTCAGGGCCAGGTGATACCGGCTCTCGAAATGCCGGCCGGCGCTCTCGAACGCGGCCCGGCGCTCCTCGTCCACCAACCAGGAAGCGGCGTCGGGGAACGCGCTCGCCGGATAGCCAAGCGCCTCGACCCGCTCCGCCTCGACATGCAGCGCCCAGCCCGAGCCGAAGCGCTTCAGCACATTGTTCGCCCGGGCGCAGGCCGCGACCAGCTCCGCCTCAGTCGCGCTTTCGAGGTCCGGCCCGCGGAAGCGCAGCACTCGCATGAAGCTGCCGTCCTTGTTGAGGACGATGCCAGGCGCGACCAGAGCCGCCCAGGGCAGATGGTCCGCGAGCCGGTCCGCGCGGCTGCGATATTCGCGCAGGGCTAGCATGTGAGATGGCCCTTCTGGCGAAGGTGCCGGACGAGCACCGGCGCGAAGTCGGGGTCGCGCTTGGCGGCGAACACCGCGAGCGTGTGCCCGAGCGCCCAGAGGATGAGCCCGGCGATCCATTGCTGGAGCCCAAGGCCGAGCGCCGCCGCGATCGTCCCGTTGACGATGGCGAGCGCCCGCGGGGCGCCGCCAAGCAGGATCGGCTCGGCGAGCGAGCGGTGCAGCGGCGCCTCGAAGCCTTCGATGTGAGCGCCGGCGCCGATCACGAGATCAAAGCTCCGCCGCCGAAGCTGAAGAAGGACAGGAAGAAGCTCGAGGCGGCAAACGCGATCGACAGGCCGAACACGATCTGGATCAAGCGCCGGAACCCGCCCGCGGTCTCGCCAAAGGCGAGGGTCAGGCCGGTGACGATGATGATGATCACCGCGACGATCTTGGCGACCGGGCCCTGGACCGATTCCAGCACCTTCTGGAGCGGCTCCTCCCACGGCATGCCGGAGCCCGCCGCCTCAGCGCTCGCCGCGGCCGCCAGCGCGACGATGATTGCGACCGCGATCCTGAGCGGCGTCTGATGGTCTTGCGGTAACGGAAATCGGATCTTGCTTGCGCGCATGTCAGTCTCCTTGCGGCTGGATTTCGGGAAGATCGGGATCGAGCAGGCGGTAGCGCCCGTCGGCGTCGAGGCCGGCGACGCGGACGATCGTCTCGATCCGGCGGCCGAGGCCGCGCCCGGCGATGAACACGATCATGTCGACCGCCTCGGCGATCAGCTGGCGCGGCACGGTGACCACCGCCTCCTGGATGAGCTGCTCGAGCCGGTAGAGGGCGGAAAGGGCATTGTTGGCATGGACGGTCGCGATCCCGCCCGGATGACCGGTGTTCCAGGCCTTGAGCAGGTCGAGCGCCTCGCCCCCGCGCACCTCGCCGACGATGATCCGGTCGGGCCGGAGGCGCAAAGTCGAGCGGACCAGGTCCGCGACGCTGACGCTGCCGGCGCGCGTGCGGAGCGCCACGACGTCGCTCGCCGCGCATTGCAGCTCGCGCGTATCCTCGATCAGGATCACCCGTTCGTCGAGATGGGCCATCTCCGCGAGCAGGGCGTTGGCGAGCGTCGTCTTGCCCGAGCTGGTGCCGCCGGCGACGAGGATGTTGGCGCGCTCGACGACGGCGAGCGACAGCAGCCGCCCGCCTTCCGCGTCCATGATCCCGTCATTCACATAATCAATGAGGGTGTAGACCCGCGAGGCGGGCTTGCGGATCGAGAAGCAGGGGCCGAGGCTGACCGGCGGCAGGATGCCCTCGAACCGCTCCCCGGCCCCTTCTCCGTGCGGCGGCAGCTCGGCGGAGACAATCGGAGCGCCGGCATGGACCTCGCTGCGGGCGTGGCTCGCGACCAGGCGGATGATCCGCTCCACCTGCGCCGGCTCGAGGCGATGGCCGGTGTCGACGCGGCCCTCGCCGAGCCGATCGAGCCGCAGCGCCCCGTCGGGATTGACCATGATCTCGAGCACCAGCGGATCGCCGAGCGCGGCGGCGATGGCTTCACCCATGGCGCTGTGCAGCATGGCGCGCCTCCGGCTCGCGGATTCCGAGGCGCTCACCGTTCCTCCTCCGCGGCAAAGCTGCGCCGTCCGCTCGCGAGCTGCTGCGCGACGCGGGCGATGAAGGCCTGGAATCGGTCGCGGCCGATCGCGCGGGAGACCTCGTCCTCCTCCGCGAGCGGCGCGTTGACGGTCAGCATGTAGCGGATGAAGAGCGCCAGGCTTTCGATCTGGACATGGCCGTCGCGCTCGATCCGGGCGAGCTGGTCGGAGATGCGGTTGAGCCGGAGCCC
>DASUHH010000091.1:0-4409 GCA_036273615.1 Allosphingosinicella sp. | reverse complement strand
CCTCGTCGAGTGCTGCTTCAGCAAGCTCAAGCAGTTTCGAAGGGTCGCGACCCGGTTCGAAAAAACCGCTCGCAACTATCTAGCGGTCATTACCATCGCGGCTATCGTGCTGTGGCTGCGCTAAGTGTCCACAGCTCCTAGGCCGCCCGCTTCATCGGCTGGATCACCTGGCTTGCGAACCGGTCCATCTCCTCGGCCTGCGGGCTCATCTGGAGGAGGAGGAGGTCGAGCCCGGCCTCCTCATAGTCCCCGATCCGCTCCTGCAATTGCTCGGGCGTGCCGACGAAATTGGGCCTCAGCCCCCGGTTCGACACCGAATATTCCTGGAGCTTGAGCTCGCGCTCGAGCTGGGTTCCCGACAGCCATTGGTCGAAATTGTCGAAGCCCTTGGGCGGCTTGGGCGGGAGCGCCGTGATCCGCGCCAGCTCCTGCTTCGCCTCGGCCTCGCTGTCGCGGACGATCGCATAGCCGGCCATGCCGTACTGCATCCGGCCCTTGCCGGCCTCGCCGCGCCGGCGCTCCATGTCGGCGATCTTCGGCTTGATCGCATCGACCGGGTCGCCGTGCATGACATAGGCGTCGCACTGGTTGGCGATCAGGGTCTTCGCCGCCTCGCTCTCGCCGCCGGCATAGATGGTCGGGCGCGGGTTCGAGACCGGCTTGGGCTCGCAAATCGCATTTTCCAGATGATAGCGCTGTCCGTCGAAGCTGAATCTCTTCTCCCGCCACAGCCCGTCGACCACGCTCAACCATTCACTGGTCCGGGCATAGCGGTCGTCATGCTGGTCGAACTGGAGGCCATATTGGGTCGCCTCGTCCGCCCACCAGGAGGAGACGACGTTGAGCGCAAGCCGGCCATTGCTGATATTGTCGATATTGGCCGCCGCCTTGGCGAAGAGGGCCGGCTGGTGGAAATTGGGCCGCACAGCGACCATCAGCTCCAGGCTGCGCGTCACCGCCGCCAGCGCCGCCGCGGTCGACCAGGCGTCGAGCGCCGGCTCCTCCACCCCCTTGATGTCGTTGAGGTTCAATTCGGCGATCAGGCTCAGGTCCCAGCCCGTCTCCTCGCTGCGCTGGGTGAGGCGGCGGACATAGTCCCAGCTCGCCTCCATCCCCTCGTCCGGGATGTTGCGCAGCCAGCCGCCGAACACCGGCATCCAGTAACCGAATTTCATCTGACCCTCCCGATCTCCGCCTCGATCATGTCGACCAGCCGCTCATGCGGGTCCCAGCCAAGCACCTCGAGCGGCTTGGCGACGAAATTGGACAAAGCGTTGATGTCGTAGAAGAGCGGCATGCCGTCGCGGTCGTCGACCAGATATTCGATGCCGCCGACGTCGAGCCCGACCTTTTGCGCGATCCGCTCCGCCGCCTCGATCAATTCGGCCGGCGGGTGCGCCTCGACGATCCGCACCGCCGCCCGGCCGGGCTGGGCAAGGCAGGCATCGGCGGGACAGAGATCGAAGCTGTCGCCGGAACTCTCCACCTCGATCGCATAGAGGAACTTGCCGCCGAGAGTCTCGATCCTCGTGATCGCCCCGCCGCGCGCGGGGGCATAATCCTGGACCAGGAGGACGCTGTCGACGCTGTCCGGCACGCTGCCGTCGCGGATCGATCGGACCAGCTCCTCCTCGCTTCCATAGCGGGTGATGCCGGCGCCCGAGCCGCCGATATTGGCCTTCACCATCAGCGGCCAGGAGAAGCCGCGGGTGGCTTCCACCAGGTCGTCGCGGCGATGGACGACGCGGGTCCTCGGCACATGATAGCCGAGCCCGGCGATGATCGAGAGCTGCCGCGCCTTCGAGGAATCGACGGCGATCACGTCCGCGCCGTTGAACACCCGCGCGCCGTTGGCGGCCCAATGGGCAAGCAGGGATTCGGCGTAGAAGATCGGATGCTCGCGCTCGCGAAGGAAGCTCGACATGGCGACGCGGCTCAGCACCACCGGCGCCGGAATCTCGGTCGAGGCCGGATCGAAGCCATGGTCGGAGAGGCGGATGGCCTCGTACGAGACACCGCGCCGGTCCAGGGTCGCGAAAAGCGGCTTGAACCAGAGAGGATGCTCGTAGAGCACCGCCAGATCGGGTTTCATGCAGGGCCCTTGCTCGTGAAGCCCGCCCTCTGCGCACTTCCGCGTCGGAATGGAAGCCCCCGCGCATGCTCCCCCTCTCCCTTCGATGGGAGAGGATGGCTCGTCTTGGCGGCTTCGCCGCTTAGACGAGCTTGGTGAGGGTGACACCGCCAGCGGAAGATCTCCGACGCTGTCGCCCTCACCCAACTCCGCTTTGGCTCCTTCGTCGCCAAGGCTTCGCCATCCCCTCAAGGGAGAAGGGGCAATGCGCCCAATCCCTGCCGCCCCGTTAACCACGATCGGGAACGGCGGCTTGCCGGGTCGCGCGCTACCACTTGGTCATGACCCTCAAGCAAACAGTCCTGACGGTTGCGAACGCGGCCGGGCTCGGCGCGGCGGCGCGGCTGGGGACTCGGCGGCACTTGCGCATCCTCTGCTATCACGGCCTGTGGGTGACGCCGGGCTATGCGTATGGCGACTGCACCTTCATCGCGCCCGGGCAGTTCGAGGCGCGGATGGAGCGGCTCAAGCGCTCGGGCCTTCCGGTCCTGCCGCTCGGCGAGGCGGTCGATCGGCTCGGCGACGGCAGCCTGCCCGACGCGGCGGTCGCCCTCACCATCGACGACGGCTGGGTCTCGACCTTCACCCATATGCTTCCGGTGCTCGAAGCGCTCGATCTTCCGGCGACGCTCTACGCGACCACCTGGTATGCCGGCCGCGATTTGCCCGTGGTCAATGTCGCGGTCGATTATCTGTGCCAGGCGGCCGGCCGCCTGGACATCGACCCGAAGGCGAAGACGGCGGAGATCGAGGCATTGCCGGTCGGCGAGCGGCTGGAGGCGCTCCGCGCATTCGGCCGCGACCTGGGCGTCGACGAAGCCTGGCTCGAGACGCGCCAGTTCCATATCATGTCCGGCGATCAATTGGCCGAGGCGCAGAAGCACGGGCTCGACGTCCAGCTCCACACCCACCGCCACATCGAGATCGACCGCCGGGTCGACGATCTGCCCCGCGAGCTCGAAGAGAATCGCGCCTTCCTCGCCGCCGCGCTCGGCAAGAGCGAGCTGGTCCATTTCTGCCATCCGAGCGGCACCAACCACCCACGCGCCCGCGCCCTGCTCGCGGCAAGCGGAATCCGCAGCGCGACCCTCGTCAAGGAGGGGCTGAACGCGCCCGGCACCGATCCGCTCGCGCTCCGCCGCTTCCTCGACGGCCGCCGGGTGAGCGACGTCGAGTTCGACGCCTATCTTTCGGGCCTGCTCCACTGGACCGAGCCGCTGCGCAAATTGGTGGCGTAAGCCCAAGGTAACGATCCTTTGCTAGGATCGCCTGATGTTGGTGGCACCGATCAAGCCGGCCGGCCCGGTCCCGGCGGAGGCGCTCTTCCCCTCCTGGCGCGGGCGCGAGCCTTACAAGGCGCGGCTGAACCGGGTCCGCGAGGCCCTGTTCGGCGCCCATGCCGGGCTCGACGATGCCGTCGCCGCCCTCCCCTTCGACCATTTCGAAGCGGCCTGCGACGTCCACCTTTCCGTCCACAAATATAATGAGGTGCCCGCCGCGGCCGCCGCGTCGGTCGAGGCGCTGTCGGAGGAATTGCGCGCCCCGTGGCTTTGCGCGCTGATGCTTTGGCATATCGAGCGGTTCGACGAAGCTTTCGCCGCGAGCGGCCTGCCCGGCGAATTCGCGCTCCATTATGCCGATGCTTTCCACCGCATCCTCGACCAGATCGGCAAGGATCCGGGTTTCGCCGACCTTGCGAAGGACAGCTTCCTCAAAGACCTCTGGTTGGCGCGGGCGGTGATGATCCCCGCTTTCGCGCAAGTCTGGTGGCCGCGCTCGGGCCTGTCCGCGCGCGACGTGCTTCGCGCCGGGCCGGCGGCGTCGGCCTATGTGTTCCTGCGCTGCGGCGGGCGGCGGCCCTTCCTCGAAGGCCATACCCACGATCCGGTCGCGCGCGCTTACTGGAACGAGCATGGCTGGGGCGAGGCCCTGCGTCTCGCCGCCCTCGCGCTTCCGGCCTTGTCCGAATTGCGCGGCGCGTTCGGCACCGCCTGGTTCTACGATCCCAAGGTCAGGGAGATCAGCCCGCGCATATCGTTCGCGCAGGATCTCCAGGTCGGCCGCGGCGCCTTCCGGCTGGAGGTCGGAAGCAACGACGCCGCGATCGCCAACGCCACAGCCACCTCCGCCGAACGCCGCAACCGCTATCGCGACGGGCTGTACCTGCCCACCGACTATTCGATCGTCTGGTCCCGCAAGGATCTGATCGAGGCTTACGGACCCTAAGCTCCTCCCCGCTCGCGGGGAGGGGGACCATGCGAAGCATGGTGGAGGGGGG
>DASUHH010000090.1:0-81525 GCA_036273615.1 Allosphingosinicella sp. | reverse complement strand
CAACAACCGGCGGCTGCTCGAGCCGATCGGAAACATCCCTCCTGCCGAAGCCGAGGAGCAATATTACGCCATGCTCGACGAAACCCGCATGGCCGCGTAACTCAAACCAAATGGCCTCCGGCGAAACCGGGGCGGTTCAGTATCGATTTCGGGCGAGGGCGTGGGATCGGGTTGTAATGCGTACCGCTTGGCAGTCGTCGGGGTGCGGATGTTTTTGAGTATTGACGACGAGCAGCGAAACGCGACCATGACGCGAAAGGGGGAAGGGTGCCAGTGATCTTAAGCTCTGCTTTTCGTGGAACAAGCGGACGCTCTTCATGAATCGGCGGGGGCCTGCTTGATGAATGGTCAAACGAGTGTGGCGCCTCCACATCCGCTTGATTTGATCCGAGTAGGTCGTTGGACCCGAGCTTTATTTGGAACATTCACGCTGAGTCTGGGCTTCTTCGAGGCGACCCCGCTACGCGCGTTGCGTCGCGCGGGAGTGAATGACATTGGCATCCTAGCCGATCTATCCGGTGTGGCGGGAGCATTGGGAGAAGCGGGTGCTCGCGAGGTAGGCCGCACCTATTCAGTGGAGCCGATCGAAGTGACCGGCGGCTGCTTCCATCCCAAGTTCATGCTTCTTGACGGTGATGCGGGACCCAGGCTGGTCGTCGGCTCCGGCAACCTCACCTTTAGCGGTTGGGGCCGGAATCTGGAGCTTGCTGAAATCCTGAGCCCAGAACACGCCCCGACTGCTTTCGCGGACATGGCCGGCTTTCTGGACGCGCTGACCGGATCAAGCAGGCTCGATTTTCCTGGAAAGCAGATCGCCGCCTCTTGGGTTCAGACGTTACGCCGTCTGGAGGGCGGCGACGATCGCGCCAGTTTGCGGTTGATTCACAACGTGGAGCGGTCGATCGCGGAACAACTCGTTGGGCTTGCCGAGCGGTATGGCGGCGCAACCGCCCTATTAATCGCTTCCCCATATTTCGGTCGTGCCGACGCCGTCCGCACCCTCGCGCGGGCGCTCGGCGTCGAACGTCCCGAGGTGCATGTCTCTTCGGCGTTAGCGCTCGCGGGCCAGCATTACGATTTCGTGCGCGATCCCGCCGCGCGGCCAGTCGTTGTGGCATCGCTCGATGAGGGGGCGCGGCAACGCCCTATGCATGCCAAGCTACTTGAAATCACCTGCCGCGATGCTGTGTTGACCGTTAGCGGAAGCGTCAACGCCAGCGGCCCTGCTCTCGCGCGGCCCGAAAATGTCGAGCTGGCGGTGGTTCGAATTCGCTCGAAGGCAACGCCCAGACGTAAGTTTAAGGGCGACCTGCCACCGCTGCCTTCGGCGGCGCCGACCGCCGATGGCGGCTCGATCCTCATCCTTCGCGCCACGCTGATTGGACGGACGCTCGCCGGCGCCGTGGTAGGAAGTGACGCAACGGGGTCATGGCAAGCACGGCTCGATGCAACCGGCTTGGTGCGGAAACTGGGCGAGGTGCAGATTGGTGCCGATCGGACGTTTGCAATCGAAATTGCCGCTGCGGATGTCGTGAGCTTCGGCACACGCCGGGCAGTTCTCGTGCTCGACCGTGGAGAAGAGCGCATCTCTGGGTTTGTCGCGTTTCCGGACCTGCTGGAACTCAATCGTCGCTTTGGCAGCAGTGCTGGCGCAATGATTCGGGTAATCGGCGGTTCTACAGAGGATGAAGACCTGGCAGGTGTTCTCGAATATTACGCGCGCCACCCGGACGAGACGACGGCGCCCTGGGCAAACGGGGGGCAGGGTTCAACAGCAACGGAGCGCGCTAGCGATGACCCACACGTCGCTCTTTCCGAACTCGACATTCGGGCGCGGGACGATGGTGTCGCAATTTACAACGCCTGGGGTAGTTCAACTGCCCTCGACAGGTTGGTCGCAGCGGCGCGTCGCGCGCTCTCGTCGGCGCCTGCAGGCAGCGGCAGCGCTGGAGGAGGCGACAAAGAGGATGCCGGACCGGGCGAGGATCGGCCGCCCCCGCCCGAAAGGACCGACAAGATATTTGAGACGCTATGCGAGATTTTTGGTGCGCGCGTGCCACATGACCCACCGACCGAGCTTCATCGGCTGGGCGAGCTTGGAATCTGCGTGCTGGCGCGACGGCCGGATGCGGAGCGGGTGGCGGCGTTTCTTGCTTGGTGGTGTGGGCTTGCCGCAGCGCACCTTAAATGCCCCGCGTCCCGGCCCGAGCTTTCCAAGCTGACCATTGCATTCTTGCTGATGGATGGGCTGTCCGACCGATCACCTACTCGCACGCGTCGTCGTCTCGCGTCGATTGTGGGGCCCGTGGAGCCAGCGCTTGCGATTTGGCAGGAGGCGATGCCCCCAGCGATGCAGGGACTCATCGCTGAGGCTACAGCCGGGATGGTCGCACTTGAACGTTTCGCAAACGAGGTGCTCGCCGAGCGGTCGCCTCTTGAGGACCTTCCTGCATTGGTCGCGGCGATCCGCGAGGGAGCCGTCCCGCCATCGTTGCCAAGCCTTGATGGTCAACCGGAGATGGTGAGGCTGCGCCGTCGTATCGCCGAGGGACATTCTGCGCGGGTGCCCGTCGCACGAATGAAGGATGCGGCGTGCCCGAATTGCCATGTGGGACTGCCGCAAGCCGATCTCGCCCGGCTGCGCACGGTCGGCTTGGTTGTGGCGAAGAATTGCTGTGGACGGGTCGTTGTGCTCGACCCCGAACTCGAATGAGCCGCGCGCGTAGCCTTGCAGCGCTCGACGAAGCCGTTCTTGCGGTCGATGCGCCGATGTCAGTCCCGCCGCTTCCGCTGGACACGGGCGGTGTAGATCCGCTTGGGCTCAGACAGCTCAACTTCACGATGATGGACCGGTGCATTCCGGGGCTCAACAATGCTGCATGGCGGCTGCGGCCCTATGTGGTGATGGCATGGAGTTGGCGGCAAGCAACCCGGCTCGCGGAACGCGAAGGACTCAAGACGCTGCCGGTGTCGCGTGCCCGCAAGTTCGTCGATCGCATTGAAGTGATGTTCCAGACCGGTCATCTTGAGGCCCGAGATTTTGACAGCCTGCAGGGCAGCGAGGGAATCGCGGCACGAGTCATCGCAAACAAAGGCTATGATTTCTCTGGCGCCGATTGGGACGACTGGCATCTCCGGCGGCGCGCTCAGGGCTCTTTGATGGCGCCAGTCTCTTACGGCCCATCTGCCAAGGAGGGACTCGGGCTCGGCTTTCTTCGGGCCTCTGGCGGGCTGTTCGTGCCAGTTGAAGAGGTAATGCCCGCAGTGCACGCGCTCGATGCGAAGCTCGCGCCCGCGCTCAGCGACGAGGCATTTGGATCGCTCGAATGCGGCTGGGTTTCGCTGAAAAAGATGAAGCGCTGGTACCCGCTATGGAGCATGGACGACCTCACATCGCGAGAAATCAAGGTCGGCCGCGCGGCTCTGCTTCGTGGCGGTTCCGCCACCGGTCGCGCGGAGACGATCGCGCTTGCGCGCTCAATCCTCGCTCAATCAGATCATGCGCTTGATACGGACGATGTTCGCATACTTGCCGCGCGTTCCGACCAGCCTTGGTCCGAAACCCCAACCGCGCAGCTTTGGCGCGCCCTTCAGGCGCGGCAGCTCATGCGAGTATCACTAGAAGGATTGCTCAACTGGGTGCTCGCCGAGACTTCCAGTGGTCCGGTGTCCCTGGACACCCTGGTCTCCCATCTCTTGCGAACACTAAAGACGCGCAAGGGAATCTCTCTTCATCAATGGCTTGAAACCCCCGCGCCATCAAGCGACGAACTGGGTGGTATCCTTTCGCCTGTGTCGCTGCTCAACGACATCGACAACGCATACCAGAGCGACGACCCGGCGCGATGCGCGTCGGGGTTGCGCGCCGCCGTCGCGATCTGTCGGGAGATGGGAGAGGACCCGGAACTTTTCGGCGGACAGGCCGATCGACTTCCGCTTGCGCGGCTATCCAAGAGGCTTCGCGGAGCAAGCCAGTTGCCTATGCGCGATGCATGCGAGTTGATCATCTCTGAGCTTCTGATCGGCCAGCATGTCTATTGGGCGATCGGGCGAAGCGGCGATGACACTCAGCGACTGCGGGTTGTCCTGGACGACGGAGGCTGGGTCGCGCTTCAGGGCGCAGGGCACGCCAATCCTACTCCGGATCGCCTCGGCACCCTGCTTGAGCTTGCCGCTGATTGCGGCTTGATCGCGCGTGGGCCGGACGGCGGCTACCTCGATGGAGCCAATTAGGCATGCAATTGGCGGAACCTCTGTTCAAGGATCGGGTGCGGGAGCGTGACCTCGACAATTTCCTGATCGAAGAACTTCATTCTTCGGAGCCGTTTCGGGATTGGCTTCTTGCGCATCTCGGTGAGCGGTTCAGCGTGCCTTCGGGGTGCGAACTCAAGCTCCACAAGTCTCCACCGCGCTATCAGGACGCGCGCCAGACCGATGTGCGCATTGGCTGGTTCGACGCCAGTGGCAACCTGCGTGCCTGCGTTCTTATTGAAAGCAAGGTGACAGCCGATTTCCAGCCCGGACAGTCCGAAGCTTACTTACAGGAAGTTGCGGTGGCGGCGCGCGAGCTTGGCCGCGAACGTGTTGCGTCGTTGTTGGTGGCGCCCGCAAGCAAACTGGCGTCGTTGCCCGAGGCCGAACTGTTCGACGCGCGGGTTTCGATCGAGGCCATGGCCGAGGCGCTACGTGAAAGGCGTGGCGACCAGCTCCCGATCGAGATTGATGCACGGTTGGCGATCCGGATTGATCTGCTTGAAGCACTATGCGGCAAGCGGTCGGCGGGCGGCTGGATCGGATCAACCGTTCCGGAAAAGCGCGACTTTGCGCAACAATATGCGGCGCTAGCTGCTGAGATGCTGCCCCAGCTACGTGTTCGTCCGTCGAGCGATGGTCCGAAAGCGCTGACCCGATCCTTTGAGGGCCTGACACTTCCCGATCTGCCTGCATGTCAGCTTCGGCATGAGTTTGGAACCGGGGGGACAGTGAAGTATGTCAATGCGCTGTTCTCAGGTTGCGCGCATCTGTCCCCTGCGATTGCCGCCTCGCCGCTTCTGGCCGGTTCCAAATATCATGCGGTCCCCGCGAATAAGTCGCTGGCGATTAGAATCGAAACCCCTGGCATTGATCCGACCGCCTCTTTCGCCAGCCAGTACGAAGCGGTGGTGGCTGGCTTGGGCGCTGTCGGCGCGCTTTCGGAATGGTTGCGGGCCAACCAAGCGGAGCTGGCGTCGCTGCTGACTCCCGAAGCGACGCCGCCACCTGACGTGAAGGCAGCCGATCCCCGTGCCGTTGAGCGCGCGTTCGCAGATGCCCTGCGTCAAATCTACGCTGAGTGCGAACGCCTTGGCTATAAGCCGGTGGCGATGTTGCAAATGGTGGACCGATGGGGCGGCATTGAGACTGCTCGTCGGCTCTTGGCATCTCCGCCCTCCGACGGCTTCGCGCGCCTTGCGCTGATGGGCCGTCTCGACCTAGCGGTCGAAGCTCTCATCCTTGAACCACGCTGGGAGGGCGTTTTCACCGACGCGGAGCGCCGCACGGCACGCGCGCGCTTGCGATAATATGAGGCCGACCGCGTGTGCTAACGAACTTTGACCCCGATTTAAGGCCCCACCGCGTCTCATTTAGTCCCGTCAAAACCGATAAATTGTGTGGGACGGAATGTGGGAGCGCGAATGCCCCAGAAGCAGAAAATGGCAATAATCAGCCATTTTCCGCTTGACGATGGTGACCCCTACGGGACTCGAACCCGTGTTTTCGCCGTGAGAGCCTAACCTATTTGGTTAAGGCGGACGGCCGTGGACGCGCTCAAACACTTGATTTTATTACGTTTCCGTAGTACGGTTCCGTAATCATCCAGCGGCGTCCAAGGCCCTTTATTGGGGATATATTGGGGATGTTTTTGGGACGAGATGGGTAAGACCGTTGCAGAAGTGAGGCTCCAAGAGCGAGCGGCGCGGGCGCGACTCGCACCGAGGCACCACCCATATTGGCGCTCGATTTCCGAAGGTCGTCATCTCGGCTACTATCGCGGGCGGCGCGGAGGATCGTGGATTGCTCGGTGCCGCCCTCCTGAAGGGGGCGACTATCTCACCAACGCGCTTGGCACCGCTGACGACCAGGTCGAAGCGGACGGCACCCACGTTCTGGACTGGAGGCAGGCCCTTGATGCGGCGCTGGCCTGGTTCGACACGGTGGAAAATCCCGGGTTCCTGGCAGCCGCGGATCTAACGGTGCAGACTGCGGTGGACGAATATGCCGCTATGCGGGATGCGCGGGACAGCGCCCGTGCCGGCAAACCCATCCGATCCGACGGCCGCTCCCGGCTGACCAGATATGTCGTGGTCGATGAGAAATTGGCGAAGATCAGCCTGCAGGACCTCACCGAGTCCGACCTCAAGGCCTGGCAGCGCCGGCTTGGGGGGCTGAAGGTGCTCACTCGCCAGCGCCTTGCGAACGACCTCAAGGCCGCGCTGAACTACAGCTTTCAGAACCACCGGCGGGCGCTTCCGGCAGACTTTCCGATCACGGTGAAGCTCGGCCTCAAGTCGGACGAGCATTACTGGGAGCAGGGTGAGACAGTCGCGCGCGAAAACCAGATCCTCGAGGATCGGCAAGTGCGCGAGATCATCCGGCTTGCTCAGGAGCAGGACAAGGATGGAGACTTCGCTCTCCTCGTTATTCTCCTTGCCGCCACGGGCGCGCGTTTCTCGCAGCTCAAGCGAATGACCGTCGGGGATGTGCAGCTGGAGCATTCGCGTCTGCTCGTGCCGACTTCATTCAAGGGGAAGGGCAGGTCACCCCAGCTGATCAAAGTGTCGATCGGGCTGGATGTCGCCCAGGTGCTGCGCCGAGCGGTCGAGGGCCGGAAAAGCGGCGAGCCTTTGCTGCAGAGGTGGCGTTACCGGCAGGTCGGTGTGGGGCTGTGGGAGAAGGAGTCACGCGGACCCTGGAAAACGGCGTCCGAAATGACGCGCGCCTGGAATGGCGTTGTCGAGGCGGCGGGGCTCCCCGGAACAATCCCGTACGCGTTGCGGCACACGTCCATCGTTCGCGGCATCCGCGCCAATCTGCCCATCCGCCTGGTTGCGGCGCTCCACGACACTTCGGTGGTCATGATCGAACGGCATTATTCGCGATGGATCACCGAGGGTCTCGAGGAGCTCGCAGCGCGGGCAGTGGTGCCGCTCCTGGCGGCCTGACCTACAGCTCGCGCGTCCTTTCGCCTATGCGTGTCGCTAGCGGCCTTGCGCTGGTCGTCCACGAGCTTGCGGGGGCAGGGCTTCGGCAGCAAGCTGGTCCGGCGGACCGTATCGCGGCAATTGGGCGGCGCGATCGTGCACGACTGGTCGGAGGGCGGGCTAGTGGTCAGCCTTCGACTCAACGGCACGCGGCTGAGCGAATAACCTCGCGCCAGGCGGCTGGCGCCGAAACCTCAGTGACAGGTCACGCCGCCGCCAGAGATACAGCCTTGATCAGATCGGCGACGATGATCGGTTTGCTCACGATGATCGCGCCCTGCCTTCGCCTCCGCACGACCCAGGGCGTGGCGGTGATGAACACGACGGGAATTGGGGTACCGTCGCAAATGGCTTCCACGGCCGCGATGCCCGAGCCCTCAGGCAACTGCACGTCGGAGGTGATGAGGTCGGGGCGTCGCGCCCGCGCCGCGGTCACGGCCTCGGCCTCGGTCAACGCGAAATCGAAGCTCGTATAGCCGAGGCCGCGAAGGTGATCCTCGATCACGATGGCGAGGAAGGGTTCGTCTTCGATGATCAGCGCGTGCATCGCTCGTCTCCGGGGCGGGAGCGCCTCTCCCGGCCGCCGGGGCGAATGCCGTCCAACGGCGTCTGCTCAATGTTCCTGAACCGATCAAAGTTCAATCTGGATTAGACTTTTTGTCCAAATTGAGTTAAGGTTAGCAGGCGGCATTAGTCCTAAGGTTGCTGTTCGCGGCAGAGAGACATTCGTCAGCGCTCCCCGCCCGGGGGGTGCCTATGTCGAAGCATGATTCATCTATGCTGGCGCCGATGGCTGACAAGCTTCGGCAATGGCGGCCCCTGAGCGTCGCGGACCAGGAAGCCATCCTGGCGCTCCCCTTCCGGCCGATCGGGCTTAGGCCCCAGGAATATATCGTTCGGGAAGGCGACAAGCCCCAGAATTGCTGCGTCATCCTCGGTGGCTATGCCTTCCGGCACAAGGTCGCCGGAAACGGCGGCAGGCAGATCTTCTCCATCCATATGAAAGGCGACCTCGCCGATCTCCAGAACTCCCTCCTCAGCGTCGCGGATCATAATCTGCAGGCCCTCAATCACGTCGAAGCGGCACTCATCCCGGTCGAGGCCATCCAGCAGGTCGCCTTCGAGAGGCCCGCGGTCGGCCGCGCCATGTGGTACGAAACCGTGGTGGACGCCTCGATTTTCAGGGAGTGGACGCTGAACGTCGGCCGGCGGGATTCGCGCACCCGGACCGCGCACATGCTGTGCGAATTCGCGCTTCGCCTCGAGATGGCGGGCCTCGGCGAGCGGTGCGATTACGATCTGCCGATGACCCAGGAACAGCTTGCGGACGCCCTCGGCCTGACTTCCGTTCACACCAACAGGATGCTCAAGAGCCTCGGCGAGGCGAAGCTCATTTCGCGGACGCATCGATCGATCCGGATCGACGATTGGGCGGGGCTTCAGGCGGCGGGCGATTTCGACCCGGCCTATCTTCATATCAAGGGCGATACCCGGGTCACCGCCTGAGCCTGGCGCGCACGCTCTGCCTTCCTGAAGGCTAGGGAAGGATGCTGACCGCCTCGCCGAAGCGCAGGACGAGAACCCGCCGGTCAGATTCGTCGGCGACCTCGATACGATGGCTCAGGCAGACCTCGCCCTGTTTGACGTCGTGCGACATGGTCTCGCGCGCACTTTCGACGGCGCGCGACCGCGCGGCGTCGATGTCCGGAAGCTCGGTACCCTCTTCGTCGGTGCATTGCAGATGATTGTAGAGATGGAAAAAATATCGGGGCACGGCAAAGCTCCTCGCGTGGGCGGGAGCAGGCGCGCTCTCAGCCGCCGATGCCAGGGTCTATCGGCGATGAAGACTGCATAGACCACCCAGCCTGAATTTGCGACCACCAAGATTCGGCCCGCGCGCCTCAGCCCCATTCGCCGTCCGGCAAATGATCGCCGCGACGCGCACGCTCGCCCTTCGCTCCCGCGCCCGCCGTCAATCGCTCGTGCCGGGATAGGGCGACCCGGAAAGAAGCTTTGCGAGATGAGCCGCGTTGGACGCGACCGCCGCGGCGGCAGACCTTACTTTCTCGGGGACTTCGTCCAGATCCTTGAAGTCGGTCTTGCCCATGGCCTCGCCGACCCAATAGCAGACCGCGCTAGCTGGGATCGTCCAGCCGGTATCGTTCAGCGCCTGGTAGAGGTGCGCGCTGATCCCGTGCGCGCCGTCTTCATTGCCGACGATCGCGGCGACGACGAGCTTGCCGTAGCTCGGCATGCGTCCCTTCTCGTCGGTCTCGCCCAGGAAGGCGTCCATGCGCTCGACGACGCGCTTGGCAACGCTCGACATCTGCCCGAGCCAGACGGGCGTGCCGAAGATCAGGATGTCCGCGGCAAGGATGCGGCGGCGAAGCTCGGGCCAGGCGTCGCCCGCGCCTTCGTCCGAGGTGACGCCCGGCTTCACGTCATGGTCAACGACCCGGATCGTCTCGGTCAGCTTGACGTCGTGGCCGGCAAGGCAACCGGCGAGAAGGTCTATCATCAGGTCGGTCGAGGACGGCTCGCCCGACCGTCCCTTGAGGCTGCAGTTCAAAGCGATCGCGGTGAGGGTCATTTCGGTCTCCTTCGTCCGACGGGAACCCGGGCTCGGAACCGTTGGTTGCGCCGAGCGTCGAAATTCGTCGGGAGAAGGATCATGCCTGCAAAATCGGGAGCCCAGCAGAAAGCCGCCGGGGCGGCTCTGTCAGCCAAGCGCGGCGACACGCCCAAGAGCAAGCTCAAGGGCGCTTCCAAGTCCATGGCCAGCTCGATGAGCGAGAGCGAGCTGGAGAAGATGGCGTCGACGAAGCGCAAGGGAAAGCCCGAGCATTCGAGCAAGAAGTGACGCGCACTTCCTCGCTCCACTAGGGAATGACCGGCACCGAGCTTGTCCGCACGGTCCGGGCCATGCAGCCGCAAGTGAGGGTCATGATTATTTCAGGCTATGCCGAAGTCGACGGCATGCGCCGGACCTGACGCGGCTCACCAAGCCGTTTCAATATAACGAGCTCGCGCGCGAGCTTGCGGTCGACACCCGAGGATGACCGGCCTACGTGCCAGACGACCATCCCAATTCCTGCCGAACGCGATCCACGATTAGCCTGACCCTATGGTTGGCGAGGCGTGCCGTCTGCCCGGCGGACGGATCGCCGCTCAGCTGCGCTCCAATCGCCCGTAAGCCGGCAGAACGAAGGCAATGTGTGTTGCGGGCTGCCCCGCTCGAAGGCTGACAAGTCCTCGGAGCGGAGGATCATTTTCGAACAGGGGACCCGGTTCGGTGCGAGTCAGTGCGTTGGCCGCTCGACGCATGGCAGGTGCTCAGTGAGGTCTGCAACATATCGACGGCTTTGAGGCGCCCGAGTTCGCGCCCTTGCGCTCTTCGTCTTTGACTCTATCCTAATGATTGCGCCGGACGACGGCGCCGAGGCGTGAGAACCTCGCTTGGTGATGCCGGCTCGGATCTCGGCCGGGTGGCCGTCGCGCATGTCCAGACCGCTTGCGGTTAAAGGCGGCGGCGCAAGTCCAAGCTTGTTCTCAACACCCGGTCTCCCGCCGGCCGCCTCGTAAGAGGAGGCTTGGGTGGGCAACGTTCGCTGTCGCGCTTTTCAGCCGTGCTGGCCTAAGGCCCGCGGAGGGCGGCGATGCATCGTCAAAACGCGATGAAGCTCGCCGCGCAGGACGAAGAGCCGCTGTCCTCAGGCGGCGGCGCGTCGATGGCGGCGGAGCCGTACGCTCCGGATTCTCAGCCGCTGTGCATAGAAGCGCTCTACCGAGAGCATTCTCCAAGGCTGGTTCGCTCGATCGCGCGGCGGACCTCCCGGGACGAGGCGCTCGATCTCGTTCAGGACATCTTCCTGCGCATTGCCCGCCTCGGTGTCTCCGGCCTGCAAAGGCTCGACCGGCCGGAGGCCTACCTCAGCCGCATCGCCACGAACCTGCTGCGCGATCGAAAACGGACCGCAGTCAGGCATCATTCGGACAGACATGTGACAGTAGACGAACAGTCGCTGCCCGGCACGGATCAGCAACAACTACTGGAATCAAGAGATATGTTGCGCCGGATGGAAGCCGCCATGCTAAAGCTGCGGCCCATCACGCGGGAGATCTTCATGGCGCACCGGATCGATGGCCTGAGCTACGCCGAAATTGCGGAGCGTACCGGGCTGTCCGTCAAGGGAGTCGAAAAGCACATGGGCAAGGCCATCGCCCAGCTCATGCGCACACGACGCCGGATCGATCCGTGACCTGGCCGTTCAGGAGCAGGGCGGACCGGCTCGACGATGAGGCCGCGGAGTGGCTTGCGAGGATGCGGGGGCCGGACCGGGAGCGGCACCGCGACGCGTTCGAGGCTTGGCGTCGTACCAGCCCCGCCCATGCCGAGGCCTACGACGAGGCTTCAGCGATATTCGAAGCCTCCTCGGTGCTGCGGCAGGGGGAACTGGCGAAGGGGCGTGAGCTACCCCGAGCGGCCGGGCGAGGGTGGCGGGTCGGCTATGCCCTCGCCGCGGCTGTCGTGCTCGTCGCGCTCCTGTCGGCCGTGTTCCTCTCCGGCGCCCACACTTTCGCGCCGGGTCGGTCCGACCGATGGTCGGCCCAATATGCGACCTCAGCCGGCGAGACTCGGCAGATCGAGCTTCCGGATGGCTCGCATATGACGCTCTGGGGCGGGAGCGCCGCGAACGTTGCGTTCGATGATGCAGAAAGGCGCATCACTCTGACGAGCGGGCACGGACGCTTCGCCGTCGCGCACGAAGAGCGACCGTTCCGCGTCGCCGCCGGCCGCGCAGAGGTCGTGGCGCACGGTACGCTTTTCGACGTCAGCCTGAGTGGCGGCCGCGCCCGGGTGGAGCTGATCGAAGGCTCCGTCGATGTGTCCTATCCCGCGCCGCGTCCGGGGAACTCGGAGCGGCGCGTTCGGCGCCTGCAGCCGGGACAGCAAATCGTCGTCGGCGAGGTTCCACAGCCCCAGGCGGCGTTAGGTTCGGCAGCGCAGGTTCGAGCTGCACCGGCGATGCTTCAGTTCGACGAAACGCCGCTGGCCGACGCCGTGGCGGAATCGAACCGCCGAGGCGGGCCCACGATAAGGTTGGCCGATCCGTCGATCGGGGCGCTGCGCGTGACCGGCGCATTTCGCGCCGGCGACGCCAATGGCCTTGCCGAGGCGCTCGCCGCCGCCTTCCATCTTCGCATCGAGCGTCTCCCCTACGGGACGCTGGTGCTTCATTCGGAGGCCCGGCCTCCCGCTCCGTAAGAAAATTGGGGGGGATCGCTCCTCCCCAGCGTCAAAGCCCCCCGCACGGCGCCCTCAACAATGCGCCGGCCATAAGGGGGAAGGATGCTTCACAATCTTCTGAGGCCGCTGCTCACGGCCGCTTCTGTCGCCGCAATCGTCTGCGCGTCGCCGGCCCATGCCCAGCCGGCCGACGAGCAGACCTACGTCCTGCCCGCGCAGGATCTCGCGACCTCGCTTCGGCAGGTTGCGGCGCAGTCGGGCCGAAACGTCATCGTCCCCAGCGCGCTCGTTGCAGGCCGGCAGGCACCCGCAGTGTCGGGACCATTCACCGCGGAAGGGGCCGTCAGGCTGCTGCTCACCGGCAGCGGCCTTTCGGTCCGGCGCGTCGGCGACAGCCTGGTCATCGTCGAGGAAGCGCTGCCGGGGGAACCGTCCACCGGCGCCGCTTCAGGCGCTGAGCAGGATACGATCGTGGTGACCGGCTCGCACATCCGCGGCGCCGCTCCGACGTCGCAGGTGCTGATCATCGGGCGGCGGGAGATCGACGCGGCCGGCGTGCCATCGGTCGAGGAGCTGATGCGCAAGTTGCCTCAGAATTCCCTTGCCGGGGTGAATCAGGAGAATTTCCTCGTCGCCGGAGCGGATGCCGATTCCACCGAGCACGGCGCTGGCGTCAATCTGCGCGCGCTCGGCCAGCGCGCCACACTGACCCTCGTCAACGGCCGCCGCGTCGCGCCGAGCGGCGCGGGTTCGTTCGTCGACGTGTCGCTCATCCCATTGTCCGGCGTCGAGCGGGTCGAGATCCTGACCGACGGCGCCTCGGCAATCTACGGCTCGGACGCCGTGGGCGGCGTCGTCAATTTCATCATGCGACGCGACTTCGAGGGGCTCGAGACCGTGCTAGACGCCGGCACGACCACCGACGGCGGCGGCAACCAGCTCATCGCGGGCGTGAGCGGCGGCGCCCGCTGGTCGGGCGGCAATGCGATGCTCTCCTACGAGTATCGCTTCGACGGCGCGATCAAGGCCGCCGACCGGCCGTTCACGATCAACCTCCGGCCTGACACCACCATCCTTCCGCGCGAGGAACGCCACAGCCTGTTCGGCCTGGTCGACCAGGAGATCGTGCGTGGGCTGGACCTCGAGCTGACCGGATCATACGCCCACCGCGACACGCTGCGGACCTACTTTATATCCGGCAGCACCATTCCGGTCGGAACCAGCGCGGATGCCAATACCGCGAACCTGGCCGGAACGCTCGGCTATCGGCCCGGGGGCGACTGGCTCATCCAGGCGAGCGGCGGCTGGTCGCGCTCCGTCACACACGAGATGCAGACGCAGCCGGGCGGACAGGAGCTCGTCAACCGCTTCGACAGCCGCAGCAGCCTTTACGACTTCGGTCTGCAGGCCGATGGCAGCCTGTTTTCCCTGCCCGCAGGCGCGGTGCGGCTCGCCGCCGGTGCGGACGGCCGTCACGAGTTCCACGTCGACGTTTTCGAGACCCGGGCGACGGCCGCCCGGACCAAGAGCGCGCAGCGGGACGTTCGCGCAGCCTTCGCCGAGCTCAACGTGCCCCTGTTCTCGTCGCGCAACCGGCGCCCCGGTCTGGAGCGGTTGAGCCTCACCGGCGCGATCCGCTATGAACATTATGACGATTTCGGGGGCACCTGGGACCCGCAGGTCGGCATGCTCTGGTCGCCGCTCCCCGGCCTGACCCTGCGCGGCTCCTATGGGACCTCGTTCCGCGCGCCTTTGCTCTCCGAGACTACGGGGCTCTACAATGTCTTCTACTTCCCGGCCTCGTTGCTGGTCGCGCCGGGGGCCACCGCGAGCGGCATCGCCCTTGCGACCGCGGGGACCAATCCGGACATCGGACCCGAAAGGTCGAGGAGCTGGACGGCCGGGGTCGAGATCGAGCCGCATTTCGCGCGCGGGCTCGACATCAAGGCGAACTATTATTCGATCCACTTCTCCGGCCGGATCGCGCTGCCGACGCAGAGCCTCGCCGTCATCGGCAATCCGGCCTTCGATCCGATCGTCACTCGCGCTCCTGCCACCGATCGGGTGCAGGCGCTGATCCAGGGTGCCGGCAGGGTCTTCGACCTTTCCGGGCCGAACTTCACGCCGGGTGGGGCCCGCCCGCAGGACGTCACCTTCATCGTCGACAATCGCATCGGGAATACCGGGGTGACGACGACGAATGGGCTCGATGTCGTGCTTCGCTACGCCTTCCAGGTCGGGCGGAGCCACTTCGTCGCCGACCTCGACGCGAACTACATCTTCTCGTTTAACAACCGGCTGACCGCGACGGCGCCGCTGATCAGCGCCCTCAACCGGGCGTTCGAGCCGGTGGACTTCAGGGTCCGCGGCGGTCTCAGCTGGTCCCGCAACGGCTGGAGCGCCAACCTGTTCGTCAACTACGCGGACGGCTATTCCGACAACCGTCGGACGACCGTTCAGCGCGTCGGTTCGTTCACCACCGTCGATGCGGGCCTGTCCTACACGTTCGGCGACGATCAGGGCCGCCGCTCGCGCCCGTTCCGGATCGCCTTTCACGTCGAGAATCTGTTCGACAAAGCGCCGCCCTTCCTGCTGCCGGACCCGCTGTCGAGCGCCGGCCTGGGCTACGATCCCGTCAATGCGAGCGGGCGCGACCGCGTCGTCTCGCTGCAGCTGCGCAAGGATTGGTGAGCATGGCCCGACTCGTTCTCGTCCTCCGAGGCGGCGCGATCGCCGCCGCCGGATTGGCTCAGCTGCTCTCCTCGCAGGCCGGGGCGGCGGCCCCAACGGGGGGCCGGTCCCCGAGCGTCGCGGACATCCTGCAGGTGGTGGAGATCAGCAGCCTCTCGGCGTCGCCGGATGGAACTCGGATCGCCTTCCGCACGGAGCAGGCGCGGCTCGACCGCAACTCCTATCTGCTCACCTGGCACGTCGCGCAGCTCGACAGCGGCGCCGTGGCCGCGGTCGGGGCAGGGGGAGCGCCGCTCTACACCGATCCGGGGCTCATTCCGGCGGAGCCGGCGATCTGGGCGCCAGACTCCCGAGCTTTCTACTATCGGGCGCTGGTCGACGACGCGATCGGCGTCTGGCGAGCCCAGGTCGACGGGGCTCCGTCGAGGCTCGTGTTCCGGGACGACGCGGACGTCGAATCCTTCACCGGCGATGGTCCGCGTGCCCGGCTGGTCCTCGGGCCGAGCCGCGATGCGGTGAGGGCCGCGGAGCAGCAGGAATATGACGACGGCATCCTGGTCGACGCGACCGTGGCGCTGAACCAGAATTTGGTGCGGAGCGGCTTCGTGAACGGGCGTCTCGCGACGCAGCGCCTGCGGGGGCAATGGTTCACGCGGGTCGGACTCCTGTCCGACGCGCCGCGGCACCAGCGGACGCTCGATCTGCAGTCGCTCGAGGTCGGACCGGCCGAGCCCCCGCCGCCGCCCGGACCGGCGCTGCAGCTTGGCGTCGATCCGGGCATCTCCATCCGCTCCGCAACGGGTGAGTTGGTGCGCGCCGTGCGCGTAGGCAACGTCACGAATGTGGAGATGAGCCCTGCCGCCGGTCCCACCGTGCGCTGCGCGGCGACGGCCTGCGGCGAGCATATTGTCGCGCTGGCCTGGCGGCCGGGGACCAGCCAGGTCCTGCTGACCGTTCAGAACCGCCAAATCGGCCAGAGCCTTCATCTGTGGGACCCGGCCACCGGTGAGGTCCGGACGGTTGCTTCCAGCGACGGCTATCTGAGCGGCGCTCATGACGGGCAATCGCCCTGTGCGGTCACGCATGCGGCTGTGGTGTGCGTTTCGGCCTCGGCCGTCTCGCCGCCGCGGCTCGAGCGCATCGATCTCGACACCGGCGCTCGTGCGGTGCTGTTCGATCCCAACGCGTCACTCCGGCAGGAACGGATGCCGAGCGTCGAGCGGCTCGCGTGGAGCACGCCCGAGGGCGACGGCTTCACCGGAATCCTGCTGCTGCCTCCCGACGGCCCGCGGACACGGCTACCGCTGTTCGTCGATTATTATCAATGCGGCGGCTTCCTCAGCGGCGGGGTGGGCGACGAGCTGCCCTTCCTGCCGCTTGCCGGAGCCGGAATGGCCGTCGCCTGCATCAATCTCCCGCCTTATGCCGGCGTGGAGGACTTCCTCGGCCGCTATCCGCAGGGCCTGCGGGCGGTGCGCAGCCTGGTTACGATGCTCGACGCGCGCGGCGTCATCGACCGGGCGCGGGTCGGGATGGCCGGGCTCAGCTTCGGAAGCGAGGTGACGATGTGGACCCTGCTCCACTCCAACCTTCTCGCGGCCGCTGCGATGGCGTCGACGCAGATCGAGCCCACTTATTATTGGTACAACTCAGTGCGGGGACGCCCCCAGCCCGACGTGATCCGGCGCTTCTGGGGCCTGCCGGCGCCGGACGAATCGCCCGCGGCGTGGCGACGCGACACGGCGGCGATGAACATCGATCGCATCAGGGTGCCGCTGCTGATGCAGCTGCCCGAGCAGGAGGCCCGGAACGTCATCGAGCTCTACTCGAAGCTCAGCCGCTCGACGACTCCGACCGAGCTCTACGCCTTTCCGGATTCGGCGCATATCAAGGTACAGCCGCGGCAGAGGCTGGCGGCGCATCAGCGCTATCTCGACTGGTTTCGCTACTGGCTCCAGAATTATTCCGATCCCGACCCCGCAAAGGCGGAGCAATATCGACGCTGGGATGCGCTCGCCGCGCGGTGGCACTCGGGATCAACGCCACCACGAGCGCAGCCATAGCTCCGCGGTGACCAGCTCGAATATCCGGAAGTAGCCGACGTCGGCGGGAGGCCCTTCCCGCTCAAGATAGGCTTCGAGCGCATCGGCGTCGAGCAGGCCAGCCTGGCGCAGCAGGCCGCCGAGCAGAAGTTCGTCCATGTCCAGTTTGTGGCGCAGATAGGCGCGCATGCACATCCCTTCGAGCCGCCCCTTGCTGCGGCGGTCGAGCACTGCGTCGGGGAGCAGGCCGCGGAAGGCGGCGCGGGCGACGGCGCGGTTGTGGCCTCCACGCACCCAGAGCCAGGTGGGGATACCGAGGCAGAGCTCGACGAGCGGCTGGGCGATCAGCGGATGGAGGAAGGGAAGGGCCGAGACCCGGGTCTCGGGATCGGTGACATGCTGGATGCGAAGCAGGGCCCCGACATGCTCGCGCTTTCCTTGGAGCGTGCCACGCGGCGCGTCGAGCCAGGGATGCGGCTCGGGTGCGGCCGGAGCCGCACCCGGCAGAAGGAAGTCGGTGTCTCGCCGCCAGGGCGCTGCTGGACGAAGGCCGCGCAAGGCCTTGCGAAGCGCGAAGCGGGTCGTGGTCCAGGCCGTGCAACGGCACAGCTCGGAAACGTCCCGCAGCGCACGTGCCGCCGCAGTCGGGCCGAGTGCCCGCCAAGCATCCAGCACCGGCGCCGCGGTGGTGAGATAGCAGAAGACATTGTCGCCGCCGGCGCCAGTGACGAAGATCTCGGCCTCGACTTCTTCGCCGAAGGCGGCGAACTGGCGGTGGAGGGGCGCCATGATCGCGCTTAGCCCTGGCCGAAGCCGCGGCCGCTCGGACGCTCCGAAATCGAGCGGTGCTTCGACCTCCTCGATCTCGAAATGCGCATCCGATGTCGCTGCGGCGACCGCGCGCGCATAAGGCCGTTCGTCGCCCTCGGCGCTCCGGGTGACGAAGTTGACGGTGCGGAACGGCACGCCGCCAGCTTTCAGTGCCGCGGCGATCGTCGAGGAATCGAGCCCGCCCGACAGCTCGAGCAGCAGATCGCCGCGTCCGCGCGCCTGGGCGGGAACGATGTGGAGCGCCTCGCGCCGGAGACGCTCGGCCGCGTTGTCGAAATCCGTGATCTGGCGCTCGCGCGATGCGAACGTCCAAGGGGTCCAGGCGGTCGTGAGCTGTTCGCGGCCGCTCGCAACCTCGCGGCGCGTGCCGGGAAGCAGCTCGCTCGTGCCCTCGAGCCCGGTGCGGCGTGTGCGAAGATGGGGAAAGGTGAGCCAGTGGCGCAGGAAGTCGAGGTCGGGTCCCCGGGCATCGATCCCCAGCTCCAAAGCGGCGCCGAGATCGGAGAAATAGAGGCTCAGACCGTCCTCCGCACGATAATAAGCGGGCGCGAAGGCGGACGGGTCACGGAGCGCCCAATGTCCCTCCGCCGAGGTGAAGATCGCGAACCAGGCGCCCCAGTGGCGATCGACAAGGCATTGCCCCTGCGTCCGCCCGATCTCCGAGGCGAGATCGCGATCCGCGTGCTCGACGGCCTTGGCATCGGCTCGCCTCAGCAGGGTTCCCAGCACCGCGCCGCTCTCGAAACGCAGCGCAGGCTCGGCAGACGGCGCAACGACGAAGAGCTGGTCGCGCTGCAGCGGCGCCGTCCATCCAGCGGGCAGGGATGCGGGCCAGCGACGCCCTTCGAGAAAGTTTGCAAGGCTCTCGGGCTGCCCCGCCGCGGCAAGGAATCGGGTGCGCATCAGACGACCAGGATCGGGGTGAAGGTGGCGACGCTGTCGGCGCCGTCGGTAAGCACCGCCTCATCGCTCTGCAGCCAGCAATGCGCGGCGAAGGGATCCAGCTTGACGCCAAACACGAGATCGGCGCGGTGGCCGCGTCGCGCCAGAAAGGCCAAGAGGGCGAGCGAGTCGACGAGGCAGTTTGGCGCCACCGGCGCGAGCAGCCGCGCCGCGCGGAACCGAGCGAGATCGGGGTTCAGGTCGGCCGTCGGCTCCTCCCGCCTATGGCCTCTCACATGCGCCACCGCGGCCTCAAGGCCCTTGCGGCGAAGCCGCCTGCGAACGCGCCAAAGACCGGCGGCAACCTCGGGCAGGATGGGCAAGGCAGAACGGCTGGGTCCGGTTGCCGGCCGGAGCAGGCTTTGGCCGGGCACTTTCGCGCGGGTCCAGCGCGGCGGCTCCCATTGGGCGGCAGGAACGAGCGTGCCGCGCGCGACCAGACGGGTGAGGCCTGCGCCGTCCTCCAGGTCCGCGTCTCCGTCCCGCCATCGCCGCATCGCCGATGCGGAGATCGGATCGAGCTCGAAATAGCGGTCGCGGCGAAGGTCGAGCATGATGACGCGCCCCTCGACCTCGCAGACTCCCAGATGGTCGGGCAGGCGAAGATGGGCCATGGGGGAGGCGGAGGGGACGCGCCCGCGGGCGCGTCCCCCGCGAGCATCATTCGTCCGAGATGCCGCTGTGCAGCATTGTGGTCTCCTTCTCCGCGAAGGGGCCGCCGCTGCCGAGGGTGAGCAGGCTGGCGATACCGAGCTCGGACGGCTCGTCGTGACGCTCGTCGTTCTTGCGTTCCATGGCATTTCTCCTGTGGCTGCCGGACTGCAGCGCAAGGAGGCTAGGCGGGGGCGGACGATACCCGAAACGTATAAGCCGGTTATTTGGCGATTGTTGGCCGCTGATCTGTCGGAGGTGCGGACAGAGGGCGATACCGGCACCCGGCCTTGGGAGGAGGTGGGAAAAAATGCCGACGCGGCGCCGTCGGACCAATCGCCCCGCCGGCGCCGCGCCGTGCCCGGCTCAATCCTCGGAGATGCCGACATTGATCCGATAGCCCTCGGGCTCCGGCACCGGGAAGGTCGCGCCCTGGGTCTCGGTGCTGGCGACGCCGAGCTCCTGCGGCTCGAGCGCGCGCTCGTCCTGCTCACGGTTCATGGTCATTCTCCTGATGCTGCGGAAGCGCAGCCCTCCGAGGATAATGGGCGCCCGACGATACACGGAGCTTATACGGAGCGGATAATCCGATTGTTTGGGGATGGCTCAGAAGGCCCGCTGGAACGCATCGACGAGCTGGGGAACGACGCGCTCACGCCGCCGGCCATAGGCTGTGACGGCGGACCGGAGAGCGGCAAGATCACCGGTCGACACGAAAGTGCGGAGCTTCTCGAGCTCGTCTTCCAGATCCGAGATGAACCGGCCTTCCAGCAAGGTGGCGGGACCGAGCCGGTCGCAGGCATTGGCCAAAGCGGTCACCAGCTCCCAATTGCCCGAGGTGCGGGCCAGCTCCATGAAGAGGTCGGCCGCATGCAGGCTCGTGCTGTCGCCGAGCGAGAGCCAGGATTGAACCTTCCCATCGGGGTCGGGCTTCTGGTGCGCCATCGATAGACGCACTAGGTCCGCTTGCCAGCCGTAGAGCTGCCGAAGCAGCAGCTCGGTCACGATCGGGACTCGGAAGCCGTCATTGCGGGGCGCTTCCACGATGCGCTCGCCCACGAGGCGATGCAGCGCATCGCGGACCGGTGTGATGCTGGCGGCGAGCTCCTCGCCGAGGGCAGTCGGCTCGAGATGCTCGCCCGGCGCGAACCGGCCGCCGGTCAGCTGCTCCTTCAGCGCCAAATAGACCCGGTCGAACGTCGGGCCGGGGCTCATCCCTGCAGATCCCCTCGTGACATCATCTTCAGGCCGCGAGGCGCCGCCGCTGCTCCGCGGCATGGCCGTCCACCGCTTCCTTCTGGTCCGGACGAAGCGCGTCGATCGCTCCGAGGCGCACCGGTACGTCGCCGTGGAGGAGGACCGAAGGGCAGCAGCCCTCGAAATTGCCGAGGTTCGGCCGGTGCTGGCGATAGCCGACGAGGGCGGCCAGATCCGGCGGGAAGGTGCGGGCGATCTCGGGCGGGTAGGCGAGGAACTGGTTCTCGTACGTCTTGAGCCAGCCGAGGCTGTATCCCGTGACCATGCCGCGCCGCACCGCGCCGCTGCGATTGGCGCCGGCGGCATGCAGCGTCGAGCCGAGGAACAGCAAGGCCGAGCCGGGCTCGAGCTCCGGCACGATCTCGCTGACCTCGTCGACCGGCGCGAGCGCATGTCGGCCATGGCTGTCGGGCCAGATCCGGGTCGCGCCATTCTCGCGGGTGTACAGCGTGAACGGCCACATCACGTTGACCAGATATTCGATGGTGCCGACCTCGCCGCGCCACATGTCCTGGTCGCGGTGCGGCATCTGCGCGATCTCGCCCGGATGGATGGCGATCGCCTGGGTGAGGTTGAGCTGGATCGTGTCGCACCAGGGCGCCAGCACGCGCTCGGCGACGCCGAGGATCAGCTCGTGCTGGACCAGTGTGGCGGCATGAGGCGAGCGCGCGAGCAATCGCCCGAACCGCTGGGTGCGGCCGCCGTAGAAATTGCCGGTGCAGAAGGGCGTCTCCGCGAATTCGGGGGCGAGATCCGCGTCGAGCTCGGCGACCAGATCGCAGTCGACGAGGCCGGGGATCACGCAATAGCCGTCCTCTTGCAGGCGCTCGGCCCAGATGGCGGCCTCCAGCTCTTTCGGGTGGGTCATGTCCGTTCCTTCCAGGATCAGGCGGCTTCGAGGGCCGGGGCCGGCGCCAGCGGCGCCTCGCGGAAGATGCCGCTGCGTTCGAGCAGCGCCGGAGTCTTGGGCGAGATGTCGATCCGCAGCGCACCGAGCAGCTTGCCGTCGTGGTGCCGCGGCAGCCCGAGCGGCCGGCAGCGCCAGCCGAAGGCGAGGATCTGCTGCAGCCAACCCATCTCGGCGACGCCGGTATAGGTCGCGATGTCATGCTCAATGGCATAGGCGACTAGCGCCGAGACCAGGCAGTTCCGAGCCTCGAGCCGCTGCGCCGCGCGCAGCCCGCGTCCGAGGCAGAAGCGGGTGATCTCGAGCACGTCCGGACCGCGCGGTGGCGGGGAGGCACACAGCTCGGGAAAGAGCGTGTCGAGGATATGCGGCCGCGTGGTCGGCAGCAGCCGCGCCGAGGCGGAATGGCGGCCATCCTCGTCGGTCACCAGGATGTAGGTGGCCTGCGGATCGTCGAACTGGTCGAGCTCGTAACGACCCTCGAGCACCGGTACGTCCCATTTGAGAAGGTCGACGAACACGCGCTTTCGCGCCTCGAACATCTGCCGCAGCTCAGGGACGCGCAGCGGCTCGTGGAACCCTCGGGCAATAATGACCATGTCTTTCTCCAGCTTTCGACATGGTCAGGGTGGCCCGTGGCGGCCGGCGGCCGCTATGCCCAGAAATGGGCATTGTCAGCGGCGGAAGATGTCTGTGAAGCTGATCGATCCGTCGAACAACGCGTGGACGGCCAGCATTGTCCTTTTCGCGACGCTATAACGTTCCCGGGCCTGCTTGAGATGGCGAACGACCGTCTCATGCTCGATGCCCAGGATCCGGCTGATCTCCCAGTCGGACTTGCCGCGCGCGACCCACAGGATGCACTCGCGCTGGCGGTCGGTAAGCCGGGGCGGCGGTATGAGCTGGGGTGAGCGGACCCGCCAGAGCCGGCGCGCCGCCTCGAAGGCGAAGGCGCCCACCAGCTGCGCCACCGGGAGGTTGTCCTGCGGCATCGCCGCGCCGGCCGGGTTGGCGAACGAGCAGGAGCCGTGGGTCTCGCCGGGGACGTTGGCCGGGATGGTGAAGCCGTCGCCTATGCCCCTGGCGCCGCCGCGGGCGAGGATCTCATGGTCGTGAGGCGTGAGCGCGATCATCTCGGGAATGCGGGACCAGGCGAAGCCGACGCTCGTCACATGGCTTGCCCGATGCACCGGGTCGGAGACGCCGAGGCTGTTCTCGTCATAATATTCGACCCAGTCGCCGGGATAATTGTGCAGCCGGATTGCGGGCTGCGGCGCGAGCCTGATGTCGACATGATGGGTGAGCGCGAAATAGGTGAAGCCGAGCTCCCTCGTGACAATATCGAGCGCTTCGGCGAGTTCGACTTCGCTGGTCGTGTCGCTGACGTCGCGAAGGAAAGCCTCCGCCTGCTCGAACGTCGCCATGGTGCCCCGTACAAGCCGGGACCGGAGGGGACGTTCCAAGCCGCCTTTGTCCCCGATCTCGTCACTGAAGACGAGGAGACCGCTTCTCAGGCGGGCGCCACGTCTGTTTCCACGTTCGATGAACGTAGCCGAATTTTCAATCCTGCCAACTACCTGGACAATTATTTCCAAGTTATTTGGGAGCCAAGTCTTGAATGAGCGGGATACACAACTTCCCCCAGGCTGGGGACGGGGCGGGGGCTGAGCCGCCGTGCCCTTCTCCCGCCTCATCGACCTGTTCGAGGCGAAGGCGGCGCTCTGTTCCGACGACGAGGATCTCAAGGCCCTGCTCGAGGCGGCGACGCGCGAGCTCGGCTTCGACTATTTCGCATTGCTTCATCATGCGGTCTTGTGGACCGCGCGGCCGGGCCTGATCCGCGTCGACACCTATCCCAGCGGCTGGGAGGTGGAGCTGACCCGGCACGGGCTGATCGGCGCCGACCCCGTCCACCAGGCGAGCGTCCGCACCAATATCGGCTTCTGCTGGGCCGAGCTGCCGGGATTGACCAGGATCGGGCATCGCGAGCGCGAGCTGCTCGAGCGGGCCCGCCGGTTCGATATCGGCGACGGCTATACCGTGCCCGCCAATGTCCCCGGCGAGCCCGCCGGATCCTGCTCCTTCGCGGTTCGGGCGGGAACACCGCTCCCCCGGCAGCGGCTGCTTTGCGCGGAGCAGATCGGCGCTCACGCTTTCCGGGCGGCGCGGCGCCTCCACAATTATCCCGCATCGGCGCGCCATCCGCATCTCAGCCGCCGCGAACGCCAGTGCGTACGGCTTCTCGCCGCCGGCAAGACTGATTGGGAGATCGCGGCGATCCTGGAGATCAGCGTCGAGACCGCGCATCAATATGTAAAGCGCGCCCGGGCGGCCTACGACGTCGTCAGCCGCGCGCAGCTCGTCGCCTGCGGGCTTCGGGACGCCCTCGTCAGCTATGACGAGGCAATTCCCCCAAATGGGTGAATGGGTTAGCCGGCTTCGCCCTGCTTCCCTGCCGCGATGCGGTCGACGGGAGCAGCGACGGATTGGAGGGATGCGAGTGCATATGCGTCGCTCCTCGATGCCGACCGCTCCTTTCACGCCTGGGAATGGCTGCGGCGGGATCGCGCCTATCGCGAAGCAGCGCGCGCCGAGCGTGTCCCGGAGGCGGGCCGCGCGCGGCCTGGGCCTCGAAGCTGGGGCCTCGAGGCCTTCGAGGATCCCGATCTTGTCACGCCGGACGCGCGGCCCTTGTGGAGCAGGGAGGTGCACCCCTTTGTGCTTTCGGCGGTGGTGGCAAGGGTGGGATCGGCTGCCGACGCGTTCGATCTCGCCCGGTTTGCCGCTCTTGCCAAGCTGCACCGCTCCGAGGATGGCATCGAGCATGTGCTGCTCGCCGACGGTTTGCGGGCGTTGAGGCTGGACGTCATTGCGGGATCAATCGGGCAGGGCCCGGCGCAGCTTCGCTATCTGCTCGCCGGCATCGCCTCCGCCGCGCCGCCGCTGCTGACGCTGCAGCGCCTGCTTGTGTTCTGCCGGACCGGGCGCTTTGCGCGATCGTTGCATCGACCCGAGGCGAAGGCCGGACGGTGGGTGCTGATGCTGCGAGCCTGGGATGGGCTCGCGGCCGGCGCGGACCAGCGCGAGATCGCGGCCGCGCTGCTGAGCGCCCGCGCGGCCGAGCGGCGCTGGCGGAGCGAGACGCCGAGCCTGCGCTCGCAGGCGCAACGCCTGGTCCGCGAGGCAGGGCGGATGGCTGGGGGCGGCTGGCGCGCGCTCCTGTAGGACCCTGACGGTCGAGGCGAGATGGCCCGTCGACCACGATCGATGCCGGCGGATGAACTTGTGCGCCGCAGGAATGAGGATTATCGAGACGCCGTGGTTCGGCTGTTCCTCGCGATCCTGCTGTCGCTGTCCCTTCTCGGCAGCCCGGTGGCCGCTGCCGCGGCTCCGGCCGCGCATTGCGCGATGGACGCGCACGGCATGCCGATGCGGCATGCGCCCACCGACCACAAGATGGACTGCTGCGCGACCGGCTGCGTGATGGCCGCGACCGCAATCCTCCCCGACCAGGACGAGGATGCCGCCGGGGCGAGCGGCGGGGGCCTTCGGGCCTGCACGCCTGTCATTCGGGCGCTTCCCTCGCACATGCCTTCGGGACTCGATCCACCTCCGCGAGTCGGCGCCGCCTGAACGCCGCCCGCCGCGTGCGGGCGCAACCTCCAATTTGGGCGCAGCTTGCTGCGCGCGCGAGACGCGGCCCGCCGGACGGCGGTTGCCGCCTCGGGCGAAAGGCATTGACGATGAAGACACTCATTCTTGCGGCATTGCTGCCGATTCCGCTCGCCGCTTGCGGTTCTTCCGGCGGCACGGCCCCTGCCAGGACGGAGACCGCCAATCAGGTCTATTCGGGCCGCGGCACGATCACGGCAATCTCGGCCGGCGAGGTGTCGATCGCCCACGGACCGATCCAGGGCATCGGCTGGCCCGCGATGACGATGACCTTCGGAGCGGGCGGCAAGGCGGACGGCTTCCGGACCGGAGACAAGGTCGCCTTCTCGTTCCGCAAGAGCGGGCAGGCTTACGAGCTGACCGCCCTTTCCCGCGCATCCTGACCGCGAACGGCCGCCGCGGCGGCCCTCGTGCGCATTCATGCGGAGATGTGCCATGAACGTTATTCTCCGGCTTCGGCGTGGGATCGTACTGCTGGGCAGTCTTGCGCTCGCCGCGGCCGCCGCGCCCGCATTCGCCCAGCAGGCGCTCAGCCTCGATCGCGCCATCGGGCTTGCCGCGGAGCGGTCGCCCGCCGCCACCGCGCGGACGCTCGAACGGGAGTCGATCCTCGAAACGGCCGCGGTCGAGCGCGCGCAGCCCGATCCGATCCTCCGGCTCGGCTTCGAGAACGTTCCGGTCGATCTCGGCCGCGACTCGATGACGATGAAGACGGTCGGCGTCTCGCAGGAGTTCGTGCCCGGCGAGACCCGGCGCGCTCGCGCCGCCGCGGCGGCGGCGCGCGCCGGCGTCGCCGACGCCGAGCGTGAGTCCCTGCTTGCGGACCGGCGGACCGAAGCCGCCCGCGCCTGGTTCGACCTGCGCTTCGACATGCGCATCCACGATTATCTGCTCGACCTGCGCCGGGAGGCGGCGCTCGACGTCGATGCGGCCCGGGCCGCCTATCGAAGCCTTGCCGGGTCGCAGGCCGACGTCGTCGAGGCCGAGGCGGCGCTCGCGGCGGTCGACGACCGGATCGCCGCCCATGAGGGGGACATCGCGATCGCGCGGGCGCGCCTCGCCCGCTGGACGGGCATTTCCGGGGCGGACGTCGGCGGGCCGTTCCCGAACCTCGACGCGTCGCCGGTGCCCGAGGCGCAGGCGGAGGCGATTGCCGGGCGCCTGCCCGCGGTCGGCGTCGCCGATGCCCGGCGCCGGCAAGCCGAGGCGGAGCTCCGCTCGGCCGAGAGCGAGCGCCGCCGCCGCTATACGGTGGAGGCCTGGTACGGCCAGCGCGATCGCTATGCCGACATGGTGGGCGTGACCGTCTCGATCCCGCTGCAGGTCAACCGCAGGAACCGTCAGGACAGGACGATCGAGGCACGCTCGCTCGGGGTCGCGCAGGCCGATGCCGAGCGGGAGGAGAGCGTTCGCGACCAGGAGCTTCGCCTCCAGCAATTGCTGATCGGCTGGCGCACGGGTCGCGAGCGGGTCGCCCGCTACAGCCGGACCCTGGCGCCGCTCGCGGACTCCCGGGTCGAGGCCGCGCTCGCCGCCTATCGCGGCGGCACTGGGACCCTTGCGCAGGTGATCGCCGCCCGAAGGGGGCGGTTCGACGTGCTGCTGGAAGCGCTGTCGGTCGAGGCGGAGAGCGCCCGCGCTTGGGCCGAGCTCTACACTTTAAGGTGGTCGGCGGCGCCGGCCGGAGAGGAGAGGCCGCAATGAGCCGCCGGAACATCCTGATCGGCGGCGGTGCCGCCGCGCTGCTGGCGATCGCCGCCGCCGGATATCTGGCGCTGGAAGGGACGGGACCGCAGGCGCCGATAAAGGCGGGCGACATCGACCCGTCGAACGGCAGGCGCGTCCTCTACTGGACCGACCCGATGATTCCGAACTTCCGGTCGGATCGGCCCGGCAAGTCCCCGATGAACATGGACATGGTCCCGGTTTACGAGACCGCTCCGGCGGGGGCGCAGCCCGGCGTTGCGGCTGCCCCGGAAGGCGTGCGCCAAGGCCTTGGCGTCAGGACCGGGCCGGTCACGCAGGGCGTGCTCCAGCCCGAGATCCAGGCGGTCGGCACGGTGCTGGTGAACGAACGCAGCCAGGTGGATCTGCAGGCGCGGGCGCCGGGCTTCGTCGAGCATCTGTTCGTGCGCGCGGCTTACGACCGGGTGCGGCGCGGGCAGGTGATCGCCACCATCCTGACCCCGCAATACGCGTCCGCCCAGGAGGATTATCTGGCGCTGAGGCGCCATCCGGTGCCGGGCGCCGGCGATCTCGCCGCCGCCGCTCGCGAGCGGATGCGCCTGTCCGGAATGACCCCGGGGCAGATCGCGGCGGTCGTGCGGAGCGGACGCGTGCAGCGCGACGTGGCGGTGACGGCGCCGGCCGGAGGCATCGTCACCGAATTGCTGGTCCGCGAGGGAATGACCGTCGCCGCCGGCCAGTCGCTGGCGCGGATCGCCTCGCTCGACCCGATCTGGGTCGATGCCGAGGTGCCGCAGGCGGATGCTGCGCCCCTGCGGCCCGGCGCCGGTGCCCGGATCGTCTCACCGGTTCCCGGCGCTCCGGAACTTCCCGCACGGGTGCTTGCGCTGCTCCCCCGGGTTTCGCCCGAGACCCGGACCAGGTCGGTCAGGCTCGAGGTCGCCAATCGCGGCCAGCTGCTGGTCCCGGGCATGACCGTCACTGTGCGGTTCGTCGCGCCGGCGGGGCCGGCACGACTGCTCGTTCCGGCCGAGGCGCTGATCCGTACCGGCCGCCGCACGCTCGTGTTCGTCGACCGGGGCCGGCAGGGGTTCGTTCCGGTCGAGGTCGTGGCGGGGCGCGAGTCCGGCGATCAGGTCGAGATCGTCTCGGGCCTGGCGCCGACCGACCGCATCGCGGTCTCCGGGCAGTTCCTGCTCGATTCGGAGGCGAGCCTGCGGGGGATCGCGGCGCAGCCGGCCGCGCAGGTTGGCGGTGCCGGACCCGCCGCGGTCGCGACTGGCCGGATCGAGGCATTGCGGCCGGGCGAGGTGACCATCTCCCACGATCCCGTGCCGGCGCTTGGCTGGCCGGCGCGGACGGATGTGTTCGCGCTGTCGCGTCCGCTCGGCGGCAATCTTCGGCCCGGGATGCGGGTCCGGTTCCGCGTGGTGGCGACGCGGGACGGCGGCACGGTGGTCGCGGCCGCCCCGGAGCCGGGACGGTGATCGCCAGGCTGATCGGCTGGTCGATCCGCCGGCGCCTGCTCGTCATCGGCGCGAGCCTGGCGCTGGCGCTCGCCGGCCTGTGGGCGCTGCAATCGACCGCCGTCGACGCGCTGCCGGACCTGTCGGACGTGCAGGTGATCCTGCGCACGACCTATTCGGGCCAGGCGCCCCAGATCGTCGAGAACCAGGTCACCTATCCGATCGAGACGACAATGATGTCGGTGCCCGGCGCGCGGACGGTGCGCGGCTATTCCTTCTTCGGCGACAGCTTCGTCTACATCATCTTCGAGGACGGCACCGATCCCTATTGGGCGCGCTCGCGCGTGCTGGAATATCTGAACCAGATCCAGAGCCAGCTTCCGCAGGGGGCGCAGGCGTCGCTCGGGCCGGACGCCACCGGGGTCGGCTGGATCTTCGAATATGCGCTCGTCGACCGTACGGGGCGGCACGACCTCGGCCAGCTGCGCGCGCTCCAGGACTGGTTTCTGCGCTACGAGCTCAAGACCGTTCCGAACGTCGCCGAGGTCGCCAGCATCGGCGGCATGGTGCGCCAGTACCAGATCGTGCTCGACCCGCTGCGGATGCGGGCGCTCGGCGTGACGCAGAATGCCGTCATCGATGCCGTCCGGAGCGCGAACAACGAGGCGGGCGGGTCGGTCGTCGAGATGGGCGAGGCCGAATATATGGTCCGCGCCTCGGGCTATCTGCGCACGCTGGACGACTTCCGGACGATCCCGATCCGCACCACCGCTGCCGGCGTGTCGGTGACCCTCGCCGACGTCGCCTTCGTCCAGCTGGGCCCCGAGATAAGGCGCGGGATCGCAGAGCTCAACGGGGAGGGCGAGGTCGCCGGCGGGGTCGTGCTCCTGCGCTCCGGCAAGGATGCGCGCGCGACGATCGCGGCGGTCCAGGCGAGGCTCGACAGCCTGCGCGCCAGCCTTCCGCCCGGGGTCGAGATCGTCACCACCTACGACCGCTCCGCGCTGATCGACCGCGCGGTGGGGACGCTCGAGAGCAGGCTTCTCGAGGAGTTCCTGGTGGTGGCCCTGGTCTGCATCCTCTTCCTCTTCCACATGCGCTCGGCTCTGGTCGCGATCGTGACGCTGCCGCTCGGCATCCTCGCGGCCTTCCTGGTGATGCGGCTTCACGGCCTCAATGCGAACATCATGTCCTTGGGCGGCATCGCGATCGCGATCGGCGCGATGGTCGACGCGGCCGTGGTGATGATCGAGAATGCGCACAAGCATCTCGAACATTGGCGGCCCGCGGAGGGCGAGGGACGCGCCGCGGTCGCGGCCGAACGGTGGCGCGTGATCGGCGCGGCGGCGGCGGAGGTCGGGCCGTCCCTGTTCTTCTCGCTGCTCATCATCACCGTCTCCTTCGTCCCGATCTTCACGCTCCAGGCGCAGGAGGGGCGGCTATTCGCGCCGCTCGCCTTCACCAAGACCTATGCGATGGCGGCGAGCGCGATCCTGTCGGTGACCCTCGTCCCCGTGCTGATGGGGTATCTGATCCGCGGCCGCATCCCGCTCGAATCGGCCAATCCGCTCAGCCGTGCGCTGATCCGCCTCTATCGCCCGGCGCTGCGGGCGGCGCTGCGGCGGCCGCGCGCGACACTTGCCCTCGCCGGCCTCGCCTTGCTCATCACCCTGTGGCCGGCGAGCCGCCTCGGCGGCGAGTTCCTGCCCCCGCTGAACGAGGGCGACATCCTCTACATGCCGACCGCGCAGCCCGGCCTGTCGGCCGAGAAGGCCTCGCAGCTGCTCCAGGCCACCGATGCGATGATCAGGCAGGTGCCGGAGGTAGAGAGTGTGTTCGGCAAGGCGGGTCGGGCGGAGACGGCGACCGATCCGGCCCCACTTGAGATGTTCGAGACGGTCGTGCGCCTCAAGCCGCGCGACCAGTGGCGGCCCGGAATGACAATGGACAGGCTGCTTGCCGAGCTCGACCGGCGGGTGCGCGTGCCTGGCCTCGCGAACGTCTGGGTGCCGCCTATCCGCAACCGCATCGACATGCTCGCCACCGGGATCAAGACGCCCGTCGGCGTCAAGGTCAGCGGCCCCGACATCGGCGTGATCGACCGGATCGCGCACCAGGTCGAGCAGGCGGCGATAGGGGTCCCGGGCGTCACCTCGGCGGTCGCCGAGCGGCTGACTGGCGGCCGTTACATCCAGGTGGATATCGACCGGCGCGCTGCGGCGCGGTTCGGCATGAGCATCGCTGACGTCCAGTCGATCATCGCCTCCGCCGTGGGCGGTGAGAATGTGGGCCGTACCGTCGAAGGGGTTGCCCGGTTCCCGATCAACGTCCGCTATCCCCGCGAGGTGCGGGACTCGCTGGAGGCGTTGCGCGCGCTTCCGATCCTGACCGAGCGGGGTGCCCAGCTGACGCTCGGCGACGTCGCCTCGATCGCCATCCAGGACGGGCCTCCGATGCTCAGGACCGAGAATGCGAGGCCGTCCGGCTGGGTCTATGTCGACGTGCACGGCCGCGACCTCAGCTCGGTCGTCGGCGACCTGCAGCGCGCCGTGGCGCGGGACGTGCGGCTTCCGCCCGGCTATACGATCGGCTGGTCCGGCCAGTTCGAATATCTCCAACGCGCGGCCGAGCGGCTGCGCCTGGTCGTGCCGCTGACGCTCGCGCTCATCTTCCTGCTCCTTTTCCTCAATTTCCGGAGCGTACGGGATGCAGGCCTGATCATGGCGAGCCTGCCCTTCGCGCTCGTCGGCGGGTTCTGGCTCATCTACCTGCTCGGCCATGCGGTCTCGGTGGCGTCAGCGGTCGGGTTCATCGCGCTCGCCGGCGTGGCGGCGGAGTTCGGCGTCGTGATGCTGCTTTACCTCGATCGCGCCTGGGAGGCGCGAAGGCGGGTCGGGCACATCGCGGTCGTCGACCTCGACGAGGCGATTGAGGAGGGTGCGGTGATGAGAGTGCGGCCGAAGGCGATGACCGTCGCGGTGATCATCGCGGGTCTCATCCCGATCATGATCGGGGGCGGCGCCGGATCGGAGATCATGCAGCGTATCGCGGCGCCGATGATCGGCGGGATGCTGACGGCGCCTTTGCTCTCCCTGTTCGTGATTCCCGTGATCTTCCGGCTCGTCCATGCGCGTTCGCTTGGCAATGCCCGCGATACGCTAAGGGACATTCCTTGATTACGGCGACCACAGGCGGCCCCCGATTCACTCGGCCAGAAAAGGAGGATCAATCGCCGCACCTCCTTTCTTTGTGTCCTGCTGGATCGGAGCGCTGCTTCCGCCCAGCGGCGCCAGGAGATTGTAAATGAAGACGAACAGGCCGGCGGCGATCCCGCAAGTCCGGGCTTGACCCTGACATGATGTCAAGCCCCATAGGGAGATCATGACGAGTCGCGACAAGACCGCCGTCCATGATCACGTGCATGCTCGCCGTGCCCGGTTTCACGGGCCGGAAGCGCCGGTGACGGACCCGGTATGCGGGAGGGACGTCGATCCTGTCGCCACGGCACACCATTATGACCTTGGGGGCACAACCTATCATTTCTGCGGCGCCCGTTGCCGCGGCAGATTCGCGGCCGACCCGGACAGCTACCTCAAGCCGCCGGCCGCGGATCCGGCTGTGACGCAGCCATCCACGGGCGCATTTCCGGACGCGGCGGAAGGGACGATCTGGACCTGCCCCATGCATCCCGAGATACGTCGCGACCGGCCAGGCGCCTGCCCGATCTGCGGCATGGCGCTCGAGCCGCTCGAGCCGACCCTCGATGAGGGTCCCAACCCGGAACTGATCGACATGAACCGGCGCTTCTGGGTGAGCGCGGCCCTGTCGGCGCCCTTGTTCCTGCTCGCGATGGGGATGGACCTCCTCGACTGGCGCTTGTTGCCGATGCGGACCTTCGTCTGGCTGCAGATCGCGCTCTCGACACCGGTGGTGCTCTGGGGCGGCTGGCCCTTCTTCCAGCGCTTCGCCGCCTCGCTCAGGAGCTGGCACCTCAACATGTTCACCCTGATCGGGCTCGGCGTCGGCGTCGCCTACGGCTACAGCCTTGTCGCCGCGCTCGCGCCGGGGATCTTCCCCGCGAGCTTCCGCACCATGGACGGGCTGGTGCCGGTCTATTTCGAGGCGGCGGCGGTGATCACGACGCTCGTCCTGCTCGGCCAGGTGCTGGAGCTGCGCGCGCGCTCCGCGACCGGCCGCGCGATCCGCGCTTTGCTCGGCCTCGCGCCCAAGACCGCGCGGGTCGTGCGGGAGGACGGGCGCGAGGAGGATATGCCGCTGGACCAAGTCCATCCGGGCGACCGCCTGCGCGTCCGCCCCGGCGAGAAGGTGCCGGTCGACGGCGAGGTAGTCGAGGGCCGATCGTCGGTCGATGAATCGATGATCAGCGGCGAGCCGATGCCGGTCGAGAAGGGCCCCGGCGACAAGGTCACCGGCGCCACCGTCAACGGCACCGGCAGCCTCCTCATGTGTGCCGAGCGCGTCGGGCGCGACACGATGCTGGCGCAGATCGTCCGCATGGTCGCCGAGGCGCAGCGCTCGCGCGCGCCGATTCAGGCGCTGGCGGACACGGTCGCCGGCTGGTTCGTGCCGGCGGTGGTCGGCGCCGCCATTCTTGCCTTCGCGGCCTGGCTGGTCCTGGGCGGCGCCTCCGGGTTCAGCCACGGCCTCGTCAACGCGGTGGCGGTGTTGATCATCGCTTGCCCCTGTGCGCTCGGCCTCGCGACCCCGATGTCGATCATGGTCGGCACCGGCCGCGGCGCCACCGCCGGCGTGCTGGTGAAGAATGCCGAAGCGCTCGAGCGGATGGAGACGATCGACACGCTCGTCGTCGACAAGACCGGCACGCTGACGCTCGGGAGGCCGAAGCTGACCCAGCTCCTCCCGACGCAGGGTTTCGACGAGGCGGCGCTGCTGAGGCTCGCCGCCGCGCTCGAGAAAGGGTCCGAGCATCCGCTCGCCGCAGCGATCGTCGAGGGGGCGGAGGAGCGCGGGCTCGCTTTGCCGCAGGCGAGCGATTTCGCCGCCACGAGCGGCAAGGGTGTGTCGGGCAGGATCGAAGGCCGTGCGGTGGTGCTCGGCAACGCGGCGATGCTCGCCGAGGCCGGCGCGGACGTGGCGCCGCTCGCCGCACGCGCCGACGAACTGCGTGCGGACGGGCAGGGGGTGATGTTCGCCGCGGTCGACGGCCGCCTCGCCGGCCTCGTCGCGGTAGCCGATCCGGTGAAGGAGAGCGCGGTCGACGCTGTGGCGGCGCTGCGTCGGGATGGCGTGCGGATCGTCATGCTGACCGGCGACAATCGCCGGACCGCCGAGGCGGTCGCGGGTCGGATCGGCGGCATCGACGAGATCATGGCCGACGTCCTGCCGGCGATGAAGAAGGATGTGGTGGAGCGGCTCCGGCGGGAGGGGCGGCGCGTCGCGATGGCCGGCGACGGCATCAACGACGCGCCTGCGCTCGCCGCCGCCGATGTCGGAATCGCCATGGGCAGCGGCACCGACGTCGCGATGGAGAGCGCCGCCGTCACCCTGGTGAAGGGGGATCTCGGCGGCATCGTCCGTGCACGCCGCCTCAGCCGCGCGACGATGCGCAACATCCGCCAGAACCTCTTCTTCTCCTTCGTCTTCAACACGGCCGGGATCCCGATCGCTGCGGGTTTGCTCTATCCCTGGTTCGGGCTGCTCTTGAGCCCGGTCATCGCCGGCGCGGCGATGGCGCTCAGCTCGGTCGCGGTGATCGGCAATTCGCTCCGCCTCCGGACGGTGAGGCTGTGACGATGAAGATCGGCGAAGCCTCGGCCGCCTCGGGCGTCGGTGAGCGGATGATCCGCCATTACGAGAAGATCGGGCTCGTGCCAGCCGCCGTCCGGCGGGCGTCCGGCTATCGGGATTATTCGCCGACGGACGTTGCGCGGCTCAGGTTCATCGCCAATGCCCGCGATCTCGGCTTCGGCACCGAGGAGATCGAAACTCTCCTCTCCCTCTGGTCCGACAGCGTCCGGGCGAGCGCGGAGGTCAAGGCGCTGGCGCTTTCCCGCGCCGCAGCGCTTCACCGCAAGGCGCAGGCGCTGGAGGCGATGCGCCGCTCGCTGCTCGACCTTGCCGAACGCTGCCATGGCGACGAAAGGCCCGATTGCCCGATCCTCGACGGGCTCGATGGGCGCGGACCGATCGGAATTGGAGATTCAAGGGATGACGAAATTGGCTGAAATCCGCCGGCACTTCCCGAGCCTCGCCTTCGTGCTCGTCGCGGCATTCATCGTCGCCGGCTTCGCCGGAGCGTTCATCTATACCGGGCTGTACGATATCGGAGCGGACGCACCGCATTCCCGGTTCGTCTTCTGGACGCTGGAGAACCTGCGCGACAGGGCGATCGCGCACCACGCCCGGGATGTGACGGTACCGGGCGATCTCGCCGATCCGTCTCGGATCGCGACGGGCGCAGGGCTCTATGCGGAGATGTGCAGCGGCTGCCATCTCGCTCCAGGAATGGAGAGGACCGAGATTAGCCAGGGTCTCTATCCCCCGGCGCCTGAGCTCGCGCGGCGGTCGGATCTGACACCGGCTGAGATGTTCTGGGTCATCAAGCACGGGGTGAAGCTGAGCGCCATGCCCGCCTGGGGCCGCACCCATAACGATATTCTGATCTGGGACATGGTCGCCTTCATCCGCACCCTGCCGAGCCTCAGCCCCGCACAATACCAAGCCGCCGTCAGGCGCGCGCCCGCCGACCACGACGAGATGATGAGAGGGATGAACGGTTCTGAGGACCATCCTGCCCATGCGCACGAGTAGACGGACATGACCGTCGCATTGTCGCCAGCTGCGCCGAGGCCCCGCCAAAACCCAGGTCACGTCGCAACCAATTCGCGCGGCGACCATTTGCGGCGCATGGCCCAGCCGCGCATCATTCGTTTTCTGGCAATCGTGGCGGTGCTTCTGATGCCCTTCGGAATGCTTGGCGGGATGCCGGGCAGGGCCGCGGCCCAGCATGCTTCGATGACCATGCCGGCCGGGCATTGCGCCGGCATGCCGGACATGCCAGCGAGGGAGAAGAAGGCACCGAACGCGCCGTGCTGCGACTGCATGGTTGCCTGTGCGGCCATTCACTCCGAGGATACATGCATCGAGCATGAAGCGGCGACGCCGATGGCGGCACAAACCGCTGTCCTCGCGCCTGCGATTCACGGTCTCCACCCGGAAGCGGCGACGCCGCCTCCCCGCATCGCCTGAAAATGGCGATCATTTCGCCGGCAGCGACCCCTGCCGGGCGCGATATGGGCCGGCACCAGCCGGACCAGGAGTGACGTGATCGGGAGGCGCCGCCTCGCGGCTCTCCCGTTCACATCGCCCATTTCCTGAATTGCTATTGATGGATTCGAACGATGAAATCCTTTCTCCTCGCCTCGGCGGCCGGCTTTGCATTGGCCGCCTCTCTTCCGGCTCAGGCCCAGCAGGGCGGCATGTCCATGCCGATGTCGATGCCGATGAGCCATGCCGCGCGTCCCGCAGCTCACGCGAGAGCGACGCCAACGCACAACAGCAGGGCGCGAGGCGCAGCTGCGAGGCATCGGCGGGCTGTGCGTCGTGTGCATGTGACGGCCGCACCGGCGCGACATCGCGGCCGGCACGTGGTCTCAGGACCGGCCGGTCCGCACGCCGGGCATGTGATGGCGGCGCCGGCTCGGGCCATGCCGATGAACATGCCTATGCCGCAGCCGGGGCATGCGATGCAATCGACGCCAATCCCGATGCCGCAGCCTGCTCCGGGAGCCGGCGCAGCGCCGATGGCGATGCCGCAGTCCCAGGGCGGCGCCGAACCGATGCAGATGCCGATGCAACAGCCCGGCGGAGGAAGGGCCTCGCAGCCAATGGATCAGTCGGGCATGGAGGGCATGAACCACGCGAATACCGGGACGACCGGCATGGCAGGAATGGACCACTCCAGCATGGCGGGGATGGCCGGCCATGCCGGCATGGGCCCGGACATGAAGGGTGCGCGCGGTCCCTATCCGATGACCCGCGAAGCCTCGGGCACGGCATGGCAGCCGGACACCTCGACACATTCGGGCATCGAAACGATGACCGGCGACTGGATGCTCATGTTCCACGGCGTGCTGAACGGCGTCTACGATTGGCAGGGCGGTCCCCGCGGCGATCAAAAGATCTTCCCGTCGGGGATGCTGATGGGAATGGCGCAGCGCAGCTTTGCTGACGGCAACACGCTCCAGTTCAAGGCAATGCTGAGCCCCGATCCATTGATGGGGAGGAGCGGCTACCCATTGCTGCTTGCCGCGGGCGAGACGGCGAACGGCCGCGATCCGCTGATCGACCGGCAGCACCCGCACGATTTCTTCATGGAGCTGTCGGCGAGCTACAGCCTGAAGCTGTCGGACAGCGCCAGCCTGTTCCTCTATGGCGGCCTCCCCGGCGAACCAGCCTTCGGCCCGCCCACCTTCATGCATCGCCAGTCGATCATGGATTCGCCGGAAGCTCCGATCACCCATCATTGGCTCGACTCCACCCACATCACCTTCGGTGTCGTCACGGCCGGCGTCACATGGCGAAACTGGAAGCTGGAGGCGTCCCGCTTCAACGGCCGCGAGCCCGACCAGAATCGTTGGGACATCGAGACGGGGCTGCTGAATTCCACGGCGGTGCGCCTCTCCTGGAACCCGACGCCGGAGTTGGCGCTGCAAGGGAGTTGGGCGCGGCTGATCCATCCCGAGCAGCTCGAGCCCGCCGCCAATCAGACTCGCTGGTCGGCGAGCGCGATCTTCACCAGAAGGCTCGGCGGCGACAATTGGTGGTCGACGACGCTGGCCTGGGGCAGGAAGTCGAGCGACGATGGGTGGCTCGACGCGCTCGCACTCGAAAGCGCGGTGAAGCTCGGCGCCTTCACGATCTTCGGCCGCGGAGAATATACGCAGAATGACGAGCTGACCTTCACCGCGGGCGGCCATCACGGACCGGTTTACGACGTCGGCAAGATCTCGCTCGGAATGGTGCGAGACTTCCGCCTCGCACCGCATCTCGCCTTCGGTGTCGGCGCGCTGGCCGCGCACAATTTCGTGCCCCGTCCGCTCGCCCCGCTCTACGGCGGGGACAGGAACGGCGCGATGGTCTTCCTGCGACTAAAGGTGGACTGACGAAGCGCGGGGGTGCGCCGGGGCGGCGACCTTCGTTGGTCACTGGCACGGCAAGTCGCGCGTGATAGCGGCGGCCCGGGGCTCCGCCGCATCGAAGGCGGCGGCACGCACCGCCGCCGGTGCCCCGCCGGGCGAGCGCGGATATTTCTTCCTCCAGGGATTGGGGATGGTGAGGCGGGCTTGCGCCGGGCCGGGCGGTCCGAGCCCGTCTTCGCCCCCGTAGTACCGTCCCCGCAGCCGTCTCACCATGCTGCGCGTGAGCAATGATCCGTTTCTCCGCGGCGGATCTTCGACGAGACCATCGGTTCCCTCGCCAGGCGAGCAGAATTTCGTTCCGATTCATGCGGGGATCATGGAGAAACGACTCTTGCTGGAAGGGAATGTCGCTCGTGGAGACTCGACAATGTCCTGGTTGAAGCGCCTGCTCGGTGCTCGGCAAGAGGATTTGCCCCCCGCCGAGGCCTTCGCGACGCCGCGGGTGAGCCTTCCCGCGCGCGACCGCGAGATCGTTTCGATCCCGGAGCTCGATTTTGTAGGCCATCGCATCGACTCGCCGAACGGACGCTACACCTTGCTGTGGCACGACCGCCGCTGGTTCGAAGGCAAACCGTCCGACGGCCGCTATGTCCTGATCGATGGCGGCGCCGTCGTCGTCGATGAAGTGATGGAGCGCCCGCAGGACGGCAAGGTGGCGGACGACGGCACCTTCATCCTCAACGACTGGGGTGCCAGTGCCGAGCTGGCAGGAACCTTCCACGCCTTCCGCGCCGATGGAAGCACGATCGTTTCGCGGCTTTATTCGGCGAACCTGCTGAACAACGGCCTGTCCCTGGACGGGCGTCAGGCGGTCTGTCAGACCTGCAATGCGCCTGGCTCGCCGGACAGCTCCATCCTCACGATCTTCAACCTTGCCGCCGGGACGGAACTGACGAGATGGACCGCCGAGTCCGGTTGGGCGAATGGCTACGAGTTTCCGGAAGGGGGCCAGAGGATCCGGATGCTGCGGCACGAGCGCCCGCCGCTCGACTACAGCCTCGCGGGCGAATTCCTGGATCGGCGGCTTTGGCTGAAGGACGAAGTTCAACGAGGCACGCTGTACGCCCTTCGCAAGGCGCTCGCGGAAGGCGAGGCGGCGACCGGCGTTTCGGCCGAGGCGTTGCGGCAGGGCGCGCGCCGGCTGATTGCCGAGGACGAGCGCTTCCGGGCGGAAGGGTGGCGGCTGCTCGGCGAAATCGAGGAATCCGCCGGGAGGAACGCGGCCGCGCTCGAGGCCTATGACCGAGCCCTTGGCTTCAACCCCAGGATCGGCGTGGCGAAGCGGGCAGCAGCGCTCAGAAAGGCCGCGCAATGATGCTGCTGCGCCCCTCCCCGCCTCGGGACATCAGGCGGCGTGCGTGCTGACCGCGCGGGTCCAGCTCGATCGGATCGAGGAGATGCTCGCGGAATTTTCGCGGCAGGACGGCACGATGCGGCCGCTTGCCCTCTATCAGGCGCAGCATCTGGCAATCCTCGCGATGCTCCGTTCCGTCGGCCATGTGTTCGACAAGGTGGATGCCGGCGACCCGGCCCGGAAGAGCTGGGCCCGCGAGCGATGGTCCCGCTGGAGGACCGAGCCGATCTTCCGGGATTTCATCGATCTCGAGCGCAACCGGCTCCTGAAGGAATATCGGGGCGGAATCGAGGCACGCGATGCTGCGATCACGAACGTCGCCGCGGTCGCGGACGCGGCCTATCCGGGCCTCACGTCGCTGGTCGTCGCTTTGGATCCCACGCGGCTTCGTGCTTCCGACGGCACGAATTTCCTGGAAAGGATCCACGAGGCGATTGCCTTCTGGCGGCGCAATCTCGCCGAGGCCGAAGCGGCGTTCGCGCGGCTCGAGTCCGGGCACGAATGAGCGAGGACATTTTCGAATTCTGGTCTCGCTGCGCGCCCGCCGCGCATGTACATCCCGATGACGAAACGGTCCTGTCGCGTGTCGAGCACGGCTTCGACCTTCGCTGCCTGCCGGGGCCGTTCACCGGCCCGCTCAAGTCGGCGCCGGTGGTCCTGCTATTCATTGCGCCCGGCTTCGAGCCCTTCGACGTTGCGCATGCACAAAGCGACGCCGGACAGAGCTGGTATGCCGAGCAGCGCAAAGGCACGGCGCCCTTGCCCTCGCCCGCGGAGCATCCGACCCATTACCGCTGGTGGACTCGGATCGTCCGGCAGTTCGGCGTCGGGGAGGCGGCCGCGAGGACCGGCATGGCCGTGCTCGACATGGCACCCTACCACAGTTCGCGCTTTCGCGACGGAGCCCTTCTGAGCGCCTTGCCGTCCTGCCGGAAGTCGGTGGAGTGGGCGCAGGAGGTGCTGTTTCCCGAAGCCATAGCCGGACGCCGCGCGGTAATCTGTCTTCGGGCGGCAGCACCGTGGGGTCTTCGCACGGGAGCGGTTCACGGTGAGGCGCTGTTTTGCCCCGCCTTCAATCGCGGCGGCGTGATGCTGCACGGAGACCTTCGCAACCGGATCGCGGCCGAGGTGCGAACGCGCATCGGCGGGTAATCCGCGTTCGCTTCATTTGAACCGGGCCGGGCGGCTCGATTTCGCCGCCAGCGATTTTCGAGCCTCTGCCGCACTGGCGAAAGCCGGCACTCCCCGGCGGCACGGGTGGCCATGGGCCGCCGCCCGCCGCAGCGAGGACTCCATGGACGACGACATCGCCCGCGCCGCACGGGCCAAGAAGGGAAGCCCGTTCCTGTCGACGGAGCAGGCGGGCTTCTACCTGGGGCTGAGCGCGCGCAAGCTGCAGTCGATGCGCGCCGCCGGCACGGGCCCGAGCTTTCGCCGGCACAGCCGCTACGTGCGCTATCATATCGACGATCTCGACGCCTGGTCGAAGGAGAGCGCCGGCACCGGAGCGGACGATGCCTGAGCATCGCGAGCTGCCTTTGTTCCGCTGGGGAGAGGAATTGCGGCGCGACCGTCAGCTGCGGCGCGCGATCCGGTTGCGCATGCTCGCGGTGGCTGCCGCCGCGGTGATCGCGACAATTCTGGTGGGAACTCTGCTCTGGCCGCCGCGGCCGCTGCTGGTCTGGAACGCCAGCGCGAGCAGCCCGATCGGGCTCTATCTGATCGGGTCGCCGGCCGGCGCCGGCCGCGGCGACACGGTGATCGCTTGGCCGCCCGAGCCTGCACGGGCGCTCGGCGCGCAGCGGCGTTACCTGCCGCGCAACGTCCCGCTGGTGAAGCGCGTCGCAGCGGTGGCAGGAGACCGCGTATGCGCCGTCGGCGAGGCGGTGTTCGTCAACGGGCGGTTCGAGACCCTCCGGCGCGCGAACGATCCTTCGGGACGGCCGATGCCGTGGTGGACCGGCTGCGAGGACCTTTCCGGCGGCGATCTCTTCCTGCTCACGCCCGAGGTCGCCGATGCGTTCGACGGGCGCTACTTCGGAATTACCCGCCGGAGCGAGATCGTCGGCCGCGCGAGGCTGTTATGGCGCGGCTGAGGGCGGCCTTCATTGCGGCTGCCCTGCTGTGGGCGGCGCCCGCGGCGGCGGATCCGGTCGACCGCTGGTCGGCCTATATCGGCGAAGCATCGGGCCGGTTTGGGGTGCCGGAGGCCTGGATCCGCCGCGTCATGGGCGTGGAGAGCGGCGGCCGGACCCTGCTGAACGGGCGGCCGATCGTCAGCCGCGCTGGCGCGATGGGGCTGATGCAGCTGATGCCGGGTACGTGGCAGGAGATGCGGGCATCGCTCGGGCTTGGCACCGACCCCTACGACCCTCGCGATAATATCCTCGCCGGCGCGGCCTATCTGCGCGCGATGTACGACCGGTTCGGCTATCCGGGTCTTTTCGCCGCCTACAATGCCGGTCCCGCCCGTTATGCCGCCTGGCTGACGGCCGGTCGCCGTCTTCCCTTTGAAACCGTGGCCTATGTCGCGACTGTCGCCGGCCGCCACACGGTCGAGTCCGCGACACTCCCGAGGGCGCCGCAGCCGGCGCTGTTCGCCGTCCGAGCGGCCTCTCCGCAGCCGGGGACGACGTTCGCCGAGGCCCGTGACGGCCTCTTCGTGCGCCTGGACGGCCAGCCGCGTTGAGCCGCTCGGCGGGAGGGGAGGCGGCGGCCGGGAGCGCAGCAGCAGGAGGTCGAAATCATGCCGCGCCGAGGCTCAGCGCCAACCCTCGCGCAGGAGGCCAGGAATCTGGTCGAACGGCTTGGCGGCCGTTGGGGCTCGAATGGCGGCCTTTGCCGATGCCCGGCGCATGACGATCGCCGGCCTTCGCTGAGCATCCGGCCCGGACGGACACGGCTACTGCTCCATTGCTTCGCCGGCTGCCGGGCGGCGGACGTCCTGCGCGCACTGCTGGCGGACGGCCTGGTCGCCGGTTCCGCGGCCGGCCTGTCGGCGGAGGCGGCGCCTGCGACTGCCTGGGCCGGTTCGCCGGCGCCTGCGCTGCGGATCTGGGGCGGAGCCCGGCCGATCGCCGGCACGCCGGCCGAGGCCTATCTTGAGGGGCGCGGGCTCGAAACGAACTCGCCGGAGCTTCGCTACCATCCACGCACGCCGCACGGGCCGAAGCCGCTGACACGGTTTCGTCCGGCCTTGATCGCCGCCGTTCGCGACGAAGGCGGCCTTGTCGCCGTCCACCGCAGCTTTCTCGATCCCAAGGGCAACGCGCTTGCCGACCTGCCGGAGCCGAGGTGCGGGCTCGGGCGGTTCGGACGCGGCGCGGTCCGTCTCGGCGGCATCGCGCCACGGCTCGGCCTCGCCGAAGGGATCGAAACCGCCTTGTCGGCGACCGCCCTGTTCGGCCTGCCCTGCTGGGCGACGCTCGGCACCGAACGCTTCCGGCTGGTGCGGCTGCCGGCAGAGGTCACCGAGCTGCTGCTGTTCCTCGACCACGACGCCGGGGGCCGCCGGGCCGAGCGTCTGGCGCGCGAGGCGTTCGAGCACCTGCCGATCGAAGCGCATTATCCGCCGCGCGCAAGCGACGACTGGAACGACGTGCTGCGCGCCTCCCTCCCGCACCCATGCCGATAGAGGGGAGGTGGCGGGCGAGGTCCGACCTTTGGCGGCGATGGTGCGGCCGAGGGCCGGAGACGCGCCATGGCCACCTTGCCCCTCGAGCAGCACGATCCTCAGCCACCTCATGTCGCGGTCGCCCGCGCGATCGCGGATCGGTTCCGGGCTGAAGGGACGGTCGACCGGCACCGCCTCCGCGACCTGTTCGAGGCGGCGACCGGCCGCTCCGACGCCAGCGGCGCATGGGCGATGCGGCAGGCTTATGATGCGCTCGAGCTCGCCCAACTCCTCTATCTGCTCGACCCCGACTGCCCGCTCCTGGCGGGCAATCCTCTGGCTTGTCTCGCCCGGCTCGAGGCCTTTGCCCGGGCGCTGCCCGTCCAGAGCTACCGCTCGGAAGGTCAGGTCGCGCTCCAGCAATTCTCGACGCCGCTGCCGCTGGCTTTCGTCGCCGGCCTTGCAGCAGCGCCATCGGACGGGGACATCGTGCTTGAGCCGTCCGCAGGCAACGGCCTGCTTGCGTGGCCCGCGGCACGAACGGGAGCCCGCCTGGTCCTGAACGAGCTCGACCCTGAGCGGCGCGCGAGCCTTGGCGAGGCCTTCCCGTCGGCGTCGCTCTCGGGACATGATGCCGAGCTGCTCGACGATTTGCTTCCTCGCAGCTGCCGTCCTTCGCTAGTGCTGATGAATCCGCCGTTCGCGCGGGCCGAAGGGCGCGGTGTCGACCGTTACGCTGCGAGCCGGCATCTGGCTGCGGCGTTCGAGCGGCTGGGGGAGGGCGGCCGCCTCGTCGCGATCATGCCGGAAAGCTTCAGCCACGCGGGCTCGGGCCGCGACATGCGGGCGAAACTCGAGCGCCGGGCCTGCCTGCGGCTGGACATTCTCGTCGCGCCCGGAGCGTTCGAACGTCACGGCACCGGCGTCGCCGTGCGGCTCGTCGTCTATGACAGGATCCCGGTGCGGGGGCGGCCGATCCTGGGCTGCGTCGAACGGCTCGATGCGCTGCTCGCGCGGATCAAGGCACTTCCGCCGCGCTCGCCCGGCATCCATGAAGGTGGGCCGTCGCGGCGTCCGGCTCCGGCGCTGTTCGCGCGCGGTTCGCGATCAATGCTTCCGGTGCGGCTGGCTACGCCTCCTGCCCGCACATGCGAGCCGGTCGCGGCCCCGTTGGCGTTCGAGGTCCTGGAGGCGCCGGCCCCGGCCGCCGAGCAGGTCGGGATCTATCTGCCGTATCGGCCGAGCCGGGTCTCGATCGCGGGTGCATCGCCGCACCCGACCCCTCTCGTCGAGTCGATGGCGATGGGGTCGATCGCGGCGCCCAAACCCTCTCGGGCGCCGCACCTGCCGGCTCGCCTGGTCGCGGACGGACTGCTCTCGGACGCCCAGCTCGAAACCCTCATCTATGCCGGCTCGGCCTTCGCGCGGGACCTTCCGGGCCGCTTCGCGTGCGTCGATGAGGGCTGCGGGCTCGAACCGAGGGGAGACGGAGCCGCCTATCGCTGCGGCTATTTCCTCGGCGACGGCACCGGCGCCGGCAAGGGACGTCAGGTCGCGGGCGTCATCCTCGACCAGTGGCTGCGCGGGAATTGCCGACACATCTGGCTCAGCAAGAACGAGACCCTGCTGGAGGACGCGCGGCGCGACTGGTCGGCGCTCGGCGGCCTGCCCCTCGATATCCAGCCGCTCTCGCAGTGGAAGCTCGGCGCGCCGATTACGATGGATCGCGGCATCCTGTTCGTGACCTATCCGACGCTTCGCTCCGGGCGCGCCGATGCCACGCGGTTGCGGCAGATAATCGACTGGGCTGGTGAGATCTTCGACGGCGTCGTCGCGTTCGACGAAGCCCATGCGATGGCGAACGCGGCCGGCGGCGAAGGCAGCCGAGGCAGGGTGAAGGGCTCGGAGCAGGGCATTGCCGGTCTGCGGCTCCAGAACCTGCTGCCACGCGCCCGCATCCTTTACGCGTCGGCCACCGGCGCGTCCGACGTCAACAATCTCGCTTACGCCTCGCGGCTTGGGCTGTGGGGCCCGGAAACTGCCTTCGCCGATCGCGAGCGCTTCGTTGCTGCCATTCGCCAGGGCGGCATCGCGGCGATGGAGCTGGTCGCCCGCGACCTGAAGGCGCTCGGCCTCTACAGCGCCCGCGCCCTCTCGTTCGCCGGCGTCGAATATGACGTGCTCGAGCACAAGCTGACGCCCGAGCAGGTTGCGGTCTACGACGCTTATGCCGATGCCTGGGCGATCATCCACGCCAACCTGCAGGCGGCGCTGGAGGCGACTCGGGTCGTCGACGCCGCGACCGGCGGAACGCTCAACGCCAATGCCAAATCGGCCGCGCTGTCGCGGTTCGAAGGCACCAAACAGCGTTTCTTCGGCCAGCTCCTGCTGTCGATGAAATTGCCGAGCCTGATCCCCGCCATCAAAGCCGATCTCGCGGCTGGGCAGGCAGTGGTGGTCCAGCTCGTCTCGACGGCCGAGGCAATGCTCGACCGCCGGCTTGCCGATCTCAGCCCGGAGGAGCGCGAAGCGCTGGAGATCGACCTGTCCCCCCGCGAATATGTGATCGACTATCTGAATGCGGCCTTTCCGACCCGGCAGATGCGGGTGTTTACCGATGCCGAGGGAAACACGCGCTCGGAGCCGATGTCGGACGGGGAGGGGCAGCCGGTCCACTGCCAGGCGGCGCTCCGGGCGCGGGACGACCTCGTCGAACAGCTCTGCGCTCTGCCGCCGATCGGCACCGCGCTCGACGCGCTGATCGAGCGGTTCGGGACGGACGGCGTCGCCGAGGTTACCGGCCGCACCCGCCGGCTTGTGGTCAGGGACGGGCGGCAGAAGCTGGAGAACCGGACCGCCCGCTCCAATCTCGTCGAGACCGACGCGTTCATGCGCGGCGAGAAGAGGATCCTCGTCTTCTCCGATGCCGGCGGCACCGGCCGCTCCTATCATGCCTGCCTCGGCGCGAAGAACCAGGCGCGGCGGGTTCATTACCTGCTCGAGCCCGGCTGGCGCGCCGATGCCGCGATCCAGGGCCTTGGGCGCACCCACCGCACGCATCAGGCCTCGGCGCCGCTGTTCCGGCCGGTGACGACCGACGTGCGCGGCGAGCGGCGGTTCATCTCGACGATCGCGCGGCGGCTGGATTCGCTCGGTGCGCTCACGCGCGGCCAGCGCCAGACCGGCGGCCAGAACCTGTTCGATCCGGCCGACAATCTGGAAAGCCGCTACGCCAAGGACGCGCTGGTCAGCTGGTACCATCTGCTGTTCGCCGGCAAGCTCAGCTCGGTCACGTTCGGCCGCTTCCAGGAGCTGACCGGGCTCAGGCTGGAAGCGGAGGACGGCAGCCTTCGCGAGGACCTGCCGCCGATCCAGCGCTGGCTGAACCGGCTGCTGGCGCTGCGGATCGCGATGCAGAATGCGATCTTCGACGAATTCCTCGGGCTAGTCGAAGCGCGGGTTGCCGCGGCGCGGGAGGCGGGGACGCTCGACCTCGGCGTCGAGACCGTTCCTGTCGAGCGGTTCGAGATCCTGGAGGACCGGGTGATCCGCACCGATCCGCTCTCCGGCGCGACCACGCATCTGCTGCGTCTGGAGCTGTCGCGTCGGCTGCGGCCGCTTGCGCTGGCGCGCGTGCTCGACATCGCAGGCGGACGGAAGGACGCGGTGCCGATGCTGAACCGCCGTTCCGGCAAGGCGGCGCTGTGCCTGCGCGCGCGCAGCCTGTTATCCGAAGAGGGGCTGCCGATCCGGCGCTACGAGCTCCTCCGCCCGCTGAAACGCGAATATCTGCCCTGCGAGCGGCTGGACGAGACGAATTGGGAGCGGGCGGACGAGGCGGCGTTCGCCGAGGCCTGGACCGCGGAGGTCCGGGAGGCGGAGGCGAGGGTCGAGCGGGACACGGTCCATCTCGCGACCGGCCTGCTCCTCCCCGTCTGGGACAAGCTCCCCGACGACCATGTCCAGGTGATCCGGATCGCGGCGGACGACGGGCGGAGCCTGCTCGGAAGGGAGATTCCGGTGCCGGCGCTGGCCGAGCTCGGCTCGAAGCTCGGGCTCGAACTGTCGGTCGAGCTGCTGCCAGACGAGCTCGCCGTGACGGTGCTTCGCACAGGCCGGCCGCTTCCCCTCGGCGGGCCGGAGGAGCTGATCCTGAAGCGGTCGTTCGTCAATTCCACCCAGCGGCTGGAGCTCACGGGGTTCAGCGCCTCGCGGCTGCCCTGGTACAAGGCGCAAGGCTGCTTCACCGAGATCATCCGCTACCAAACGCGGCTGTTTGTGCCGGTGGACCAGGCGGCGACGGTGCTCGCGCGGATCGGCGTCTGAACACCCGCATCATCCTCTCGCCTCATCGGGCCGCTGCGAGGGTAAGCTCGAGCAGCTTGTCAATCATGCGATTGATTGATAAATGTGCCGGCGACGGGACAAATAATGCAGACCACGCTGACACTGGCGATCACGGCCACGGCCCTTATCGGACCCGGCGCCGGCATGAGCCTTGATCAGGCAATCAAACAGCTGCCGGCACGTCACAAGATCGGCATCGCGGCATTCTCCGCGTACAGTAGGGCTGGGGATCACGGGAACGGCTTGTGGCTCTATCCTGCGGTGGGTATCGGCGCGCTTATCTGTTCGATCGTGGCAGCCATAAGCGGAAATATTTCGGCATCCCCTCCTGCCGCGATAATCCCTCTCGACACGTCTGCGGGACTCGCGATCCTTCATTCGTTGGCGACCGCGAGGGCAGCGCCTCTAAATTTGAGCCAGAAGAGATACCCTCTCACCGATGAGACCAATCTAGCCAGGATCTTCGATGGCTTCGCGCGCTGGAATGCGCTGCGGGCTGTGCTTCAGGTGCTGAACTTTGTCGCAGGGCTTTGGGCGATCGTTGTTCTGGCGAAGTGGTCGTGAGACGCACCTCACTCAAATCTCCTCGGACCGACGGGGCCGCTTCGGGCCAAGATCCGCCGGAAACTCGTCGCAAGATTCTCGTCGCCGCCACGCCGCTATTTTCAAAGAACGGCGCTCAACGGACGACCATCCGACAGATCGCTGAAGCGGCTGGGGTAAACAGTCAGCTGATCTACTACTACTTTGGCGACAAAGATGGTCTTTTCCGCGCAGTCCTGGACGACGCTGCCGGCCGCGTGGGCGCGCTTCTCAAAGAAGCGGCGCAGGGCAACGGCTCTCGCCGCGAGCGACTCTCACGCTTTGTCGCTGAATGGGTCAGGGTCACGTTGGAGGAGGCATCGGCCATACGCATGCTCCACCGTGCAGTCCTCGATGGCGACGAAGCGCTCACCGTGGACGTGCAGCGTCATTCCGCGAGTCACGCTGACGAAATTGGCTCCCTCATTGCTGAGGGAATAGCGAACGGCGATTTTCGATCGGAGATTGATCCCCGCCGCGCGGTCGCCAGCCTGGTTGGGATGGTTCAGTACCTCGCACTGGTTGAGCCAATTGTGTTTGCGTCGACAAATCTCAAACAGAACCGGAAAGAGCGGGAGGCGATGGCAAAGCATACGGCCGATCTGTTCCTACAGGGGCTGGACGCCGAAAAATGATGAAGTCCGTCTCGGTCGACCCTGGCGCTTCAGGTGGTGGCCCACGCCATGCGAGGGCCCTTGGATAGCGATGCTACCCTGATAGCGGGAATTCCGATCCCTTCTACTTCGCCGATATTCCTTGCGGTGGTCGGTTTCCATATTGTTCTAGGCATAGTCTCCGTGGCGGCCGGTGCCGTCGCGATCTTCGCTCCCAAGCGCCAAGGTCGCCATCCTTCAGCAGGCAAGCTCTACTTCTGGTGCCTTTTCGGTATCTTTGTTTTCGCCACAGGTTTGGCGGTTGCTCGTTGGTCCGAGGACCATACCCTCTTCATTCTGGGGGCACTTTCATTTGCGGCTGCGCTTCTGGGGCGTGCCGCGAGAAGGCAGCGCTGGCGCTCGTGGGTGAAGGTTCACATCATCGGGATGAGTAGCTCCTACATTCTCATGCTCACCGCATTCTACGTCGACAATGGCCCTAATTTGCCACTCTGGAGAGAACTTCCTCCGCTTGTTTTTTGGACAATCCCAGCTCTGATCGGAGTTCCGCCAACCGGCTGGGCATTGTTGCGGTATGGCCGGCTGAGGCGATCAAGGTTGCCGCCTCTATCATGATGCCTTGCGGGAGAACCGTGCTGGAGCGTCCTTCTGAGCGACCGCGCTCCTCAATCGTCCTCCGGTAGCCGCCGAGAGGCTCGCCGGTTCAGCCGCGTTCGTCGAGAGGCTCGTCGAACAGCGCTTTCGCCAGAAGCGCCCCGCAGGCGGCGCCGAAGAGCTGCGCGACGACGAACAGCGGAACGTTTGCCGGAGCGATGCCGGCGAAGCTGTTCGAGAGGCTTCGTGCGACCGTGATCGCGGGATTGGCGAAGCTCGTGGACGAGGTGAACCAGTAAGCGGCGGTGATGTAGATGGCGACGCTGGCCGGAACCCATTCCTTGCGGTGCCGGACGGTGCCCAAGATCGTCAGCACCAGCCCGAACGTGGCGATCGCCTCGCCCGCCCATTGGCCGAGGCCGGTCCTCGCCTTTATCGACAGCTGCAGCGTCGGAAGGTCGAACATGAGGTGCGCCGCCCAGGCGCCAAGGATGCCGCAGCCGAGCTGGGCGACAGCGTAGAGCGCTGCGTCCCGCCACGCGAGTTCCCGGCGGGAGGCCGCGACGAGGCTGACGGCCGGGTTCATGTGCGCCCCCGAGATCGGGCCCAGCATCGTGATCAGCACGAAAAGCATCGCCGCCGTGGCGATGGTGTTCCCCAGCAGCGCCACCGCATCGTTCCCGCGCGAGAGATGCTCGGCCATGATTCCGGACCCGATCACCGTCGCGAACAGGAAGAAGGAGCCGAGCCCCTCTGCCGCGAGGCGCCGCGCAAGGGGCGGCAGGTCAGCCATTGCCGGCGTCCGCGTCCTCGCTGCGCCCGATGTCCCGGAGGCGGTTCTGAAGGCTCAAGCGGTCGACGCCGTCGAGCGGAAGCGAGAGGAAGAGCGAGATGCGGTGGCGCAGCGCGTGGAAGGCCTGGAGGAACGCCTCCCGCTGGCCGGGGCCTTCGACCGACGCGGGATCGGGGATGCCCCAGTGCGCAGTCATCGGATGGCCGGGCCAGACCGGGCAGGTCTCGCCCGCGGCGTTGTCGCAGACGGTGAAGATGAAATCGATCGGCGCCGCATCACCCCCGGCGAACTCGTCCCAGCTTTTCGAGCGATACCCATCCGTCGCGAAGCCGAGCTCCCCGAGCACCTGGAGCGCCATCGGGTGCACCTGCCCTTTCGGGAAGCTGCCGGCCGAGAAGGCGCGGTAGCGGCCTTCCCCGTCGCGATTGAGGATCGCCTCGGCGAGGATCGACCGCGCCGAATTGCCGGTGCAGAGGAAGAGGATCGTCCGCTCGCTCACGCCGCGACCCCGCAGCAGGGCGCGTCCGGCGCCAGCTCGGGCTTCGGCGGGCAGCAGACGCCCTGCGCGGTGTCGGCATCGCAGCACTCGCTCGCCGGCTTCTGCGCCGGCAAAGCCGGCGCGCAGCAGGTCCCCTCGGCGGCGTTCTGCGAGAGGGCGCCGAGGGCAGGGCTGTCGCCGTAGACGGTCGCGTCGCCATTCGTGAAAAACGCTTCCCAGACCACGCCGTCGGGATCGGCGATCCAGCTCTTCTCCGATTTCGCATAGCAGCAGGTGGTGGCGCCTTCCTCGAGCACCGGGCCGTCGGCGGCCTTAAGGCGGCCGTAGACCTCGCCGAGCTCCTCGGCGCTCTCGACCTGGATACCTAGATGTTCGATGCCCTGGGAGGCATGCTGCCCGGCCGAGATCGCGAAGTTCAACCGCGGATCCTCGAGCATCCACTTGGCATAATCGTCCTTCACCACCGTCGGCTGCAAGCCGAACAGCGTCGAATAGAAAAGGATCGAATGGTCGAGGTCGCTCACCCCGACATGGACGTGGAGACGCTTCATGCTTGTTCCCTTTCTCTGACAGGCGCGCAGGCGGCGTCCGGGGCGCAGACCGTCTCGCCGCCGCAGCAATTTTCCATGAGGTAGCCGACCAGCGCGTTCATCGCGCCATAGTTGGCCCGGTAGATGATCGAGCGGTGCCACCGCTCCTGGGAGACAAGCCCCGCCCGGCTCAGCGCCGCGAGGTGGAAGGACAAAGAGGAGCTCGGGATGCCGAGCCGCTCGGCGATGGCGCCCGCCGCCAGACCGTCCCCGCCCGCCTGCACCAGCAGCCTGAACAGAGCGAGGCGATGCTCCTGCGCGAGTGCGCCCAGAGCGGCGACGGCGGCGTTCGAGTCCATGGTTCCTCTCTCGATTCGACAAAAATCGAAATGTAAGATGTGGCCGCCGCTGTCAACCACATTTCGAGAATAGTCGAAACAAGCTTCATCCGATTCGAGCGGCGGCGTCACGGGTCCTCCGCGCGCCCCGGCTCGCCCGCGGGGCCGGTCGGTGCCACCGCCCCGCCAGGATCAGCTGGTCGAGCTGCGGAATGGCCGGCAGCAAGAGCAGGATCCCGCGGCTGCGGCAGGCGCTTGGCCTTTCAGCCGGGTTCGGGCTACAAAAGGGCATGGCGCCTTTTCGCCGAGCTTTGTTCGGACTGCTTGCCGCCGTGGCCCTCCTCTGCGGCTTGGGCTGGACGGCTGCGGCATTGGCTTATTCGCCCCTCAGCGCGATCGCCGCGGCTCCTTCCGATCAAACCGATGACGGCTGCGGCCAGTCGGCTCCCCACAACTGCCCGATTCCCTATTGCGGCCCCGTCTGCCTCGGCGTGGTTCCTGCCGTTCCCGCTGTCGAGCCGTTGAGCAATATGCGTGCGGCACCATATTGGATCGAGCTGCAGGCGCTTCACGAAAGCGTCTTTGGACCTGAGCCGCCCCCTCCGCGCGGTGCGTAAGCGAGCGATCCAATGTAATTTTCAATGGAGATTATCATGAAGAAGCTCATCGTAGCTGCGGCTGCGCTGCTCTTCGTCGGATCGGGGGCTATTGCCGCCGTTCCTGGCGCTGCGCACGCAATCGCAGAAGCGTGCTGCTGCTGCCACTGCGAGTAGCGTGCGCTGACTAAGGGAGGGTGCCCGGCTCCAAGGCCGGGCACCCTTTCCTTATCCGCAGCAACCCTGGCCCTCCTGGATCGGCGGACACGGAACGTCGCCATAGGAGCAGAATACGCAGCAATCGCCGGGCAGCGGTTTGAGAACCGCCGCGCAATGCTTGCAGTCGTAGAAATATTGGCAGGCATTGGTCGGCATCGTTTCCGTCGAGGCCTTGCCGCACGCCGGACAGGTGAGCGTGGAGACGAGCAGGATCGATTTCCCTGTCATCGAGGATCAGCGCGCAAGCGTCGCCGGAAAGCCGGCATTAGTGGAGGCGGCGGCGATCGCCGCCAGGGTCGTCCTGCCCGCATCGAACGCGACGGTCGCGGTCCTCGCGGCCAAATCGATCGACACGGATCGCACCCCGGCGACGCGCTGCATCGCCGTCTTCACCGTGATCGGGCACGTCGGGCAGGTCATGTTCGCGATCGCGAACCTCGCGACACGGACCTGCGCAGCCGGCGCAGGGGCACCGGCAGAAGCCGGTACGGCAGCGGCAGCAAGGCTGGGCGCGCCAAGGAGAAAGGCGCTCCCGGCGATGAAAATGGCCTTGTTCATGTCAGATGTTCCTTGTCGGTCGTTTCAGTAGAAGAGCGGAGCCCACCAGCCCATCGTCGCGTTGAGCAGCAGGAGAAGGGCCGCGGCCCAGAGCGCAATCTTCGTTGTCCGCCGGGACTGTGGTTGGGCGCAATAGGAGCCGTCGACGCAATCCGGGCTCCTGCGGAAATAGACGTGCCAGAAGCCGAGGCCGACGAATGCCACCGCGGCAATCATGAAATAGATGCTGTAGGGCTCGAGGGCCGTCAGGTTCCCGATCCACGCACCGGAGACACCGATCGTGACCAGCAGCAGGGGCACGATGCAGCAGGTCGAAGCAAGCACCGCTCCGACGACGCCTCCTGCCGCCAGCCAGCGATCGCGCCGGTTGGAGTTTGGGACTTTGCCCGAAGCGGCAGGCTGGGTGGGATTCATGGAGGGAAAACTCGGTTTGAGGTCGAATCGCTGCTATATGGCACCTGTAGCAACTACAGGATCAAGAGGTTTCGCATGGCCGGTCTGTCCATAGGCGCGCTTGCCCGCCGCACCGGCGTCCATATCGAGACGATCCGCTATTTCGAGAAGGTGGGGCTGCTCGAGGCGCCGGGCAGGACGGAAGGCGGCCACCGCGTCTATACCGAGCAGCATGTCCGGGCACTGAGCTTCATCAAGCGCGCGCGGGAGCTCGGCTTCACGCCAGCGGATGTTCGGGCGATCCTCAATCTCGGCGGACCGGGCCGCGCTTACTGCGACGAGGTTCAGGAGATCGCCGTCCATCACCTCAAGCAGGTGAGGAGCAAGATGCTCGACCTCGAGCGGCTGGAGCGCCTTCTGGCGTCCACGGTTGAACGCTGCTCCGGCGGCCATGTGCCTGACTGTCCCGTGATTGAGATGCTTGAGCAGCCGAGCAGGAAATAGAGGGTCCGCCGGCGGAGCTCTTCCGTCGGTGGCTCCCGGTTCGAGCGTGGCGCCCCTGTGAGCCGAAATACGCAGACTCCGCCAAAAAGAGGCTTGTATCTGTAGTTGCTACAGGCCGTACCGGTCGGCGCAGCGACGCTTTGTGCCGATGCATGCCCAGAGGAACTTTCCCATGTCGACCGGAGATAATCTCACGCGCACTGCAGACAAAGCGGGCGTGATCGGCGCGATCATCGCAGCCATGGGCTGCGCGGCATGTTTCCCTGCTCTCGCGAGCCTTGCAACCGCAATCGGGCTTGGTTTTCTGAGCCAGTACGAGGGTGTTCTGATCCGCTATGTCCTGCCGCTGTTCGCCCTCATCGGCCTCGCCGCCAATCTCGTCGGGGGCCTTCGCCATCGCAACTGGCCGCGGATGGTTCTCGGAATGATCGGCCCGCTGCTCGTCCTCGCCGCCGCCTTGTTGATGGCGTGCTTCGGCATGCCGACGGAATGGCTGCTCTATCCGGGGCTCGTGCTGATGATCGCCGTGTCCGTCTGGGACCTGGTTTCTCCACCGCGAAAGAGCGCGCCGCCCGCGACCTGAGCTCCTTCCCGACAGCCTTCACCTCGACAAGAGCCGAATCGCGTCAGAGCATGTCTCCGACGTCCGATGCGCCGGTCGGATAGGCGAACATGGTGCTCTTGAGGTCGCCCGCGGTGAGGCCGTGCCGAATGGCGAGGCCGAACAGGTTGATGACCTCGTCGGCATGAGGCCCGACGAGATGCGCTCCGAGGATGCGTTCCGTGCCCTCCTCGACCAGCGTCTTGTAGCCATAGACCGGCTCGTTGACGCGCCTTGCGGTGTACCAGTCGGACGTGCGTTCGCACTTCAGCCGGAACCGCAATCTCGACCGGCGCGCCTGTTCCTCGCCCATGCCGACGGCGGCAATCGGCGGGAACGTGAAAGCGACGCTCGGCACGCCGCGATAGTCCGGCGTGCGGCGATTACCCTCGATCAGGTTCGCCGCGACGACCTTGGCATCGTGGCTGGAAACCGGCGTCAGCGGCGGCCCCTGACCGGCGGCGTCGCCGGCCGCATAGACTGCCGGGTTGCTGACGCTCTGAAGGAAATCGTTGAGCCGCAGACGGCCATGATCGGCGGCGATGCCCGCGGCTTCAAGATCGAGTTCGTCAAGTGCCGGCGCTCGGCCGGCCGCATGGACGACGAGATCGGTGTCGATCCTCACGTCGCGCCCCTCGTTTTGGCCGCGAACGACGAAGCCTCTGTCGCCGCGCTCGATCGCGGTTACATTTGTGTCGGTCATCACTCGAACGCCGATCCGGTCGAAGGCGTCGATCAGCCAGCCGACAAGCTCCGGCTCGAAATGCGTCAGTATCCGTCGGCCGCGCTGGATCACCGTCACCTGCGCTCCGGCGCGGGCGGCGATGTGCGAGAATTCGGCCGCGATGTAGCCCCCTCCGACGAGCACGATCCTTCGCGGCAACGATTCCAGAGCGAGGAAGCCTTCGTTGTCGATCAGATATTCGGCGCCCGGGATGCCGAGCGAGACCGGCTTTGCACCGGATGCGATGAGAATGTTCCGGCCCGTGAGCTCATCATCGCCCACCCGCAAGGTGTTCGGCCCGGTGAACCGCGCCGCCCCATGGAAAGCGGCAATGCCCGCTTCGCGATAGCGCTGCTCGTGCTTCTCGGGGACTGGATCGGTGAAGCTGCGCTTGAACCGGATCAGATCGGCCCAGTCGATCCGCACCTCGCCGGCCACGCCATGGCCATGCATCCGTCGCCGAGCGTCGATGACCTCCGCGCCGGCGACGAGCATCTTCTTCGGATCGCAGCCGCGCAATGCGCACGTGCCGCCGAAGGGCTTTTCGTCGATGACGGCCACGCTCCTGCCCGCGTGCCGAACCCGCATTGCTGCGACCATCGCCGCCGTGCCCGTACCGATGATGATGAGATCGAAATTCATGGACCCTCCAAAGCCGTCGAACAAAGCTGGAGCGACTACGGGTTCCGAAGTGAACCCCTCCGGCCGGATAATTGACAGTTCCGGCGCGAAGGAGCACCCAATCTTCCTCAGCATCGACCACACCTTCTTCGGCGGCTGGATGCTGTTGGGAAGCGTCTCACTTTGCGGGCTGGGCCTTCTCCTGGCTTATCGGTCGAAGGCTGGCAGCTGAGGACCAGAACTGGGACGTCGAAGCTCCGGCGCGCACGACAGCGCGCTGGTGATGGCCGATCTCGCAAGAGGAGAGAGGGCGGGAGCCGGGTGAGCGACGGGTGCGGAAAGGCCGCGCCGGCTCATCCGGAGACCCGACATGATCAAGACCATCCCTCTCGGCAAGCTGGTCGCTTCGCCGCGCAATGTGCGGCGGGCGGCAGACCCCCAGGCCGACCTCGAGCTCAAGGCCGACATCGAATCGCGAGGCCTCCTCCAGAACCTGGTGGTGACGAGCGCCAAGAAGCCGCGGGGCTCGTTCGCGGTCGAAGCGGGAGAGCGCCGCCGCCGCGCGCTCCAGACCCTCGCGGAGGAAGGCAAGCTATCCGCTGACCACGAGGTCTGCTGCCTCGTCATCGAGGGCGCCGCCGCGGCGCAGGAGGCGAGCCTCGCCGAGAATTTCCAGCGCCTCTCCATGAATCCCGCCGACGAATGCCTCGCCTTCCAGCAGCTGGTCGAGCAGGGATCCGAGCCGGAAGGGATCGCGCGCCGTTTCGGCCTCACCGTCCGCTTCGTCGAGGGACGGCTGCGGCTGGCGGGGCTCGCGCCGGTGGTGTTCGAGGCGCTCGGCGCCGGCGAGATCAGCCTCGACGTCGCGAAGGCCTATGCCGCGACGCCCGACCGCGAGCGGCAGGCTTACGTCTTCGAGCAGATGGGCCGCGGTTATTCCGCCAATCATCCAGACAGCATTCGGCGCATGATGACGCAGGCGACCGTCAGCGCCACCGACCGCCGCGCGCGCTTCGTCGGCGAGGAGGCCTATGTCGCCGCCGGCGGGCGGATCGAGCGCGACCTCTTCTCGGACGATTCCTCGACTCGCTGGCTCGACATCGCGCTGCTCGAGCGGTTGGCCTGCGAGAAGATGGACACTCTGGCGGCCGCGACGGCGGCCGAGCAGGGCCTCGCCTTCGTCCGGCCGACGCTCGACAGCTGGATCGGCCATTCGCAGACTGCCGGGCTGCGGCGCGTGCGGGTCGAGACCCCGGCGCTCAGCGAGGAGGAGACCGCGCGGGTCGACAGCCTCGAGGGCGAGATCGAGGACCTGGTCGACCAGCTCCAGGACGAGGAGACGGAAGAGTTGGCGCGCGAGGAAGCCGAAGCGAAAGTGCGCGAGCTCAGCGACGCGATCGACGCCATCGTCAACAAGCCGCCGGACATTGACGCGGCGCTGAAGCCCCAGCTCGGCACCTTCCTCGTCCTCGACGAGCAGGGCCGGCCGAAGCTGGACACCAGCTTCTACGTGGAGGTTTCCGCCGACGAGGCGGCACAAGTCGATTCGGAAGAGGGCCGCAATGCCGCCGATCCCGCTCCGAAGCCGGGCCGCGCGGCCGGGCTTTCGCAACGCCTGGTCGACGAGCTGTCGATCCAGCGGCGCGACATCCTCGCCGTCCATGTCGCCGCCGATGCGGGTCTGGCGCTCGACCTCGCCATCTTCCTGATGGTGGACCGCGAGGCGGGCTATCCGTCCGAGAAGAGCGGCTCCTCGCTGGTCGCATCGGCGCCTTCCAATCCGGTTCTGGACTTCAAGACCCCGGACGCGGCGGCGACCATCGCCCGCGCGGAGGCGGCCGAGGCGCTCGACCGGAGCTGGACGGAAGGGGAGACACTTGCGCACCGATTTGATGCCTTCCGCGCCCTTCCCGACGAGGCACGTGCGGCGTGGCTCGGTCACGCCGTCGCGAGGACGCTGGAAGCGAGCCTGAACCTTCCGGGCGAGCGTTTCTGCAGCTTCCACGATCACCTTGGCCAGCTGCTCGGCATCGACGTCGCCCGCTGGTGGCGTCCGACCGGCATGAACTATTTCGACCGGGTGCCGAAGAGCGTGACCCTCGCTGCGCTCGCCGAGATCGGCGGCCCCGCGCTCGCCGAGCGCTACGCCAAGGCCAAGAAGGCCGAGCTCGCCCAGTCGTGCGAGCGGATCTTCTCGGGCGACTTCATCGCCGAGGTTGAGGTCAAGGAGGCCGCGCTCGCCTGGGTGCCCGAAGCCATGCGCTTCGCTCCTGCCCAACCCGGGTCGGCCGGCGGAGGCCTGGACGACCCCGCTATCGGAGGGGAGGAGAGCGGCACGGACGAGCGAGCCGGGATGGCTCCGGTCGAGGAGATCGAGGAAGCGGCCTGACGTCTCCCGGCGCTTCCTCCCGGGCGGCCCTCGCAGGAGGGTCGTCCGGCCTCCTCGCCACCGGTTGGGGACGGCGACCGGAATTAGTCAAAAGCGGCCGCAGGGATCGCCCAATGGGATATGCAGGCGCTCCCCACTATCCGCCGCGATCGACCCCGGCCAACGCGCCCAGCTGAGGTGCCTCACTGAACAGTCGGCCATCACCCGTCCGGACGGGCGGCGACGCTTCACAGGAGATCGGCAAGGACGGCGCAACGGCCGGAACGGATCGCCGCCCGGAATCCCCGCCGTCCCCATCCCGTGTCGAGGAAGGAGAGCAACATGGCGAGGCTAAGCCAGCCGATCACGCCCGCGCGAATCGAACGGGCGGCCCGGAAGCTCGGGCCGCTCGAACGCGACATCCTGATGCTGAGCGCCCGGGAGAAGCTTGGGCGGGATGAGATCGCGGCGCGGCTCGATCTCACGCCGGAGCAGGTGGACCGCCTTCTCGCCGAGGCGCTCGTGAAGCTCCATCGCGCCCTGGAGCGGCAGGAGCGCCCCTGGTGGAAGCTCTGGTAAGCGTGGGCCTCTCCCGCGCGCAGCCGGGCTCCGGCGCGAGAGCGGGCGCCCTGACCCGGCAGCGCCCTCCCGCAACCCGCCGGCTCTCGGCCCGTGTTGCCCCGCAGAGCGGGGCTGCCCGCGCCGGCCTCGGCCGGGGGTTTCCCGCGGCTTTGCCTTGGTGCGGATCGGCCGCGAGGCCGGGTCTTGGGGCTCCCGGCGCCGGATGGACCGGCGCGATGACGGGAGACACAAGACGCATACCAGCCTTGCCGCCCAGCTGGCCCAGCTCGAGCTCGGCCATCTCAGCATCGAGCGGAGCATAGGCGCCGCGCCCACGGAGCTGCCGGACTCCGAGGCGGTCGAGCAGACGCTCGCCGCGATCTGGTCGGACCTGTTCGCCTTGTTCCCCGAAACGGCGCTCGAGGCGGATGCCGAGGAGATCGCCTGGGGCCTGGTCAATCTCTTCCATCGTGCGGCGGCGAAGCGCGGCGCCCAGATCGACCGCGCGACCGACGAGATACGCGGCCTGCTCGCCTCCGCCGACGGCTCGGAGGTCCATTCGACCGAGCTCGAGCGGCAGATCGAGCGGGCGCAGGGGGCCGAAGCGGCGATGCTCGGCCTCGAGGCGTTCCGCGAGGCGGCCGCCTTCCTCTACATGAACGAGACCGGTTCCTCCTGGCGTCCGGCCGGCGGCTCGCGGCTCAACCATTCCGCGGCCCTGACCTCCGCCGTCGTGGACGGCCGTGACTTCCTGCGGGCGCGGTCCGAGAGCCGGCGCCGCGCATCGATACCCGAGGGCACGCCGGTGCTGTTCGCCGGCGGTCGCTTGGCCTTCGCCAATGCCGACGATGCGAAGGCAGTTGCGGCGAGCGTCTGGGACACGCTCGACAAAGTCCGCGAGCGCGTGGCCGACCTCGTTCTCGTCCATGGCGGGGACGGCAAGGGTCTCGACCGCATCGCGGCCTCCTGGGCCGAGCGCCGCAAGGTGCCGCAGGTCGCCTTCGGGCTCGACAGCCGCCTCGGCGCTCGCGCAGGCTTCCGGCGCAACGATCAGATGCTGTCGCTCAAGCCGCGCTGCCTGGTTGCCTTCGCGGGCAACGGCGTCCTCGAGCGGCTGGTGATCCAGGCGAAGGAGAAGGGCGTTCACGTCGTCGATCGCCGAGGTCCGCTGGGCACGAACCCGAAGGCTGCCGCCCGAGGCGGCACGCCTTGAGCGGGCTTGCGTGCACCGGCAGCGTGACCGATGCTGATCGCGTGAGATGAGCGCGATCGAAGACGATATTGAGTTCCTGGGGTCGGTTTCGCGAAGCCGGCCGGCCGCGGGCGATGACGTGGGCATGCGCGTCGCCGCCGCCATCCTGCGCGTTGTCCAGCAGGGCTGGAACGGCAATCACAGCCGCTATCCGACCGCCGGCCTCAAGCTGCATCGGGGGCGCATTGCGACGGGCGGGGCGCCGTTCGGACATGTGAAGGATCTTTGGTATCCTCCCGCCGCTTTTGTCGGAACGGGGCGCGCCCAGCTCTCGGGAGAGCCTTTATTCTATTGCGGTGCCGGCAGCGCGACGGCGATCCTCGAGCTGAGGCCTCGCCAGGGCGACGTCATCTGCGTCATGGAGTGCGAAGTCGCGAAAGATCCCCTGATAACGAAGATGATCATGGGCGAGACGCTGTACGACCAGCTCGATATTTCTGAAGAGGCGAAGCGCTTCGAGCGCTTCATTGCCACGGAGTTCCGGCGCGTTCCCACGGGGCCGCGCGACTATCTCGTCAGCGGCGGCATCGGCAGCCTCTTCTTCAAGTTCACGCCTCTGGATGCGATCCTCTACGGGAGCATGGGATCAGCGCTCAAGGGCGCAAATTTCGCGCTCCGGCCGGAGATTGCGGACCAATACGTGAAGCCGCTCGGCTTTCGCGCCTATGAGGTCGTTCGCGCGGGGGCGCCGGCCGACTATGTGGTTCGATGCCTTCACGCGGGAACGGCGGGTGACGGCGACAGGCTCGACTGGCGTCCGGTGACGGCATGCCCGGGCCATGAGGTGATCAGGGCTTTCGATCGGCCGACCATCGTCCCTCAGCCGCCGCGGGGCGATCAGGGGAGGGCCATCTCGGACTGAAGGCAAAGGAGAGGAAGAGGTACGATGCCGGGCTGGCCCTGGCAGGCCGGGCTCGGGCATTTTTCTCGTGCTTGCTATCGCCGCGGCCTCCGACCTACCTTGCTCCGCCGCCTTGCGCGGCCGCGGCGCCGGGACCCGGAAGGCCATCGTCGTAAGGCCTGGCGCATGTTTCCAAGCATGTTCTCACCTCCGACCATGGCGCCGCGTTATCCGAGTGAATGAATGAACATCGGCTTGCATCGCCGCCGAGAAACGGGGACGACATTCCTGATGCGAACGAACATCGACCATCTTCCTCAGGTGCAGCAGGACGAGCTCGCGCGCGTCGTGCGGATCCTGATGGCCGAGTTCGAGGAGGTGACCGCACGCGCTACGCAACCGTGGCGGCGGAACGGCAAGATCTACAAGGTCATCCTGTTCGGCAGCTATGCGCGCGACGACTGGGTCGACGAGCCCGAGAACGGCTATCAGTCCGATTTCGACCTGTTGATCGTGGTGAGCCACCGCGACCTCACCGAGATCGCCGACTATTGGTACGTCGCCGAGGACAAGATCCTGCGCGACCCGGCGATTGGCCGGCCGGTCAACATCATCGTCCATTCGATCGACGAGGTGAACCAGGCGCTGCGGCGCGGCGAGTATTTCTGGGTTGATATCGTTCGCGACGGGATCGCCATCTATGAGCTGCCGCAGCATGAGCTGACGGCGCCAATGCCGGCCTCACCGAGGGATGCGTATGAGATGGCGAGCGGGTATTTCCTCGCGCATCACACGTCTTCGGGTAACTGGCTCACCACCGCAGATTGGTCGCTACAACACGGCACCGACAGGGATTGGCGTAACAAGGCAGCCTTTGCGCTGCATCAAGCAACTGAAACGGCCTACGCATGTTTCCTACTGGTGCGGACCCTCTATTTTCCGCGGTCGCACAACATCAAGTTTCTGCGGTCGCTCGCCGAGGACAGCGAGCCGCGATTGATTGAGGCTTGGCCGCGCGCGACGAAGATCGACCGCCGCCGCTTTGAGCTGCTGAAGCGGGCTTATGTCGAGGCACGCTATTCGGCCAGCTATGAGATCAGCCGCGACGATCTCGAAGCTCTGACCCAGGCGGTGCGGCGCCTGCGCGACCTGGTCGAGATGGTTTCGCGCGAGCGCTTGGAAGAATTGCGCATTGCGGCCAGTGCGGGCGGAGCGGTCCCCGAGGGCAGCTGACGTGACTGCAAACGATAGCGCGAGCGAGGAGGTCAGACCCTCTTGGGGCATCTGGATCGACGTGGAGGGCTTCAGCAATCTGTGGTCGGCCGGCGACCTGGCGCTGCGCGGCCTCCAGCATCTGACGCGCATGATCTTCGCGATCGGCACTCGCTGCTATCCGAACGAGCCCGAGCGACTCTTCGCGCATCAGATCGGCGACGGTTTCTATATCGCGAGCGACTTCCACGAGGCTTCGCTCGATCGATGCGCCGCGATCGCCGTGGCCTTGATGCGCGGGATGACAGTGGCGGGTTGCGTCGCGCGCGCAGCAATCGCCGAAGGGGACCTGGCGGATTATTCCGGGTGTCGCCCGCCCGAAGTGCAAAGGCAGGCGGTTCGCGACGGCGACGATGACGTCGTCCGCTTGGGCGGCGGTATCATGACCCTGCAGGCGGTCATGGGCCAGGGCATCATCAATGCCGTGACGCTGGACAAGCTCGCGGATACGAAGGGTGCGATCCTGACAATCGCTGCCGCGAACAAGGCGCGGGTCTCGTCCGGATTCCGCACCGCCCCTCTCGAGGCGAATGCGCACATTCTGGCGATCGATTGGGTGCATTCGGGCAATCCTTTGATCGACAGGATCGCGTCGCAATCCGGCCTCGGCCTGGTTGATGCGGAGGTCTTGGCGGATCGTCTTCGCGCCTATGTGGTCGAGCACCGGCTGAAGAGCGGCTGGAGCGGCCCGACCTTCCGTTATGTAGGTCTCTAGCGAGAGTCGGCGCGCTGAGCCGTAATTTCCGTGACGGAAGTGTTGGGGGACGATGATGAAGGCATTGGAGAAGGGCGCCGAGGTCACCACCATGCTCGCGACATGGAAGCGGGCATTCGCGGAGGGTGCCGAGATCATCGGAACGATGGGTGGACAGGACGTCTTTTGGCACGAGGCGCTCGGGATCTGGGGAATGTTCGGTACGACGCACGGGAAAGAGGATATCGTCCGGCCTTGGAACGCGTTCGGGCAGAAGCCGCATGACCTCCGCGGCAACATCATCGTCGAGATCAACATGCCGCCCCGGGGGATCGATCAGAATCTCCAGGCCGTTTTCGCGACCGACAGCAAGGGTCGTCGTTGGCTCTTGCACCAAGGACGGATGAGCGTTGCCGGCGCGCGGGTTACCGAAGCCGATTTCATTGCGGCGACCGGCCTCAAACCCACCAGGGTTGCCTTCAGCGACGGCACGTCGGCCCCGTATCACAAGATCGCCAACCTGAGCGCTTCAGCCGTAATCATGCAGGAGCAGATCGCGGCCTTCATCGCGCATTGCGCCCGAGCGCGGCTCGTCAAGCTGGCGAAGGGCAACACCGTTGCCGACCTCACGCAGGTCGACGCGTGGGAGCGCGGGCTGAGCCCGGAATCCGTCGGCGCTTTCGCATTCGCGCCTCGCGCCGGCGGGACCGGCCGGCGTTTCCACGGCGAAATCTGGCGTGCACTTGCCGCCGAGCTGAAGCGCCGCAACACGCCGCACTCGAACGACCGGGTTTCGCAATATGGCCCGGACCTCTTCACCTATGGCAGCGGCCCGAAGATCCTTTTCGAGATCAAGTCGCGATGCAGTGCGCACGACATCTTCGAGGGCGTCGGCCAGCTCCACATCTATGATCGGCTGCTGGGAGGTGGATACCGCAAGGTGCTCGTGGTGCCGGAGGGGACGGGCAAGGCATTGCGCGGGCCGCTCGCCGACCTCAGCATCGCCACGGTCGAGTTTCGGCGGGACGGTGGGAAGATCATCCTTTCGCAGAAGCCACTCGAAAAATGCCTCCAGTGACCTTTGAAAGCACCGGAATGCCGCCGGCCGGATGAAGGGTCATTTCGATTGGTTGGGGGCTACGCCCCCGTGCTCTGATCAGCCAAGGTACGGCCGCCAATTCTCGGCTCGCATGAGGCCGTTGCCTCCGAAATGCCCGCGGCGAACGGCCTCCCCGCGGGGGCCGATCGAGTAGATTTCGCCACAATAGCCGCAGCGCCTCGCACTTCTTGTCCAATCACCGGTAACCTCTGCAGCCTCAAGCGAGCTGGCCTCCACTTTGTGCTGGGGCCTGTGATGCCCGCCGCTGCATTGCACAGGGCACGGGTTCTGCGACTTCGCCAATCTAACTTCCAATCCTGAACACGAATGGCCATGCCAAGCTATCTCCTAATCCGAAATAGCAGCCTTCCCGCCGCGCCGCTTCTTTGCTGGCGGGGGGAGGAACAGTCCGTCGAACGTAGCCTTCATAACGTCGCGGGCAACCTGCGGGTCGTCCATGTCGAATTCGATCCCGAGCTTGATCGATGCTTTGGCGGCGGTGCGTGCGATGAGCCTGATGAGGTTCTCCCAGGCTTGTCTGGCCCGGGCGATCTCCTCGTCGGTCGGATTTTCCTTTTCGACGTAGGTCACGTCCGCGCTTCGCGACACGACCCTGTAGCCGTGCCGGAGGAACCGCACGCGTTCGGCTCCAGCGACAAGGGACGCATTGAATCCTGCCTCCGTCCAGGCTCGGGAATGCGTCTGGCCTCTTGTGGCGTCGCTGCCGTTCGTCCACCAACCCGGCCGCGCCGCCGCTTTCGGGAGTGGCGCGTCGATGACGGTCTCGATGTCGGCAAAGCTGACTTCGATCTCTGCGCCGTGCCGGGTCTCGAGATGCCGCCGGAGCGGATCGTATTTGCCCATGAGAGGCCTCCTGCAGCTGTGACCTTGCCGCAGTCGCGGGCCGGGAGTCGAGCGTGTTGGCCGATCCTGCGGCCGTCCAGGGTGACTGCGATCGGACCGGGCGCTCGGACATTGACCGTGGAAGTCGAGCGGCATTTGCCGTCTCCGCGGCCGTTTGGCGGACCGTCCCCATCTCCTTCTTCGGCCCTCCTGGCGCGGCTGCGGCGGTGCGCAACCCGCGGCCCTGCGGCCCGTGTTGCCCTTCGGGCTGCCCGCGCCGGCCTTGGGCCGGGGTTCCCCTTGGCGTGCCGCCTGTAGTGCGCGCCGCCGCTTCGCCGCGCCTCTCCTCGGGCTGTCGACGGGGCGGTCCCGGCGACAATCGCAGGAGACAGTCATGACCAACATCGTTCTTCTCGTCGGCAATCTCGGCGGCGATCCGGAGCTTCGCTCCACCAACGGCGGCACCGATGTCGCCACCTTCAACCTCGGCACCAGCCGGCCCAAGCGCGACAGCGAGGGCAAGACCTACAAGGATGCGAGCGGCTTCACCGCCAAGGACACCGAGTGGCATCGGATCACCTGCTTCAACGGCCTCGGCCGGGTGATCGCGCAGCACGCCGCCAAGGGAATGCTGGTCTCGGTCAAGGGCCGGCTCCACTACAGCAAGTGGACCGATCGGGAAGGCGTGGAGCGTTACGGCTGCGAGGTCATCGCCGACGACGTGCAGTTCCTGAGCCGGCCGCGCCAGAGCGGCGGCTCCGAGGAGCAGCGCGAGTTCGACGAGGACGTGCCCTTCTGAGGCGCAGGTGAGCGCCCCGGCGGCCGACGCCGCCGGGGCGTTTCGAGCGTCTCCAGGCTCAGGCGGGGGCGTCGCCGCAGGGATTCGCGGCCTCTGGGACGGAGGGATGATCATGCGCCTCCAGGACCGCGCGATACCGCTCCGCCAGATCGGTGTGAATCGCGCTCACCTTAGCATCCTGGGCTCGCGCGGCGGCAGCTCTCTCTTCGCACATGCGGCGCGCGAAATAGCTCAAATCCGCTTCCGTCACTCTGCCCCTCCCAGGCGCATCCACTGTCTCTTGGAATATGGACTGGGCGCCCCCGGTCAATCACCTGGATTGGGTTTTGCAGCGTTCGATTCGCGGAGTCCGGGGCGGGGTTCATCTCGTAGAGGCCCAGTGTGGCGGGCGGCGGAGCGGCTGATCAAGGATGCGCGGTCCCCCCAATTTGCTTCGCAAATCGGCTCCCCCACGCCCCGCTTCGCGGCGCCTTCGGCGTCCCTGACAGCCGCTCCGCCGCCCGCTCCTGAAGCGCCGTCTTCGATTGGAAGACGCTCAAGGGAGATGGCAAATGACGATGATTTCAGCGATCGAGATCGGCCGCAGCGAAGCGAGGATCGATGCCCTTCGCGCCGAGTTCGGAGCGATCATGGCCGCACGGATGGTGGAAGCCGAGGCGGCTGATTTCCTCTGGGAAACGCGAGTGAGCGAGCGCTATCTCGGCCAGCATCTGGATGTCGAGTTTGGCGGCGATGACGAATGCATCGAGCTTTCGCGGATTGCGGTGCTGAGCTTGCTGGATCGCCGCTGGCACGCGTCAGTGTGCCTGGTCGACGGCGAGGGCGCGGCGGTGGACCTGCTCTGGAAGCAGGACTTCCAGCGCAGGGACGAGGCCGAGGCAGCCTACGATCGCGCGGCGTGACACACGCTGAAGCAGGCTCGGGAGCGGCGCGAGAGCGTCGCTTCCGGGCCTTCTTATTGCGTCCCGCGGGCCTTATTGGGCCGGTCGGCGCCTGCGCCCGCCGCGGCCGCCCGCCGACTTGGCGGCGCGGCCTTTCTGGCCCAGCCCGATCTTCTTGGCCATCTCGCGGCGGGCGGCGGAATAGCTCTCCGAGACCATGGGATAATCAGGCTTGAGGCCGTAGCGCTGGCGATACTCGGCGGGGGTAAGCCCATGGCCCGCGAGGTGGCGCTTCAGCGTCTTGTAGGGCTTGCCGTCGATCATCGAGATGATGTGATCCTTCGAAGCGAGCGACTTTCGCACCGAGACGGCCGGCGTGAAATCCGGCTCTGAAGGGGCTTCTTGCGTGCTTTCGCCGGCCACGCTCGACCCGCCGGCAAGCTCCGTCACCGCCGCGTGCATGTTGCGTAGGAATTGCGGCACTTCTTCCGCATTAATGCGGTTGTTCTGATTGCCGAGCCAGGCGATCGTCAGCTCGGTTGCTAGTTTGACGGCATCGAAACTCTTCTCATCAGCCACGCGCTTCACTCCCAGGATTGATCTCGGGTGGCGACTAGTCTTGCGCGGCGAGGATTTCCAGCCGTTGTTGAGGTGGAACTCGTGGCGAGGACGCCGGGATGGTCGAGGTCATCGATGTTGTATCAGTGGCAGGGAGGAAGACTAAGGGGAGGGGGAGGGATGGCAAGATAAAGGCATTGTCTCGCAGGGCTCGACAGGTGATTGTCTGCACATCTTTTTTTCGCGAGACGATGGAAATCGGCGCGAGACAGAAAATCTCGTCTTCCCTTCACGGCGAGATGGCGGGACGCTTGTCGGAGGCGTAGATCCGGGCGCAGCGAGTCCTTACGGGCTCCTCAGCCGACGAAGGGAGGAAGAAAAATTATGGCGCGTGCCGAGCTGATTCCCGTCCGCCCTGTCCCTGTGAATGGTAGACGTGCCGGAGCGTCGTTCGAGCTGGCCGCATCGGCGCGCGCGCCGGTGGCGCTGAAGCTCTACAGGCCCGGCGACCCGCTCCTTATCGCGAGGTTTACCATGAGCGATCGCGACACGGCGGGGCGCCTGGAAGCGAGGGGAGCGGACGGAGTTGCCCTGCTGTCCGGTCTCGCCGAAGCGGGCGAAAGTCAGGGCGATTGTCAGGCCCGGCTAACCCTCGACGACGAGAGCGGACAGCGCCTGGTTCACTTGCCGCCCGGCGCGCTCAGTTTGCACATGGTCAGCGAAGAGGGCGAAGAGGCGCTCGAGGTCGAGTCGCCGGAGCTTCTCATTTTCCCGCCCGCAGGAGACCTGTCCTTCGCGCCCCGCGGGCTGCCCGCCGAGCTGCTTCGGGACATCGCCGATGCCGCGGCCTCCTTCACGCCCGCGGCGGTGGCGTGGAAGGCCTTCGTCGACAAGGTGTTTGAGGGCAATCCGCCGCTCTACGACAGGGAGAATGGGGGGCGCTGCTACTATACCGACGTCGGGAACCCGGCGCACTGGGACACGCTCACCTTTCACATCGCGCGCTACAATGCCGCGCGCACCAATCCCAAGTCGCGTCTCAACTGCTACGACGCCGCTGCCTATCTCCAGGTCCTGCTCAAGCCGACCTACCCGACGCGCTACTGCTACATGAACAAGTTCGGGTATTTGCGGAAGACCGACCTGATCGGCTGGGGCCAGTGCAACAACCCCTTCACCGGACCGCTTGTCGTCCCGGAGGCGTCGAGCGGCCGGAGTTGCTTCGGCAATCACGCTTTCTGTGCGCCATCCTATCAGGGCACGGAATATATCGCGGATGCCTGTGCCGGCCCCCATTATGACGACACGCCCACCAGCTATGTCGCCGCGGCGGTGGACACGCAGACGCCGGCCCAGGAGCGCTGTACGCGCGGCAACGTCGCGAATATCAGTTATTATCGCGGCGTTGTGAATGTTCAGAACCTGGTTCGGCTTGGTGCGGAGATGATTCACTTCATGGTCGATCTTCCGCAGAAACCATTCGCGGAGAACCGGGCGCGCTTCATGCGGGCAATATCCTATCGCGGCGCTGACGAACTGGCCGAACCCGCGCCCCGTCACGTCCCGGACCCTTCGCGGCATCCCGCGCTCGCGGAATGGCGGCTTACCCATGAAGACCTCGTCGTCGGCTACCCGGAGACGAGCCGCCAGTGGCGCTTCGCGAGGCGCGAAGACGAATTGGTGTTGACCTGCTGGGTCTCCGACGGCGCCGCCATGGCGCACGAACGTTTCCTTTTGCTCGGCTCGACCCATCAGTCCGGCGAGGCGATCTTCGGGCCGGGTCCCGAAGGCTTGGGCGATGTGTCGGCTCGATCGCTCACCGAGACGCCCGTCTTGATCTGGGCCCAGGGAAATATCGCTTTCCAGTTGCAGACGACCGACCCTGCGTTCGACGTGACCGCTTTGGCCCTCGACCTTGCGGGAGCGGCGGACGAAGGGGCGGAACTGGCCGACCCGCCGGAGATAGACCTGAAGGCCTCGCCCTCGCGCGTCCGGGTCGGGGAGATCTTCAGCATCCTGGTTGAGGCGAGCGAAGGGACGAAGATCGACTTCGCGCTCTCCGCCGATCTTGCCACGTTCGAGGGCGGCAGCGAGAATGAGCTGACCTTCCTCGCCAGGGCGCCCGGTTCGCTGCAGATCGCGGTGGCTGCCGCCGATACGCGCACGCTCCTGTCGAGACAGCGCACGGAATCGGTTACGATCGTCGACTGAGGCGCTCGCCAGCTCAAAATGAGTATTCGGCAGCTGACCTTAATGGTGCGGAGCAGCCTGCTGCTGCGCTGGATTTCCCCGTACGCGCCCTTTCAGAAACCGCGAGCATCCCCGACGATGAGGCATGGACGAGGAGCAATTCCAGCCCAGGCTTGGTCGGATGCGCGCCTCGCCGTCCCGGCGCGGCCGCAAATATCTCCATGCCGTACTGGTCGCCTGGGCCCGCGCCGGCGGCCTGAAGCGATCGGAGCGCCGGCGCCTTGAGGGGAGCCGGATCGCCCGCGGGTCCGCCATGGCACGGCTGCTCGCGAATCGGGACCGCCATGCCGGGCTTCGCGCGCGCCGGGCGATCGTCAAGACCCGGCTAGTCCGGCTGGGCGGGAATGGCATCGCTGCGGCGCGCGCCCATCTGCGCTACATCCAGCGGGACGGCGTGACCCGGGAAGGCGAGCCCGGCAAGCTCTATTCGTCGCGCGAAGATGACGCGGACGGGAAGGCGTTCCTTGAACGCTGCGACAGCGACCACCACCAGTTCCGGTTCATCGTCTCGGCGGAGGACGGCGCCGAATATGACGACCTTAAACCGCTGATCCGGCGCTTCATGGCGAGGATGGAAGAGGATCTCGAAACCGCGCTCGATTGGGTCGCGGTGGATCATCTCGATACCCTGCACCCGCACACCCACATCATGCTTCGAGGCAGAGACGAGCGAGGTGAGAATCTCGTCATCGCGCCCGAATATATCGCGCGTGGAATGCGCGAGCGGGTGTCGGAGCTGGCCTCGCTGGACTTGGGGCCGCGCACCGATTTCGAGATCGAGCGAAGGCTGCGCCTCGACGTCCAGGCCGAACGGCTGACGTCGACCGACCGTGCGCTGTTGCGCCACGCCGGCGTCGATCGGGTCGTGGCGGCGGCCGGGCGCGACATGTTCGACCATTCGATCCGGGCCGGGAGGCTGCGCAAGCTCGGCGCGCTCGGCCTCGCCGAGGATTTGGGAGGAGGCCGCTGGCGGCTTTCACCCGACCTGGAAGAGTGCCTGCGCGAGCTCGGCCGGCGCGGCGACATCATCCTAACCATGCAGCGCGCGCTCGCGGCCGGAAAGGTCGAACGCGCCCTTGCCGACCGCGTCCTGTTCGATCCCGCCGACGGGCGGAGCCTCGTCGGCCGAGTTCTTGCCCGCGGCCTGGCCGATGAGGGTAGGGACCGCCATTATCTGATCGTCGATGGGGCCGATGCGCGCACGCATTATGTCGACATCGGCACGGCGGATGCGGTCGAGCCGCTACCGCCGGGGTCGGTGGTGCGCGTGACAACGCGGACCGGCTCGGTTCGGCAGGCGGACCGCATCGTTGCCGAAGTCGCCGCGGCCAATGAAGGGCGTTACAGCGCCGAGTTCCATCAGGCTTTCGATCCCCGCGCGACGACGGCTTTCGTCGAAGCGCATGTCCGGCGCCTGGAAGCGATGCGAAGGGCTGTCGGCGCACCCGAACGGCGTTCCGACGGCAGCTGGGACATAGGTGCGGATCATCTGGAGCGGGCGGAGGCGTTCGAAAGACGCCGGCAACGCGCTCGCCCGGTTGCGGTCCAGCTTCTGTCGCCCGTCCCGCTCGAGCGCCTGGGCGAATATGACGGCGCGACCTGGCTCGACAATGAGCTGGCTTCGGGCCAGCCGGAGCAGCTTCGCGATGGCGGGTTCGGGCGAGAGGTCCGCTCGGCGCTGGCGGCGAGGCGCGCCTGGCTGCTGCGGGAAGGCTTGGCACAGGAGGAGGACGGGCAGATAGTCTATCGGTCCGACCTGGTCGCGCGCCTTCAGCGGCGCGAGCTGATGCGTGTCGCCGGGCAATTGCGCGCGGAAACCGGCAAGGACTTCGTCGAACCCGTAAGCGGCGGTGCGGTGGAAGGTATTGTGAGGCGTCGCCTCGACCTTGCCTCGGGCCGCTTCGCGCTTGTCGAGAATAGCCGCGAATTCGCGCTCGTGCCCTGGCGCCCCGTGCTCGAGCGGGCGATCGGCAAGCAGGTGTCGGGCAGGGTGGGTGCGGGCGGAATCAGTTGGACGATCGGCAGGAGCAGGGGGCCGGACATCCACTGATCAGCTTGGAAGCCAGATGATCTGGTTCACTACTTCGCGCGCCGCTTCAAACTCCCGCTCGCTTCCCAAGTGGGAGATGAAGGGCGCTCGCTGATCGGTTGGCTTCAAGGTGATGTCGACCAACGTTCCATCGGCCTCGCGCACGACCGAATGCGCTTCCAGCATGATTGCATCGCCCATATGTGCGCTGATCACCCAGCCCCGGACCGCCTGGCAGGCGGGATCGTCGGCAACCCACCGATCAACATTGGCATGGCAGCAAGACCGCTGTGGCTCACTTCCATCCCGATAGGGGGCTTCCTTGCGTGGTATGTCGGTGGCGTCGCCCTGGCGGGCGAATATGCGCTGCAGATAATCCGCCAGCCAAGGCTCAATCTGGATGGTCACTCAGTGCTTCTTGTCTCGAGGCGGAAACGGGTCCTTTGCGGGCGCGACGTTGTCGGAATCGCGCCATTTCCCGTCCCGGCCCTGGATACGAACTTCGCCGCCGCCCAGGTTGCGGACAATTTCCTTCGCCCTCTTCTCGCCCTGAGCCTGCTTGTCGACAAGGGCGCTGGCGCGCTTGGCCTTCGGCTTCACGACAGCTCATTTGTCGCCGCGGTTCACGACGAACCGGTCATTCTTGGCCATATCCGATCTCCTCTGACCCAGGGTCCGAGATAGGGAAGGGGGCGAGAGGGTTGAAGATGCCCGAGGCGTGCAATTCGTCGGAGGGGCGGAGCCTCTAACCGATTTCTGCTGCAGCAGGAGAAGAGCGGGCTTCGCTCGGCCGGCCGTTTGATGCTGGCGTACCTTGCGCGCCGCTGGAGCCGCTGGAACCCTCGGTCGCGGGAGGCTTCCCACCACACACGCGGACCAATTCGCCAAGCGCCAGGTCGAGCTCCTCATCATTGGTTTCATGGGAGAGGCTGACGCGCAGCGCGGATTTCGCCTCGTCATATCCGACGCCCATCGCGAGCAGGACGTGAGACGGGGACGGGGAACCGCTCGTGCAGGCGGAACCCGTGGCAATGACCACGCCTCGCGACGCCAGCGCCTCCACGATTGCGGTCGCATCGATGCCGGGAAGGACGAAAGCTGACGTATTGGGAAGGCGATCGGCATCCGATCCAAGAATGCGGACGTCGCCGAACTGCTGCGCGAGCTTGTGCTCGAACCGATCCCGCTTTCGAGAGACCGCCTCCATCCGCGGGAGACGCTCCAAGGCAATGCTTGCTGCAGCGGCGAGGCCGGCGGCGGCGGCCACGTCCGGCGTGCCGCCACGCCGGCCATCTTCCTGGCCTCCGTGGATGAGCGGTGACAGCCGCACGCAGTCGGCGACGAAGAGCGCGCCGATTCCTTTTGGGCCGTGAAACTTGTGGGCCGAGAGCGACACGAGATCCGCCATGCCGAGCGCGCTGTCCAGGCTGAGGGGGATCCGGCCCAGCGCCTGGGTTGCATCCACGTGAAAAAGCGCTTGCGGGCAACGATCGCGAATGACGGCAGAGATCTCCGCCACCGGCTGGATCACGCCCGTCTCGTTGTTTGCGTACTGGACAGAGACGAAACTGGTCTCGGGACGCACCAACACGGCCATTGCCTCTGGCGAGACGCGACCGCTTTGCTCCGGCCTCGCCAGGTCGACGGCCCACCCGGCTGCTCGGCATGCCTCGAGCGCACTGATCATCGATGGGTGCTCAATGGCCGTGGAGACCATATGGCCCGGAGGACGCCCGAAGCTTGCGGCATGGACGGCCCAGCTATTGGCCTCCGATGCGCCCGACGTGAGGACGAAACAGTGGCCCAGCTCGGGCGCACCGAGCAGGCGGGCCAGGCTGTTCCTCGCATCGGCGAGCGGCCGCGCAGCGCCGAGGAGTTCGCCCGCCGTGGATGAGGGATTGAGGTAGATCTCGGTCAGGAAGGGCGTCATTGCGGACAACGCCTCCGGCGCCAGCCGCGTGGTCGCATTGTTGTCCAGATAGGCGCGCACTCTCATGGCTGGCCGAGGTCCTGCACGATTGCGCGAACGAGGAGAGGGAGCTCGTCCTCGCCGATGAACGGTACCTGCGCGTAGACCGGCTCGGTCCCGCCGCCGAGGATCGCCGCGAGGTGCCCCTTGCCGAGGAGGCGTTCAGCGCCGCCGCCCTTCATGCCGAGGGACAGGTCGGACGTGCCGGCGCTGTCCACCCGCAGAACCAGACGGTTGCCTAGGTTGCTTCGCAATTGCATCGGAAACACGGTAGCGTCCGGCCGCTGGGCCGCGAAGATCAGGTAGATGCCGGCGGCCCTGGCCTTGACCCCGAGCCGGCTCACCACAGCTTCCACGCCGGCGCGATAGTCGTCGATCTGCATCCAGTCGGCAAACTCGTCATGAACCAGCCAGATCGCCGGCAGCGTCTTGCCCGATCGCTGGTGGTAGCTGTGGATGTTCGAGACACGCTCGCTTTTGAACAGAGCGTATCGCCGCTCCATCTCGGCGACGAGCTCGCTGAGCCGGGTCAGCGCCGCGTCGGTATCGTCGATGATCCCATGGGTGAGGTGCGGAAGCTCCTCGAAAGCGAAATAGTCCACGCCGGCCTTGGGATCGATCAGCGTGATCTCGGCCTGGTCCGGACGGTTGGTCGCCGCGATGCCGAGAAGGATATTCTGGACGAGGACCGACTTTCCGCTTCCTGTGCTGCCGGCCACCAGCGTGTGCGGCGCCGGCACCGGCTCGAGGAAGAGGGGGCTGCCGTCTTCCTCCTTGACGCCAATCAGAAGCTTGCTGTTGGGCTCGCCGGGCGGGACGTGCCAATCCTTCCAGACTGCGGGCAGCGTGAGCAGCTCCCTGTTCGCCCGCCGGATCGAAATGGCGACCAGCCCCGGCTCGGCGCGAACGCTCAGCACCTCCAGCCCGTGGGTCGTCTCAAGCTCGGTAAGCCGCCGCTCCACGGCCGCGACGGTGAGCTCGTCGCTGCCCTTGAACTTCAGGAGGGCAGCGTTCGGCGTGAGCACCTTCTGCTCCAGCCTCGCGGACATGCCGTAGCGCAGGAGCGCGTTGCGGCAGCGACTGGCAACCTCTTCGAGCCACGCATCGTCCCGTTCCGGGCGAGTCTGCTGTTCCGCGAGCCTTTCGATCAAGGCCCTGAAATGGCTTTGCGGGGCGGCTTCGGGCGGGACGGCGACTTCCTCTTGCGGGAGACCGGGTGCTTCGTCGGCGGCTCCAGGCTCCGCCTCCCCTTCCGGCCCGCCGCCTGACGGAGTGTCGTCTGGAACAGAAGGCGACTCCTTGGTCGGACCGCTGGCTGGTCCGTCGCCAATCACTCCCGCGCGAACCTCGGTCGGGTCCTTCCGTTCGGCGTAACAGCGCAGCAATTGCCGGAGAGTCTCGGGTGAGTAGCGCTCCTGGTGACCCGTCTTCGTCTCGGGGACGCCGAGATACTGGTCGGGCACCAGATCCGCCACGCCCGGCGCGGCATGGGCAAATACATGGGAATAGCCGCGCAGCTCGATCTCACAGGTCCCGTCGCGAAGCGCCACCCGCCAGTCGGCTGCCGAGGCCGGTGAGTTTCCGGACGGATCGCGAAGGCCGTCCAGCAGCATGTCGGATAGGCGCGCGCGCCAGATATTGCCGTCCGCCGGAGCCGAATCGGAGAGCAGCGCGCCTTCCAGGCGCGCGAGCGTGTCGCGCAGCTGTCGCGCCGACTCGCCCGCTTTCGCGGCGGCGTTCGCCGCCGAAATATATTTTGCCTCTGTCACCACGATCCGAAGGACAGGATCGCCCGCGGCGCTGGTGTCCGGCGCAAGGCAGAGAAGATCGGCAATCCTCTTCTCGTCCTGGCCAAGCCACGCCGCATAATCGTCGAGGAAGATCCAGGCCCGCGGGGAGTCGGCGCCGATTTCCGTGTCGATGAGAAATTTCGACAGCACCACGCCGATCAGCTCGTTGGCATTGCTGCCGCGCTTGGCGGCGCGAAGCACAATGTCACCCGACACCGAGTTGGCGTCGTCGATGAGCCGTCCGCTCAAAGCGACCAGCTCCGCCTCCGTGTAGCTGGGATCGAGAGCTTTGATTCGGCTCTTGAGAGTGGCGCGGAGCAACTGATCGGGTGCTTGGGAGGAGATGACGAGGCTGCGGCCGTCCGGACCCGCATGTTTGTAGCGGATGATCCGGATGTGGCTGTCCATCAGCTGGCGGCGGTCGAGCAGATCGTCGAAATTGACGACCCAGCTTCCAAGCCGGTGAGTCTCCTCAAGAATCTGGCGGGTCGCCGGGTCCTGCACGGTCGTCTGGCGCGCGGGCACGAGAGTCTCGCCGGCGAGCCGTGCCTTCCGCGCCTGGCTGGGCTGGTGCAACGCAGCAACGGCGTCGAGATAGTCCCAGCTCTCCTTCGGTTGGGCGGGGCAGGCGAGGTAGACCATGGCATCCCTGTCGCCGCGGCGGATCGGCCGCCGCCGCGACCACTGGCCCGGATCGATCTCCGCAGCAGGGCGGGTGACATGCGACAGCTCCACCCATCCGAGCGTTGCGGCCCGCGAGATGACGTCGTGGCAGAAGACGATGTCGAGCGGCGGGCCGTCCGAGGTCATGGCCGGTATTGCCGTGTTGACCATGATCGAGATCCGGAGCCGCGACATGAAGTCGCGCGTGGCCTCGCTCGCATGGAGGCTGTCGTCGCCGAGGTCGCGGGAAACGAGCTGCTGATAGAGCTGCCCCAATCGGCTCTCGTCGCGGTGCCGCAGGATCACCTGGCACATGGCGTCGCCGCCCTCGCGCTCCGCTTCCACGCGGAGACTGTCGACGACGGCCTGTGGCAGGGCCGCCGCGTCGCAATTGTAGAGGACCACCGAGAGGTTGTCCTTCTCGTGGGGTTGGAGCCGAAGATAGTTCTGGACGATCTCCGTGATCTGGCGCGCGATCGGAACGACATTGTCGTTCGTCGGGGCAGGCTCGCCTTGGGCGGCCACAGGCGGCTCGTGCAGGCTATAGTCGTTGAGGGCGTCGATCAGGCCGAGCACCGTCGGCTTCGATGAAATCCACCCTACTGCCAGGTCCGGCCGGGCAGGCTCGGCGAGAGCGCGCCGCAATTCCGAAAAATAGAGGCTGCCGGTATCGGTGAAGCGGGCGCCCTCCGGCGCGAGCAGTGCGGCGAGCTGACCGCACAGCATCGTCCACCGCGCCGACTGGGCCGCAAGTCGCAATGGCTGCCACGGCGTGACGATCGCGAGAGGCCGCTTTCCGCCGGGCCCGTCGAGCCTGGCCACGCCGATCTCGAGGAGCGGCTTGAGCAGCCTGTCCAGCGCCACGGGCGCGTCAATGGCGTCCACGACGGCGCCCAGCAAGGCGCCGAACTTTTCGGCCTGCACCTGGAGGCTCGCCGCCGCGAAACCGCTCAGGCGCAGATCGTCGAGCGCGGTCCGATAGCTGGTTTCGAACTCCGCGAAGGCTGCCGTCAGCGCGTCGGCGGTCGGCTGCGGGCAGAGTTCGTCGGCAACGAGGCTCGCGAGCTCCTGTTTCCATTCCTTGGTGATGGAATCCGATCGGGACCGAGGCGGGGCGAAGCATCCTCGCTCGCGCGTGCCTTCCGGTTCCAGGGTTGACCGGTCGTGGAGGTCCACCCCGCCGGCCTGCCTCCGGCCCGGCCCGGGGCGGCTCGCGCGGCAGCGCACCAGCGGGGTTCCCGCCTTGCTCGTAAGCAGCCGGTCGATATCAAGGTGGAGGCCCATTCCAACCGCTTGGGGATTGCCCTCCCAGACGAGACGAAGCTCAGCGCTCTTGACCGGCGTCGGCCCGTCCCTGGTTTCCAGCCAGACCTTGAAGCTGAGCTGCCGGGCGCGGCGGCTTACCGAATCCGGCGTGCGCCTGGCGTAGCTGGCGATCTCCTCCCTGAATTCCGGATAGTCGAATGCGGCGACGTTGCGGAATTCCACCAGGCCCTGGAGTGCTCCCCCAAGGCCGCGATAGCGGGTCGCGAAGTAGTTGCAGACCTCATTGTTCAGGGGAAGGAAGCTGGCCTTGCTGCGCTCCTGTCCCTCCACCACGAGCACCTGGGCCGCGCCCGCCGCCGGCTGGTAGATGCGGCGCACGCACTGAGCGAGGCCGTCGAGGAGGTCGCGGCATTCCACGCGCTGCCCGAAAATGAACCTCTCCCAAAGGGCAGCGAGCCGTCTGTCTTCTCGCAGCTCGTGGGCATGCGCCGCGTGAAAGGCCTCGTCCTCGTGCGTCTTGGTCGGGTTCTGACGCCGCTGCTCGACGAATGCCTTCAGATATTCGCGCTCGGAGTCGGTGAGGAGCGCCGGGTCGCGGATCTTGTAGAAGTCGAAGGTCTCCTGACCGATCGATCGGCCCTCGCTCTTCTGCGCCTCCTCGAAGAAGAGTTGCAGCTCGGACCAGTCGATATTGAAGATGGCCACCGACGCGTCGCTGGTTCCGTCCGGCGCCTCGATATAGGCCGAGATCGCCGTCTGGACTTCCTCGCGCAGATTGTCCCGCAGCTCCTCTAGCTTCTCCCGAAGCTTCGCCCTTCCCGGAAGCGGCATCTGGCTGGGGTCGCGCTTCGACAGGTAGCAGTCGCGCCTCCAATGCCTTTCCAGGCGGCTGCGCCACTGCGAGGGATGCCGCAGCCGAGGTCGGGGAATGTCGTCGAACAACGCGTCGAACCTGGGGAGCCCGAGAGCGGGGAGCGATCGCCCGAGCGCTCGGGGCAGGCTGCTGTTGCCGGCAAGTTCCGCCTCGGTCGCGGAGACATATTGCGCCACTTGCCGCAGGCCCACGCGGCGCATCCGCAGCAGGCCCGTCAGCGCGGCCTGCCACTCGATCTTGGTCTCGTCGTCAAGATTGAGGCTTTCGCTCGCCGCATCGATCCAGCGTCCCGCCTGAGCCTCATCGAGGAGCGCATCGTCGTCGAGCTTCTCTACCTGGGCCACCGATTGCATCTGGCTCTCGTCGGTGAGCACCAGGAGCCGGCCTTCCCGGCTGCACTCCTGGTGCCGAAGCTCGGCCGTCGCCTTGTCCGTCAGGAGATGCGGTCCAACGCCGTCAAGCCCTGCAAAGCGATAATCGGGGAGGAATATTTCCAATCGCGGCGAAAGCAGCGGATCGCCTTCGATCGCGGTGACGATCGCCACCACCTCGTCCGGGGCCATGCCGTAGATCAGGAATCGGGCGCAGCCCGAGTCGGTCCGCTCCCCGTCCAGCACCGTCTGGATCAGCCCGGCAGCCACGCGCCCGATCAACGTGAGTTCAGCGCTCATGCGGCTCTGCTCGCGAACGGATTTTCGACATAGGCGCAGCCATCGGACAGGCGCTTTAGGAGGCCCATGCTGCCGAGACGCGCCTCAAGCCGCTCCCGATTGCGCTCGAAGCTCGATGCATCGAACCGCGCTTCGTCGAGCGCCATTTCGGCTTCGACGGCTCCGAAGACGAGGCCGTAATGCGCGTAGAGGTCGGCGAGGAATTTGCCGAACTCGACCCGGCGAGGCACGCGAGCGATGACCAGAGTCTTGAGAAGCTCGTCGGTAGGGGCGTAGCGGTTCCGGTTGGTTCCCCGCCGCGAGACAAGGCCGATGGCCCGGCCGTAGGAAGAATGGACGGCGCTCCAGTTTTCGTCATGCTTCGCTTCCAGCGCCTGCCGGAACTGCTGGAGCACATCGTCCACCGTCGCGACATGCAGCTCCCTGGGCGCAAAGCTGAAGGCGCGCTTCAGCAGCTCCTCCGCCTGTTCCAGCCGCTCGGTCTCCGGGAACTGCTCATCTTTCACCGGCTCCCATTCCTCGCCTGCGAGGATGCTCTCGGCATAAGTCTCCGCGGCCTGGCCGCTCAGCGCGTCATTATCGAAGTAGGAGGCGATCGAGCGCTGCCGGACGAGCTCGCGGCGCGGCGCGATGATCTCGCAGATGAGGGTAGGCCGCCCCCGCTCGAGGATCGCCGCCGCCGTCTCCAGTTCGAACAGCAGGACGTGCAGCGTGGCGAGCGGGGCGAGATGCGCGTAGGCGTCCTGGCCCGGAAGGCCGAGCGCGAAAACCGCGGTCCAATCTTCCACCAGGCGATCATAGGCGGGATGGCTGCGATACGGGAGAAAGCTGTTGCCGGCCATTTCGAGCGGGGCTCGGTGGTCCGTCTCGGCGCAGAGCAGCCCGATCAGACGGTTCTTGGGAAGCTGCGGGTCGAACAGCGCTTCAAAATAGGGCTTCAAGGCGTCCGCGCCCTTCGCCCGGCTTATCATCAGGTACAGCAGCTCGCCGGTGCGGCCGAAGACGTTGTAGTCGCGGCGGGGCGTGCGCTGGCTGACGATCGCATCGCTGTAGATGGCATTCACCCCGAAGGGGAAGATGAAGCGGGAGGACCAGCGCAGGTTGTTGGTGGTCTCCAGCGTGGTTTGCCGGACCAGGCCCACCAGCTCGATGAAATCCTGGAAGCGGGGAAAGCGCTCCTTCAGATACCCGAACCCCTCGGAGGGCGGCGCAGCCGCCCGTTCCATCCTTTCCATCCAGAGCCGCCAGAGGCTGTCGTCATCGAGACGCTCCTCGGCGAGCTCGGCAAGAGAGCTGTTGTCGAAAAGGAGCGACCGCAGTCCCATCCTCCAGCGCAAGGAATAGGGGACGGCGGTCTCCGGCTCGGTCGGAGCGAAGAGGCGGCCCTCCCGATGGTGGGCTTCAGCCACGTTGAGAAACTCGAGGAAGAGCAGCCACGGATTCTGCCGCGCCCAAAGCCGGTGGCCGAAGATCGCCTCCTCCACCCAGAGCTTGACGTCCTCGAAGGCGCGCGAGTTGGACGGTACCTGGCCGATATTGGCGGGGTCGAGGAAGCTCACAGGCTGATCCCCAGCTGGCGGGAGACCAAGGCGCCCCGCGCTCCCGCCGTCAGGACCGAGACGACGCCTCCGCCTTCTCCCACCATGTCGTAATAATCGGAGAGAACCTGGCTCTTGAACGCCAGCACATCCTCATTGCACTCCTTGGAGAAGCTGGACGGCATCGCCCCTTCCGCCACGCGCGTGAGGAATTCGTAGCGCACCAGATGGAGCTTGAACTCGGCTGGTGGCCGGTCCTTGCCGAGGCTCACGCGCAGCGCCGGCAGGCCGTCAATCTCGACGATCGAGACTTCCTCGCCGTGCGGGCTGCGGCGAAGCGGCACTTCGTAGAGATAGATGTCGCTCACCTTTGCCGAGCTGAGGTCGAGGCCCGTGCTCAGGAACAGCCGGTCGAGATCCCCGGCGAGCATGCCGGTCCAGATCCTGTTGAGCCCGCAAACCAGGCGCTGAAGGATGATCGTATCGACGGGCCGCTTCGCCCTGAGCGACTCCAGCACCTGGCGGCGATAGCTGCCCGCCGACGGAAAGACGCTGAGCTTCCAGGGGTCGAGCCGCTCGTCGCCTTCGGACAGGCGGAAGAACAGGCGCCGCCGTTCGTTGACCAGAGCCTCGAGAAAGGCCTGCGCGCCGTCGTTGCGCTCGTCCTCGGCCTCGAGATAGAGACGGCGCAGCCGTTCAAATTCCGGATTGCCGGCATAATAGGGGTCGCTCTCCAGATAGCGTCGGTAATCCTCCTGGAGATTTGGATCGTCCGGCCCGAAGATCGGCAGCCCATCGAGAAGGTTGCTCGTCTCGTGGCCGATGCGGAACGCGCCGAGATGGCGGAACACGGCGAGGCCGTCGCGCCTGCGCTCCGGCAGGTTGGCGCCGAAGAGATTTCCGTAAAGCGCGGCCTCGTGCGCCGCGCCCTTCGAGACGAGGCTGCGCAGATCCTCCACGGTGGCGACGTGGGCCGTGCCGCCGCTCCACCCGAGGAGCGCGTTCACGAGCAGCAGCAGAACCTCCCGGATCGGAATGTGCAGCCCGTTCGCGTCCATGAGGTCGGCCAGCGCGAGCAGCCGCTCGCGGATCGCCGGGTCCGCAAGGAGCCTGAAATTGCGGGTCAACGGCGAATCGGCGGAGAAGGCGGGATCCTCGCTTTCGCTTTCGAAGCAGGCCCATTCAGGACGGGCGAGGAGGCAGTCGAGCGCCCGCTGGACGATCTGGGACGTCGGCATCCGGCTGAGGTTTAGGAAGAGCAGCTCATGATCTTCGATGCGAGAGCGGTCGTTGGCGAGCAATTCCTCGATCGCCGAGGAGAGCTGCTTGGCCGGCGCGTCGTCCGGAAGGCTGTCCCAGGCCTGCACGAGGCGCCCGTCATTCGCGGCGATGATGAAATATTCATCCGGTTCGGGCGCGAGAATCGATTTGATGAGCCGGTTCATGAGATCGAGCCGGTCCTCGGGCCAAGGCTGGCCCTTCTCCGGGCACCAGCCACTGAACTCGAAGATGAAGTGGAGGCGTTTCGCGCCGGACGGGGTGGTCACGTCGAGCGGAAGATAATTTTCGCGGTTCTTGCCTGTCGTCCTGTGGTCGCCGCCGCCGAACCTTGCCCAAAGCTCGTGACAGAGGGTGGTCTTGCCGTCGCCCGCCGTGCCGGTGAGAATGACATTAGTAAGGGTGCCTGCGGCCGGATTCAGAACCTGGAGGAGCGTGTCCAGATAGGGATGTTCGAACTGAAGTGGTGGGAACCCGAACCGTCGCGCATGGGCAGGCAGCGTCTCGGCATACATCCCCTCGATGCGGTTGATCGGCCCGTAGCCGCGCAGGAACGCCACCCACCGCTCGCCGAGGCTGGGTGTCGGTTTTTCCTCGGCGGCCGCAGGGGCGGGTTGGCTCACAGCTGGCAGATGAGGCACCCATCCCGGGGTGCATCGTCCATTTCGAGACCGCCCAGGACGGAAACGAGCGGCCGGTTCGGCCTGCGGGCACGCCGGCGCTCCTCTGCCTT
>DASUHH010000089.1:0-9910 GCA_036273615.1 Allosphingosinicella sp. | reverse complement strand
CGCACGACTCCCCCACCCCCTTCCCCTCCCCTGAAGGGGAGGGGCTTATCTTCGCGCCTTCGCGCCTTTGCGTGAACCGAATCGAGCCTCGCCGCCGCGCCCGTCAGCCGTGATTGCCCTCGGCCGGCGACGGAGGCGAAGGCGGGGTGGGGGCGGGGGATGCGGCGGGCGCCGCCGCCGGGCCCCCCGCGACGCTCTGGATCGCGCAATTCTGCAGCCAGCGGTCGTCGCCGGTTTGGGTGATGCGCTGGCAGCTGACGGTCACCCGCTGGCCGGGCTTCAGGTGCGCGGACTGGTCGTACGAGATCGGCGCGAGATCGACGCCGAGCGGCGCTTCCGGGTCCGAGGTCTTGAGGCGCAGATCGGGATTGCCTTGTCCGTCGGGCACGATCCGGACGAACTCCCCGGTCACGACCATCTCCCGGTGGCGGAACCGCGCGTCCGCCGCATGGGCGTCGGTGCGATAGGCGTCGTAGATCTGCTGGGCGTCGATCACCACCGGCCCCCTCTCGCGATGATGGGAGCCGATGTGGAAGGTCGTGCCGAACCAGGCGGACCGGCCCGTGATCCCGGCCAGGGCGAGCAGGGCGGCGACGGCGATCAGGACGTTACGGCGGTTGCGCTTGAGCTCGTCGTCGGACCGTCCGGCCGGCGCATCCGGGCCGCGCTTGCCCTGGGAGAAGTGCAGCGGCGCTCCGCAATGCGGACAGAATTCGCGCAGCGGGGACACCTCGCCGGCACATTCGGGGCAGCGCACGTCTCCGGTCTCCACCTCGTGAGCGTCTTGGCCTTCCTTGTGCCATACAGATGCAACACACCGCTAGAGCCAAAGCGCGTCGGGGCGGGAGAGTTCGCGGGTCGTCACGGGCTCGTTGGGGAAGGGCCGGCTGACGGCGCGGGCGAGCTCGGCGGCGGGGGCGAGGGTGGACATAGGGTGCTCCTGACCTGGATCAGTGTGCACTGAGCCGAGGGTGGTGGGGCGCCAAGCCAAAGCGGGGTTGGGTTACGTGGTGACCGTGAAAGCGAGACAAAGACCTATGCCTGGGGGACCCAGCGAATGCTAGAATTCTATGTTACGGAAATCTAGCGGCCACCTTGTTGTAGAAAATGGAATAACTCTGGGCCCGCTGCCGAATCGTAGGCAGAACTGCAGCCAGTGCAGCAGTCGCATCTATCACTCGTTTTACCGCGTTCCCGGCATATCGCCTGGATAAGAGCCGCTTGGCGCGACCTTTACAGCGCGCCCCCTCGACATTCCCGGGGTTGGCCTGCAGCCCCGCAAGAATCCATGCCTCCGAATGAAGAACTGGTATCGCTGCGACAAGGTTCAGCTTATTGCGAGCACTCGGATTAAGAAGCTGCACAATCCAGTTCTCAAGAACTGAAACGCGGCGCCCTACCGATGACTGGGCTTGCCGGCGAAGTGTTTTGTTGAACTGCCGCGACAGTTCCAGAACGTCGCCATCTAGGTGAACCACAATCGCGTCATAGGTGGGAGATGTGGCAAACAGCGGCTGATCAAAGAAGACGTCCCATTGATCGCCGCTATGATTTTTGAGCCACTCCGTGACGACAGTCCAACCTCCTCCGCCAATCTGCATCGATGTGGCGTCAATCTGTGGTTGCACCGATTCGACGACAACGGGTCCCGGTTTGCCAGCGAGCTGCGCTTCAATGAGCCCCTTGAGAAGAACATAGTCGTGCGCTCCTTCGCACACGACCCCCACCCTGGTCGTCACCTCAAGGCACCCGGAATCATGTTTTCCAGTAACAGTTCAGACAGATTCCTTCCTCCCTTGCGCGTGACCCAATCGGATTTTGAGACATCGGGCGGAGGGACAAGAGCCTCAAAATAGGTAGACCCGAGGGCTGGATCTGTATCGCGTCGCCGGGCGACGAATATCCTTTGATCAGATGAAAATATATCAAAGCTATCCAATGAAGAGGGATGGTGCGACGTTACGAAAGTTTGATACACTTTGCGTCCGGCCATTCTGCTCTCCGACGTACATGCATGCACGAGGGTGTCGGTTAACCTCCTCACGAGATCGGCGTTAAGTGTTCCATCGACATTATCCAGAGCGAATGTCGTCGGCGTGTCTGGATGAAGAAGGAGGGCCGCTACGAATATGAGATATAGCGTGCCTTCGCTAGCGTCAAACGCGCTGAGAAAATTCCGGTTTGTCTTCATGAACTTGTCACGAATATACAGGAGAAGCCCTTCGCCCTTTACCGAAGGCGGAACAATTGCCGGATCAAACCCACGCACCCGAACCTGGTCAGCCCATCCCGGCGCCCAAATGATATTAAGTATTTTCTGAAACGATTCCCTTTTTTCTCCACTTAACCTTCCCTGCCAGTGTAATGCATCATTAAAAGCGCTAGCTAACCCGGAGCCCGTGAGGCCTAGAGGCTCTATAACTCTGGTGTCAATCGCGAGCCCGCGCATTACTGCAGTCTGTGGGGAATATATGGTATATTGAGTGAATTCTTCGAGGTCTGACCTAAGGCCCGTCGATATTTTGCAGAACGGGGAGATAATATCCCAGACGCTACGACTATTTTCGACTCTCTTGAGATCTTTTACAGACGCGTCCAGTAGAGTCGTGTCGACTTTGAGGCCATTCGGCCCCCTTCCGAAGACCTTTTTTTCTCCATCGAAAAGTGCTTCCGAGTGGAATTCAAGAAAAGATCTCCGTGGTCCTGATCGTATGGAGCATTCGTAACGGCCATGTGAGAACTGTGCCTCAAGGCGGAAATGTTTAGGAAGGTCTGTGTTCTTAAACGAGGACTTAAATACATGGGGTAGAGAAAGTCGAACTCCACGGCTGTCGAGAATTGTGGGCTCTAGTCCACGTGACAAGGCGGCAGATAGAACGCCTAGTGCCTCAAGTACGTTCGACTTTCCTGCCCCGTTAGCGCCTATAAATAGGTTCGCTCGTCCAAACCTCAATGTGGACTCATATATAGACTTGAAGCGCTTGATCGTCAGCGTCTGGAGCATATACGGTCGGCTATCCCCGCGCGAGTTAGCGTCTTCCGTTATTCAGTTCTGCGCGATCACGCAATCAGAACGGCCGCTCGCCGTGCACGTCTGCGCTATTCCGCCGCCTCACGCTCTCGCGCCGCCGCCGAGACCCGCGCCTTCCGCTTGGGCTTCGCCGCAACCTCCGCCAGCGGCCCCTTGAGCAAAGGCTTGAGATGCGCCCCGGTATAGCTCCGCGGCTCTTCCGCCACCTGCTCGGGCGTTCCCTCGGCGACGATCTCGCCGCCCCCTTCGACTACGCACCTCGACTTCGCTCGGCGCTCCGCTCAGGACAGGCTTGTCGCCGCTATTCAGCGGCCTCTCGCTCGCGCATCGAGACGGAAGCCCGCGCTTTCTTCTTTCGGGGCGCCGGGGACTCAGCGCGAGGTCCGTTCAGCAACGGCTTGAGATAAGCGCCGGTGTACGAGCGCGGCTCTTCCGCGACTTGTTCGGGAGTTCCTTCCGCGACGATCTCGCCCCCTTTGTCTCCGCCCTCCGGGCCGAGATCGATGATCCAATCCGCCGTCTTGATGACCTCGAGGTTATGCTCGATCACCACCACCGTATTGCCCTGCTCGACGAGGGCGTGGAGCACCTCCAGCAGCTTGCGCACGTCCTCGAAATGGAGGCCGGTGGTCGGCTCGTCGAGGATGTAGAGGGTCTGGCCGGTGGCGCGGCGGCTCAGTTCCTTGGCGAGCTTGACGCGCTGGGCCTCGCCGCCGCTGAGCGTCGTCGCCTGCTGGCCGACCTTGACGTAGCCCAAGCCGACCTCTTCCAGCATCGCCATCTTGTCGCGGATCGGCGGCACCGCCTTGAAGAATGAATGCGCGTCCTCGACGTTCATGTCGAGCACGTCGGCGATGCTCTTGCCCTTGAACTTCACCTCCAGCGTCTCGCGATTGTAGCGCTGGCCGTGGCAGACGTCGCAGGTGACGTAGACGTCGGGCAGGAAGTGCATCTCGATCTTGATGACGCCGTCGCCCTGGCACGCCTCGCAGCGGCCGCCCTTGACGTTGAAGCTGAACCGGCCCGGCTTGTAGCCGCGCGCCTGCGCCTCGGGCAGGCCGGCGAACCAGTCGCGGATCTGGGTGAAGGCGCCGGTATAGGTGGCCGGGTTCGAGCGCGGGGTGCGGCCGATCGGCGACTGGTCGATGTCGATCACCTTGTCGAGATAGTCGAGCCCGCTGAGCTTCTCGTGGCGGCCGGCCTGGATGCGGGCGCCGTTCAAATGACGCGCGGCGGCGGCGTAGAGCGTGTCGACGGTGAAGCTCGACTTGCCAGAGCCGGAGACGCCGGTGATGCAGGTGAAGGTCCCGAGCGGGATCGAGGCGGTGACGTCCTTGAGGTTGTTCGCCCGCGCGCCGTGGACGGTGAGCTTGCGGCCGTTTCCCTTGCGGCGGGTCGCCGGGATGGCGACGGCGCGGCGACCGGTGAGATAATCGGCGGTGAGGCTGTCCTCGTTCGCAAGCACCTCGTCGAGGCTGCCGGCGGCGACGACCGCGCCGCCATGGACTCCGGCGCCCGGCCCCATGTCGATGACATGGTCGGCGTGGCGGATCGCATCCTCGTCATGCTCGACGACCAGCACGGTGTTGCCGAGGTCGCGCAGCCGCTTCAGCGTCACCAGCAGCCGGTCGTTGTCGCGCTGGTGGAGGCCGATCGAGGGCTCGTCGAGCACGTAGAGCACGCCCGACAGGCCGGAGCCGATCTGGCTGGCGAGGCGGATGCGCTGGCTCTCGCCGCCCGACAAAGTGCCCGAGGTGCGATCGAGGTTGAGATAATCGAGGCCGACATTGTTGAGGAAGCCGAGCCGTTCGTTGATCTCCTTCAGGATCGCGCGCGCGATCTCGCGCTGGGTCGAAGTGAGCTTCTCCTCGAGCGTGGAGAACCAGGCGAGGGCGTGGCGGACCGAGCGGCGGGTGGACATCGAAATATCCTCGCCGGCGATCTTCACCGCCAGCGGCTCGGGGCGGAGGCGGGCGCCGTGGCAGGTCTCGCAGGGGGCGGAGCTTTGGTATTTGCTCAATTCCTCGCGCATCCAGGCGCTCTCGGTCTGGAGCATGCGGCGGTTGAGATTGCCGATCACGCCCTCGAACGGCTTGCGCACGTCGTAGCTCTTGCGGCCGTCGACGAAGGTGAGGGTGACCGGCCTGCCTTCGGTGCCGTAGAGGATGGTGCGCTGGATTTCCTCGGGCAGGTCGCGCCAGGGCGTCTCCAGGCTGAAGCCGAATTCGCGGGCGAGCGAGCCGAGCAGCTGCATATAATAAGGCGAGGGCGGGTTGGACTTGGCCCAGGGGGCGACGGCGCCCTTCTTGATGCTCAGCGCCTCGTTGGGAACGACCAGCTCCGGGTCGAACAGCAATTTCTCGCCGAGCCCGTCGCAGGCCGGGCAGGCGCCCTGGGGCGCGTTGAAGCTGAACAGCCGCGGCTCGATCTCGGCGATGGTGAAGCCGGAGACGGGGCAGGCGAATTTCTCGCTGAAGACGATGCGGCCGGGAGGCGCATTGTCGGAGAGGATTGCGCGTTCGTGCGCGGCCTCCAGCGCGGCGGCGACGCCGATGTTCGCGGTGGAGGTTTCGGAGTCGGCGGATTCGGCGGCGGCGGTGTTGGGGCCTTCGGCGATCGCGTCGAGCTCCGACGGCACCATGAACGAGGCATGGGCTTCGCTAACATGAGCCCTCTCCCTTGGGGGATGGTCCGCTTGGCTGCTTCCCCCCGAAGCAGCCTTAGAGGCGGACCATGGTTGGGTGAGGGGGTCCGGCGCCAGTGGGTTCTCACCAACGCCGGCCCCCCTCACCCCATCCCTCTCCCCGCCGGGGAGAGGGGGCTGGGCAGGCGCATCCGCCGGATCCAGATAAACCAGCCCTTCGGCCAGCTTCAGCGCGGTCTCCAGACTGTCCGCCAGCCGTGTCTCGATGCCCGGGCGCACCACCAGGCGGTCGACCACCACCTCGATGTCGTGCTTGTATTTCTTGTCGAGCGCCGGCGCGTCCTCAATCTGATGGAACTGGCCGTCGATCCGCACGCGGGTGAAGCCGGCTTTCTGCCACTCGGCCAGCTCCTTGCGATACTCGCCCTTCCGCCCCCGCACGACCGGGGCGAGCAAATAGAGGCGGGTGCCTTCGGGCAAGGCCATCACTCGGTCGACCATCTGGCTGACCGTCTGCGCGCTGATCGGAAGGCCGGTGGCGGGGCTGTAGGGTATGCCGACCCGCGCCCAGAGCAGGCGCATATAATCGTAAATCTCGGTGACGGTGGCGACGGTCGAGCGCGGGTTGCGGCTGGTCGTCTTCTGCTCGATCGAGATTGCGGGGGAGAGGCCCTCGATATGGTCGACGTCGGGCTTCTGCATCATCTCGAGGAACTGGCGCGCATAGGCGCTCAGCGATTCGACGTAGCGGCGCTGGCCCTCGGCATAGATGGTGTCGAAGGCGAGCGAGGATTTGCCCGAGCCCGACAGGCCGGTGATGACCGTCAGGCTGTTCTTGGGGATGTCGACGTCCACCCCCTTCAGATTGTGCTCGCGCGCGCCGCGGACGGAAATATGAGTCAGCATTGCCGTTCCAGATTTGTTCTCAACCTAAAGGGAGGCGCGCGCAAGGTCAACGCGGCTGTTCCGAGATGGGGTCGTGAAAGGCAAGGGACAAGGGCGCAAGGAGCGTCGGCCCAGGGGGAATCTGCCGCCGAACCGGGATGCGTCGGAAGGCGCCGCAAGCATTCGGGCCGAACTGAGCGCCGCTTCGGAAGAAATGCTTTTGATGAAAGGGCGGGTCGGCGTAGGTTCCCGGCCGGGGCTGTGCCGAAGCGTCGTGGCGACTTGAATCATCCTGTTCCCCCGACGCCGCCGGGCATCCCGCTCTTGGGGGGAGGGAATCATGAGACATTCGCGTTTTTCGTACGGTGCAGCGGCGCTTTCCAATGGGGCCGCGGCCGAGCGACATGCATCGCGCCGGGCGGCGGCGATCGACGGGCATGAAGGGCGCCGCGGCGCCCTTTTTCTTGCCTGCCTGCTCGCCGGGTGCAGCACGGTCCCGCCATCCCACCCGAATCGCGTATCCCCGCCCGAAGTCGAGGCGCCGACGGTAACGCAGAGCCTTGTCGAGGCGCCGCGGGTCGGGAGCGAAGCGGCGGCGACGCCCGCCACGTTCGAGATCGTGCGCTATATCGGCGTCGACACGGCCGGCTGGAAGGCGGGCCACGTCCCCCAGGATTATTCCGATCTCTACACGCGGATCGAGCTCGCCTCGACGCGCGACACCGAGGGCGCGGGTTCGGGGGAAAGACGGCTTCGCAACTATCGGGCGGAGAATCGCGACTGGTTCTCGCGATTGCTGTCGAATCGCACCGACAACGTCACCACGCTCGCCAACGTGACGGTTCGCGACCCGGGGCTGACCGTCGCGATCCCGCTCTTCTCTTTGTCCCACGCAAGCGGGATCAAGCTCGGCAATAGCTGGAACACGCAATTCACGGCTTCCTACGCGGAATCGCCCCTGTTCCGGATCGGCCCGAACACGGCGCTGACCGTCCATCTCTCGGCGCGGGTGACGTCGGACTTCAAGAGCCAGGGCGCCTCGCTTGCGGTGAGCGCGATCACCACGGCGGTCAAGATCGCGGCCCCGACCTCGCCATTGCTCACCACGCTTTCGAAGCCCGAGGTGAACAATGCCGCCAACGCGATCGACACCGCGATCTCGTCGCTCCTGTCGCACGACATATCGGAGGATATCGACGTCGGCCGGCTCGGCGATTCCTGGTCCGCCGGGTCGCGGATCATGCTCTATGGCTGCGCGCCGTTCGTCCGCGCGGGCCAGCAGCCGCAGCAGCCGGACGGAGGCGGGGTCTGCGCGTCCGAGCCGGACTTCCACAACGACCAGGACATGCTCGTCGGGAAATGGACGCTGACGCTTTCCTGCCCGCGCCTCTCCGCCTTCGACGTGCGCGACATTTGCAGCCCATTGTCCAACGCGAGGGAGCGTGTCGCCCCGGCCGCGGACCGCGCCGCGATCGATCTTTCCGATCCGGCGAACCGCGCCGCGGCCTTCAGGATCGTCGCCGATTCCGTGAGCGACGCGCAGATCCTCGGCTTCGGCCTCGCGAGCCAGATCGACGTCGCGACCTACGTCCAGTCGCAGCCCTGGTTCACCACCTTCGCCGGCAAGAGCGATCGCCAGGCGCAGGATTATCACGATTTCTGCTACGGCAGCGTCGTCGGGCTGGAATCGACCGGGCTCAGCCGTTTCGATTCGATTCTCGTCCTCCGCGCGATGATCCATCAGCTTCCGCAGATCGCGGGAAGCCAGTGGAAGACCCAGCCCGACGCCGTCGCCGATTGCATCGACCTGATGCAGAAAGCGGACGTCACCCTGTAGAAGCGGCCGCAAGACCTGGTCTCCTCTCCCGCGGATCGATGGATCCGATCCGCGGGACGGCTCGTTTCGACGCCGTCCCGACTCGCCTCACGGAACCGAAACCTCCGCTGAACGGTCAAGCCACGAAGGGTTCAGGGCCGCCATGCGATCCTGCGACTCAAGGAGGGATTTGGGGACGAACGAGGAGAATGAAGATGAAACGCGTCCGATCCGCCTTGCTGGCCGCAGCGCCCGTCGCGCTCGCTCTGGCGCTCGCCGGATGCAGCCGCCATGAGGCGCAAACCGAGCAGAATGCCAATCCGGCGGCCTCGCTGCCGCCATTGCCGGCCTCCCTGCCCTTGTCGTCGGCACCGGCGCCGGCGGGGCCGGTCGCGCGCGCGCCGCGCGTCGCCGCGCTGCCGCGCGCGCGGCCGATCGATTACGGCTATGTCCCGCCCGACGAGGATTATGCGTGGATCGACCGGGCCGACACCTTGTTCGACACGATCGGCGACGCGCCGCCCGATTACGGCTTCGACTATGACGGCGTCGAGCCCTGGGGCTGGGAGACGGCGGACGGCTATGAGGTCGTCGCCGAGCCGATCGACGACGGCTATCGCTATTATTATTACGATCCGGGCGAGGATACGCCCTTCCTGGTCCGCGATCCCTATTACAGCTACGGCTATGGCGACGGCCGGCTGGTCGCCGTCTATTCGGGCGGCCGCCTGCTCGGCCGGGCCGAGGCGGCGCGCCAGGCCGAGGCGGCGTCGCGCTACTGGGCGCGGGCGCAGGCGCTGCGCCGCGCCGACCGGGCGGGCGCTCGCCGTCCGGTCTCGGCGGCGCTCTGGGCGCGGCAACAGCCCTATGTGGTCCAGGCCCACCGGCAATGGGCGCAGGCGCGCGCCCGCGACGCGGCCTGGCAGCAATGGCGGTCGCGGCAGGCGAACAACGCCGCCATGGCCCGGTTCCAGGCCGAGCGCCAGCTTCGCGCCGGCGCCGCCCAGCGCTTCGCGACTTGGCAGCGCCGCGGCCTGAGCGGGCCGGCCCCGCGTCTCTATCCGGCAGCCGCGGTGCGGCATCCTTCCGAGCCGATCATGCGGCCGGGACGGCCGACCCTGTTCGGTCCGCGGACGCAGCGCCCGGCCGTGGCGGCCGCGCCGCTGCCGCGCGTCCAGACGTCGCCGGTCCTGGCGCGTCAGGCGGCGCTGGCCCAGGCGCAGCAGGCACGCGCCCGCCAGGCGCAGGTCCAGGCGGCGCAATTGCGAGCGGCGCGGACGGCGCGCGTCGACGCGGCCAGGACGGCCCAGGCGCGGCAGGCGCAGCTCCGCGCCCGGAACCAAGCGCAGGTCCAGGCGCAGCGGACCGCGCAGGCGGCCCGCACGGCCGCGGTGCGGCAGCAGGCCCAGGCGCGCGTCGCCCAGGTCCGGGCGCGCCAGCAGGCGGCGGTCCAGGCGCGGACTCGTCAGCAGGCCGTCGCGGCGCAGGCGCTGGTTCGCCGGCAGGCCGCCGTCCAGGCAAGGGCCCGCCAGCA
>DASUHH010000088.1:0-3583 GCA_036273615.1 Allosphingosinicella sp. | reverse complement strand
CGTCAACGCGCGGCGGGCGAAGGATGAGCGAGTGGTCATTAATTGTCCGGAATATCGTGCGCCCCGCACGGACCATCGTCCCGACCACCTTGACGGGCCATGAACTGGCGCCGCGAATTCGCGCCCGATATGTTCAGGCCCGGTTGACTTCGCAGGCCAGTCCCCTTAACGGCGCGGCTTCGATTTCAGCGGGTCCCACAAGGCTCGCACGATTCCAGACGAGTAAGCCATGAAGATTCGCAACAGCCTCAAGTCGCTCAAGGACCGCCACCGGGACAACCGCGTGATCCGCCGCCGTGGCCGGACCTATGTGATCAACAAGACCAACCGCCGCTTCAAGGCGCGCCAGGGCTGACCCTTCCGATTCGTCCTTCGATCTCAACCGCTCATCCTGAGTAGGGGCTGAGCTTGGCGAAGACCCGTATCGAAGGACCGACTGCGGTCATCTTCGACGTCGGCAACGTCCTCTACGGCTGGGACCCGGAAGCCTTCCTCGCCCGCCAGATTCCCGAGGATGCGGCGCGGCTGCGCTTCATCGAGGATGTCGATCTCTGGCGCTGGCACGACACGCTCGACGGCGGACGGCCGTTCGACGACGCCGCCGCCGAGCTCAGCGAGAAATTTCCCGATTACGCCCATCTGATCGCCGCCTGGGGCGAACGATTCGGCGAGACGATCACCGATCCGGTGCCGGGCGTCCACGAGATCGTCCGCGAACTGGACGAACGCGGCGTCCCGCTCTTCGCGATCACCAATTTCTCGGCCGATTTCTGGCGCCCGTTCCACGCCGGGGAAGAGGCCTTCTTCTCGCGCTTCCGCGGCATCGTCGTCTCGGGCGAGGAGCGTTTGCTGAAGCCGGATCCCGCCCTCTACTATCGCGCGCTCGACCGCTTCGGCCTCGGGCCCGCCGAAGCCCTGTTCGTCGACGACCGCCTGATCAACGTCGAAGGCGCCGAGGCGGTGGGGATGAAGGCGCATCTCTTCACCGGCGCCGAGGGCCTGCGCCGCCGCCTCGAAGAGGAAGGGCTGCTCTGAACTTTCGCCGGGCTCGCGCTTTGTTTCGGCCCATGAGACAAAGATGGCCCGCACGGCTCTGGCTCGTCCGCCACGGCCAGAGCGCCGGCAATGTCGCCCGCGACGCGGCCGACGCCGCCGGGCAGGCGATGATCGACCTCGATGTGCGCGACGTCGACGTGCCGTTGAGCCCGCTCGGCGAGCGCCAGGCCGCGGCGCTCGGCCGCTGGTTCGCCGCCCTTCCCGAAACCGGGAAGCCGCAGATCCTCCTCTCCTCGCCTTATGTCCGCGCCCGGCAGACGGCGAAGGCGATCCGCGAGGCGGGCGGGCTGATCGGCGACGCGCGCCCGCCGATCGTCGACGAGCGGCTGCGCGAGCGCGAGTTCGGAATCTTCGACCGGCTCACCATCGCCGGAATCCGCGAAAAATATCCCGAATTGGCCGAGCAGCGCGCCCTCCTCGGCAAGTTCTACCACCGCCCGCCCGGCGGCGAGAGCTGGGCCGACGTCATCCTTCGCCTGCGCGGCGCGCTCGACACGATCAGCCTCCACCATGCCGACAAGAGGGTGGTGATCGTTTGCCACCAGGTGGTCGTGCTCTGCCTGCGCTACATCCTCGAGGAAATGGACGAGGCCCGGATCCTGGCGATCGACAAGCAAGGCGACGTCGTCAATTGCGGCATCAGCGAATATGCGTTCGAGCCGGACGGCGACGACGAGAAATGCGCGCCGCACCTCGTCCGCTACAATGTCGCCGCGCCTTTGATCGAGGCCAAGGCGCCGGTCACCGCCGAGCCCGACGCGAAGGTGGCCGCGCGGTGAGCAAGGTCGAGACGCTCGACCGCAATCTGCTCCGAACGTCCTTCCCGCTGCCCGAAATGCCCGAGGACGGCGACAAGGAGGATCGCGGCCGCCTGCTCGTCGTCGCCGGCAGCCGCGAGCTTGCGGGCGCGGCCTTGCTTGCCGGAATTGGCGGCCTTCGCGCCGGCGCCGGCAAGCTCCAGATCGCGACGGCGGCAAGCGTCGCTCCCCAGCTCGGCATCGCCATGCCCGAGGCGCGGGTGATCGGCTTCGAGGAGACGGACGAGGGCTGCTTCGCCCCGTCCGGCACAAGCCGGCTGCTGGAGCTGGCCGAAGACGTGCGGACGGTGACGATCGGCTGCGGCCTCCAGCATGGGCCGGCGTTCGATGCGATGCTCGACGGCCTGCTGGCGAGCGGGATCGAGACGCCCCTGGTCCTCGACGCGACGGTGCTCGGCTCGCTCGCGCCGCGGGCCGAGGCGGTGCGCGCCTGGCGCGGCGGCGCCATCGTCCTTCCCCACGCCCGCGAAATGGCCCGGATGCTCGATTGCGCGCCGGAGGATGTGGAGGGCGACCCGGTCGCCGCCGCCCGTCGCGCCGCTGCCCGGTTCAACGTCATGGCTTTGGTCAAGGGCCCGGTCAGCGTCGCGGCCGCGCCGGACGGCCGCGCCTTCCGCTACGAAGGCGGCGGCGTCGGCCTCGCCACGTCGGGCTCGGGCGACGTGCTCGCGGGCATCGTCGGCGGCCTTTCCGCCCGCGGCGCCGATCCGCTCACCGCCTTGCTCTGGGGCGTCTGGCTGCACGGCGAGGCGGGCCGGATCCTCACCCGACAGGTCGGCCGCATCGGCTTTCTGGCGCGCGAGCTGCCCGATCGGATACCGGGCCTGCTCGACTCCTGAGATCCGATCCCGGGAACCCGGAAGCCGAGCGATCCATTTTCAGGACGGTGGACAGAGAGGGAGTGGCGGCATGGCACATTCGGCGGAAATCATGGGCATGGCCAATCTGGTCCTGATCGAAACGCTTCTCCACGAGCTCGAGAAGAGCAATCCGGGAATCCGCGAACGCGTCTTCGACAAGGCCGTCGCCGATACCAAGACCGAGGCATCGATCCGGCCCGACGGCAATGCCGACGCGATCCTGGCGGTGTTCAGCGAATTGGCGTCCTGAGCGGGGCTAGAGCGTTGCGCGAAAAGGTGGTGCCGGCTTTTCGCAATAAGCAACGCGACAACAAGGACTTATAGAGCGGCCTGCGATTCAAGTTAATCGCAGGCCGCTCTATGCCCGTTCGGCGCGATGCCGCTCGAGCTCGTCGCCGATCAGCCGGACCGAATGGATGACGTTGGTCGAGCCGGGAGTCCCGAACGGCACGCCGGCGATGATGACGATTCGGTCGCCGCCTTTGGCGATGCCGTGGCGCAAGGCCATGCGCTTGGCCTTGGCGACCATCTCCTCGAAGCTCGAGACGTCCCGCGTCCGCACCGCATGCGCGCCCCAGAGGATTCCGAGCTTGCGCGCCGTCTTCAGCGACGGGGTCAGCACCAGCAAAGGCACGGCCGGCCGCTCGCGCGAGATTCGGCGGGCGGTCGAGCCGGACGTCGTAAAGCAGACGATCGCCGCCGCCCGGATCGTCTGGACCATCGTCGCCGCCGCCTGGGCGATCGCGTCGGCGGTCGTATGCTCGGGCAGGGTCTCGGTGAAGTGGACGCGGCGGCCGTGGCTCGGATCGGATTCGACGCTGGTCGCGATCCGGTTCATCATCGCCACCG
>DASUHH010000087.1:0-41420 GCA_036273615.1 Allosphingosinicella sp. | reverse complement strand
CGTTGGGTTCCTAGGCCTGTTGCTGCTTGAAGAATTGATGGTGTGACGGAGTCGGCAGAAGCTCCGTCCTGAATCGATAATGCGCCATGGCGAGGTCTGGCTGAGCTATAATGCCGGAAACACGCCCGCAGCGTCCGACCTGCCAGGTTTATTGGTCCGCTGGACTGCCTGCACCCAACTCGTCGTGTAATCACGTCGCCTTGCCGCAGGAGTTCGTCCAAATCCGCCACACAAACCCGGACGCGGACCCGGACGCCAAGGCCGACTGACTGATTTTATACAATAGAATCAACAGGTTTTGGCGGAGACGGAGGGATTCGAACCCTCGGTAGGAGTAATCCCCCTACGGCGGTTTAGCAAACCGCTGGTTTCAGCCGCTCACCCACGTCTCCGGGAAGGCCGTCGCCGGGCTATAGAGGGCAGGATCGGATCGTTCAACCGCGGGAAAACGGAGGGATTGGGAACGCTTCGCGTCCCCGTCTACGCCGCGCTTTCGCGCGGCTCCGGCGCGAGCCTGGGGGTGGAGTAATCCCCCTATTGCGGCTTGGCAAAAAGCCGGTTTCAGCCGCTCACCCGCGTCTCCGGGAAGGCCGTCGCCGGGCTATGGAGGGCAGGATCGGATCGTTCAACCGCGTGCGCGCCGACGTTCCGGCGCAAGAACGACTCGGTTCGCCGCCCATTCATTGCAGCGAAAGCCTTGAAGGGATTAACCTTCTTCGCCGAGAGTTGAGGGTCTGGAGTTGAGGGGGTTATCGCGTATGAAGAGGCTGCTTTCGCTGAGCCTGACGGCCGCCGCGGGCCTGGTCCTGGCCATGCCGGCCATTGCCCAGCCGGTCGGCAATGTCGATCCCAACGTCCCTCCGCCGGCGCAGGCGAGCCGGCCGGCGCCGATGGCCGGCCAGAACGTCCCCGGCCAGGGCGAGACGCCCGGCGCGATGCCCGAATCCCAGCCGGTCGATCCCGGTCCGCAGACGCCCGGCGCCCCCGCCCCGGCCGACGCCCCGCCGGGCACGATGGCCGCGCAGCCCGGCGACGCCGTGCCCGGATCCTCGGCCCACGACCGCGCCTCGGCCGAGATCAGCGGCGACACCGTGCCGCGCAAGGACGTGTTCACCGCCGCCGAGAGCGTGTTCGGCAAGGGCGCCAAGGGCCTCGGCGACATGATCGAGCATCTGCTGCGCGAGCAGGGCGAGCCCAACGCCTATATCACCGGCCGCGAGGCCGGCGGCGCCTTCGTCTTCGGCCTCCGCTACGGCTCGGGCACGCTCCACCACCAGATCGAGGGCGATCGGCCGATCTACTGGACCGGCCCGTCGGTCGGCTTCGACTTCGGCGCCGACGCCAACAAGGTGTTCGTCCTGGTCTACAACCTCCACGACAGCGAGCGCATCTTCCACCGCTATCCGGCGGCGGAAGGCAATGTCTATGTCTTCGGCGGCTTCACCGCGAGCTATCTGAGGCGCGGCGACGTGGTGCTGATCCCGGTCCGGCTCGGCGTCGGCGCACGGCTCGGCGTCAATGCAGGCTATATGAAATTCTCGGAAAAGAACCGCTGGCTGCCCTTCTGAGCGCATTCCCGGCCCCGGCCCGGGAGCATGGAAGCTCAGCGCACCATCCGCCGCAGCGTCTCGATCCGGTCGGCTTCGGCGGCGGGCTTGTCGATGCGGATTCGCGAGATTCGCGGGAAGCGCATGGCGAGGCCGGATTTGTGGCGGCGGCTCTCGTGGATCGAATCGAAGGCGATTTCGAGGACGAGGCCGCGTTCCACCTCGCGGACCGGCCCGAAGCGCTGGATCGTGTGGTTGCGGATCCAGCGGTCGAGCCACATCAACTCTTCGTCGGTGAAGCCGAAATAGGCCTTGCCGACCGGGAGCAATTCGCCCTCCCCGGTCCAGCAGCCGAACGTGTAATCGGAATAATAAGAGGAGCGCTTGCCGCTGCCTCGCTGGGCGTACATCAGGACGCAGTCGGCGACGAGCGGATCGCGCTTCCATTTGTACCAGAGGCCGGTGCGGCGGCCCGCGACATAGAGGCTGTCGCGCCGCTTCAGCATCACGCCTTCGATCGAGGCGTCGCGGGCGCCGCCGCGTATCTCCTCCAGCGCCTCGAAGCTCTCCGCCTCGATCAGGGCGGAAAGGTCGAACCGCTCCGGATCGAGCTTCGGGACCAAGGCTTCGAGCCGCGCCCGCCGCTCGGTCCAGGGCAGCGCCCGCACATCCTCGCGGCTGTCGAACAATATGTCGTAGAGCCGGACGAAGGCCGGATAGTCGCGAAGCATCTTCGGCGAGACGAGCTTGCGGCCGAGCCTCTGCTGGAGCGCGTTGAAGCTCGCGGCGCCGCCGCCCTCGGTCTCGGCGCCCTGGAACGCGCCCTTCACCAGCAATTCGCCGTCGAGCACGCCGTCCCGATCGAAGCCCTCCGCTATCTCGGGGAAGGAACGGGTGATGTCGTCGCCGGCGCGGCTGTAGAGGCGGGTCTGGCCGCCGATGCGGACGATCTGGACCCGGATCCCGTCCCATTTCCACTCGGCCGCATAATCGTCGACCGACACGCGCTGGTCGTCGAGCGGATGGGCCAGCATGAACGGCCGGAAAACCGGTACGTCCTCGGCTTTCGGCTGTTCGCTGCGCCCCTCCGCCCAGGCGAAGAGCGGCAGATAGGGCGGGCCGATGCCGTGCCAAACTTCCTCCACCGCATCGACGTCGAGCCCGAAGGCCAAAGCAAGCGCAGTCTTGGCGAGCCGGGCGGAGACTCCGATGCGAAGCTCCCCCGTGGCGAGCTTGAGCAGGGCGTAGCGGCCGCTCGCGTCGAGGTGATCGAGCATCTGCGCCAAAGCCGCCGGCGCCTCCGAGCGGCCGAGCATCCGCAGCCGGTCGACGACGTTGGCGATGCGCAGGCTGCCGTCGTCCATCTCCGCCGGCTGCTCGACCCGCTTCGGCCAGAGCAGGGAGACCGTCTCGGCCATGTCGCCGACATAGTTCCAGCTCATGGTGAAAAGGACCGGATCGACCCGCTCCTCGACGATGGCGCGGATCGCGGCCGGCTTGACGCCCGCCAGGTTGAGCTCGCCGGTCAGCGCCGCCATCGCCCAGCCGCGATCCGGATCGGGCGTGCGGCGCAGATAATCGCCGATCAGCTTCAACTTGCCGTTGCGCGAGCGCGTATAGACGAGGGCGTCGAGCAGCTGGGAGAAATCGCGCATCGGGTGCGTAACGATCCTGCGGTGGACAATTTCCGGCTCGGTCCGGCCGCGGAGAGGCAAGGGCTCCACGCCCCTCGCCTCTCGCGCTTCCGGCCGTCCCATTCCCCCCGAAGCGGGAAACACCACGGCTACCACGGTGGGCCACCCTTTGCCCACGGGGCCCGCGCCGCATGTTGCGATCGGCGCGGGCTTGGTTGCTAAGCGCCTATATTGAAAGGCTTTTCCGGCCTACGCAAGCCCCCTCTTCAATCGGGGCGTGGCGACGGCTCAGCCGCCCGCGCCGCCGCGGACGAACTGGGCGGCGATCGAGGCCACGTGGCGGCCCTGGTAATGCGCGCCATCGAGCTCGTTGGCGCTCGGCTGGCGGGAGCCGTCGGGTCCGGCGAGGGTGCTCGCGCCATAGGGCGTTCCGCCGCTTATCTCCTCCATCTGGGCGTTGCCGGCCCAGGAATAAGGAAGGCCGACGATGATCATGCCGTGGTGGAGAAGGGTGAAATGCATCGAGATGATCGTCGTCTCCTGCCCGCCATGCTGGGTGGCGGTCGAGGTGAAGGCGCTTCCGATCTTGTTGACGAGGGCGCCCTTGGCCCAGAGCGGCCCGGTCTGGTCGAGGAAGTTGCGCATCTGGGCGGCCATGTTGCCGAAGCGGGTCGGCGCGCCGAGGATGATCGCGTCATAATCGGCGAGCTCGAGCGGATCGGCGAACGGCGCCTCCTGATCGATCTTGATTCCGGCGGTGCGGCACACCTCCTCGGGCACCAATTCGGGGACGCGCTTGAGCGCGACCTCGACTCCGTCGACCGAGGCCGCCCCGTCCGCGACCGCGCGCGCCATCGTCTCCATATGGCCGTAGCTCGAATAATAAAGGACGAGAAGGCGCGTCACGACGGCCCTTTCAACGCTAGAAGTGGTAGACCAGCTCCGCGCCATAGCGCCGCGGACGCGCCTTGAACACGAAGCCGCCCGGCGAGAATTCCGCATTATATTTCTTGTTGAACAGATTCTCGGCGAAGGCGGTCAGCGACCAGGCATGGCCTTCGATGCCGAGCCTGGTGTCGACGAGGTCGACCGGGTTGCGCACCGTCGAATTCTGCACGTCCCACCAGGTCCGCCCGATCCTGCGATAGTCGACCCGTGCGAGCAGGCTCAGCCCGCCACCGACCGCGTGATGATATTGGGCGCCGAGATTGAGCGTGTAGCGCGAGATGAGCGGCGCCTCGTTGCCGATCACGGTCGGATCGGGGAATTTCCTGATATTGCTGTTGGTGTAGCCGTAGGCGGCGTTGAGATCGAGCCCGGGCAGCGGCCGCGCCGTCGCCTCGAGCTCGAAGCCGTTGATCCGCGTCTCGGGCACGTTGCCGAGATTCTGGGTCGAGTTGGCGGCGAGGAAGACGAAGAAATAGGAGTTTTTCGACAAAGTCGTATAGACGCTCCCGGTCAGCGACAGGCGGTGGTTCAGCCATTGGGTGCGGATGCCGGCCTCGAACGTGTCGGCGGTCTCGGCCTTGAAGATGTCGCCGACCCCGACGATTCCGTTGGCGACCGCGACGCTGCCGACCCCGGTCTGGTTGAAGCCGCCGCTGCGGAAGCCCCGGCTGTAGCCGCCATAGACGGTCACATTGCCGGTCGGCTTCCAGGTCAGGGTGGCCTTGGGCTGCCAGTCGTCGAACGTGGCCGAGCGGACCTGGCCGGGCGTTCCGTTGGGAAGGCCGGGCGCGTTCAGGAACTGGGCCGGGGTCAGGGTCGTGTTGCGGCGATGGTCGCGGTCGTAGCGAAGGCCGGCATCGAAGGTGATCTGGTCGGTGAGATCGTAGGAGATGTCGGCGAAGCCCGCCCAGGCGAAATTGTGCTGGCCGTCGGCGAGGAAGGAGAATTGCGGATTCAGTGGATTGGTGCTCGGCGTGCGGAAGACCGGGAAGACGCCGTTGCCGGTATCGATCATGTTGCCGGTCGAGATGAACCGGTTGGTGTGGATCCCATAGACCCCGAAAATGTAGCGGAAGCGCTTCTTCTCGGGCGAGGTGAAGCGCAACTCCTCGCTGATCGAATTCTGGTCGAGAAACTGGCTCTGGTTGAGGTCGAAGCCGAAGATCGAGAAGAAGAAGGATTCGGGGATCGGCAGGAAGTCGAAGGCATCGCCGGTCAATATCTCCTTCAGCGAATCGTAGGAGGTGACCGAGCTGATCGTGCCGGCGCCGGTGTCCCAATTGAGCCGAAGCGAGATATTGTCGATGTCGCGATTATTCTCGCCGGGATTGTTGACCCGGATCGGCAGATGGGTGTCGTTCACGTCCGAGACGATGTTGAAATAGAGCGCCTGGGTCCTGAGGTGATCGGTCGAGGCGCGCAGGTCGGCGGTGAAATTGCTGGTCGGCTGCCACAGCAGTGTGCCGCGCAGCGACAGATCCTTCACCGGATCGGCCTTTTCGTTGAGGAAGGTGTTCTCGAGGAAGCCCCTGGTGTCGTACCATGAGCCGGCGAGGCGGAAGCGCAACGTGTCGGACACCGGCCCGCTGACGCTGCCGCGCAGCCAATAGCCGAAGCCGTTGTCGATTCCGGTCTTCACCTCGCCTTCGAAATGGTCGCTCGGCTGGCGGGTGCGGATGACGATGGCGCCGCCGATCGCGTTGCGGCCGTAAAGCGCGCCCTGCGGCCCCTTCAGCACCTCGATCTGCTCGATGTCGAACAATTCCTGGTTGAAGGCGGCGGGATTGGCCTGCTGCACGCCGTCGATGACGACCGCGACCGAAGGCTCTGAATTGCGCGCCTGGGTGATGCCGCGAATGACGATGAAGGCGTTGCCGGCATTCTGCGTCTCGACCAGATTCACGTTCGAGGTCAGGTTGATGAAGTCGATCGGCCGCTCGATTCCGGCATCCTCGATCGTCTGGTGGGTGAAGGCGGTGATCGCCGCCGGGACGTTCTGGAGATTCTCGGCGCGCCGCAGCGCGGTGACGACGATCTCGGATTCGGAATCGCCTCCGGTCTGGGGCGCGGCCTGGGCCTGCGGAGCCGGGGACTGCGCCGCCGAGGAAGAGCCGGCCTGCGCCGGCTGGCTGGTATCGGGCTGGGTGTCGGCGGTCTGCGCCGATGCCGGCGTCGCCATGGCAAGGCTGGCGATCAGCGACCCGCCGGCCAGATAGATGCAGCGTACCAAAGCGCTCGTCATGCTTGGCTCCCCCTCCCCGAGGCATCTGTCCCGTGCCGGAGGCACCTGGATGCCAGAGGGCGAACGCTATGGATTTCGATAATCGAAGTCAAGTTCGCATTCCGAAAAGGGGCGCGAAATCAGCGGCGCATGGTCCGCACGGGCGTCAAATGGAATGCAAGCCTAGGCGCGGAGCGTGTGGGAGAGGAGCGGCCAGCGCCGCAGCGCGTCCTCGACCTCGCCGGCGGCGGTGCGCAGCAAAGGCAGGCGGGTGCGGACGAGCTCGTCGCGCGCGATGCGGGTGGTCGAGGTCGAGCAGTTGATCGCGGCGACGACCCGGCGCTCGCGATCGAAGACCGGGACCGCGACCGAGACGATGCCGTAATCGAGCTCGTCCTGCGCGCTCGCATGGCCCTCCGTGCGGACCCGCCGGAACAGGGCGCGCAGCGTTTTCGCGCTGGTGATCGTATTCTCGGTCAGCCGCGGGAATTCGGCCGTGCCCAGGAATTCGTCGATCGCGCTTTCGTCCTGGAAGGCGAGCAAGACCTTGCCGAGCGAGGTCGCGTAGGCGGGAAAGCGCGTGCCCACGCTTGCGCCGAGCCGGATGCGCCTGTTGGTCGAGACATGGGCGAGATAGAGGATGTCGTGGCCCGACAGCACCGCCATCGAAGAGCTGTCGCCGGTCTCGTCGCGAAGCTTCTGCAGATGCGGGGCGGCGACCTCCTCGATGTTCATCGAGGCGAGGAAGGCCGAGCCGAAGACGAGGACTTCCGGCCGCAGCAGGAAATTGCGGCCGTGACGGCCGACATAGCCGAGATGGACGAGGGTGTGGAGGCAGCGGCGGGCGACGGCGGGGTTGAGGCCGGTCGCCGCGGCGACCTCGGAGAGCTGCATTTCGGGCCGGCTCTGGTTGAAGGCGCGAAGCACGGAGAGGCCGCGCTCGAGCGTCGAGAGATATTCGCTGTCCTCGCGCTTCTTCCCCGCCTCGGCCATATGCGCTCCGCCCGTTCGGGCGGCTATAGACCGGCGGTGGGGCGCGGCGCCAGCCGTCCTATTCCGCAGCTTCGTCCGCCGCGCGCCGGCCGAGCACCGCCTCATTGTCGGCGCCGAGCACCGGCGGAGCGCTGACCTCGGTCATGCGCTCGCCGTCGAAGGCGACTGGATTGCGGATCGTCCGGAACGGCCCCATCGGCCCCGGCGCGCCGATCTCGATGCCGAGATGGCGGACCTGGTCGCTCTCCAGCACCTCCTCGGAGGAGTAGACCGGCGAGGATGGAACCTCGCGCTCGCGCAGCCGGCGGCGCCATTCCTCGCGCGGCCGCGTCGCGAAGATCGGCGCGAGGAAGGCGACGACCCGCTCGTAATTGGCGATCCGGGCGTTGCGGTCGGCGAATTCCGGCAAAGCGAGCATGTCCGGCCGCTCCACCGCCTCGGCCAGGGCTTCCCAGAATTTGGCGGGCGAGGACATGTGGAGCGCGATCCAGCCGCCGTCCGAGCATTGGAAGACGTAGGATTGCGAGACGTTCGGCCGGCTATAGGGGCCCATCACCTGGTCGGCCGACAAATAATGGGTGAAATCGTCGAGGTTGAAATGGCACATCGCCTCGAGCATCGACACTTCGACGAGCCGGCCCTTGCCGGTGCGCTCGCGCTCGTGGAGCGCGGCGAGGATTCCGTAGGCGGCGTAGAAGCCGGTCACCGAATCGGCGATGGCCGGGCCGACCACCCGCGGATGCTCGGGATTGACGAGCAGGCGAAGGAAGCCGCTCGCCGCCTGGGCGACCGTGTCGAAGGCCGGCCGGTCCCTGTCCGGCCCGGACGCGCCGAAGCCGGAGATCGCGCAATAGATGAGCGAAGGGTTGAGCGCCCGCAGCCGCGCCGCGTCGACGCCGAGCCGCTCGGCGACCCCGGGCCGGAAATTCTGGATGAAGATGTCGGCACCGGCGACGAGCCGATCGAGCGCGGCGAGATCCTCCGCCTTCTTGGTGTTGAGCGTGACGCTCTTCTTGTTGCGGTTGTAGGTCTGAAAATGCGGCGAATAGAGGCCGCCCTTGAAGGCGCGGAACGGGTCGCCCCCCTCGGGATGCTCGATCTTGATGACCTCGGCGCCGAGATCGGCGAGCAACATGCCGGCGGCGGGGCCGGTGATGAAGGTTCCCATTTCGAGCACTCGAACGTCCCCGAGACTCTTCGCCATCTTCACCTCTTCCCCGCGCCGGCATGGGCTCCGAAGAGCGCTCCCCCACGGGCCGCGCCGATTGCCATTATAAGAAAATTCGGATAGCGAAAACAACTTCGAAATGCGAAAGATTGTCGGCCGCCCATCCGGCCGGCCGGATTCGGGGCGGTTTAGCGATGGACGAACGATGCGGATAGGCAGGCAGGACCGAAGGGCGAGCGCGATCTCGACCTCCACGCCCGAGACGATCCTCGTCCGCGGCAAGGATCTCTGCGGCGAGCTGATCGGCCGGCGCGATTTCACCTCCTATTTCTGGTTCCTGGTGACCGGCGTCGAGCCGGACGAGACCCAGCGCTTCCTCGCCGATGCGGTTCTGGTCGCGATCGCCGAGCACGGCCTCGTTCCGAGCGTCGTCGCGGCGCGGATGACCCATGCTGCGGCGCCCGAAGCCTTCCAGGGCGCGGTCGCGGCCGGGTTGCTCGGCTGCGGCTCGGTGGTGCTCGGCAGCGCCGAGCTTGCCGGCCGGTTCCTCGCCGATCTGGTCGCGAGCGGCGAGGCGCCGGCCGAAGCGATCGCAAGGCTCCGCGCGGAGAAGAAGCCGATCCCGGGCTTCGGCCATCCGCTCCATTCCGGCGGCGACCCGCGCGCGAACCTGCTCCTGAAGCTCGCCGCCGAGAAAGGGGCGAACGGGCCGCATGTCGCGATGCTTCGCGCCGTCGAGGCGGCGCTCCCCGAAGCTCTCGGCCGCACGCTGCCGATCAACGTCAACGGCGCGATTCCCGCGATCATGCTCGACGTCGGCTTCCCGCTCGAGGCGCTGAAGGGCATTTCCCTGCTCGCGCGCACCGCCGGCCTGATCGGCCACCTCCAGGAGGAAGCGGAGCGCCCGATCGGCTTCGTCCTGTCGGGCGAGGCGGCGAGGGCGATCGATTATGACGGGCCCGGCGGCCTTCCACAAAAGGACGAGGAACGATGACCCATTTGCTTCCGACCTCGCTCGTCGGCTCCTATCCCCAGCCCGACTGGCTGATCGACCGCGCGAAGCTCGCCGGCCGCTTCCCGCCGCGGGTGCGGGCGACGGAATTGTGGCGGGTCGCGCCCGAATGGCTCGACCAGGCGATGGACGACGCGACCCTGCTCGCGATCCGCGACCAGGAGCGCGCCGGGCTCGACATCATCACCGACGGCGAGATGCGGCGCGAAAGCTATTCGAACCGCTTCGCCACCGCTCTGGACGGAGTCGATCTCGACAATCCCGGAATGGCGCTCGACCGCAGCGGCGAGCCCAATCCGGTCCCGCGCGTCGTCGGGCGAATCGCGCGCCGCCATGCGGTCGAGGTGCGCGACGTCCAGTTCCTGCGCGCCAATACCGACCGGCCGATCAAGATCACCGTCCCCGGCCCGTTCACCATGGCGCAGCAGGCGCAGAACGATTTCTACGAGGATGAGGCCGAGATGGCCCATGATTATGCGGTCGCGGTCAATGCCGAGATGAAGGATCTGTTCGCCGCCGGCGCCGACATCGTCCAGATCGACGAGCCCTATATGCAGGCGCGGCCCGAAAAGGCGCGCGCCTACGGCCTTGCCGCCCTGCGCACGGCGCTCGACGGGGTCGAGGGGCGGACCGCGCTCCATATCTGCTTCGGCTATGCGGCCCTGATCCACGAGCGGCCGGAAGGCTACGGCTTCCTTCCCGAGCTGGGCGAGACGATCGTCCAGCAAATCTCGATCGAGACCGCCCAGTCGAAGCTCGATTGCGCGATCCTCGAGCGGCTGCCCGGCAAGACGATCATCCTCGGCGTCCTCGATCTCTCGACCCACGCGGTCGAGACGCCCGAGCTGGTCGCCGAGCGGATTCGCCGGGCTCTGCCCCATGTCGCTCCGGAGCGGATCATCGTCGCGCCCGATTGCGGCCTCAAATATCTTCCGCGCGAAATCGCCTACGGCAAGATGCGGGCGATGGTGGAGGGCGCGGCGGTCGTCCGCGCCGAATTGCGCTAGGTTTTCGATATGCGAACTGGTCTTCGCACAACGAATTGCACGCGGCGAGGAGCCTATGTTAGCCGTCGCCCGGAGGATCGGCCGCGAACGCGCCCATGCCATGAGAGGAATGCCAGATGACCAACCTTCCCAACCGGCTTCACCACACGGCCTATGTGACCAAGGATCTGGAGGCCACGCGCCGTTTCTATGAGGAGGTGATCGGCCTGCCTTTGGTCGCGACCTGGTGCGAGAAGGACATGCTGTTCGGCGCCGAGCGGACTTATTGCCATTGCTTCTTCGGGCTTGGCGACGGCGGCGCGCTCGCTTTCTTCCAGTTCGCCGATCCCGAGGACCAGGCCCTGTTCGATCCCGAGCTGGCCCCTTCGCCCTTCCGCCACATCGCGCTCCACGTCGATGCCGAGACCCAGGACGCGATCGGCAAGCGGATCAGGGACGCCGGCTATGTCGAGCCCGACACGTTCGTGCTCGAGCATGGCTATTGCCGCTCGCTCTACGTCAACGACCCCAACGGAATGATCCTCGAATTCACCGTCGATGCGCCGGAGGCGGAGCAAATCAATGCCGCCCGCCGCCTCGACGCGCACCGGGAATTGCGACGCTGGCTCGCCGGCGATCATCATACCAACAACATTTACCGGCACGAAGACGCGCAAGCCTGAGCCGGTTTTGGGCGCGACCAAGCTCCTCGAAATCGCCGTGCCGGGCGGCACGGTCGCGGTCGAGCAGGCGGGCGAGGGCATTCCGATCATCCTGCTCCACGGCTGGGCGGTCGACCGGCGGATCTGGACGCCGCAGGTCGAAGCGCTCGCCGATCGCTTCCGCCTGATCGCGCTCGACCGGCGCGGCTTCGGCGCCTCGACCGCGCCGCCGGGCCTGGCGAAGGAGATTGGCGATCTGCTCGCGGTCCTCGCCCGGCTCGAGATCGATCGTGCGGTGATCGTGGGCATGTCGCAGGGCGGGCGGGTGGCGCTCCGCTTCGCGGCGACCCATCCCAAGCGGGTGCGCGGCCTCGTCCTCCAGGGCGCGCCGCTCGACGGCTTCGCGCCGGGTCCGCGCGGCGAGGATGCGATCCCGATCCATCTCTATCGGGCGCTCGTCCGCGAAGGGCATATCGCGCGCATGAAGGACATGTGGCGCCGCCACCCGCTGATGCGGGTAGCCGATCCGGCCGCCCGGAGCCTGCTGGACGCCGTGCTCGGCGATTATGACGGCCGCGACCTGCTGCGGCCCGGGCCGGATGCCGTGACCTCGCTCGCCGATTCGCTCGCCGAGGTGGCGGTCCATTCTCTGGTCGTGACCGGCGAGCAGGACATTGCGTGGCGGCAATTGGCGGGAGACGCGCTCGCCTACGGCCTGCCGCATGCCCGCCGGGCGCGCCTCGCCGGGGCCGATCACCTCTGCAATCTCACCCACCCGGAAGGGTATAACAGCCTTCTCGCCTTATTCGTGGCGTCGACCGGCGAGGCGGAAGCTCAGCGCCAGTGAAGCCGGGTCGCGATCTCCGCGCCCCGGGCGAGCGCGGCGAGCTTGGCCCAGACCACTTCGGGATCGAGGCCGCCGCTTCCGACATGGACCGAGAAGCCGCAATCGACCCCGGCGATCACCCGCTCGCGCCCGACCAGGTCGGCATAGCGGCCGATCCTCTGCGCGATAAGCTCGGGATGCTCGATATAGGTGGATTGCGGCTCGATCAGCCCGGGCGCGAGGATCTTGCCCTCCGGAACGCCGACCGTCTCGAACAATGCGAATTCATGCGCGTGGCGCGGATTGGCGGCCTCGAACAGGATCGTCGCCGGCTTCGCGGTCCAGATGATGTCGATGATGTCGGCGAGCGGCACGTCGCAATGGTGCGGGCCGGGATAATTGCCCCAGCACAGATGCATTCGGAGCCGATCGGCGGGGATTCCGGCGACGGCATGGTTGAGCGCCGCGACGTGGAGCGCGATCCGCTTGCGGAATTCGGGAAGATCGAGATCGGCATATTGGACGTGCCGGCCCATGGCGAGGTCGGGGCAATCGATCTGGAGCGTGATGCCCGCGGCGGCGATCGCCTCATATTCGTGCCGGAGCGCGTCGGCGATCGCGAACAGATAGGCTTCGTGGGTCGGATAATGCTCGTTCGCGAAGAAGAGCGATGTCGTGCCGGGCGAGACCGCGCTCATGAAGAGACGACGGTCTCCGGCCAAAGCCGTGAGCCGCTCCGCATCGCGCCGCGGCGCCTCCATGTCGCGCACCGAGATCGGACCGTTGCAGGCCGGCGCCCTGCGGCGGGCGCGGCCGGCATCGGCGAAGACCTTCGCCTTGGTGCCGGGAAATTCGTCGAGGTCGCGGAAGCTGTAGCTGCCGCTTTCGCCGCCGAAGCCGTCGAGCCGATCCTTGATATAAGTGGCGTAAGAGGGCTTCGACATCTCGCCGTCGCCGATAATGTCGATGCCGGCGGCGATCTGGCGGTCGACCATCAGCCGGACCGCTTCATCCACCGCCGCCTCCCGCGCGTCGGAATCGACCGGAACCCCTTCCTGCGCCGCGAACATCAGCCGCATCAGATGGTCGGGACGCGGCAGGCTGCCCGTATGGGTGCTGAGGAAGCGGTCGGCCCCGATGCTCATTCTGTCTCCCGGCGCCGCTCCATCCCATCGGCCGGCGCCGCGACGCTAGATTTTCGCTTTGCGAAGTCAAGTTCGCATAGCGGTCCTCGTCAGGCTTCGAGCTCGACGTCCCAATAGAGATAGTCGCGCCAGCTTGCGTGGAGATAATTGGGCGGGAAGCTTCGCCCATGCTCCTGGAGCTGCCAGCTCGTCGGCCGGAAGGGGCGCCGGTTGAGGTTCATATGCGCCTGGAGCGGAGTCCGCCCGCCCTTGCGCAAATTGCAGGGCGCGCAGGCGGTGGCGACATTCTCCCAGGTCGTCCGGCCGCCCTGGGCGCGGGGGATGACGTGGTCGAAGGTCAGCTCGCGCGCGTCGCCGCAATATTGGCATTGGAAACGGTCGCGCAGGAACAGGTTGAACCGGGTGAAGGCGGGATGCTCGGACGGCTTCACATATTGGCGAAGCGCGATCACCGAGGGGAGCTGCATCGTCCGGGTCGGGCTGTGCACCTCGCGCACATATTCGGCGACGATGTCGACCCGCTCGAGGAACACCGCCTTGACCGCGGTCTGCCACGGCCACAGGCTGAGCGGATAGTAACTGAGCGGCGTGTAATCGGCGTTCAGCACGAGAGCCGGGCAAGCATCGGGATGCCGGATGAGGTCGGGATGGTACATGGTTCGCGAACGGCCTCCGATGTCCCGGGAGAGGAAACGGCCCGGCCTGTCGCACCCAGGACGGGGAGCGGCTCTTCTCCCTGTCCAGCCCCCTCTCGCGCGGAGAAGTGACGGCTTCATGACTGCATGGCCGGCGACTCGCGGTCAAGAGCCAAGTCATTGAGCGCGGTCGTTTCCCGCTTCGCGCCGAGCCCGACCGGCCGGCTGCATCTCGGCCATGCCTGGTCGGCATTGCTTGCCCACGATTTCGCGCGGGCGCGCGGCGGCGCCTTCCTGCTCAGGATCGAGGATGTGGATCCGGGCCGGGCTCGGCCCGAGCATGTCGAGGGGATTTTCGAGGATCTGGCCTGGCTCGGCCTCGCCTGGGACGGCGATCCGGTCTTCCAGTCGCGGCGCCTGCCGCTCTACGCCCAGGCGCTCGACAGGCTGAAGGCGATGGGCCTCGTCTATCCCTGCTTCTGCACCCGCTCCGCCATCGCCGCCGAGATCGCGGCGAGCGCATCGGCGCCGCACCCCGGATCGGGGTCCGGGGCAGGCGGTCCGGACGGGCCGCTTTATCCCGGGACATGCAGGGCGCTGAAGTCGGAGGAGCGGGAGACGCGGATCGCCGCCGAACCTCATGCCTGGCGGCTCGACATGAACAGAGCGCTCTCCTGGTTCCGGGGAGCGCTGAGCTGGAGCGACGACGGCGGCGAAATCATCGCGGAGCCCGGGATGTTCGGCGACGTCGTCCTCGCCCGCAAGGATGCGCCGACCAGCTATCATCTCGCGGTCACGGTGGACGATGCGGCGCAGGGCGTGACCGACATGGTCCGCGGCCGCGACCTGTTCGCCGCGACCCACGTCCACCGACTGCTCCAGGCCCTGCTCGGCCTGCCGACGCCCGCTTACCATCATCATCCGCTCCTTCTCGACGCGGAGGGCCGCCGCCTCGCCAAGCGCCACGGCGCGCCGACGCTTCAGTCGCTGCGCGAGGCAGGCGCCGATCCCGCCGAGCTTGTCGCCGCGCTTCGTTCGGGGCGATTGCCGGCTGGATATTCCACGACAGAAGCCTAGATAGGCGGCGATGCAGCCGGTCCTTTTCGTCCTCATCCTGATCATGGCCGCGGCCACGCTCTTCATCCTGATCAAGGGCGTGGTCGGCATGGCGCAGGGCAAGGATCTGACCGGCATGCGATCGCAGCAGCTCATGCGCAAGCGCGTGCTCTACCAGGCGATCACGATCATCCTCGTCATCCTGTTCCTGCTGATCGCCGGCGGAAGGCACTGAGCCTGGTCCGGCTCAACAAGATCTACACCCGCACCGGGGACCAGGGCGAGACCGGCCTCGCCGACGGCTCGCGCATCGCCAAGGACCATGCGCGCGCGCAGGCGATCGGCGACGTCGACGAGGCGAACAGCGCGATCGGAATCGCCGCGCTCCACATCGGGGAAGAGGGCCGCCGCGCGACCCTGCGCCGGATCCAGAACGAATTGTTCGATCTCGGCGCCGATCTCGCGACGCCCGGCGAGGATTTCGCGCCGACCGACATGGCTCTGCGCATCGTCCAGCCGCAGATCGACCGCCTCGAGCGCGAGATCGACGCGATGAACGAGGTGCTGGCGCCGCTCAGGAGCTTCATCCTGCCGGGCGGCGGCGAGGGAGCCGCCTTTCTCCACCTCGCCCGCGCGATCGTCCGGCGGGCGGAGCGTTCGGCGGTCGCGGCGGCGCGGGAGGTGGGCCTCAACCCGCTCGCGCTCGTCTATCTCAATCGTCTCTCGGACCATCTCTTCGTCCTCGCCCGGCTCGTCGCGGCCGGCGAAGGGGGCGACATCCTCTGGCGGCCCGGTGCGACAAGAAACGACTGACTGAAATCGTTTCGGTGTATAAGGGCGCGGCGAAAGGAACGGCATGGCGACCCAGGCAGAGCGGCCGCAGGCTCAGGCGCTGCGCCTCCAATATGAGACAGTGCGGGCGCTGAGCCTCGCCCTCGCCGCGCCACTGTCCGACGCCGACGCGACGATCCAGCCGATGCCGGATGCGTCGCCCGCCAAATGGCACCTCGCCCATGTGACGTGGTTCTTCGAGACCTTCGTGCTTCGCGACCATGTGCCGGGCTACCGGCCGTTCGACGCGAGCTGGGCCTATCTGTTCAATTCCTATTATGAAGGCGAGGGCGAGCGCCATCCGCGCCCGCGCCGCGGCATGCTGAGCCGCCCGGGCCTCGACGAGATCCGCGCCTATCGCGCCCATGTCGACGCGGCGATGGCCGGCGCGCTGCCCGAGCTTCCGCCCGATGCGCTCGTCCGCGTCGCGCTCGGCCTCCATCACGAGCAGCAGCATCAGGAATTGATGCTGACCGACATGCTCGCGGCCATGGCCGAGAATCCGCTGCGGCCGGCGCTCTGGGAGCGGCGGCCGTCGGTGCTGGTGCCGGCGCCGGAGCCGATGGGCGGCACCGCGAGCCGCGGAGGCCTCTTCGAGATCGGCGCTGGCGCGGAGGGCTTCGCCTTCGATTGCGAGCGGCCGCGCCACCAGATCCTGCTCCGCCCCTACGAGCTTGCCGACCGCCCGGTCACCAACGCCGAATGGATCCGCTTCATCGACGAAGGCGGCTATGCGACTCCGTCGCTGTGGATGGCCGACGGCTGGGATTGGCTGCGGACGAACGGAATCGAGGCGCCGCTCTACTGGCGCCGCGACGACGGCGGCTGGACCCGCTTCGGCCTCGACGGCGAGCAGCCGGTCGAGCTTGCCGAGCCGGTCTGCCATATCAGCTGGTACGAGGCCGACGCCTTCGCCCGCTGGGCCGGCGCGCGGCTTCCGACCGAGGCCGAATGGGAAGCCGCCGCGGTGGGGCTCGACCCCGAAGGCGGCAACCAGCTCGACGCCGCCGGCCCCGTCCGCCCCCGCCCGGCGGCGAACGCGCGCGGGCTCAAGCAGATGTTCGGCGACGTCTGGGAATGGACGCGCAGCGCTTACGAACCCTATCCCGGCTTCGCGCCGGAGGAAGGGACGGTCGGCGAATATAATGGCAAGTTCATGGTCAACCAGCAGGTGTTGCGCGGCGGAAGCTGCGCGACCCCGCGCGGCCATGTGCGGGCGAGCTACCGCAATTTCTTCTATCCCCATCAGCGCTGGCAGTTTTGCGGCCTGAGGCTGGCGCGGAATCTTTAGGGTCCATGCTCGGTCCCCGCAGCGGCGTGACGGAGCGCATTTTGGCCGGTGGCCAGGAGCGAGGAGAGGCGCGATGCGGGCACATCGCGCCCGACGAGCGACGCCGCCACCGGCCAAAAGGCGCCCGCCGCTTCGCGGTCGCCCGGAGAGGCGCGCACTGGGCGTCGCGCGGCTTGTCCGCAGGGTCGGCTACGCCCTGCGCCGCGCTCCTACATTGCGCGCCTCTCCGGGCGATCACGCTCGTTGCGGGGACCGAGTATGGACCCTGACATGGACGTGCCCCGAAGCATCGCGGTCGATCCCGATTTCCGCCGGGACGTGCTGGAGGGGCTGGCGGCGCCGATCCGCGCGATTCCGGCGCGCTGGCTCTACGACCGCCGCGGCTCGGAATTGTTCGAGGCGATCACCGCGCTTCCCGAATATTATCTGACCCGCACCGACACGGCCCTGCTGGAGGCGCATAGCGACGACGTCGCCCGAATCGCCGGCACCGGCCCGATCGTGGTCGAATTCGGCGCCGGCTCGGCCGCCAAGACTCCGACCCTGCTGCGCGCGATCGTGCCCGCCGCCTATGTGCCGATCGACATTTCCGGCGAGTTCCTCGCTCTGACGGTGGCGTCGCTGCGCGCGCGATTTCCGGGCCTGCTCATCCTTCCCGTCGAGGCCGATTTCATGGGCGAGATCGGCCTGCCCCGCGGCCTTCCCGATGCGCCGCGGCTCGGCTTCTTCCCGGGCTCGACGATCGGCAATCTCGTCCCCGGCACCGCCGTCGACCTGCTGCGGCGGATGAAGGAAGCGCTCGGCCCCGGCGCCCGGCTGCTGATCGGCATGGACCGGGTCAAGGACCCCGACATCCTGCTCGCCGCCTATGACGACGAAGCCGGGGTGACGGCCGAATTCAACCTCAACCTCCTCCGCCGCATCGACCGCGAATTGGGGGGCACCATCCCGCTCGACGCCTTCCGCCACCGGGCGCTGTGGAACGACGCGATGAGCCGGATCGAGATGCATCTTGAGGCCATGCGCGACGTCGCCTTCACCGTCGAGGGCATTTCCTTCGCGATGAAGGCGGGCGAGACCATCCACACCGAGAACAGCCACAAATATTCGCCGCGCAGCGCCCATCTGCTGCTCCACGCCGGCGGCTGGACCCCGCTCGCCGAATGGAGCGATGCCGGAGGGCTTTTCGCTCTCATCCTCGCCGAGTCGGAGGCGCCGCGCTCCGCTCCCTAGAGTCCATGCTGCGGGGCCCGTCCGCCATTGCCCCGGCAGGCGCCCTCACCTACATGGCGGGCGCGGTCGGGGAGTATCGATCCTCATGAATCTGTTGCAGTCTCTTTTCTCGATCATCGACCTGGTGCTGCGGGTGCTGGTCTGGGTGATCATCATCCAGGCCATCCTCAGCTGGCTGGTCGCCTTCCACGTCATCAACACCTATAATGACGGGGTCCGCCGCTTCCTCTACGCGCTCGATCGGGTGACCGAGCCGCTGTACCGGCCGATCCGCCGCCTCCTTCCCGATCTGGGCGGCATCGATTTCTCGCCGATGGTCGTCATTCTCCTCATCATCGTGCTGAGGATGCTGCTGAACGGCGCCGAGGCCGATCTGATGACGTCGCTCTACGCGCAATGACGGCCGAGCGGATCGACGGAAAAGCCTTCGCGGCAACCCTGCGGGCGCGCGTGGCCGGGGCCGTCCCCGGCTTCGTCGCCGCGACGGGGCGGGCGCCCGGCCTTGCGGTCGTGCTGGTCGGCGAGGATCCGGCGAGCCAGATCTACGTCCGCTCCAAGGGCAAGGCGACGGTCGAGGCCGGCATGGCGAGCTTCGAGCACCGCCTTCCCGACACGACGCGCCAGGACGAATTGATCGCGCTCGTCGAGCAATTGAACGCGGACGAAGCGGTCGACGGAATCCTCGTCCAGCTTCCGCTGCCGGCGGGGATCGACGACAAGGCGGTGATCGACGCGATCGATCCGGACAAGGATGTCGACGGCTTCCACGTGATCAGCGCCGGCCGGCTCGCCGTCGGCGAGGACGGCCTGGTGTCCTGCACCCCGCTCGGCTGCCTGATGCTCCTGAAGGACCGGCTCGGCGATCTTGGCGGGCTCGAAGCGGTCGTCGTCGGCCGCTCGAACATCGTCGGCAAGCCGATGGCGCAGCTCCTTCTCCGCGAAAATTGCACGGTGACGATGGCTCATAGCCGCACCCGCAACCTGCCGGACGTGGTGCGCCGCGCCGACATCCTCGTCGCCGCGGTCGGCCGGCCCGAGCTGATCAAGGGCGACTGGCTGAAGCCGGGCGCGGTCGTCATCGACGTCGGCATGAACCGGCTGACGCGCGAGGACGGCAAGGCGAAGCTGCTCGGCGACGTCGAATTCACGAGCGCGGCGGAGGTCGCGAGCGCGATCACGCCGGTGCCGGGCGGGGTCGGGCCGATGACGATCGCGGTCCTGCTCCGCAACACGCTCGTCGCAGCGCACGGCCGGGCCGGCCTGTCGCCGCCGGAGGGGCTGTGATCGCGCTCTTCGCCTCTTCCTTCGTCACTTTCTTCGTCGTCATCGATCCGCCCGGCTGCGCGCCGATCTTCGCCGGCCTGACCCGCGACGTTCCGGGCGCGCAAAGGCGGGCGATGGCGGTGCGCTCGGTCGCGGTCGCCGCCTTCATCCTCCTCTTCTTCGGCCTGCTCGGCGAGCCGCTGCTGCGCGCGCTCGGCATCAGCCTTGCCGCCTTCCGGATCGCCGGTGGAATCATGCTGTTCCTGATCGCGCTCGAAATGGTGTTCGAGCGCCGCACCGCCCGCCGCGAGAACAGGGCGCAGGAGGTCAGCGCCGATCCGCAGCATGAGGATATCTCGGTCTTCCCGATGGGCATTCCGATGATCGCCGGGCCGGGCTCGATCGCTTCGGTGATGCTGCTGACGGCGCGGGCCAGCGGCGTTCAGAACATGCTGGTGGTGCTCGCCGCCCTCGTCTCCATCCTCCTCCTCACCCTCATCGCTTTGCTCGCCGCCGGCTGGCTGATGCGGCTGATGGGCAAGAGGCTGGAGGCGATGCTGACCCGGCTGCTCGGAGTCATCCTCGCCGCCCTGGCCGCCCAGTTCGTGATCGACGGGATCGCCGTCAGCTTCCAGGTCTGACGACCCGCCACATCCGGAAGGGCGAGACTTTCGGCAGCGCCACCGGCTGCAGCCAGGCGGGCACCTTCCCGCGGACGAGCTGCATGTAGAAGCCGGCGGGCGCCTCCGACGCGTAGATGGTCGATTCCGACATTCCGGGGCAGATCAGCACATAATCGACGCGGTGCTTCTCGACGATCGCGTGGGCGTAATCGGCGGTGCCGCGAAAGGCCTGCATGACGTCGATGATATCCTGCCCGTTGCGGTGATAGGGGCCGGCGACCGCGTCGTGCGGCGTGACCGTGATCAGGCGCGGGCCGAGATCGACGAAGGTCAGCACGATGCCTTTGGGCTGCAGGGCCACCGGGCGCAGCGCCCAGAGCGACGGGCAGAGGCCGTTCGCGTGATTGACATATTTGAGGCCCGGATTCTGCTTGTGCGGGATCAGTGCGGCCACCTGGTCCTCCAGCGTTCCCGACGCCACGAGGAAGACGAGCACGGTGCCGATCACCCGCACCGCCATGGAACGGCTGTTCCAGGCGAGAGGGACGAGGACCCAGGCGAGCGCGGTCGCGCCGGGGACGGCGAGCACCTGGGCGGGCGGCCCGGCCCGGCTCTGCCAGAGGAGCAAAGCGGCGCCGAGGAAGGCGGGGGCCGCGACCGCCGCCCAGGCGACCAGCCTGTCCGCGTCGTTCCGGCTGCGCCACAGCATGAGGAGGTAACCGACGAGGCCGGTGACCGGAAGGGCACAGACGGCGAGGATCGTCTGCGTGTCGTGGAGGTAGATTGGCCGCGCCTCGCGGACGTGGGACAGCCAGAGCTTGATCAGCAAGGGCGAGGCATGTTCGGGCGGGCCGAGGCAGGTCGGCCAGAAATGGACGAAGCCGCCGCCGAGCAAGGCGGCGCCGATGCCGGCGAGGGCGAGCCGCACCAGCCACGAGCGCGGCGAGGCGAGCGCAAGACCGAGCGCGACCAGACCGGCCGCGACCAGGACTGAGAGCCAGACCGGCGACAGAGCGTCGCAGACCGGGTGCCGGTTCGCATAGGAAGCGAAGACCAGATAAGCGAGCCCGGTCCCCACCGCCATCGCGGCGCCGTAGCTTGCGAGGCGCGGCCATTCGCCGCCGTCGCGCACCCAGAGCAGCACCAGGATCGCGCCCATCGCGGCGAGATAGGGGATCATCTCGAGCCCGATCGCGATCGACAGGACGCTGGAGATTGCGAGCAGGAGCCCGCCGCGCGCCTTGCGCGGATCGGCAAGGGCGGCGACCGAGAGGGCGAGCAGGGCGAGCTGCCAGCCATGATGGTCGATCCGGCAGGGAGTCCACATGCTCCGCGCCGAGCCAGCGCAGAGCAGGATGGCGATGGCGATGGCGAAGGCCTGCGGCGCGACCAGCCGGCGGACCGAGGCGGCGACGGCCCAGAAGGCGAGAAGCATCGGGATCAGGGGCGCGGCCGCGACGGCGATCCGCTCCGCCGTCGGGCCCCCGAACAAAGGCGCGAAGGCGAGCTTCAGCCCGGCGATCGGCAGGTCGACCAGCCGCGACCAGTGGATGTCGGCGCCATAAGGCGGATTCATCCGATATTGGCGCAGGTCGAACCAGCCCTGGCCCGACAGCCAGGCGCGGACCTGCATCATCCGCATATTGTCGTCGGTGTCGCCGAGGCCGAAGCCGCGTATCTGCGCCCAGCGCGTGTAGATCAGGATGGCGGCGGCGAGGAGCCAGAAAAGCAGCACCCATCGGCGCCAATGCTTCTCCAGCCAGTCGAGCCCCTCCATCCTTCGCCCTTTCCAACCCCGCGAGGCCGCATTAGTCGGTCGGCGGCAAAGGGCAAGTTACGAAGGGGGCGGCGAAAACATGGTCGATCTGGACGCCTTTCCGCCACTGCTCGTCCAGCTCATCCGCTTCGGCCTCGTCGGCGGCTTCGTCACCGCGCTCGGCGCCGCTGCTTATTGGGTCCCGGCCACCTTCCTCGGCGTGCCGCCTCTGGTCGCGAACGTCATCGGCTATATCGTCGCCGCCGGCATCGGCTACGTCCTCCACAGCAAGGTGAGCTTCCGCGGCCATGGCAGCCGCGACAATCCCGTCCGGCGCACCGGCCGCTTCCTCATCGTCTCGCTGATCAGCCTCGGCCTCAACAGCCTGTTCGTCTGGGCGCTGACCGGGCCGCTGCACGGGCCGACCTGGTGGCCGGTCGTGCCGATGCTGTTCGCGACTCCTCTCGTCACCTTCGCGCTCAACCGCCATTGGGTGTTCGCGTGATGGGCGATCCTGATGGCCAAGACCTGATGGCCAAAATCTGATGGCCAAAATCTGATGGAACGAATCGTCTACGATCGGATGGCGGAGCTGGACGCAACCCATTGGTGGTACCGCGCCCGCCGAACCGTGCTGTCGCGGCTGATCGCGCGCAACATCGCGCTGCCGGCCGAGGCGCGGATCCTCGAGGTGGGATGCGGCACCGGCCACAATCTCCAGATGCTTCGGGAGTTCGGCCGGGTCGACGCGACCGAGATAGACGGCTTCGCCCGGGTCATCGCCAGCAAAAGGCTCGGCCATGCGGTGCGCGACTCCGCGCTGCCCGAATTGAAGGGCGTGCCCGAGCGGACCTACGACCTCGTCGCCATCCTCGACGTGCTCGAACATGTCGAGGAGGATCGGGACTCGCTCGCAAGCATGAAACGGCGGCTCCGTCCCGGCGGGCATATCCTCGTCACCGTGCCGGCCCATCCCTGGATGTGGAGCGCCCATGACGAGGTCAACCATCACAAGCGCCGCTACACGAAGAAGAGCTTTCGCGCCGCGGTCGAGGATTCCGGCCTGAGGCTGGACCTGATCACCTATTTCAACAGCCTGCTCTTCCCGGTCGCGGCGGCGGCGCGGCTCGCCGGGCGCGCCACGGGCAACAAGGACAGCGACGACAGCCTGCCGCCGGCCCCGCTCAACAGGATGCTGGAGACGATCTTCCGGACCGAAGCCTATGCGATCGGCCGACTGCCATTCCCGCCCGGAGTCTCGCTCGCCGCCATCCTCTCCGCCTCATGAGCGACATGGCCGAGGCTTGGATGCCCTCCGGCCCGGCCGGCAATGTCCGAGACGATGTAGAGCGGCCTTTTCTTCGCCTCGAGATAGAGGCGTCCGAGATATTCGCCGATCATTCCGAGCACGAACATCTGCACCGCGCCGAGCACGACGACCACGAACATCAGGGAGGTCCAGCCCTGGATCGTCGCCCCCGCGAGGAAGGCGACCGCGATATAGACGAGAAGGAGGACCGAGACTCCGACGAGGGCGAGGCCGACATGGCTCGCGAAGCGCAAGGGCGCGGTCGAGAAACCGGTGATCGCGTCGAAGGCGAAGCGGACCATCTTCGACAGCGGATATTTGGTCTCGCCGGCATGGCGTTCCTGCCGGTCGTAGACGATCGGCACCTGCCGGAAGCCGACCCAGGCGACCATGCCGCGGATGAAACGCGCCTGCTCGGGCAGGCTGAGCAATGCGTCGAGGGCGCGGCGGCTCATCAGGCGGAAATCGCCGGTGTCGCGCGGAATCTCGATCTCGGCGAGGCGCGAGAGGCCGCGATAGAAGAGCTTGGCGGTGCCGCGCTTGAACGCGGTCTCGCCGGCGCGGGCGCGGCGCACCGCATAGACGACGTCGGCCCCCTGCCGGTCCATCACCGCCATCATCTCGGGGAGCAGTTCGGGCGGATCCTGGAGGTCGGCGTCGATGATCAGGATGCGCGCGCCGCTGCACAGGTCGAGCCCGGCGGTGAGAGCGAGCTGGTGGCCGTGGTTGCGCGAGAGGTTGATCGCGACGACGTGCGGATCGCCCTCGGCGAGCGCGCGCATCATCTCCCAGCTCCGGTCGCGCGAGCCGTCGTTGACGAGGACGATCTCATAGGCGCCTTCCGCCACCTGGCGCGCCGCGGCGCCGATCCGGGCGTGGAGCGCGCCGAGGCACGCTTCCTCATTGTAGCAGGGGACGACGATCGACAGCGACGGAGCGGTCATGCGGCGGCCTTGGGCGGGTTCGGAACGGGCGCGGCGCCGGCAGGAGGAGGCAGGGCCGCCGGCGTCCGGTCGACCACCTTGTAAAGCACGCTGGTGCCGTTGCGCCAGATGGGCTGCAATCCCCTGGTGAGCGCCGGGTCGTAGGGCGGCGGCCGGATCAGCCAGACATAGTCGAAGGCGTCGCGCGGAAAGCCGGCGAGCGACTGGTCGATCGAGCGCCAATATTCGCCCCTGCACCGCCTCTCCGTCACGATCTCCGACGCGTCATGGGCATAGCCGCGCCCCTGAGTGTAAATCGTCCGAAGCAGCTGCGCGCCGGCCATCGACCATTGGTCGTTCGAATAGGCCCGGCGCCGAACGATCGCCATGGCCGGCAGATGCTCGAGCCGGCTCATGTTCCAGGGCTGGTTGCAATAGGTGCCGACGAAGGAGACCATCCGCGCGCCCTCCGGCACATGGTCGAGCGCCGGCAGCTCCTGCCGATAGGCGCGGTCGAGCATCCAGAAGCTGATCGTGTTGCCGCCGATCCGAAGCAGGACGAACGCCATTCCGAGCAAGGCAAGGGCGCGGGCGAAGGCCGGGCTCGGGTCGCGCAGCCGGATCGCGATCACCGCCACCGCGATCAGATAGGGGACGAGCCGCATGTCGGCATAAGCCGAGCCGAAGACGATGCGCGGCAGCAGCAGATAGACGAGGAGGAGGAAGAGCGCCGAGGCGGCGAGGTTGCGCGAGAAAGAGAGACGGGGGCTTCGGATCGCGTCGAACAGCAGGATGATCACCACCGCGAGCGAGGCGACGTCGAACCAGTACCAGCGGTCGCGAAGCACGCTGATCAGCCACAGATATTTGGCCTGCCAGTTGAACCAGTCGCCGGTCTCGCCGCCGACATGCTGGCCGCTGCGCCAGATCAGCATCAGCAGGATCGGCGGCGCCAGCGCCAGGCAATGGAGCGCCGAGGCGAAGCCCGCGCGCACCAGATTCTTGCCCGAATCGTACTGCCGCACCAATTCGGCCGAGAAGGCCATCACGCCGAGCGCCCCCCAGCCATAGGTATGGACGACCCACAGCGCCATCGACAGCGGCACGAACAGGATCGCGCGCAACCGGGTCCGTCCCTGCCGCGCCAGCCGCAGCCAGAAGGCGAAGGCGAGGAAGGCGAGCGCCATCGACAGAGCGAAATTGACGAAGCCGAAGATGAACGGATGGCCGTAGGCGAAGGGGATCGAGAAGAGCGCGGTCGGCGGCACCCGCCCGTGCACCTCGCGCGCCACCCAGAGGAAGCCGGCGACGGTCAAGGGCGGGATGGCGAGGACGATCAGCTTCGTCCCAAGCTCGACTCCGAAGATCTTCGCGACCGGGACGATCAAAAGGTCGATTCCGAGATTGCCGATCAGTGCCCAGTGGAAGGAATAGAAATGCTGGAGCGTCGGCGAATGGGCGATCTCCAGCTCGACCCGGTAGCGGCCCATATGGCCGGGCAGGTCGACGAGCGGCGGAATGGCCGGCCAGAGCAAAGGCAGAGCGGCCAGAAGCGCCAGAGCGGCCACGCCCCAGCGCCGCTCCCACCATGGCGCACCCTGTTCCGACACCCAAATCCCCTCTTCTTCGGCCCGGCCTTGCCACAGCGGGGAAGTGCCGTTCAAGCGCCATACAGAGAGGTGCTACTAGCGGAACGCCGCTTTTTGCGGGAAAAGCCGCCCGCCATCGAGGAGCCTTGGGATGAAAAAGCTGACCTTTGCCGGTGCCGCGCTCGCGGCGCTCACCGCCTCTTCCGCTCTCGCGCAGCCTCCGGCGCCGCCCGCGGGCGGCCCGCCGCCGCTCCGCCGCGCCGACGTCGAGCAGCAATTGCGCGAGCAATTCCAGCGCCTCGACGCCAATCATGACGGAATCCTCACCCGCGAGGAAGCCGCCGCCGACCAGGGCCAGCGCGGCCCGGCAGCGCCCGGCGCCGGCGGCGAGCGCCGTCCTTCGGGCGACGAATTGTTCGACCGGCTCGACACCAATCATGACGGAATGCTGAGCCGCGAGGAGTTTGCCGGGCTCCGCGCCATGTTCCGCGGCGGCGGCGGAGGCGGCTGGGGCGGCCGCGGCGGCGGCGGCGGCATGTTCAACCTCAACGGCAACTGGTTCGACCGCGTCGACGCCAATCATGACGGCAAGGTGACGCTCGACGAGATGCGCACGACCTTGCTCGGCCTGTTCGACCGGGTCGACGCCAATCATGACGGCACCATCACCCCGGAGGAGCGCGAAGCCTTCGTTCGCGCGATGCGCGCCCGCCAGCAGCCGCAGGGGCCGGGGCCGGCGCCCGACGGCCAGTGAGCGAGGGGCGGGGCATGAACAAGACGCTTCTCGGCGGGCTCGCGCTCGCCGGCCTGGCCACAGCCGTCACGGCCTTCGCCCAGCCGGCGCCGGACGATGCGGCGCCGAAGCACCGGGCCGGACGCTCGATCGGCCGCGCCGCGTTCATGAAGCGCGTCGAGGACCGGTTCGCCCGGCTCGACGCCAACCATGACGGCTTTATCGACCGCGGCGAGGCGGGCCCGGCGGCGCAAGCGGGTTCACGGCCCGGGCTTCGTACCCGCATCGATCCGAACGCATCCTTCGATGCCATGGACGCCAATCATGACGGATCGATCAGCCGCGACGAATATCTCGCGGCGCGCGGCCGCCGTGCCGCCGGTCCGGCGGGCGGCGGCAATGCCGCGGCGCGGGCGCGCCGCGCCGGCCTCGGCATCGGCTTCAGCGGCCGCTGGTTCGACCGGGTCGATTCCGACGGCGACGGCCGGGTCTCGCTCGCGGAAGCGCAGCGCGCCGCCGGCGCCCTGTTCGATCGGATCGACAGCAATCATGACGGCGCGATCAGCCCCGAGGAACGGGCCGCCGCGCGCCACGGCTTCCGCGTCCGCCGCTCGGATACGGAGCGCGGGCGGTAGTCAGGCCGTGCGGCGCTTCCGGTCGGGGGCGGCGAGCGCGGCCTCGGCTGCGCGCAGCCTCAGCTCGGTCTCGGCGATATAATCGCGCGTGATCGGGACCGCGTTGCGGTCGCGAATATACTGGATCTGATAGTTGCAGCCGCCGCCATCCTCGAACATGGCGAGCGCGCCGGCGAGATAGATCTGCCACATCCGGTAGAAACGCTCGTCATACATGGCGACGATCTCGTCGCGATGCGCCTCGCAGCGCTCGATCCAGTGGAGCAGGGTATAGGCATAATGGAGCCGCAGCGTCTCGACGTCGCTGTGGATCAGCCGCCAGCGCTGGCTCGCCTCGATGATCTGCGACAGGTTCGGGAGGTGGTAGCCGGGGAAGATATATTTGTCGGCGAAAGGCTCGCCAGCCCGCGGCTCGTCGAAGCGCCCGATCGTGTGGAGCAGCATGACGCCGTCCGGCGCGAGCAATTTGCGGCAGATTCCGAAAAATTCGTCATAATGGGCAGCGCCGACATGCTCGAACATGCCGACCGAGACGATCCGGTCGAAAACCCCCTCGACCCGGCGATAATCGCGCAGCTCGAATTTCACCCGGTCCGATACGCCCGCCTCCGCCGCGCGCTCGCGGGCGAGCTTGAGCTGCTCCTCGGACAGGGTCACACCGAGCACGTCGACATCGAAATGACGGTGGAGATAGAGCGCCATGCCGCCCCAGCCGCAGCCGATGTCGAGCACGCGCTGCCCCGGCTTCAGATGGAGCTTGGCGGCGATATGCGCTTTCTTGTCCGCCTGCGCCTGCTCCAGGCTGTTCGACGGATCGGTGAAATAGGCGCAGCTATATTGGAGGTCGTCGTCGAGGAAGAGCCGGTAGAGCTGGTTGCCGATGTCGTAATGGTGGGCGACGTTGCGCTTCGCGCGAGTTTCCCGGTTGCGGGCCAGGCGCCAGGCGGTGACGCCGGAGAAATTGTCGAAGAAGCCTTTGCCGCGCGGATTGCCGTCCTCGAACCGGCCGTTCGCCTTGATGAGGCGGGCGAGCGCGAGCATGTCGCCCTCCGCGAAGTCGATCCGCCCCGCCATATAGGCTTCGGCGAAGCCGAGCGTCGGATCGCGAAGGATGTCGCGCAGCACCTTGCCGTCGTTGAAGCGGACGGCGACCGGCTTGAGGTCGGGGGCTGCGGTGCCGAAGCGGTGGATTTCGCCCTTGGCGTCGGTGACGACAAGCTCACCGCGGCGCACGAGACGATTGAGGATTTTGTCGAGCAACCGCCAGATCATCGTACTTTACGCTCCTTCGCTTCGCGGCCCTTCACTCCGCGGCAAGATGCCATTGCGGCGCCGCTTCGACGGCCCGCAGCCTCTCCTCTTCCTCGAAGAGATAGTCGCGGGTCATCGGCAGCGCGTCGCGCCGGCGGACATATTGGACCTGCCAGTTGACCAGGGCGCCGTGGCGGAAGGCCGCTTCCGCGCCGACGAGGTAGAATTGCCACATGCGGAAGAAGCGCTCGTCGTAAAGGGCGACGATCTCCTCCTTGTGCGCGGTCGTCCGCCGGTACCATTCCTCGAGCGTGTGCGAATAATGGAAGCGCCAGCCCTCGACGTCGGTGACGATGAGCTTGTGCTGCTCGGCCTGGTCGACCAGCTCCGACAGCGATGGGATGTAGCCGCCCGGGAAGATATATTTGCGGGTCCATTTGTCGGTGATGCCCTTGCCGCCGACCCGGCCGCAGCAATGGGTGAACATCACCCCGCTTGGCTTCAAGAGGTCGTGGCATTTGGCGAAGAAGCCGGCATGGTGGGGACGGCCAAGATGCTCGATCAGGCCGACCGCGGAGATGCGGTCGAACTCGCCCTCGACGTCGCGATAATCCATCAGCGCGAACTTCACGCGGTCCTCAACGCCTTCGGCGGCCGCGCGCTCCTTGCAGAATTCGATCTGGTCGGGCGCGAGCGCGACTCCGAGCACGTCGACGTCGTAATGGCGGTGGAGATAGAGAGCGAGGCCGCCCCAGCCGCAGCCGATGTCGAGCACCTTCATGCCCGGCTTCAGGTCGAGCTTGGCGGCGATATGCGCCTTCTTGTCGAGCTGGGCCTGCTCGAGCGTGACCGACGGGTCGCGATAATAAGCGCAGGTATATTGCCGGTCCTCGTCGAGGAACAGTTCGTAGAGGCGGCGGGTGAGGTTGTAGCTGTGCTCGGCGTTGCGGCGCGAGCGCGTCTTCCAGTTCACCTGGTCGAGGAGGCCGGTGACATAGTCGAAGCCCTTGCGCAGCGAGCCCTGCGGCTTGAGCGGCCCCTCGCGCTCGAACGGGGCATTTTCGCGGATCAGCAGGACGAGGTCGCGGATGTCGCCCTGATCGATCACCAGCCGCCCGTCCATATAGGCTTCGCCGGCGCCGACCCGGGGGTCGCGGACGATATGGGCGGCGGCGCCCTTGTCGGTCAGCCGCGCCTTGATCGCCGGACGCGCGGGATCGGGCGTGCCGTAGCGATAGACCTTGCCGTCATGGTCGGTGACGATCAGCTCGCCGGTGGTGATCACCGATCGGAGCATCTTGTCGAGCAGCCACATTCCCTCAGTCTCCCCACTCGTCCCAATCCCTGCTGCACTGCACAGGAAGAGGGGGCGGGATCAAGCCCTTAGAAGCCGAAGCGTTGCCCCGGATCGAGGGCGGGCGCGAGAAAGCGCCTTGCGCGAGGCCGCCGCCGGCGTGCACGCGAAGGGGATGACGAACGTCACCGAGGCCCTCGGCGCCCGCTTTTCGTGCCGCGCCTTTCTCGACCGGCCGGTCGAGCGGGCGCTGATCGAGGAGATCATCGCCCTTGCCGCCCGCGCGCCTTCGGGCGGCAACCTCCAGCCATGGCATGTCGACGTGCTTGCCGGCGATGCGCTCGACGCGCTGAAGGCGGCGGTGCGCGACACGCTCGCCGCCGCGCCGCAAGGCGAGCCGCTTCCCTTCGCCGTCTATCCCTCGCCGCTTCCCGAGCCCTGGCACCGGCGCCGCGCCGACAATGGCGAGGCGCTCCATGCCTCGGTCGGCATTGCCCGCGAGGACCGGCCGGCGCGGCGCGCCCAGTTCGTCCGCAATTACGATTTCTTCGGCGCGCCGGTCGGCCTGTTCTTCTCGATCGGGCGGCTGTTCGACCGGCCGCAATGGGCGCATCTCGGCATGTTCATCGCGAATGTGATGCTGCTCGCCGAGGAACGCGGCCTCGCCACCTGCGCGCAGGAAAGCTGGGCAGCGGTCCACGAAACCGTCGAGCGCTTCCTCGCCATGCCGGCGGAGCGGATGCTCTATTGCGGAATGGCGCTCGGCCATGGCGACCGCGCCCATCCGGTCAACGGCTGGCGAACCGGCCGCGCGCCGCTTTCCGATTTCGCGACCTTCCGCGGATTTTAGAGCGGCCTGCGATTAACTTGAATCGCAGGCCGCTCTATAAGTCCTTGTTGTCGCGTTGCTTTTTGCGAAAAGCCGGTACCCAGCTTTTCGCGCAACGCTTTAGCCCGCCAACGCCTGCACCGCCGCCGCGAGCTCGTCGGCGCGGAAGGGTTTCTGGAGCACCGGACGGTCGCGATATTTCTCGTCGATCCCGCCCAGGCCGTAGCCGGTCGCGAACAGGAAGGGGATGCCGCGCTCGGCCAGCAGATCGGCGACCGGGAAGGAGCGGTCGCCGGCGAGGTTGACGTCGAGCATCGCGACGTCGAACGCGCCGTCCCGCGCCAGCGCCAGCGCCGGCTCGAGGCGGCTTGCGATCCCCGCCACCTCGTGGCCGAGATCGAGCAGCATATCCTCGATGTTCATTGCGACCAGCATCTCGTCCTCGACGATGAGGATACGCAGCCGCCGCTCAGCCATTGGCCGGCTCCGCGCGCACCACCGCGAGCGTTGCGGCGATCGTGCAGCGAAGCCCGTCCGGCTCGAAAGCGAGCTCGGCGCTGCCGCCCAGATCCACCGCGAGCCCCCGCTCGATCAGCCGCGAGCCGAAGCCGCGCCGCGCCGGCACTTCGACCGGCGGCCCGCCTTGCTCCTTCCATTCGAGGACCAGGCTGCCCTCCGCGCTCTCGTGCCAGGCGACGGAGACGCGCCCGCAATCGCGCGACAAGGCGCCATATTTGGCGGCATTGGTGCCGAGCTCGTGCAGCGCGAGCGCGAGCGCAAGCGCCGCCCGCGGCGCGATCCAGACCGGCGGCCCCGACAAAGTGAAACGGCCCTGCTCGCCGGCGAGATGCTCGGTCGAATCGCGCACCACCCTTTCCAGCGAGGCCCTGCCCCATACCTCCTCGGTCAGGAGATTGTGGGTCCGCGAGAGCGCCATCAGCCGCGCCTCGAAGCGCGCCTTGGCCTCGGCGAGCGGGCTGTCGCCCTTCAGCGTCTGAAAGGCGATCGCCTGGACGGTCGCGAGCGTGTTCTTCACCCTATGGTTGAGCTCGTTGATCAGCAGGCTCTGCCGTTCCTCGGCCACCTTGCGCTCGTTTATGTCCTCGGTCGCTCCGTACCAGAGCAGGATCGCGCCGTCCGGCCCGCGCCGCGGAAAGGCGCGCGATCGGGCCCAGCGGATGCTGCCGTCGCGACGGATCACGCGATGCTCGACGTCATAGGGCTCGCCGGTCGCGAGGCTGTGGTCCCAGCGCGAAAGGGTCTTCTCGTGATCGTCGGGGTGCATGCCGCCTTTCCAGCTTCCGGCAAGGCCGGTCGTCCCGGTCCACTCCTCCCAGCGCGACGCGATCCGGTCGATCACGCCGTCGGGGCGCGCCGTCCAGGTCACTTGCGGGTTGAGCTCGACGGCGTGGCGGTAATGGTCCTCGCTCTCGCGCAGCGACTGCTCGGCCCGCGCCCATTCGATCGCCGCCCAGCTCCGCTCGGCGACGTCGCGCGCCATTGCCGCTTCCGAGCGCTTCCAGTCGCGCGGAACCCCATAATGGACGTAGAACAAGGCCTTGAGCTGGCCGTCCCGCACCAGGGGAACCGCGATCAGGGCGCGGGCGCCGATCCGCTCCCACGCCGCGACCTGCTCCGGCACCGCGACCGGAAGCACGCGAATGTCGTTGAGCGCGAGAAGCTCGCTGGACCGGAAATAAGCCAGCCCCTCGGGCCCAAGCCCTTCGGCCAGCGACCATTGGCCGACCAAAGACCCGATCGATTCGTCGCGGACCCATTCGCGGCTGATCGAGACGAGGTTCCTGGCCTCGTCGACCTCGGCGAAGCCGACGCGGCTCGCCTCGAGATAGGGGCCGAGCAAGGCGGAAGCCGTCTGTTTCACCGCCTCCGCATCGTCGAGGCCGCGCAGCGCGTCGGCCAGCTCGACCTGGAAGGCGAGGCGGCGCTGGGCAAGGACCGGCCGGGTCACGTCCTCGCGCTGGGTGAAGACACCGGCGACCCGGCCCTGCCCGTCGAGCAAGGGCGTCAGGCTGTAATTCCAGTAGCTCTCCTCGGAGACGCCGTCGCGCAGACGCATCGCCGGAAACTCGGTCACCACCACCTGCTCACCAGTCTCCAGCACCTGCGCGAATTGCGGGCCGACCCTGTCCCAGACCTGCGCCCACACCTCCCGCGCTGGCCGGCCCAGGACCGCTGGATGGCGGTCGCGAAGCAGCTCGGCGAAACCCTCATTGTAGAGAAGGTTGAGCTCCGGGCCCCAATAGACCGCCGCCGCGCCGCTGAAGCAATGGCAGAGCTCGGCGGCGAAGCGGAGGCGGTCCGGCCAGCGCTCGATCGGCCCCAAAGGCGTCGATCCCCAGTCGAAGCCGCCGATCAAAGCCCCCAGGGTCGCGGACGGCGCATGGTGCGGCAGAGGACGGGTCGAGGCCATCGCCGCCGGTGATAAACGCTCGGCCGCGCTTCACAAGAGCTTGAAAAGCCTGACTTGCGGAAAGATCAGGCGAGGGCCGCCTGCTTATCCTCGGCGATCCGGTCCAGCTCGGCCCGGCTCTTCTTCTCGGCGGCGGATTTGAGCTGGCCGCAGGCGGCCATGATGTCGCGGCCGCGAGGCCGGCGGATCGGCGCGGAGATGCCCGCCTCGAACACGATCTCCGAGAAACGGCGCACCCGGTCCTCGTCCGAGCATTCGTAGGGCGCGCCCGGCCAGGGATTGAACGGGATGAGATTGACCTTGGCCGGAAGCCTGTACTTGCGGATCAGCCGGACCAGCTCGCGCGCATCCTCGTCGCTGTCGTTCCTGTCCTTCAGCATCACATATTCGAAGGTGATGCGCCGCGCATTGTTCGCGCCGGGATAGGCCGCGCAGGCTTCGAGCAGTTGCTCGATCCCATATTTGCGGTTCAAGGGCACGATCTCGTCGCGTACCCTCTTGGTCACCGCATGGAGCGAGACGGCGAGATTGACTCCGATCTCCTCGCCGGCGCGGGCCATCATCGGCACCACGCCCGAGGTGGAGAGGGTGATCCGCCGCCGCGACAGGCCGAGCCCGTCGCCGTCCATCACGATCCTCAGCGCGTCGCGGACATTGTCGAAATTGTAGAGCGGCTCGCCCATGCCCATCATCACGATGTTCGACAGCATCCTCCCTTCCGGCTGGGACGGCCATTCGCCGAGCGCGTCGCGGGCGAGCATCACCTGGCCGACGATCTCGCCGGCGGTAAGGTTGCGGACCAGCCGCATCGTCCCGGTATGGCAGAAGCGGCAGTTCAATGTGCAGCCGACCTGGCTCGAGACGCAGAGCGTGCCGCGGTCCGAATCGGGGATGAAGACCATCTCATAATCGTGGCCGTCGCGGGTCTTCAGGAGCCATTTGCGGGTGCCGTCGGTCGAGACCTGCTCGACCACCATTTCGGGCCGGCCGATCGTGAAGCGCTCGGCGAACCAGGCCCGCTGCGGCTTGGCGATGTCGCTCATCGCGTCGAACGACGTCGCGCCGCGATGATAGATTTGATGCCAGATCTGCTTGGCGCGAAGCTTCGCCTGCCTCGGCTCGAGCCCCGCCTCGACCAGCGCATCGCGGATCCCGTCCCGGCTCGGCCCGACCAGGTCCGGGCGCGCGTCGCCGCCCGCGGGCGCGGGACGCGGCACGGGCACCGGGTCGATATGACCGGGGATTGGCATCGGCGCTGTCATGAGGGCGCCCATTTAGGGAGAAAGCCGCCCTTTTTCCAGGCGCTTCCGCTGCCGGTCCCCTGGTCGAGAACGCGCTCCCGCTCGTTCCTCACCTCGACCACCTTTCCCTGCGGCACGTCCGGCGCCACCGGCGCGCCGCAGGCGGGATGCGGCCCGGCGCCGGTCAGCAGCGCCCGAAGCACCCGCGCCGACATTCCGTGCATCAGGATCAGCCGGTCGCCGTCCCCCGCGCCACGATCGTCCAGCCAGGAGCGCAGGCGCGCGGCGACCGCCCCATAGGTTTCGCCGCCGGGTGGATAGCGGGCGAAGAGGCCGGTGGCCTTGTCATAGACCTTGCCGCCTTCGGCGACGATGTCGGCATAGTAACGACCGGTCCACTCGGCCGTGCCGATCTCGCAAAGGCGTTCGTCGGTCCGGGCCTGATGCCAGTCGAGCTCCAGATGCTCCGCGATCACGGCCAGCGTCTGAAGCGCCCGACCGGTCGGGGATGCCCACAATGCGAGCACCGGCTTCGGCCCGAGCCGGGCGCGCAGCGCCAGCCCCATCGCCTCGGCCTGGGCAAAGCCGGCGCGGGTGAGCGGCGTATGCTCGCGATCGCCCTGGATGCGGCCGGCGGCGTTGAACACCGTTTCGCCATGCCGCGCGATGAAGAAGGCGCCGCCGGCCATCAGCGGGCGCAGGCGATGGCGGCGGCGTCGATCGCGGTCGCGGCGCCGCGCAAGGCATAATCGTCGCGCATCAAGCCGCCGCTCTGGGACCGGGTCTCGACGCTCATCGCGACTCCGGTGCGCATCGCCGTCACGATCGCCGCGTCGGCGCCGGCGTCCGGCGCCCAGCCGTCGGCTCCCCCGCCGATCAGCTGGAAGGTCTTGTCGTCGATCCGCAGCAGCACCGCCGAGCCCGTCCTCTTGGGCCGGGCGAAGCGGAAATGGACCTGGCCGCGTATGTTCCGGCCAGGCCAATAGCCGATCGAGGCGAAGGCCCGGCCGCCCTCGCGGCGGTGCGGGCCGGAGGGCTCCGAAATGGCGTAGCAGCGCGCGGAATCGCGAAAGGCGCCCCATTGGCCGTAAATTCCCAGCGACAAAGGCTGGGCCTCGGCCGGAATTGCAAGTGCCAGAAAGGAAAGGAGAAAGTTTCGGGCCCGAACCATGAGGCGAGAATGTTCGGCTTGTGGCCGCAGGGCAACAGGAAATCGCGTTTATGTGGGGTTCATGCAACCTTCGCCACCCGAGGCCGCTGGGGGTCAACACAGGGGAATGAAGTGCAAATCTTGGAGTGTTGATCATGCGTAAGTTGATTATTCTCGTCTCCGCCGCCGCGTCGACCCTGGTCGCGGCCCCGGCTTTCGCCCAGGACCAGAAGCCGACCTTCACCGGCTTCCGCATCGAAGGCCTTGCCGGCTGGGACCATCCGCGGGTCCCGAACGACCATGCCAACGGCTTCCTCTACGGAGTCGGCGCCGGCTACGACTATCAGGCTGGCCGGGTCGTGTTCGGAGTGGAGGGCGAAGCCTCCGATTCCACCGCCAAGCGCTGCGTTGCCGGAGTGCTCACCGCCGGCGACGATCTGTGCGCAAGAGCGGGCCGCGATCTCTATGTCGGCGGCCGCGTCGGTGCGGTGGTGGCGCCGACCACCCTTCTTTACGCGAAGGCCGGCTACACCAACGGCCGCATCGACGCCGATTATACGACGGTGAGCGGCGTCGGCGATTTTCGGGACCATCGCGACCTCAACGGCTTCCGCGTCGGCGGCGGCATCGAGCAGGCGATCGGCAGGAATGCCTATGTGAAGGCCGAATATCGCTATTCCAACTATGAGCAGAATGTCGACCGGCACCAGGTGGTCGCCGGCTTCGGCTTCCGCTTCTGACGCCGCTTGGCAAAAGAAGGGCGGGAGCCGCGGCTCCCGCCCTTTTTTCATGCCCCCTAGCGATGTAGGGTGCTCCGTTCTAAGAGTTGGCGAAATACCTTTTCGGGGGACCCAATGAAGGCGACGATCGAACGGGCGACGCTCCTCAAGAGCCTGGGGCACGTCCAGTCCGTGGTGGAGCGCAGGAACACGATCCCGATCCTGTCCAACGTCCTCGTCGAGGCGAATGAGGGCGGCGGGCTGCGCCTGATGGCGACCGATCTCGACCTCCAGATCAACGAGACGGTCGAGGCCAATGTCGGCCAGGCCGGCGCGACCACCGTCTCGGCCCACACCTTGTTCGACATTGCCCGCAAGCTCCCCGAGGGCAGCCAGGTCGAGCTTGCCGCCGCCGACGGCAAGATGCAGATCCTCGCCGGCCGCGCCCGCTTCAACCTCTCCACCCTCCCGCGCGACGATTTCCCGGTGATCGCCGAGGGCGATCTGCCGACCCGCTTCGAGCTTCCGGCGGCGACCCTGCGCCAGATCATCGACAAGACGCGCTTCGCCATCTCGACCGAGGAGACTCGTTACTATCTGAACGGCATCTTCCTCCACGTCTCGGACGAGGCGCAGCCGGTGCTGAAGGCCGCCGCGACCGACGGCCACCGCCTCGCCCGCGTCACCGTGCCGCGGCCCGCCGGCGCCGAGGGCATGCCGGACGTGATCATTCCCCGGAAATGCGTCGCCGAGCTCAGGAAATTGCTCGACGAGGTGGACGGCACCGTCCAGGTATCGCTGTCGGAGACCAAGATCCGCTTCGGCCTCGGCAATGCGATCCTGACCTCGAAGCTGATCGACGGCACATTCCCCGACTACAGCCGGGTGATCCCGACCGCGAACGACAAGTTGCTGAAGATCGACCCGCGCAGCTTCGAGGAGGGCGTCGACCGCGTCTCGACCATCGCCAGCGAGAAGACCCGCGCGGTCAAGATGTCGCTCGACCGCGACAAGGTCACCCTGTCGGTGACCAGCCCCGAGAATGGCACCGCCGCCGAGGAGGTGCCGGGCGATTACAATGCCGACGGGCTCGAGATCGGCTTCAACGCCCGCTATCTGCTCGACATATTGGGCCAGGTCGAAGGCGACACGATCGAGATGCACCTCGCCGACGCCGCCGCCCCCACCTTGCTGCGCGAGAATGACAAGGCGCCGGCGCTCTACGTCCTGATGCCGATGCGGGTGTGATCGGCGGGCGCGTCGCGCTCGACTGAATCCACCGCTTTCTCCGTCACTCCCGAAAGACCGCTCCGCGCGGCCTTCCCTTCGGCCCATCACCGGAGGCCTTGCGCTTTTCATTTCACTTGCGCTGCCTATTACTCGGAAATCGATAGAACCATTTTGATTGTTTCGCCTGTAATGAAAGTACAATCTTGGCTAGATTCGAAGTGTCACAAGAATTGGTGTAATATACCTCCGCGACTCGGCACTAGCTTGTCTTGGCTGCTGCATGACCTGCAGCAGGGTCGACTTGTTGAGCCTTTTCACCGTGGAGGGAATCATGGCAAATCAAGGTTCTAAGCAAGGCACGAGTGGACATGGCGGCGGCGAGGGCAGCGACGGCGCGCCCGACACCTTCCGGTCATTCCTCATCGACATCGCCACCGATCCGGCGCGCCTCGGCGCGTTCATCCGCGATCCCGATTCGGAAATGGCGACCGCCGGAATCGCCGAGGCCGACCGCGCGATCCTGAAGAGCGGCAATGCCGCGTCGATCCACGGCCGCCTCACCGGCCAGACCGCGGCGACGCAGCCGCCGGTGACCGTCCTCATCATCGATGCGCAGCAGCAGGCCGGCGGCGGCACGCCGACGCTCAGCGTCCGCGCCCCGACGCTCCAGATCCCGCAGCTGATGCAGATGCCGCAAAGTCCGCCGATGCTGATGCTGCTGCAGATGATGGAGATGATGGCCGCGGGTGCCCCATCGCCCCTCTTCCCGCAGATCCAGCCGCAGCTCGTGGTCCACCCGCAGATCCAGCCTCAGCTCGTGGTTCACCCGCAGATCCTGCCCCAGCTCGTGGTCCACCCCCAGATCCAGCCGCAGCTCGTCGTCCATCCGCAGATCCTGCCGCAGCTGGTCGTGTTCCCGCAGGTCCTGCCCCAGCTGGTCGCGGCGGCCCAGGCCCAGCCGGCCGGCCTGCTCAGCCCGCTGCAGATCCACCCGCAGATCAGCCCGCTCCAGATCTTCCCGCAGGTGTTTCCGCAGATCGCGCCGCCGCAGATCAGCCCGCTCCAGGTGTTTCCGCAGGTTTTCCCGCAGATCGCGCCGCCCCAGATCAGCCCGCTCCAGGTGTTCCCGCAGGTCTTCCCGCAGGTCGCACCGCCGCAGATCACCTTCCCGCAGATCTTCCCCCAGATCTTCACGCGGTGACCGCCCGGCCGCGTGCCGAATCCAGCCCACCTTCCGGTCCGCCGCGCCCGCCGCGGCGGACCGTTTCTTCCGACCAGAAGCAGGAGCATGAGATGGCAGGTTCGTTGATCGTCATCGGCACGGGCATCCGCACCGTCGGGCAGCTCACGCTCGAATCGATCGCCTGGATCCGGCAGGCGGACAAGGTCCTCTACGTGGTCGGCGACCCGATCGCCGAAGCGATGATCCGCGAGCTCAACCCCGACGGGGCGGAATCGCTTTCGGTCTTCTACGGCGTCGGCAAGCAGCGCATCGAGACCTACAACCAGATGATCGACCGAATCCTCGAATGCGTCCGCGGCGGCCTCGTCACCTGCGTCGCCTCCTACGGCCATCCCGGCGTGTTCGTCTATCCGACCCACGAGGCGATCCGGCGGGCGCGGGCCGAAGGCTATGAAGCGAAGATGCTTCCGGGAATCTCGGCCGAGGATTGCCTGTTCGCCGACCTCAACGTCGATCCCGGAATCCTCGGCTGCCAATCCTACGAGGCGACCGATTTCATGGCCAACGGCCGGATCATCGACAACAGCTCCAGCCTCATCCTCTGGCAGATCGGCGTCGTCGGCGACGCGACCTTCAAGACGCACGGCTACGACACGTCGGCAATGCCTCTGCTCGTCCAGCGGCTGATGGCTTATTATCCGGCCAGCCACCCCGTCTATCTCTACGAGGCGGCAGTGCTTCCGGGCTGCGAGCCGACGATCATCAACGCGACGGTCGCCGCCTTGCCGACCATCCCCATGTCCGCCGGCTTCACCGCCTACATCCCGCCGGCGCGGCAGACGACGGGCGACCCGGTCATCGTCCAGCAGATGCAGGCGCTGCGCGGCGGCTGAGCGGCGCGCGCTTCCGGCGCTTCGAGGAAATGCCTATCAGGCGGGCGTGTACGTCGCGCGCCTCAGCCTGTCCGATTTCCGCTCCTATGCCGACCTCCTGGCCGCGCCGGGGCCGGGGCTCGTCATCCTCACCGGCGAGAATGGGGCGGGGAAGACGAACCTGCTGGAGGCGGTGTCCCTGCTCTCGCCGGGCCGGGGTCTGCGCGGCGCGTCGCTGGCGGAGATGGCGCGGACCGACGGCAGCGGCGGCTTCGCGGTGGCGGCGAGGCTCGGCCCCTTCCCCGAAGGGGAGGGGCTTGTCGACATCGGCACCGGCACATTGCCGGCCGCGCCGGAGCGGCGGCAGGTGCGGATCAACGGGGCGGCGGCTTCGGCCAACCGACTGGCGGAATGGCTGTCGGTGCTGTGGCTGATACCCGCGATGGACCGGCTGTTCCTCGAAGGCGCGAGCGGGCGGCGGCGCTTCCTCGACCGGCTGGTGCTTGCGCTGGAGCCGGGCCACGCCGTCCACGCCGCCCGCTACGAAGCGGCGATGCGGGCGCGCAACGCCTTGCTCGCCGAGGCCGGCCCGCATGACGAATCCTGGCTCGGCGCGCTGGAGGCGCGGATGGCGGAGCATGGCGCCGCCCTCGCCGAGGCGCGGCGACGGACGGTCGCCGCGCTCCGCGAGACATTGGCTGAAGCGCCGGAAGGCCCGTTCGCCCGAGCCGGCCTCGCGCTCGAAGGCGGCGAGGAGGATCTCGCCCCAGCCCTCGCCGCCGGCCGCGCGCGCGATGCCGCGGCCGGCCGCACCCTCGCCGGGCCGCACCGCACCGACCTTGCCGTGACCTATCTCGCGAAGCCTGCCCCGAGCGGCGTCGCAAGGGACCGGCCGGCTTCTTTCTGCTCGACCGGCGAGCAGAAGGCCTTGCTCCTCTCGATCGTCCTCGCCCATGCCGACCTCGTCGCCGGGCAAGCGGGCCGCCGGCCGATCCTGCTGCTCGACGAGGTCGCCGCCCATCTCGATCCGCGCCGCCGCGCCGCCTTGTTCGAACGGCTCCAGGCGGGCGGCGGCCAGGTGTGGCTGACCGGAACCGAGCCGGCCTTGTTCGCTGGCGCGCGAGGGACTCTCTGGCACGTCGGCGAGGGCCGCCTGTCTCCCGCCTGACCCACCGCTGGGCATCTTTGTCGTGTTGCGCCGCAATTGTTTTAAGATAACATCAAGTCTGCTTCCTTCTCATACTTGCGAAATTCAAGAGCACTCCTAACTAGCCGCAAGCAGCCGGCGCAAATTTTACTAGGCCATTGCAACCTTCCCACTGTTGGCGTATTTTATGTTGCAGCGCACCATCCGATGCGCTGCGGCTCCCCGCTCTTGGGAGTCTAGAGGCACACTCAAATGAAATCGTTCGATCTGTGGCTCGTCGGCTTCGGGCTGCGATGCGGCGCGCTCCTCGTCGGGGAGATCGCCTGCTTCGCATTCGTCGTTCCGACCCTGTTCAACCTGCACCGCGACCTCGCCGACATCGGCGCGGCCCTGCTCGCCATCGTCGCGATCGCCGGCGGATATCTGTTCGCCATGTCGCTCGGCCGCGAGCTCAACCTCATCTTCCGGAGTGGGGACCATGAATAGATATCTTCGCTTTTCGCCTCTGCTGCTCGTGCCCTTGATCCTGGTCGTGCCGATGACCTCGTGCACGCGGATCGAGCCGGGCCATGTCGGAATCAAGGTCAACAATTTCGGAAGCGCGGCCGGCGTATCGGACCGGGCGCTCGGCGTCGGCTGGTATTTCACGCCATTCGGCACCAACATCTACGAATATCCGATCTACACCTCGACCTATGCCTGGACGTCAAGCGCGACCGAGCAGACCCGGAACGACGAATCGTTCAACTTCCAGGACAAGAACGGCCTCAACCTCTCGGCCGACGTCTCGGTCGCCTATCGCGTCGATCCGGTACGGGCGCCGATCCTGTTCCAGAAATACCGGACCGAGATGTCCGGAATCGTCGAAGGGCCGCTGCGCAACGCCGTCCGCAGCGCCCTGGTCGAGGAAGCGGCGAAGCTCGGCGTCGAGGAGATATATGGGCCGAAAAAGGGCCAATTGATCGGCGCGGTGTGGCGCGACGTCTCGCATTATTTCGAGCCGTACGGACTCCATGTCGAGCAGCTCTATTGGGCCTCGAACATCCGCGTGCCC
>DASUHH010000086.1:0-9459 GCA_036273615.1 Allosphingosinicella sp. | reverse complement strand
AGGTGAGGAGGCCGGCGGCGAAGGAGGCGATTGCGACAGCAAAGGCTCCGGTGCCGATATGCCTAGAGAGTTGCGCGAAAAGGTGGGTACCATTGAGCAGGTGCCCGCTGCCCCGCAGCGGGCAGCCGTGCCGGGGGCATGGCGGGCCTGCTCAATTTTCGCAAAAAGCAACGCGACAACAATGATTTATAGAGCGGCCTGCGATTCAAGTTAATCGCAGGCTCTAGGACACCAAGCCCTCCCATCAAATCTCAGGATCGCTTTTCCGACCTGACCGTAACTGCCCGCCACAAGGCACGCGGTCGATGGGGAATGGGCGAGCCCGAAGGCCGACCAAGGCCGCACGATCCGCGGGCAGCTCGTGACGGCCCGTTCATTTGATGCGCGCGATGGCCTCGGCAAACAGGCTTTTCACGTCCGACAAGTGCGTGGTCGGATCGTTATTGTAGTCCATCATGCGATGTTCATAGGGGCGGCCTTTCGTTCGGGCGTCCACGATTTCGCGCACTATTTCGCCTGCGGGACGCCGATGGTGGAAGCCGCCGACGACGTCGATCTGGGCGCGTTCGATCGCGCAATAGATGCTCCACGATTTGGCTGTCGCCGGGCAAACCCGATTGTCCGCGCGATTCCAGACAGCGTCCGAGCCGAGGATCGCCGCGGCGCGTTCGAGTATCTCTCGGTCGACGGCATTCGGCGGCACCTCATTCCTACCGTCGAGTTGAAATCGAATCCCGTTATCGGTGACACGGAAGCCCGATATCGGAAACCAGCCGGCATAGGTTCTGGCCAGGCCCGTGCCCCTGCTGTAGATCTCGATTTCGACGTCGTCCGCCGATTTGTCGACGTCCGTGGCGCCCCGAGTCAGGACCCGCTCTTCGACCATCCGAAACAATCTTTGCAGATCGGAGAACGTCGTCTCCGGGTCATTGCTGTAATCGAAAATGGGCGCCGAATACTTCTTTCGCGCCACCTCGCCGATGACTTGCTTCGCCTCGTAGCGGATGGCCCACGCGGCATCGCTCTCCTTGCCGACCCATATTTCGAGGGGCTTCGCATCACGACGCCAGAAGCCGGTCGTGACCGCCGGGGCGCGGGCGAGCGTGAAAACCGGGACATCGTCGAAGACGGTGTTGCACGAGCCTTCCAGGCCGTCCTTGATTGCATGGAAGCGGCAGTCCGAACGATCCGGTCGAGTCGTGGCTGCCTCGTCAATGGCTTTCTGCAATGCGCATATGAAACTGAATGTCGTCGCGTTCGCGAGGCATCGGTTGGTGCCCTTCTTGTCCCATTGGGCGGGCGTCGGGATCAGTTGCGCGGCGCGGCGCACGATCGCAGCCCCCCATGGACCGATGTCGGCCTTGCTTGCCGGCGGTCCATCGGCTTTGCCGGCGGCCGGGACTTGCGCGTTCGTGTCGAGCCTTCCCGTCGCGGCGGCGGCTCCGGATAGAAAGAAGAAAAAGGTCAGCGAGAACAGCCTCACATGCATGGATTTCCCCCCCAATGATCGCCGGCGGCAATCGATGGCGATTACAAATGTAGTCGTCCTGCATCTGAATCCGGAATGAACAAGGCGCGGCCGGCCGTTGCGCGGGATCGCTTTGTCGAAGGCGTTGTCGCGGTGCCGCTTCCTGGTGCGCCGCCGCCGCGATTGAACCTCTCGCCGCCGATCCGACACTGAAGCGTCCGCGCGAGTCTCCATGGACAGATGGAACTTCTCCCGGCACTTGTTCATCTAAGCCCCGGCTTCGTAGAAGCTCTGTATCCCGAGGAAATCGCCCCTGCCGACCGCCTATATAAACGCCATCGGAACCGCCGTCCCCTCGCACGAGGTGCACGGCGCGTTCATCGATTGGGCCGAGCCGCGAATCGCGGACGGGCGCCACCGCGCCCTGTTCCGGCGCATGGCGGAGCGGTCCGGGATCGAAAGACGCTGGTCGGTGCTGCCGCCGACGCCCGACGGCGGCTCACCGGTCGCGCCCGGCGGCTTCTATCATCCCGGGCTGCCGTCGACCGGGGCGCGCATGGAGGTCTATGCCGAGGCGGCGCCCGAGCTCGCGCTTGCCGCCATCGCCGACCTTCAGGCAAAGACGCCGATCGACGGCATCACCCATCTGGTGGTCGCGAGCTGCACCGGCTTCGTCGCGCCCGGCATCGACCAGATCGTCGCCGCGCGGCTTGGCCTTCCCGGCCATATCGAGCGCACCCTGGTCGGCTTCATGGGCTGCTATGCGGCGGTCTCCTCGCTCCGCCTCGCCCATCATATCGTCCGCTCGGAGCCGGAGGCGCGGGTGCTGGTGGTGACGGTCGAGCTTTCGAGCCTGCACCTGCAGAACCGGACCGAGATCGAGCCTTTGCTCGCAATGCTCCAGTTCGGCGACGGCGCGACCGCGGCCTTGGTGACCGCCGAGCCGGCGGGCTTCGGAATGTCCGACCCGTTCGCGACGACGCTCGAGGATTCGGCGCCGCTGATCCGCTGGACGATCGGCGACCAGGGCTTCGCGATGCACCTTTCGGGCGAGGTCCCCGGCCGCATCGCCGAGGCGCTGCGCGACGAGGAGGTACGCAAGGCCATGCTCGCCGGCCGGCCGTTCGACGAGATCGACAGCTGGGCCGTCCATGCCGGCGGACGCTCGGTCCTCGACGCGGTGGAGAGCGGGCTCGGCCTCCCCCAGGGGGCGCTCGCCGAATCGCGCGAGGTGCTGGCGCGCTACGGCAACATGTCCTCCTCGACCCTGCCCTTCGTTCTTTCCGAGATGCTCGACCGGCCGGAGCGCAACCGGGGCCTCGCCCTCGCCTTCGGGCCGGGCCTTGCCGCCGAAGGGTTCCACTTCGCGCGAGCCGCCTGAGCATGGCGCGCCTGCCGGCGCTGATCGTCGGCGGCGGTCCCGCCGGATCGGCGGCCGGGATCGGCCTCGCCCGCGCCGGCATCGCCGCGACGATCCTCGAGCGCCAGGCCGAGCCCCAGGACGTGGTCTGCGGCGGCTTCCTCGGCTGGGACGCGCTCGCGGCCCTGCGCGCCCTCGGCATCGACGCGGCGGCGATGGGCGCGCGGCCGATCGCGCGGCTCCGGCTCGTCAGCGCGCGCGACCGGGCGGAAGCGGCCCTGCCCCGCGCGGCCGCCGGCCTCTCCCGCCGCGCGCTCGACCGGGCCCTGCTGGCCGCCGCCGAGGCCGCCGGCGCGCGCGTGTCGCGCGGCCGGGCGGCGCGGTCGGCGGATCCCGATCGTCGTCGGGTCCGGATCGATGGCGGCGAGGAGCTGGAAAGCGAGGCCCTGCTGCTCGCGACCGGCAAGCATGAATTGCGCGGCGCGGCCCGGCCGCGCGACACCAGCGACGATCCGATCGGCCTTCGCACCGCGCTCGCGCCCTCGCCGCGGCTCGAACGCGCGCTCGACGATCATATCGAGCTCCATCTGTTCGACGGCGGCTATGCCGGCCTGCTGCTGCAGGAGGACGGCACCGCCAATCTCTGCCTGTCGGCGGCGCGGCGGCGGCTCAAGGCGGCGGGCGGAATCGAGAATCTGATCGCCGCGCTGACGGACGAGATGCCGGCGCTTGCCGAGCGCCTGCGCGGCGCGGAGCCGGGCGGATGGAGCGCCGTCTCGGGCGTGCCCTATGGCTGGCGCGCCGGGGCGACCGCGCCCGGAATCTACCGCGTCGGCGATCAGGCGGCGGTGATCGCCTCGCTTGCGGGCGACGGCATCGCCATCGCGCTGACCAGCGGCAAGGCGGCGGCCGAGGCGATCGCGACGGGCCGGCCGGCGGAGGCGTATCAGCAAAGCTTCAGCCGGCAGGCGCGGCGGCCGATCGAGGCGGCCGAGGCGCTGCGCTGGGCCGCCGAGCATCCGGGACCGCGCGCGATCGTCATGCGCGTTCTGAAGCGCGCGCCGCGGCTGACCGGCCTCGCCGCCCTGCTAACCCGGATCGCCCGCTGAGGGCGGCGGTGCCGTCTCCGCCCGTCCGACGAGCAAATGCGGGGCATAACGGGCGAGCAGGAGCAGCATTGTCGGCAGCACCATCGTGTTCCACATGTCGCGCAGGCCCTCGGCGAACTGGATGTCGCGGTCCGGCCACACCTCATAGGTATAATCATAGACCTCGTTCGCGAACTCCACCCCGGCAACGACCAGCCAGGGCCAGGGGCTCTTCAGCGATTTGCGAAGGACGATCGCGGCGCCGAGCTGCAGGAACAGGCCGGCATAGACATGGATCGCGTCCATGTTGAGGCCGACCGCATGTTCGACCCACAATTTGATATGGTGCCAATCCACCGCTCATGCCTAGGATCGTGAGAAAGGCCGCTCAATAGCGCTTGCGGTACCTGAGGTTGACATTGTTGGTGCTGCCCTGCGTGCTGACGTCGCTGAGCAGGCTCAGCGTCTTCGACAGGGCCAGCTCGATCTGGGTCGCCGTATAGCCGCGCGCGTCGGTGATCAGCTCGATATAGATCTTGTTGCTGAGGTAGAAACCGGCGGCGAGCGCGGTGCCGCGGCCGGTGGTCTGGTCGGCGCCGAGGATTCGCAGGCGGCTGAGCCCGCTCGCCGAGCGCAGCTTGCCGAGCGGGTTGAGCCCGCCGCCGCCGCCGCGCAGCGAATTGAGCGACGAGGCGATCGAGGCCACCTGCATCACCGACAATTCGCTGATCGAGCCGCCGAACAGCATTCGCGCCATGATCTCGTCCTGCGGCAGCGACGGATCGGACGTGAAGGCGATCTGCGGATTGTTCGCCGTGCCGGTGACGTTGATGTTCACCGTCACGTCGCTGATGTCGGCGCTCGCCTGGATGGCGAGCTCGGGATCGGGCGGCCGGTCGCCGGTGAAGTTGATCGTACCGGTGGAAAGCTCGAAGCGCTGGCCCGAGAAGCTGAACGTGCCGCGCACCACCTCCATCCGCCCGATCAGCTGCGGCGTCGCCGTCGTGCCGCGGATGCGCAGATTGGCGCTCCATTCGGATTCGAGGCCCATGCCGGCGACGAAGACCTGGTTGTCGGCACGGAGGCGCAGATCGAGCTTCCAGATGCCCGGCGCCTTCTCCGCCTCGGCCTGCCGCGGATGGGCCGGATCGGGCAAAGGCTCGCCCTTGCGGCGGACGCCCTGCAGCTCGACCACCTGCGCCGCGCCCTGGCGGACGATCTCGTAGCGCAGGTTGGCGACGTCGAGAGTCCCGGCGATGAGCGCGCCATCGGCGCGATCGTTGGTGATTGCGAGATCGCCGGTGACGGTCGCCGCGAGATTGTCGCTCCGCGCGAGCTGCGCGTCCTGCATGTGCATCCTGATGTCGATCGGATAGCCGGAAGCGGCGGCGAAGCCGACCGAGCCGCTGCCGCTGATCGTGCCGCGGCCGGCATGGCCCGAAAGCTGCTCGATCTGGAGGGTAGAATTGGTGAAGCGGCCCTGGAGGGCGATTCCCGTGATTCGCGTGCCATATTGCTCGTCGACGAAAATCAGGTTGGCGGCGCGGACGATGCCGTTGAATTGCGGATTGTCGAGCCGGCCGCTGAAATCGGCGCCGACCCCGATCGGCCCGGAAACCTGCTCGTCGGCGAGACCGGCGAAGGACGAGAGCACCTCGGCCGGGCCATTGTAGCGGATGCCCCCGGAGAGCGGCGCTGCCATCAGCCGGTCCAACCAGCTCCCGCCCGTGCCGACCGGCTGCAGCCGCACCTGCGCCCGCCCGACCAAGGCGCCGCCGCGGCGGATCACCGCGTCGAGCGAGGCGCCGCTCGTCTGGAGCATGCCGAGCAGGGACAGGTCGACCGGCGGCGAGCGGGTGGCGATTCCGGTGCGGGTGAAGCCGGCGACGTTGAGCCGCGCCTCGGCGCGCGGGAAGCCGCCGCCCGCCGGCGCCGCGAAGTCGAGGCTTCCGGTCGCCTTGCCGCCGATGCCGAGGCTCGGCGAGATCGCGTTGAGGATCGAGAGGTCGAGCCCGTCCATCCGCGACTGGAGCTGATAACCCGCGGGCCCATAGCGGCCGGCGAGGAGGACATTGCCCTGCGGCAGCACGACCTGCGTCGGCGCCAGAACCCAGGTTCCGGCGGCGCGCCGGATCTGCGCCGGCTGGGCGAGATGGAAGGCGATATTGTCGACGATGCCCTGCGCCGCCGCCCGGACCAGGTCGGGAGTCAGCGCCGCGTTGAGGCCGATGCGGAACGGAACGCCGCTCGTCCCCTCGGCGAAGAGCTGGGCGGTGCCGCGGCCGCTCTGGTAACTTGCCTTCGCGCGTGCCTCCGCGATGAAGAAACGGCTGCTCCGGACCCCGGCGAGCTGGACGTCGCCGCTGATCTGCGGCGCACCCGGATAGAGGATGATCGTCGCCTGGACGAGCCCGCGCTGGATCAGGATCGGGTTGGCGCCGGGAATCTGCGCCCCGTTCGCGGTCGCATCGATGTCGGCGCGCTGGTTGCGGCCCGCCGCCGAAAGTCGGACAATGCCGTTGAGGCCCGAGCCGGTCATGGTCAGCGTTCCGGCGAAAGGCCCGCTCCTGGTCTGGGTCACCCGGCCGGTGAAGTTCATGCCGGCGAAGGTCAGCCGGCCGATGTCGAAGATCGTCGGCCCCCGCCCTGAAAGGATGGTGAGATTGGCGGCGAACGGGCCGTAATCGGATTCGCCGGTGGCGTTGATCGCATAGCCGGCGGGGGTCGACTTGAGCGTTGCACTGACGTTGCGCAGCCCGATTCCGAAGCCGGGACCGGCGGCGCGCAGCCGGACGTTCGGCTTCGCGGCGGTGCCGGTGACGATGACGGCGAGCGGGCCATAGGAATGCGAGACACCGGTGCCGCGGAAGTCGATCGCGCCGGTGCGCAAAGTATAGGTTCCGGAACCGGAGGTGACCCGGAGTCCGGGCGAGCTCAGCCTCAGGCCGGCGACATGGACCACCCCGTTTGGATCCATGACGATATTGGCGGTGGCGGTCGCATTGCCTTCGAGCAGGCCGCGCGCGGTTCCATTGTCGATCCGCCGCGTGCGCACCGCCATTTGGCCGCGGATTCCGAAGCCCCTGCCGGCGGTGACGACGTTCATGTGGGTGCTGATGTCGAGCAGGCCGATGCCCTCGATCCTGAAATTGTTCACCCGGCCCTGGATGCCGCCCTGATAGGTGCCGCTGGCGAGATCGGCGACGACGATGGCGGTGGCGTTGAGCTTGTCCGAGCGGATGCGGAGGTCGTCGGACAGGAGCTTGGTGCCGGCGATATTGATCGTGCCGTCGAGCGCGACATTGTCGAGCAGGCTGCCGAAGGTCGGGTTGAGCCCGCTGATCCTCCGGGCATGGGCTGAGAGCGGGATCGTGATCCGATCGATATTGACCCGCGCCCGGCCGCGCGCCTCCAGCCCTTCGACGATCGTGCCGTTGAAGCCGAGCGTCGCAGCGCGAAGCCGGTAGGCGATCGTCGGGGTCCGGAAGGCGCCGTTCAGCACCATCGCGAGCCGGACGTCCCGGCCGCTGAGATTGGGAAGCATTGCGCCCGGCCGGCTCAGCCGCGCCGCCATTTCGAAATTGGTGAAGCTGCTCTGGCCGAGATCGACCAGGCCCTGGGCGCCGATCGCCAGGGTCGGCGAGCTCAGCCGCAGCTTCGTGTCGGCGCGGCGGTGGTCGAACGTCGCGACGAGGTTCATTTGCACCGACGGATCGAGCAGGCGGCGAACCGGCCCGTCCGCCATCATCAGCCCCGGCGCGAGCGGGCCGGTGAAGGTAAAGGTGCCGTCGCGGCCGCCGATCGCGATGTCGGCGAAGGCCTTGCCGCCGAGCGTCGCCACCGCGCGCCCGTTCCAGTCGGCCCAGCTGCCCTTGCCGTTCACCGAGGCTGCGAGCGGCTGGCTGAGATGGGCGAGCTTCGCGACGAATCCGTTGGCCGGCGCCATTATCCGAAGGCCCATGTCGAGCTTGTTCTGATCCGGGACTGCGTCGAGCTTCAGCAGCAGCCTGTCGCCGCCGGGCAGGTTCGGCGCGGCAATGGCGCCGGCGGCGAGCGTCACCTGCGCGCGGCCGCTTGCGATCTTGGCGTTGCCGCCCAGGGTGAGGAGGTGGCGATAGCCGGTCACCGCCGGATCGACCATGATCCGGTCGACCTTCAGCCGGCCGACGTCGATGTCGATATTGGGGAGGAGCGGCTGGTTGGGGGCGGTCTTGGTCGGCTTGAATTGGGGCAGCCGGTAGAGATGCGCGCGCGGCACATCGAGGCTTTTGATGTCGATATGGTTGCCGAAATAAGCGAGCGGCCGCCATCCCATCCTGGCCTCGGTGGCGGTGAAGAAGGGGCCCTTCGAATCCGAGAGGCGAAGGTCGTGAATGATAAGGTTGCTGAACAGCGACCCGTCGATCCGGCCGACATGGATCGAGAGGCCCGAGGCCGTCTGCAGCTTGTTGATCTGCCGCGCGACGAAGCTTCGGCCCATCTCGCTGTTCAGCCACAGGATGAAGAGGCCGAGGAGCAGGATGATCCCGGCGAGGCCGATGCCCGTCCATTTCGCGACCGTAGCGGCGTGTCGGCGGCCGCGCGGTACCGCGGGAAGGAGGGGGGCCTCGTCTTCGGCCATCAGAAGGCCTGGCCGATCGAAACGTAGATTGCGACCCGCGATTCGCCCTTGCGCCGGTCGATCGGGGTCGCGACGTCGAGCCGCAGCGGCCCGAAATTGGTGTAGAGCCGCCCGCCTATGCCGACGCCGTAGCGAAGGCCGGAGAGCTTTGGGAATTGCGTTTCGTAGAGGTTGCCGGCGTCGATGAAGGGAACGATGCCGTAATTGCCGAAGCGGTAGCGGGCCTCGAGCGAGAATTCGACGAGGCTGCGGCCGCCGATCGGATTGCCCTTGGCGTCCTTGGGCCCGAGCTCCTGATAGCCGAAGCCGCGCACCGAGCCGCCGCCGCCGGCATAGAGGCGCCGCGACGGCGGCAGGTCGGCGAGGCTGGCGCCGAAGATCGAGCCGACCCGCGAGCGCGCGGCGATCGTGAAATCCTTGCCCGCCGGGAAATAGACGCTGCCTTCCAGCGTGTCGCGCAGATAGGGCTTGGCCGGCCTCCTCAGCGAAGCTTCGGGATTGACCCGCGCCTGGAGGCGGAAGCCTTTGGTCGGATCGAGGAGGTTGTTCGAGCGGTCGTAGCCGAGCTGGCCGATCAGCCCTGCGATGAAATGGGCGTTGGTGATCGAGATTGGCGGGAAATGATTTTCGTCCTCGTTCGAGGCGATCAGCTCCGCGCCGTAGGAATAGGTCCAGACCTTCTGCCAGATCGGCGTCGATGCGCGCGACATCAGCCCGTAGAGGCGCGCAAGATAGCCGTGATAGGCGGGGAAACGCTGCCGGTCCGCCTCGGCCTGGAGCAGGAAGGTGCGGTCGCGCTGGCCGGCATTGCTGCGCTTGAAGGCGATTTGCAGCCCCTGGTCCTGGGTTCCGGCGATTCCGGTGACCTCGAGCGCGCCTTCGGGCGGGAACATGTTCATCGCTTCCCAGGTGCCCTGGACCT
>DASUHH010000085.1:0-5398 GCA_036273615.1 Allosphingosinicella sp. | reverse complement strand
CGCGCCTGGCGTGCACTCGACGAGGCCCGCCGCCTCGCGCTGGTGGAACGCGCTCTCATCCCCGCCAACGACTGCATCGACAGCTTCCCGCTGGCGCTCTGACGCGCCGCAAACGGAGGAAAGGATGGTCACCATGATCGACGAGATTTACGACCGCCACTACCAATCGGCGCGAGCCGACATCAACGCCGCGCTCATCGCCGGCCTCGTTCGCCTCGGCCGAGCCGTCGGGAACGCCTTCGCGGTCCTCAACCGCATCGAATATTCCGAGCCGTGGGCGCCGACCCGGCGCAAGGCGCGGTCCCGTTGAGGTTGAATTGAGGCGGGCGGGCTAGCACGCACCGCCCTCCTCGCTTATAGCGCCCGCTCCATCCTGATTTGCCGTTGGAGTGAAGCGAACCGTGGCTCGCCGCCGCCAGATTTACGAGGGCAAGGCCAAGATCCTCTACGAGGGTCCGGAACCGGGCACGCTCATCCAATATTTCAAGGACGACGCGACCGCGTTCAACGCGCAGAAGCGCGGCACGATCAGCGGCAAGGGCGTGATCAACAACCGCATCTCGGAGCATATCTTCACGGCTCTGCAGACGATCGGTGTGCCAACCCACTTCATCCGCCGGATCAACATGCGCGAGCAGCTGATCCGCCAGGTCGAGATCATTCCGATCGAGGTCGTTGTCCGCAACGTCGCCGCCGGCTCGCTCTCGAAGCGCCTCGGGATCGAGGAAGGCACGCAGCTGCCGCGCACGATCATCGAATATTATTACAAGGACGACGCGCTCGGCGACCCGATGATCGCCGACGAACATATCGCCTGCTTCGGTTGGGCGACGCAGGACGAGATGAACGACATCGCGGACATGGCGATCCGGGTGAACGACTTCCTGTCGGGCATGTTCGCCGCGATCGGAATCCGGGTCATCGACTTCAAGCTCGAGTTCGGGCGCGTTTGGGACGGCGATTACGCCCGGGTCATCCTCGCCGACGAGATCAGCCCCGACGGCTGCCGCCTCTGGGACATGAACACCAACGAGAAGCTCGACAAGGACCGTTTCCGCCGCGACCTCGGCGGCGAGGCCGAAGCCTATCAGGAGGTGGCGCGCCGGCTCGGCCTGCTGCCCGAGGGCGAGGCGAACATGGTGCTGGACCTCGACGAGCATCGGCAGAAGCGGGGCAAATAGGCCGGCCCGCCTGTCGCGAGCGCCGGCGCGGGTGGCGTCGCCGCAATTTGTTCGCGCGAAGCGAAGGGCCCGCGATTCCCGCGCCCTCGCGACGAAGCCGCAACCCTTTCTTCTCTGCAGAGAGTCCGTGACTCGATGCCCTCCCGGCGAAGCCGGGTTCCTTCCTTTTTCTTCTTCGCGCCTTCGCGCCTTCGCGTGAACATCAATTACGGCCGATTTCCCGCGATGCGGCATCATCGAACCGGACGAGAAGGGGCCGGGAAGACCCGGCCCGCACAAAAAAAGGCCGCCCGAACCGGACGGCCTCTGTTCCCATTCTCTGCGGGATCCCGGCCTCCGCCGGGATGACGTGTCAGTCGGCGGTCTCGGTCTCCGGCTCGGCGGGTCCGCCCACCGCAAGGGCGGTGGTGGCGGCGGCGCGGCGCTGGACCGTCTGCAGGAAGTCGGACGATTGCATGAAGGGGATCGGGTTCACCGGCTTGCCGTCGAGCCGCACCTCATAATGGAGGTGGCTTCCGGTCGAGCGGCCGGTCGAGCCCATGTACGCGATGAGCTGGCCGCGCTTCACATGCTCGCCGGGGGTGACGATGTAGCGGGTGAGGTGGCCGTAGCGGGTCTGGATTCCGTGGCCATGGTCGATCTCGACCATGTTGCCGTAACCGCCGCTATTCCATTCGGCGCGATCGACGATCCCGTCGGCGGTCGCATAGATGGATGTGCCGAGCGGGGCGGCGAGGTCGACGCCCGGATGCATTGCGGCGCGGCCGCGGAACGGATCGGTGCGGACTCCGAAGCCCGACGTGTAGTTGAAGCTCTGCTCGATCGGCATTGCCGACGGGATTGCGACGGTGCCCTGCTCAAGGGATTCGAGCTTCTTCCAGCTCTGGAAGAGGGCGCGGAAATTGGGATCGGCGGTGCTGTTGGCATCGACCGGCTCATAGGGGCCGCCGACGCCGCTACCGGCCTGGATGCGGCTCGGATCGAGGCCGAGATTGCGCACTTCCCGGGCGGTGATCCCGTAGCGCTGCTGCGCCGCCGCCTTGATCGCGGTGACGTCGGCCTGCATGGCCTTCATCTCCCGCTCCATCTTGGCGACCTCGGCCGGGCTGACCATGACCGGCTGGGCGGCGAGCTGCGCGGTCGCGGTCACGGCCCAGCAGAGCAAGGCGGCCGGCGCGACCGCGGCGCCAAGCTGCATGCCGGAGCCGATCCTGATGCGCCTCAGCGAAGTCCCGTCATGAAGGAAAATATCGCGCGGCCTGAACATCTTGCGGAACGTTTTGCCAAGCCCCGCATTTGCCTTCTTCGTCGCCACCATCTCATCCCCAGCTGGCCGTCCCATGACGGGCCGGCCGCTTTCCCGCGGCCAAATCCAAAAATCCGGGCTGGTCGCCCCGCTCGAAACGTCAGGAGTTACCCCCTCCGCGACGTGTTGGGCGGCAGAGTGTTAAACATCTTGTGAAGGGGCAAGGGCGGCGTAGTATTCGCGGGACAGACCGGCTTCATCGCGCGCCGAAGCGTTGAACGGCGGCTTCAGCACCCCGCGAAAATGGCGGCGGACCAGTCGTTGCCATTCCGAAACGGGCGCGATTCTCCGCGCCTCACAGAGGGCAAGGAACCAGCGCGAGCCGGCGGCGACATGGCGTATCTCGTCGCGATAGATGCGCTCCAATATGGCGGCGGAGCGCATGTCGCCGGCGGCGCGGAAACGCTCCACCGTCGCCGGGGTGACGTCGAGCCCGCGCGCCTCGAGCACCATCGGCACGATTGCGAGCCGCGCCAGCACGTCTCCGGCCGTCGCCTCCGCCGCCTCCCAGAGCCCGTCATGCGCCGGCATCGCGCCGTAGCAGGCGCCGAGCGCGCGCAGCCGACGGTCGAGCAAAGCGAAATGCATCGCCTCGTCGGTGCCGACGCCGAGCCAGTCATCGATGAAGGCGGGCGGGAAGGAGGCGCCGAAGCGGCCGGCGAGATCGAAGGCGAGGTCGATCGCGCCATATTCGATATGGGCGAGCGCGTGCAGCATGGCGATCCGGCCGCGCTCGGAACCGCCCCTGCCCCGCTTGGGCATCCGCCCGGGCGGGAGCAGGATCGGCTGCTCGGGCCGCGCCGGCCGGTCGGGCATGGCGATGTCGAAGGCGTGCGCAAGCCGGCCGCGCCGCCAGGCACGCGCCGCCCCGCGCGCGGCGCGGACCTTGTCGGCCGGCGCGCTCGCGAGCAGCACCGCACGGCACGCCTGGGCCACCGATCGCGAAGACTCCATCCGCGACGCGCTAGGGCAAAGCCCGCGCGGCCTCGAGCACCTCCTCCGCGTGGCCGGTGACGCTGACCTTGCGCCAGACCTTCTTCACCACGCCGTCGCGGCCGACGAGGAAGGTGGACCGCTCGATGCCCATATATTTGCGGCCGTACATGCTCTTCTCGACCCAGGTGCCGAACGCCTCGCAGACCGAGCCGTCCGGGTCGGATGCGAGCGGCACCTTGAGGTCGTATTTGGCGGTGAACTTGGCGTGGCTCTTCGCATCGTCCTTGGAGACGCCGATGATCCAGGTGCCCGCCTTGCGGAACTCGTCGGCGAGCGCGGTGAAGGCCTTGGCCTCGGACGTGCAGCCGGACGTATCGTCCTTGGGATAGAAATAGACGACGAGCTTCTGCCCCTCGAAATCGGCGGGGCTGACCGGCCCCTCCGCCCCGTCCATCCGCACGTCGGGGACCGGATCGCCTTCCTTCACCATGTTCATTCTCCCTCGGAGATTCTTTTCCAGAGCGCGGCAACGCTCTGCCGCGCCGCATCGTGCGCCGCAAGCAGGCTCTCCCAATCCTCATGGCCGCAGGCCGCCGCGACCAAAGGCCGGGTCGCCGCCGGCGGCGCCTCCGATTGCGGCGCGACCAGGCGGAACAGGACCAGGATCGAGGTGAGGAGGCGGAGCGCGGCGCCGATCCCGTCCGGCACCAGCCCCGCCGCCGCGAGGTCCGCGATCGCCGCCTCGAGCCGCGGATGGAGACCGATCCCGGTCCTCAGCTGGAGCGTGTGGACCGCGAATTCGAGGTCGATGAGCCCGCCGGGCCCGCGCTTGATGTCGAGCCGGCCGGTCGGCGGCTTGTGGAGCGCGATGTCGCGCCGCATCCGCACCGCATCCTCGACCAATTTCGCCGCGTCGCGCGGCCGGGCCAGCGTCTCGCGGACGATCCGCTCGAGCGCCGCTTTCCCCTCCGCCGAGCCGTAGACCGGCCGGGCCCGAAGCAGCGCCATATGCTCCCAGGTCCAGGCGCGCTCTTTCTGGTAGCGCGCGAAGCTCTCGACCGAGACGGCGAGCATCCCGTCGACGCCCGAAGGCCGGAGCCGCGTATCGACCTGGTAGAGCGGCCCCGCCGCGGTCGAGACGGTGAGCGCCGCCGTCACCCGCGGCGCCAGACGGTTGAAATAATCGGTTGCGCGGAGCGGCCTGGGCCCATCCGATTCCGCCTCGTGGGTTCCGCCGAACAGATAGACGAGGTCGAGGTCCGAGGCATGGGTGAGCGCGCCGCCGCCGAGCCGCCCGAGGCCGAGGATCAGAAGCTCCGAACCGGGCACGCGGCCGTGCGCCGCTTCGAACTCGGCGGCCGCGGCGTCGGCGAGCACCCGGATCGCCGCTTCGGCGACTCGGGCATAGCCTTGCGCCGCCGCCATCGGATCGGCGCGAGCGGCGATGAGCTGGACGCCCAATGCGAAGCGGCGCTCGTTCACCCGCCGCCGCACCCGGTCGAGGACCATCTGATAATCCTCGCCTTCGCGCTCGGCGCGGGAGAATTCGGCGGCGAGATCGTCGACCGGCGGCGGCGGCGCGAAGGCGCGAGCGTCGATCAGCCCGTCGAGCAAGGCCGGGCGGCGGGCGAGCTGCTCGGCAAGCGCCGGCGCGTGGCTGAGGATGGTCGCGACCAGAGCGGTGAGCGCCGGCCGCGCCTCCAGCAGCCGGTAGAAATTGACCCCGGTCGGAAGCCGCTGGACGATGTCGTCGAACCGGTTGATCGCCCGCATCGGATCGGGCGCGCGTCCGAACGCCTCGATGAGGACCGGGAGCATCGCCTCGAACGCCGCCTGCGCGGCGCCGCTCCGAAGCGAGCGCGCCTTGCCGCCGCGCCAGCCCTCGATCCGCTGCCGGGCGGCGGCCGGGTCGGCGAAGCCGGCACCGGCAAGCTCGGCATCGAGCGCCTCGGCGCCGAACGGAAGCCTCTTCTCC
>DASUHH010000084.1:0-29110 GCA_036273615.1 Allosphingosinicella sp. | reverse complement strand
CCATCCGCGACAGCACCCCAAGCTTGAAATCCCGGCTGAAACGCCTCTGATCCGCTTCCTTCGTCATCTCGTCCTCCATACAGGAGAACTGTCACCCTTTTTCCTGTCTCACTCCAGGGGTGCACTACACGTGCAATTACCACTAATTATGTCCTCAGCTTTGGGCCGGCGCTGCGGGCGCGGGCGCGGCGGCACCGAGCAACCGCGTCCCGGCCGCCAAGATCAACCCCGCAAAGACCGCTCGAACCATCTTCAGTGCGGCTGCGCCGCCTGGATGGCGGCGGCGCGGCCGGCTTCGCTGCCGTTGGTGAGGTCGGCCGCGGTCCAGCCGCCGCCGAGCGCCTGGACGAGCGCGACCGCCGCATTCTGGCGGTCGAGCTGGCCCTGGATCAGCGCCCGCCGCGCCGACAGCGCGGTCGCCTGCGCGGTCACGACATTGGTGTAGACGGTGATTCCAGCGCGATACTGGTTGAGCAGGGTCTGCTCGGACCGGTCGGCGGCGATCGAGGCGGTGCGCAGATAGGTTTCCTGGCGGGCGAGGATCTGGCCGGCGATGAGATTGTCCTCGACCTGCTGGAAGGCGGTCAAGGTCACCTGCCGGTAATTGGCGACGGCCGCGTCATAGGCGGCGCGCGCCTGGGCGACGCGGGCGCTGCGCGCGCCGAAATCGAGCAGGGTCTGGGCGACCGAGGCGCCGAGCGACCACAGGAAGGCGGGCGCCGAGAACAGGCCGCTCAAGGCATTGTTGTCGAAGCCCGCCTGGCCGGTGAGGTTGACGGTCGGGAAGAAGGCGGCGCGCTCGACTCCGATATTGGCATTGGCGCCGGCGACCTCGCGCTCGGCCGCGGCGATGTCCGGCCGCCGCTCGAGCAGGGCCGAGGGGATGCTCAGCGGAATTTCGGGCGTGACCGGGGTCCAGGCCGCGGCGACGGCGGGAAGGGTGAAGCTCGCCGGATTCTCGCCGGCCAGCACCGCGACCGCATCCTCGAACTGGGCGCGGGTGCGGCGCTCGCCCTCGAGGTCCGACTGGGCCGAGGCGAGTTGCGACTGGGCCTGGAAGACGTCGGTCCGCGCCGCGATCCCGACCGTGTAGCGGTTGTCGGCGATGGTCAGCGCCTTCTGGAAGGCGGTGACGGTCGCGGTCAGGCTCGCGATCTGGGCGTCGGCGGCGCGAAGCGAGAGATAGTCGGTGGCAAGCTCGCCTTCGAGCGCGACCCGGGCATTGGCGAGGTCGGCGAGCCGCGCCTGCTCGGTCGCCCGCGCGTTGCTGACCGTGTTGCGGACGCGGCCGAACAGGTCGGGCTCCCAGCTCGCGCCGATGTCGACCCGGTAATTGGTCGAGGAGCGGCCGCTGGTCGCGGTCGTCACCGTCGTTCCGGTGCCGCCCGTCCCGGTCCCGGTACCCGTGCCGCCCGAGCCAGGATTGATCGTCCCGCCGGTGATGACGGTGCGGCCGCCGCCCGAATAAGAATGGGTGACCGCGCCTTCGGCGGTCACCGTCGGGAACAGGCTCGCCCGCGCCTCGCGGGTCGCGGCGCGGGCCTGGCGCCAGGTCGCGGCCGCCTGGGCGAGCGTCTGGTTGTGGAGGATGGCGCGCGCTTCGAGGTCGTTCAGGACCGGATCGTCATACGCGGTCCACCAGTCGGAACGGACGGCGCCGTCGTTCGGATTGGCGGGCCGCCAGCCGTCGACCGTCTTCCAGCCGCCCGGCGGCGGGGCGATGCTCGGGCGATGATAAGGCGGCGCGAGCGAGCAGCCGGCAAGGGCGAAAGCGGTCATGAGGGCGATGGTCTTGCGGGTCATGCGGGAAGCTCGCTCAGTCGGGGCGCGGGGCGGGGCGGCCTGCCGCGGCGGCGGGAGATGCGGTCGAGGGCGACATAGACGACCGGGGTCGTGATCAGGGTGAGCAATTGGCTGGCGACGAGGCCGCCGATGATCGCGACGCCGAGCGGCCGGCGAAGCTCGGCGCCTTCGCCGAAGCCGATCGCAAGCGGCAGCGCGCCGAGCGCGGCGGCAAGCGTCGTCATCAGGATCGGGCGGAAGCGCAGCAGGCTCGCCTCGCGCGCCGCCGCCTCGGCGCTGATGCCGCGGCTGCGCTGCGCCTCGAGCGCGAAGTCGATGATCAGGATCGCATTCTTCTTGACGAGGCCGAGCAGCAGGAAAACCCCGATCAGGGCGATGATCGAGAAATCCATCCCGAACAGCATCAAAGCGATGACCGCGCCGACGCCGGCGGCGGGGAGGGTCGAGAGCACGGTGATCGGGTGGATCAGATTCTCGTAGAGGATGCCGAGCACGATATAGATGGTGAGCAGGGCGGCGAGGATCAGCAGTGGCTGCGATCCCTGCTGCTGCTGGAAGACGAGGGCGGTGCCGGCGAAGGCGCCGTGGACGGTCGAAGGCATTGCGATCCGCGCCTCGGCCTGGTCGATCGCATCCCGCGCCTGCGACAAGGCCTTGCCCGGCGCGAGGTCGAACGAGATGGTCGCCGCCACCTCGGTCCCCTGATGCGCGACGCTCGCCGCGGTCGGCGCCTGGCCGTGGCTTGCGATCGCGGTCAGCGGCACCATCGTTCGCGCATTGGTGCTGAGCGCCGATCCGGTCGAGGGGCTTCGCAGGGCCGGGTTGGTCGGGACCGAGGCCGCGGCGCTCTGCCCGTTCTGCGCGACCTGCGAGCTGGTCGATGAGGAGGCGCCCCCGGTCCCCTGCGACACTGTGGCGGTCCCGGTCGCCGATCCCTGCGCGGTCAGGCCGGAGGAGAGGCTGCTGCCGTTCCCGCCGGCGCTGCCGCTGGTCGCGCTGACCGAAGTGCTCGGCGCCCGCGCCGCGGCGACCGGGATCCGGACGTCGGGCAGGTCGTTCGGGCCGGTCGTCGCATCCTGCCGCCAGCCGAGGATCACGCTATACTGGTTGATATCCTCATAGATGGTGGCGACGTTGCGCTGGCCGAAGGCGTCGTACATCGCATTGTCGACGTCGCGCGGCGAGATTCCGAGCCTGGCGGCGGTGTCGCGGTCGATCCTGACGAAGCTCTCGACGCCGTTCTGCTCAAGGTCGCTGTCGACATTGGTGAAGATCGGATTGTCCTGCATCGCGTCGGTGAGCTTCTGCGCCCAGGTCTGGAGATCGGCGCTGCTGTCGGCCATCAACGTATATTGATAATTGGCATTGCCCTGGCGGCCGCCGGCGCGAAGGTCCTGGACCGGGCTCAGGAACAGGCGGATCCCCGGCACCTGGGCGAGGCGGCGCTGGAGCCGCTGGATCACGAACGTGCTCGGCTGGCCCCGCCTCTGCCCGACCGGCTTCAGGGCGACCATCATGAAGGCGCCGCCGGCGCGGCTTCCGCCGGTGAATCCGATCACGCTCTGCACCGCATGGTCGCTCTTGATGATGTCGACGACCTGGGTGAGCTTCTGCTGCATCGACTGGAAGGAGACGCTCTCGTCCGCGCGCACGCCGGCGAAGAGCAGGGGCGATTCCTGCTCCGGGAAGAAGCCCTTGGGCACTTCGATGTAGAGGAAGATGGTGAGGCCGATGATGCAGGCGAGGAGCAGGAGGACGAGCTTCTTCATCGACAGCGCCCAGTCGAGCGAGCGGGCATAGGTGCGCTCGGCGCGCTTGTAGCCGGCTTCGAGGAAGCGGTTGAGCCGCCCCGGCCGGCGCGCGGGCACCGTCTCGGTGGCGATGTCGCGGCGCAGGAACCAGGCGCAGAGCATCGGCGTCGTCGTCAGCGACAGGACCAGCGAGATCAGGACCGCCCCCGACAGGGTGATTGCGAACTCGCGGAACAGCCGGCCGACCAGCCCGCCCATGAACAGCAAGGGGATGAAGACGGCGACGAGGCTGATCGAGATCGAAAGGACGGTGAAGCCGACCTCCGACGCGCCGAGCAGGGCCGCCTCGAACCGGCCCATGCCCTGCTCCAGATGCCGGGTCGTATTCTCGAGCACGACGATCGCATCGTCGACGACGAATCCGGTCGCGACCGTGATCGCCATCAGCGACAGGTTGTTGAGCGAGAAGCCGAGGAACCACATGATCCCGAACGTGCCGAGCAGGGAGACGATGGTCGCGACGGTCGGGATCATCGTCGAGCGGACGTCGCGAAGGAAGGCATAGACGACCATCACCACCAGGATGAGGGCGATGAAGACCGTGATCTCGATCTCGCGGATCGAGGCGCGGATCGAGCTGGTCCGGTCCATCGCCACCGCGGCATGCACGTCGGCGGGAAGCTGGGCCTCCAATTCGGGCATCTGCGCCTTGATCGCGTCGACCATCTTGATGAGGTTCGCGCCAGGCTGCTGGGTGATGGTGACGACCACCGCGCGCTGGCCGTTGTAGAGGCCCATGGTGCGGGTGTCGGCGACTCCGTCGGTGACGCTGGCGACGTCGCCGAGCCGCACCGCCGCGCCGTCGCGCCAGGCGATGACGAGCGGCCGGTAATCGGCGGCGACCTGGCCGGCGGCATTGGTGTAGATCTGCCAGGAGCGGCCGTTGGCGCCCTGGAGGATGCCCTTGGGCCGGTTGGCGTTGGCCGCCTCGATCGCGGCGCGCACGTCCTCCATCGAGATTCCGTAGGAATTGAGCCGATAGGGATCGATGTCGACGCGGACCGCGGGGAGCGAGCCGCCGCCGACCTCGACGTCGCCGACGCCCGGTATCTGGAGCAGGCGCTGCTGGACGATGTTGGAGACGGCGTCGTAAATCTGGCCGGGAGTCTTGGTGTTCGAGGTCAAGGCGATGATGAAGACCGGCTGGTTGGCCGGATTGACCTTGCGATAGGTCGGGTTCTGGCGGAGCGTCGCCGGAAGGTCGACCCGCGAGGCGTTGATCGCCGCCTGCACCTCGCGCGCGGCGTCGTCGATATTCTTCGAGAGGTCGAACTGGAGCGTGATCCGGGTCGAGCCCAATGAGCTTCGCGACGTCATCTCGGTGACGCCGGAAATGGTCGAGAGACGCCGTTCGAGCGGAGTCGCGACGCTCTGGGCCATCACTTCGGGGCTTGCGCCGGACAGGTTGGCGCTGACGCTGATCGTCGGGAAATCGACCTGCGGCAGAGGCGCGACCGGAAGCGCGAAGAAAGCGGCGATTCCGGCGAGCGCGAGGCCGATGGTCAGGAGGATGGTCCCGACCGGCCGCCGGATGAAGGGCGCGCTGAGGATCAAGCCCGCGCCTCCGGCCCGACGTCGGGCGAGGCGCGCACCCCCCAGCCGCGGCGCGCGAGCCTCTGCTGGGCGCGGTCGAAATAGAGATAGACGATCGGAGTCGTGAAGACGGTGAGCAACTGACTGACCAGCAGGCCGCCGAAGATGGCGATGCCGAGCGGACGCCTGATCTCGGCGCCCATGCCGAAGCCGATCATCAGCGGGATGGCCGCGAACAAGGCGGCCAAAGTGGTCATCAGGATCGGCCGGAAGCGGAGCAGGGCGGCCTGGCGGATCGCGTCGACCGGCTTCATGCCCTCGTCGCGCTCGGCGGCGATCGCGAAGTCGATCATGATGATCGCATTCTTCTTCACGATTCCGATCAGGAGGACGATGCCGATGATGCCGATGATGTCGAGGTCATGGCCGGTCAGCCACAAAGCGAGCAAGGCGCCGACTCCGGCGGCGGGCAGGGTCGAGAGGATCGTCACCGGGTGGATGAAGCTCTCGTAGAGGACTCCGAGCACGATATAGACGACCACCACCGCGGCGAGGATCAGCCAGAGCTGGTTGGAGAGCGAGGCTGAGAAGGCGCCCGCCGCGCCGAGGAAGGTGGTGGTCACGCCGCGTTTGAGCTGCAATTTCTGCACCGCCGCATCGATCGCCCGGGTCGCCTGGCCCAGCGACACGCCCGGCGCGGTGTCGAAATTGACGGTCGCGGCGGGGAACTGGCCGACATGGTCGATGGCGAGCGGCGCCTGGCCTTCCTGGATCCGCGCCACCGCGTTGAGCGGGGTCGCTCCGCCCGAGGCCGGGAGGTGGAGCAGGCCGAGCCCCTGCGGATCGCCGACCAGGCCGGGATCGGCCTCGAGGATGACCCGATATTGGGTGGTCTCGGTGAAGATGGTCGAGACGATGCGCTGGCCGAAGGCGGAATAGAGCGTGTCGTCGACCGACGAGGCGGTGACGTTGAGCCGCGCCGCGGTGTCGCGGTCGATGTTGATGAAGGCCGCCGATCCCATCGCGCCGGCATCGGTCGAGGCGTTGCGCACCTGCGGCACGCGCTGGAGCGCGGCGACGATCCGTTTCGCCTCGGCGGTGACGTCGGGCGTGTTCGAGCCCTGGACCGAGAAGCGATATTGGGTCGGCCCGCTCTCGGCGTCGATGGTGAGGTCCTGGGTCGGCTGGAGATAGAGAGCGAGGCCGGGGATCTGGTCGACCGACCGTTTCAGCCGGTCCATCACCTGCGCCTGGCTGTCGTGGCGCGTCTTCAGGTTGATCAGCATCGTGCCGGTATTGACCGACGCATTGTTCGATCCGTCGACGCCGACGAAGGAGGACAGGGATTCGACGTCCTTGTCGGCGAGGATGCGCTGCGCCGCCGCGCCCTGGATCGCCGCCATCCGGGCATAGGAAATGCCCTGCGGCGCCTCCATCCGCGCCTGGAGCTGGCCGGTATCCTGGGTCGGGAACAGGCCCTTGGGGATGGTGACGTAGAGCAAGGCGGTCAGCACGACCAGGGCGATCGCCACCATCAGGGTCGCGAAGCGGCGGGCGAGGACGAAATCGAGCCCGGTCTCGTAGCGGCGCTCGACCCAGGAGAAAGCGGCGGCGGCGCGGTGGGCGACGCGGCTCGGCCTCTCGTCCCTGGGCTCCTTCAGCCAGCGCGCCGACAGCATCGGAGTCAGCGTCAGCGACACGAGCGCCGAGATCAGGATCGTCACCGCAAGGGTGACCGCGAACTCGCGGAACAGCCGGCCGACGATGTCGCCCATGAACAGGAGGGGGATGAGCACCGCGATCAGCGAGATGGTCAGCGAGATGATCGTGAAGCCGATCTCGCCCGCCCCACGCAGGGCCGCGTCGAACGGCTTCACCCCGTCCTCGATATGGCGCTGGATATTCTCGATCATCACGATCGCGTCGTCGACGACGAAGCCGGTGGCGATGGTCAGCGCCATCAGCGAGAGATTGTCGAGGCTGAAGCCGAGCAGGTACATCACTCCGAACGTGCCGACGAGGCTGATCGGCACCGCGAGCGCCGCGACCAAAGTGGCCCGGCTCGAATGGAGGAAGAAGAAGATCACCAGGACGACCAGGATCACGGCGAGGACGAGCTCGAGCTCGACGTCGTGGACCGAGGCGCGGATTCCGGTGGTGCGGTCGGCGAGCACGGTCGCGTGGAGGCCGGCCGGAAGGCTCTTCAGCAGGTCGGGAAGCTGGGCCTTGATCGCATCGGTGGTGGCGATGACGTTGGCGCCGGGCTGGCGCTGGACGTTGAGGATGATCGCCGGAGTCGAATCGGCGAGCGCTCCGAGCGCGGTATTCTCCGCGGCCTCGACCACCGTGGCGACGTCGGACAGCCGCACCGGCGCGCCGTTCTGATAGGCGACGATCAAGTTCTTGTAGTCGTCGACCGTCTCCAACTGGTCGTTGGCGTTGATCTGGTAGGAGCGGTTGGGCCCGTCGAAGCTGCCCTTGGCGCTGTTGGCATTGGCGTTGGTGATCGCGGTGCGGATCTGGGCAAGCGAGAGGCCGTAGCTGGCGAGCGCCTGGGTGTTGGCGCGGATCCGCATCGCCGGCTTCTGGCCGCCGGCGAGGCCGACCAGCCCGACGCCCGAAATCTGGCTGATCTTCTGGGCGAGCCGAGTGTCGGCGATCGACTGGACCTGGGTCAGCGGCATCGTGTCCGAGGTGACGGCGATGGTCAGGATCGGCGCGTCGGCGGGGTTGATCTTGGCGTAGACGGGCGGCGCCGGCAGGTCGGCGGGGAGCAGGGCGTTGGCGGCGTTGATCGCGGCCTGCACCTCCTGCTCGGCGACGTCGAGCCCCTCGGTCAGGGTGAATTGGAGGGTGATGACCGAGGCGCCCGACGAGCTGGTGGACTGCATCCGCGCGAGCCCCGGCATCTGCCCGAACTGGCGCTCGAGCGGCGCCGTCACCGTCTGGCTCATCACCTCCGGGCTGCCGCCGGGATAGAGGGTGGTGACCTGGATGGTCGGATAATCGACCTCGGGCAAAGCCGAGAGCGACAGCATGCGGAAGCCGACGAAGCCGGCCAGCACGATCGCGATCATGAACAAAGCGGTCGCGACCGGCCGCAGGATGAAGATGCGGGACGGGCCCATGCTCAGCCGGTCTGGCCGCCCTGACCGCCCCCCGAGCCTCCCCCGCTCTGGCCGTTGCCCTGGCCGTTCTGACCCTGGCCGCGCCTGTGGCCGCCCCAATGCCGCCCGCCTTGGCCCTGGCCGCCATTCTGGCCGTTCTGGCCCTGGCCGGCGGACTGACCGTTCCGGCCCTGGCCGGCGCGTCCCTGCCAATTGCCCTGGCCGCCATTGCCCTGCGCGCTGTTGCCCTGGCCACCATTGCCTTGGCCGCCCTGGCGATTGCCGTGGCGTCCGCCGCGCCCGCCGCGGCCGGTGCCGACCGGCGGCTGGTCGCCCGGAAGCATGACCCGCGCGCCCTCGGTCAGGCGGTCGCCGCCGTCGGTGATCACCGTGTCGCCGACGGCGAGCCCGCTGGTCACCTGGGTGAGGGTGGGCGTCGCGACTCCGGTCGTGATCTTGCGCTCGGTGACGGTGCGGTCGGGCTTGAGCAGCCAGACGAAATTGCCGTCGGGTCCGGACCGGATCGCCGCCGGCGGCACCGACACCGCATTGTGGATGGTCGAGACGGTCAGCCGGACGTTGACGAACTCGCTCGGGTAGAGCTGGAACGAGGCGTTCTGAAAGCGCGCCTTGCCCTTGACCGTGCCGGTGGTCGGATCGACCCGATTGTCGAGGGTCGAGAAGAGGCCGTGGTCGAGTGTCTGCGTGCGCGTGCTGTCGAGCGCCAGGACCGGGATCGAATTGCCATGGTCGAGGCCCTGCTCGATCTGCCCGACCTGCTGCTGCGGGATCGCGAACTCGATGTCGATCGGCTGCAGCGTCGTCACCACCGCGATTCCGTTCGAATCGCCGGCGCCGATATAATTGCCGACGTCGACCACCTTGAGGCCGATGCGGCCGGCGACCGGCGCGACGATGCGCGTATAGCCAAGGTTGATCTGCGCCATCTGGACGGCGCCGCGGTCGGCGGTCACCGTCCCTTCGAGCTGGCCGACCAGGGCGGCCTGGGTGTCGCGGTCCTGCCGCGCGACCGAATCGAGCTTCAGCAACTCGTTGTAGCGGCCGAGCAGGAGCCGGGCATTCCTGAGCTGGGCCTGGTCGCGGGCCATGGCGCCCTGCGCCTGAAGCAGGGTGGCGCGGAACGGGCGCGGGTCGATGATCGCGAGCGGCTGGCCGCGCCGGACGAGCTGGCCCTCGCGATAGAGCAATTGGGTGATCGTGCCCGCGACCTGCGGCCGCACCGTCACCGTCGCCGCCGGAGTCACCGTGCCGAGCGCCTCGATCTGCACCGGAAGGTCGGCGAGCGCCGCCTTGGCGGTGCCGACCGTGGTCGGCTGGGCGAAGCCGCCGCCGCGCCCGCGTCCGCCCCGGCCGCCGCCGCCGCGTCCGCCGGCGCGGGCGCCCTGGCCCTGGCTCGGGCTGCTGGCGCGGGTCAGATAGATTGCGAAGGCGATCAGCAGGAGCAGGCCGAGCAGGCCGGCGATCCAGCTGATCGCGCGCCCGCGCCCGGACAGGCGCCTCGGCTCGTCATGGACGATGGTTCGTTCGAGGGTCGGATCGGAAACCGACGTCGCCGTTGCCGGTGGAAAGCGATCGGGATCGGGTGGGGGGAGATCGTCCTCACTCATGCTGATTCCCCGAAGGTTCGAGCGCGGCGTCTATGGCCGACCGCGCTCCTAGTGGCAATGCGCCTGAGCCGTGCCTGAACGCATCTTCATTTTCGTGCCGAAACAATGACTGTAGAATTGGTTCCGGGCGCGGCCCGGGGGAGGAGCGGGGAAGGATGAATCAGCCGGGCAAAGCCGATCTCGGAGCCGGCCTCGCCGTCGCCGCCCTGATGCTGCCCGAAGCCGTCGCTTATGCCGGCATTGCCGGCCTGCCGCCGGCGCGCGGCCTCGTCTCCGCCATCGCCGGCTGCCTGGTCTATGCGGCGATCGGGCGAAGCCGCTTCGCAATCGTCTCGCCCACCTCCTCGGCGGCCGCGATCCTCGCCGCCGCGCTTGCGGCGCTTGCCCCCTCGTCGAACGATGCGGGCGGGCTCGCGACCCTCGCGGTCCTGCTCGTCGGAATCATCTTCCTCGCCGCGTCGTTGCTGCGGCTCGGCGCGCTTGCGAGCTTCGTCTCGCGGCCGGTCGTTCGCGGCTTCGCCTTCGGCCTCGCGATCACGATCACCCTGCGCCAGCTTCCGGCCCTGCTCGGAATCCCGGCCGACGGCGCCGGCCTCGGCATCCTCGCCGCCCGGCTCGTCGAGCATCTTCCGGCGATCGACGCCGCGACGGCGGCGACCGGAGTGGCGGCCCTGATGGCCCTGCTCGCGCTTCGCCGCGTGCCCGCCGTGCCCGGGGCGTTGCTCGTCCTCCTCGGGGGAATCGCCGCCTCCCTCTTCCTCGGCCTGCCGGCCCGCGGCGTCGCAACCGTCGGACGCATCCCCCTCCATTTCGCGCCTCTTGCCTTGCCGATTCCGGACTGGGGCAGCTTCGCGCGCCTCGTCCAGCTCGTCGTGCCCCTCGTCCTCATCCTCTTCTCCGAAAGCTGGGGCACGATCCGGACGCTCGCTCTGCGCCACGGCGACGACGTCCGGCCGGGGCGCGAGCTCGCGGCGCTCGGCGCCGCCAATCTCGCCGCCGGCCTGCTCCAGGGCCTGCCGGTCGGGGCTGGCTTCTCCGCCGGATCGGCGAACGAGGCGGCGGGCGCGAAAAGCCGCTGGGCGGCGGTGGTCGCGCCGCTCGCAATGGCGGCGGCCCTGGTCGCGGCAATGCCCTGGATCGCCCTGCTGCCGCGGCCGGTGCTCGCGGCGGTGGTGATCGCGGCGCTTGCGGAAGCGCTGAAGCCCGCGCCCTTGCTGCGCCTGTGGCGGCTCGGGCGCGATCAATATGTCGCGGCGGCGGCGGCGATCGGCGTGCTCGCGCTTGGGATCGTCAACGGCATGCTGCTCGCCATCGCGCTGTCGATCGCGGCGATGGTCCGGCGGATGGCGGCGCAGGACGTGGTCCGGCTCGGCCGGCTGCCGGGGACGCACGATTTCGTCGATCTCGCCCGCCACAAGGAGGCGGAGGCATCGCCCGATGTCGCGATCTGGCGGCCGGCCGAGCCCTTGTTCTTCGCCAATGCCGAGGCGATCCTCGGGCTGATGAGCCGCGAGACGCCTGCCGGCGCGGGGACGTTGATCGTCAGCCTCGAAGAGAGCTCGGACCTCGACGGCACGGCGCTCGAAGCCCTGGTCGAGTTCGACGAACGGATGGACCGGCGCGGCCATCGCGTGCTGCTGGCGCGCGTTCGCGATTCCATCCGCGACCTGCTCCGCGCCGCCGATGCGGCCGATCTCGCCGGCCGCTGCTATTACAGCGTCGCCGACGCCGCCGACGCCGCGGCCGGTGGCCGGCCGAAGAGCTGAGCGCCGGCCTTTACGGCGCTTTTACGGACGGACCCTCTGCTTCACATGGAAACCTAACGGCCGTCGCGCCCACATGATTCCGGCACGCTCAACGGAGATGCGCCATGACCGGAACGGGCTGAACGATGCCGACGCGCCTCACTGGCATCGGCCTGCTCGCAATCTGCGCCTTCGCGGCCGCGCGGCTGCATGCGCTGGCGACGGCCGCGCCGCGCCATCCGCCGAGCGTCGCGGAGATGGTGCTTTCGCTGGCGGCAATTCTCACCGGCCTGGCCGGCTCGCTCGCCGCAATCGTCGGCCACGCCTTCTTCGAGCCAATTCCGTGGCCGCGCCGCTCGCGCCCGGATTGATGGACCGCTGAAAAAGGGAAAGGCTCCATGGACGATCTGATCTGGCTCGCCGCGATCGCCGGGCTCTGCGCGCTCGGCTTCCTCTCTATCCGCCTCGCGGAGAAAGCGTGATGACCCTGTCCCAGTGGCTGGGCGGCCTCACCGCGCTCGGACTCCTCCTCTATCTGGTCGCCGCTTTGGTGCGGCCCGAACGCTTCTGAAGGAAGCGCGGCCATGATCCTGCAGGGCTGGACCCTCATCCTCGTCTTCACCCTGCTCGTGATCCTGATCACGAAGCCGATGGGATCGTGGCTGTTCCGGGTCATGGCGGGCGGCCGGACCTGGCTGCACCCATTGCTCGGGCCGGTCGAGCGCGCTTTCTACCGGATCGCCGGCGTCGATCCCGACAGGGACCAGGGCTGGAAGGATTATGCGGTCGCGATGCTGGCGTTCAGCGCCGCCGGCATGGTCCTTCTCTACGCGCAGCAAAGGCTCCAATATTATCTGCCGTGGAACCCGCGGGGCTTTGCAGGCCCGGCGCCGCACCTCGCCTTCAACACGGCGGTCAGCTTCGTCACCAACACCAACTGGCAGAGCTATTCGGGCGAATCGACCCTGTCGAACTTCACCCAGGCATGGGCGCTCGCCACCCACAATTTCCTTTCCGCAGCGACCGGAATCGCGCTCGCTTTCGCGCTGATCCGCGGCTTTGCGCGGCGGGAGGCGGCGGGGATCGGCAATTTCTGGGTCGATCTCACCCGCGTCACCCTCTACATCCTGCTGCCCTGCGCCTTCGTCTACGCTCTGGTGCTGATCGCCGGCGGGGTGCCGCAGACGCTGGCGGGCTCGGCCGCCGCGACCACGCTCGAAGGCGCCCGGCAGGTCATCGTTCTGGGCCCGGTCGCGAGCCAGGAAGCGATCAAGATGCTCGGCACCAACGGTGGCGGCTTCTTCAACGCCAATAGCGCCCACCCGTTCGAGAATCCGACCGCCTGGACCGATTTCCTCCAGATGCTGTCGATCTTCTCGATCGGCGCCGGCCTCACCTGGTGCTTCGGCAGGGCGGTCGGCAACGTCAGGCAGGGCTGGGCGATCTTCTCGGCGATGCTGATCCTGTTCCTGCTCGGAGTCGCGATCTGCTACTGGCAGGAGGCGGCGGGCAACCCGAACCTCCACGCGCTCGGCATCGCCGGCGGCAACATGGAGGGAAAGGAGGCGCGCTTCGGAATCGCCGCCTCGGCTTTGTTCGCCACGGTGACCACCGATGCGAGCTGCGGCGCGGTCAATGCGATGCACGACAGCTTCACCGCGCTCGGCGGGCTGGTGCCCCTGGTCGACATCCAGCTCGGCGAGATCGTCTTCGGCGGAGTCGGCTCGGGTCTTTACGGCTTCCTGCTCTTCGCCATCCTCGCCATCTTCATCGCCGGGCTGATGGTCGGGCGAAGCCCCGAATATGTCGGCAAGAAGATCGAGGCGCGCGAGGTCAAGCTGGCATTGCTCGCAATCGCCGTGCCGCCGCTCGTCATTTTGGGCTTCAGCGCGATCGCGAGCGTCACCCGGGCGGGGCTCGCGGGGCCGCTCAACCACGGGCCGCACGGCTTCTCCGAAATCCTTTACGCCTTTTCGAGCGCGGTCGGGAATAACGGCTCGGCCTTTGCCGGCCTCAATGCAGCGACTCCTTTCTATGACGGGATGCTCGGCGCGGCGATGTTCTTCGGGCGCTTCTTCATGATCGTCCCGATGCTCGCAATCGCCGGCTCGCTCGCGGCGAAGCGCCGCACGCCGGAAGGCGCAGGTTCCTTCCCGACCACCGGCCCGCTCTGGGTGGGGCTGCTCGTCGGAATCATCCTGATCGTCGGCGGCCTCACCTTCATGCCGAGCCTCGTCCTCGGTCCGGTCGCCGACCAGCTCGCCACGATCAACGCCCATCTCGAGTGAGGCTTCCGCCATGCCGCGCCACGAACAGCCAGGCATCTCCATGTTCCGCCGGGATCTCATGCTGCCGGCCATCGGGCGGGCCTTCGTCAAGCTCGACCCGCGCCTGCTCTGGCGCAATCCGGTCATGTTCACGACCGGAATGGTCGCCTTGCTGCTCACAATCCTCCTCGTCGCGGGGCAGGCCTCCGGCAGCCTGGCCTTCCGGATCCAGCTCGCAATCTGGCTCTGGCTGACCGTTATCTTCGGCAATTTCGCGGAGGCGCTGGCCGAGGGGCGCGGGAAGGCGCAGGCGGCGTCGCTGCGCGCCGCCAAGGCCCAGCTCTGGGCGAAGGCATTGTCGGGCGCCGGTGACGCCTGCAGGAAGGTGCCGGCCGAGCTGCTGCGCGCCGGCGATCTCGTCCTGGTCGAGACCGGCGACCTGATCCCCGCCGACGGCGAGGTGATCGAGGGCGTCGCCTCGGTCAACGAGGCAGCGATCACCGGCGAATCCGCGCCCGTCATCCGCGAGGCGGGCGGCGACCGTTCGGCGGTGACGGCCGGCACACGGGTCATTTCCGACTCCATCCGCGTGAGGGTGACGCAGGAGCCGGGCCGCGGCTTTCTCGACCGGATGATCGCATTGGTCGAAGGCGCCGAGCGGCAGAAAACGCCGAACGAGATCGCGCTCACCATCCTGCTCGTCGGCCTCACCATCATCTTCCTGATCGCGGTCGCGACCGTCCCCGGCCTTGCCTTTTATGCTCGTGGCGACGTGCCCGTGCCGCTGCTCGCGGCCTTGCTCGTCACCCTCATCCCGACGACGATCGCGGCCCTGCTCTCCGCCATCGGCATTGCCGGCATGGACCGGCTGGTCCGCTTCAACGTCCTCGCCAAGTCCGGCCGCGCGGTCGAGGCGGCGGGCGACGTCGACGTCCTGCTGCTCGACAAGACCGGGACGGTGACGATCGGCGACCGCCACGCCACCGAATTCCGGCCGCTCTCGGGCGTCAGCGAGGGCGAGCTCGCGGAGGCGGCTTATGTCGCCAGCCTGGCTGACGACACGCCGGAGGGTCGCTCGATCGTCGCGCTTGCCCGCGAGAAATATGGCGTGAAGGAAGCGCCGCTGCCCGCCGATGCGGAGAGCATCCCCTTTTCCGCGCACACCCGGCTTTCGGGCGTCCGCACGGCCCGGCTCCTCCTCCGGAAGGGCGCGGTGGACGCGGTGCTGAAGACGGTGCCCGAGCAGACGGATTCTTCCGCCGCGACCGAGCTGCAGCGCATCTCCGCCGAGATCGCCCGGTCCGGCGGCACGCCGCTGGCCGTCGTCTCAAACCGGCGGCTGCTCGGCATCCTCCATCTCAAGGATGTCGTGAAGGCCGGAATGCGCGAGCGCTTCGCCGAGCTTCGCGGGATGGGCATTCGAACGATCATGATCACCGGCGACAATATGCTGACCGCGGCCTCGATCGCCGCCGAGGCCGGCGTCGACGATTTCCTCGCCGAGGCCACGCCCGAGGACAAGCTCGCCCTCATCCGCCGCGAGCAGCAAGGCGGGCGGCTGGTCGCGATGTGCGGCGACGGCACCAACGATGCGCCCGCGCTCGCCCAGGCCGATGTCGGCATCGCGATGAACACCGGCACCCAGGCGGCGCGCGAGGCCGGCAACATGGTCGACCTCGACAGCGACCCGACCAAGATGATCGAGGTGGTCGGGCTCGGGAAGCAGTTGCTGATGACCCGCGGCAGCCTCACCACCTTCTCGATCGCCAACGACGTCGCCAAATATTTCGCGATCATCCCGGCGATCTTCGTCGCTTTCTATCCGGGTCTCGCCATGCTCAACGTGATGCGCCTCGCCTCGCCGCAAAGCGCAATGCTGTCGGCGATCATCTTCAACGCCCTCGTCATCCCGTCGCTGGTCCCGCTCGCTCTGAAGGGGGTGAAATACCGGCCCGTCGGCGCCGGCGAGCTGCTCCGCCGCAACCTCGCCCTTTACGGGATCGGCGGGATCGTCGCGCCCTTCATCGGCATCAAGGCGATCGACCTCGCGGTCGGCGGCCTCGGCCTCGTCTGAAGGAAGGAAAATGACCCGCCAGCTTCGTCCCGCGATCGCGCTCCTGCTCCTGTTCACCTTGCTCCTCGGCCTCGTCTATCCGCTCGTGCTGACCGGGATCGCGCAGGTGGCGATGCCCCATCGGGCGAATGGCAGCCTGATCGTCGAGAACGGCCGAATCGTCGGCTCGGAGCTGATCGGGCAGGCTTTCGCCCGCCCGGACTATTTCCACGGCCGTCCCTCCGCCGCCGGCAACGGCTATAATCCGACCGCGTCCTCCGGCTCGAATCTCGGGCCGGCGAGCAAGGCGCTGATCGACCGCACCAGGGCTTCGGTCGCCGCCGCGCGCGCCGGCGGCGCGGCCGGGCCGCTGCCGCCGGACATGGTCACCGCCTCCGGTTCCGGCCTCGATCCCCATATCTCGCCCGAAAACGCCTATCTCCAGGTCGCCGGCGTCGCCCGGGCGCGCCGTCTCGATCCCGCCATCCTCCGCGCCCTGGTCGCGCGCAACGTCGAGACGCCGTTCCCGGCCTTTCTCGGCGATCGGGTGGTGAACGTGCTGGCCCTCAATCGACAATTGGACCGGATCGGCGCAAAAGCCGCGCGGTGAGTCCGAACCGCGACGACGATCGGCCCTCTCCGGACGCCCTGCTGCGCGAAGCCGCGAAGGAGAGGCGGGGCCGTCTCAAGGTCTTCCTCGGCGCGGCGCCTGGGGTCGGGAAGACGTTCGAGATGCTCCTCGACGGCCGCGAGCGGCAGAAAGCGGGCACCGACGTTGCGATCGGAATCGTCGAGACCCACGGCCGCGCCGAGACCGACGCACTGCTCGACGGCTATGAGATCGTGCCCCGCCGCGAGGTCGATCATGAGGGGCGCACGCTTTCGGAGATGGATCTCGACGCCATAATCGAGCGGCGGCCGCAGCTCGTCCTGGTCGACGAGCTCGCCCACACCAATGCTCCTGGAAGCCGCCATCCCAAACGCTATCAGGATGTCGAGGAGCTGCTCGCCGCCGGAATCCATGTCTATTCGACGATCAACGTCCAGCATCTGGAAAGCCTGAACGACGTCGTCGCTTCCTTCACCAAGGTGCGGGTGCGGGAGACGGTGCCCGACGGGGTGCTGGACAATGCCGAGATCGAGATGGTCGACATCCCGCCCGACGAGCTGATCGAGCGGCTGAAGGAGGGAAAGGTCTACGTCCCCCACGAGGCGACGCGGGCGCTCGGCCATTTCTTCTCCAAGTCGAACCTCTCGGCGTTGCGCGAGCTGGCGCTGCGCCGCGCCGCCCAGGCGGTCGATGCGCAGATGCTCGAGCATCTGCGTGCCCATGCCCTGGCCGGGCCCTGGGCGGCGGGCGAACGGGTGGTCGTCGCGGTCAGCGAGCTTCCCGGATCGGAGGGGCTGGTGCGGGCGGCGAAGCGCCTCTCCGACGCGCTGCGCGCGCCCTGGACCGCGGTCTTCATCGAGACTCCGCGCGCCGCCGCGTTCGGCGACGCCGAACGGCAGCAGGTCGCCGCAGTGCTCCAGCTCGCCGCCCAGCTCGGCGCCCATGTCGCCTCGGTGCCGGCGACGAACGTGATCGAGGGGCTGAAGAATTACACGGTCGAGGCCCGCGCGACCCAGATCGTCGTCGGCAAGTCGGCGCGCTCGCGCTGGTTCGAATTGCGCCACGGCTCGGTCGTCGACGCTCTGGTGCGCGAGACTCCGGGCGTCGCCGTCCACGTCCTGCCGCTCGCCGAGCGGCCGGAGCGGCCGCGCCTCAAGGGGGGGACGGCCGCGGCGCGCGGCGGGTGGGGGAGCCCCGCCGGCTACGTCCTCTCGATGGTCATGGTGGCGGCGGTGACCGGGCTCGGGATCAGCCTCTACGCGCTCGGCAGCCTCGCCAACCTCGCTTTGCTCTATCTCATTCCGGTGATGGCGGCGGCGACCTTCTACGGCCTCAGGACCGGAATCTTCGCCGGCCTGCTCTCCTCGCTCGCCTACAATTTCTTCTTCCTGCCGCCGCTCCACACCTTCACGATCAACGATCCGTCGAACATCGTCACCGCCCTGATGCTGCTCGCGGTCGCCGCGGTGACCAGCCAGCTCGCCGCGCGCGTGCGGCTGCAGGCGGACCTCGCCCAGCGCAGCGCCGGCCAGAATGCGGCGCTCGCCGGCTTCGCCCGCCAGCTCACCGGCCTGATCGACGCGGAGGCGCTCGGGCGGACCCTGTGCGGCGAGGCCGCGCGGCTCCTCGGGGTCGACACCATCTTCCTGCTGCCGGGCGCGAAGGAGCTTGAGCCGGCGGCGGCGTTCCCACCCGAAAGCCGGCTCGACATCATCGACAGGACCGCGGCCGGCTGGGCCTATGACCATTGCCAGCCGGCGGGCCGCGGATCGGAGACGCTGACCGCGTCGGACTGGCTGTTCCAGCCTTTGATGGTCGGCGAGAAGGCGCTCGCCGTGTTCGGAGTCGCGCGCGAGCTCGAGGATCCCGTCCGCTCCGACCAGCTTCCCTTGCTGCTGAGCCTGATCGACCAGGCGGCGCTCGCGCTCGAGCGAATCTCCCTCGAGACCGAGATGGCGAAGGTCTCGCAATTGAAGGAAAGGGACCGGCTGCGCGCGGCCCTGCTTTCCTCGGTCAGCCACGACCTTCGGACGCCGCTCACCACCATTCTCGGCTCGATCGCCGAGCTGCGCCGGTCGAAGGGGACCGACAAGGCGCTCGTCGCCTCGATCGAGAGCGAGGCGCAGAGGCTGAACCGATTCGTCGCCAACCTGCTCGACATGGCGCGGGTCGAGTCCGGGGCGCTGAAGCTGGCGCTCGAGCCGGTCGACCTGACCGAGGCGGTGACCGCGGCGGCGCACGATTTGAAGCAGGCGCTGGCCGGCCATCCGGTCCGGCTCGACGTTCCGCCGGACCTGCCCCTCGTCCGGCTCGATCCGCAGCTCTTCCACCATTGCCTGATCAACCTGCTCGACAATGCCGGCAAATATGCCGCGCCGGAAACGCCGATCCTGGTCGAGACTCGGCGGCGGCCCGACGGGCTCACTCTGTCGGTGATCGACGCCGGGGCGGCGCTGCCGCCGGGCGAGGAGATGCGGGTGTTCGAGACCTTCGCCCGCCTCGAAGGATCGGACCGGAGCGGCGGGACCGGGCTCGGCCTCGCCATCGTCAAGGGCTTCGCCGAGGCGATGGGGGCGAGCGTCTCGGCCGCCGGCCGTTCCGACCCGACCGGCGCCTGCTTCTCGCTCCATTTCCCCGAGGAGCTGCTCGTGCGCGGCAGCGAGGCGGAATGAGCCCGCTCGCGCCGAGGATATTGATCGTCGACGACGAGGCGCCGATCCGCCGGCTGATCCGCACCGCGCTGGAGCGGGGCGGCTATCGCGTCGTCGAGGCCGCCAATGCGCGCGAGGCGCTGAACGCAATCGACATCGATCGGCCGGAAGTGGTCCTGCTCGACCTCGGCCTCCCCGACCGCGACGGGATCGAGATCATCCCGCAGCTCAAGAAAGCCGGGCCGGCATTGGTCGTCGTCTCGGCGCGCGACGCGACCGAGGCCAAGGTCGCGGCGCTCGACCTCGGCGCCGACGATTATGTCACCAAGCCGTTCGACACCGAGGAGGTGCTGGCGCGGATCCGGGTCGTGCTTCGCCACCGCCTCTCGGCCCAGGCCGAGGCGCCCGTCGTGACGGTGGGCGCGGTCGAGATCGACCTCGACGCCCGCATGGTCCGCAAGGGCGGCGAGGAGGTGCATCTGACGCCGCGCGAATATGGCTTCGTCGCCGAGCTCGCCCGCCATCCCGGCCGGGTCCTGACCCACGCCCACCTGCTCCGCGCCATCTGGGGCCCGGGCCATGAAGGCGACGTCGAATATCTCCGCGTCGCCGCCCGCGCCGTCCGCCAGAAGCTGGAGGCGGACCCGTCGGCGCCGGTGTTGATCCGCAACGAGCCGGGCGTCGGCTACCGGCTGATGGGCGCCTGAGGGCGTTCGCGGGCGGATTCGGCAAGGCCGGTCAAGTCACGGCACCACCTCGAATTTCGCGCGTTTGGGATTCGTACAGTCCCGCCGTCCGGGACGCTCCAGAGTATCGGAGGCTCGTATGCGCGAGGCATTCATGGCGCTTGTGCGGCGCCTTTCCGTCGCCGCTTTCCTGTCCCTTCTTCCGCTGACGGCGGCCCATTCGGCCGGCGACGTGCAGCCGCTGTCGCTCACCACCGACGTCGCGCCGGGCCATTCCGTCTGGCGCGACGACGGCAAGGCGACGGGGCCGGTGCGGATCCTGGTCAGCCTGCCGCTCCAGCTCGCTTTCGTCTGGCGCGGCGCCGCGCTGATCGGGATTTCGAGCGTCTCGACCGGAATCATCGGCCGCGACACGCCGACCGGCATGTTCACCATCCTCGAGAAAGACGAGGATCATCATTCGAACCTTTACGACGACGCGCCGATGCCGTGGATGCTGCGGATCACCTGGGACGGAGTCGCGCTCCACGCCGGCAAGGTGACCGGCGAGCCCGCCTCCCACGGCTGCATCCGCCTGCCCGCCGCCTTCGCCCGGAAATTATACGCCGTCGCGGACGTCGGAACGACCGTGTCGGTGGTCGACGACGTCCCCGAGCTCAGCCCGCTTGCGCCCGAGACCGAGGCGGAGACGATCGCGACACGTTGAGGCCGCTCACATGGCCTGGAAGAAGCGGACCGCTTGGGCGAGGGCGAAAATCAACGCGGGGAAGCCGAAGCAGATGAGGACGGGTACGCCTGGCTGACCTGTCTCTTGCCGTGTCGAAAGATAGAAGAAGGATCCGGCCAGGATCGTTTTGGCGAGCCATTGCAGAAGCAGCCATTGGGCCGCGACGACCCGCGTCACCGGCGCGCCGTCGTCGGCGGTGGCGGCGGGCGCTCCCGCCGCCGCGAGCCTCCGCCAGATCCGGGCGTCGATCTTCAGCGTGCCGACCTCCGGCCGGCCGAAATGCAATTTGGTGGCGGGCGCGAAGAAGCTGCTGCTTCGTTCCGCGTCGATCTCGTGCCACGGCACCAGGAAGGGGCGGCAGAAGGGCCCGAACGGCCGCCATATGCCGACCCGCAGGCCTGAAGGACAGGCGCTCAGGGTCAGGGTGGCGCTCATGTGGACGCCGCCCACGCTCCCCGAGCGCATCCGAAGCGTCAGCAGCGGCCTTTCGTCGCCGCGCCCATAGCGCCGCTGGAGCAGGAACCAGCCCGACATGAAGCCGAGCAGGACGGTGATGATCACCCAGAAGCCGATAAGGAAGAATGGAAACGCGATCGCGATCAGATCGTCGCTCAAGCCCCCCTCCCTGGAGTCCGGAATCCTTGCATAGGTCTTGTGGACGGCGGACGCCAGCGGCGCGTCAGGCCCTGGTCCGCATCGCCAGCGACGCGGCCAAAGCAGCGACGGCGATGGCCGAGATGAGGCAGGCGAAGGCCAAATCGGCGACGGGCGGGCTCGCCGCCTGGACCAGGATTCCGACTCCGATCACCGGCAAGGCATTGCCGCAGAAGACGCAGACGAAATAGAGCGAGGCGATCTCGGCGCGCCGCTCGGGCGGGGCGAGGTCGTTGGCGACGGCGAGCCCGCCGCGATAGCCGAGCGCGCCGGCGATTCCGCAGGCGGCGGTGGCGACGAGCAGGATCGGAACCGAGGCGGTGCGCTCGCCGAGGACGAGCAGGGCGAGGCCGATCGGCGTCGCGATCAGGCCGGCCCGCATCACCGCCCGCGCCGAGACGCGCCTTGTGGCCAGGATCAGGACCGCCGCGACGATGAAAAGCTCGGCGACGATCGCCCCGGCCGCCGCCCGGTTGGCGATATGGAGGTCGTCGCGGATCGTGGTCGGGCCGAGCGCGGCGTAGAAGCCGACCACCGCCATTGCGCAGAAGCCGGTCGCCGCCGGCGCGAGGAAGGCGAGCCGCGCGCCCCGCGGCACGCCGAGGCGCGGGGCGAGGCTCAGCGGGGCGCGCTCGGCAAGCGTTTCCGGCGGGATCGCCGCCAGCACGCCCACTCCCGCCAGCAGGGCGAGATAGGCAATGAAGGGCAGGCGCAGCGGCGCGGGGGCATATTGGACGAGCGGACCCGCCAGCAAGGGCCCGAGCGCGAGGCCGGCGAAGTTGAACGACGTCATCAGGCTCGCCGCGTCCGTCCGGCGTTCGGCCGGCATGAACTCGGTGATCCATGCCGTCGCCGCGCCGGCGCCGATCCCGACCGCGAGGCCGTTGACGATCCGGCCGGCGAACAGGGTGGCGAGGCCTTGCGCGGCGAGGAACAGGATCGCGCTCGCGGCGGCGAGCGCCAGGCCGGCGAACAGCATCGGCTTGCGTCCGATCTGGTCGGAGAGCCGGCCGAAGAACAGCAAGGCCGCCAGGTTGCCGACGACATAGACGGCGTAGAGCAGGACGAGCATCAGGGCCGAGAAGCGATAATCCGAACGGTAGAGATCGTAGAGCGGCGTCAGCAGGGTGCTGCCCATGAACAGGGCGGCAACCACGATGCCGCCCGTCAGCCGGCCGAGCCCGCTCCGGGACGTGCTTGCACGCGGCGCATGTGCGCGCCGCCGTTCACCGGCGATCTGCGACATGCGGGACGAAACCGCCCGATTCCCGCGCCGGTTCCGCGCCCGGCCCCGCATCGGGTGCGCCCCGCGACAGGCGCCGAGTCGTATCGGTTCGTCCGCCGGTCCGGAGCCGAAGCTCCGCGACCGACTATGATCGGCTGGGGTCGCGGGTTCCGGCCCCGCGTGCGTTCGCGGCGTCCTGCTCGAGAAGAAGCGTCCCAAGCATTCCGGCGCAGGCGAAGGCAATGAGCAAGGCAAGTGTCACGATTCGCTCCGTTGGTCCCCGCTCGCCGCCCCTCTATTCCCTTCATGCGACAATGGAAAGACAGGGCGGCAGGCCGTGCCGCGGGCGGGTTAGATCTCCACCTGGCTGCCGAGCGCCACCACCCGGTTGGCCGGGAGCTTGAAGAATAACATCGCGCTTTCCGCGTTGCGGACCATCCAGGCGAAGAGATGCTCGCGCCACAGCGCCATGGCCCGCCGCTTCGAGGGGATCAGGGTCTGGCGGCCGAGGAAGAAGCTCGTCTCCTGCATCTTCAGCGCAGCGCCGCAGGCCGTCGCCCGGGCGAGCGCGGCGGGAATGTCCACCTCCTCCATGAAGCCGTAATGGAGGACGATCCGGTAGAAGGCGCCGCCGAGCGGCGCGGTCTCGATCCTCTGCTCCGGATCGGCATAGGGCACGTTTTCGATCTTCACGGTCAGGATGATGACCCGCTCGTGCAGCACCTTGTTGTGCTTGATGTTGTGGAGGAGTGCCGGAGGCGCGCCGTCGGCATTGGCGCTGAGGAAGATCGCGGTGCCGGGCACCCGGGTCAGCGATCTGCCCGGCTGGCGGACGAGGATGTCGAGCGGCACCGAGCCTTCGGACAGCCGCCGGCGCAGCACCTCGCGGCCGGTCGCCCAGGTCGTGAGCAAAGTGAAGACGATGCCGGCGATCAGCAGCGGGAACCAGCCGCCGTCGGGGATCTTGGTCAGGTTCGAGGCGAAATAGAGGCCGTCGACGAAGAGGAAGAGGCCGGTCACCGCGCCGGCGAGCAGCCGGTTCCAGCGCCAGACGCTGAACAGCAGCACGCCGAGCATGCAGGTGGTGATGAACATCGTCCCCGTCACGGCGATACCGTAGGCCGAGGCGAGCCTGCTCGATTCCTTGAAGCCCAGGACGAGGATCACGACCAGGATCAGCAAGGTCCAGTTGACGAAGGGCACGAAGATCTGCCCCGCCGCTTTCTCGCTCGTGTGGAGGATCTTGAGGCGCGGCACGAAGCCGAGCTGCATTGCCTGCCGCGTCACGGAATAGGCGCCCGAGATCACGGCCTGGCTGGCGATGATCGTCGCCGCGGTCGCGAGGAGGACGAGCGGCAGGCGCGACCATTCGGGCGCCATGAGGAAGAAGGGGTTCTCCACCGTCCCGGGGTGGGTGAGGATGAGGGCGCCCTGGCCGAGATAGTTGAGCAGCAGGCAGGGAAAGACGATCCAGAGCCAGGCGAGGGAGATCGGACGCCGGCCGAAATGGCCCATGTCGGCGTAGAGCGCCTCGGCGCCGGTCACCGCCAGCACCACCGAGCCGAGGGCGAGAAAGGCGAGGCGCGGGTGGATCAGGAAGAAATGGACCGCCCACCAGGGATTGATCGCGCTGAAGATCCGCGGCGCCGCGGCGAGGTTGACGATTCCGAGCAGCGCGATCGCGGCGAAATAGACCAGCATCACCGGCCCGAACAGGCCGCCGACGCGCGCCGTGCCGTGTGCCTGGATCAGGAACAGACCGATCAGGATGCCGATCGAGACCGGCAGGACCAGCGAATGGAAGCTCGCCTGCACGACCTCCAGCCCCTCGACCGCGGAGAGAACCGAGATGGCCGGGGTGATGATCGCGTCGCCGTAGAAGAGCGCGGTCGCAAGCACGCCGAGAAGAACGATTCCTGTCGTCCACCTCTTGCCCGGCATGTTGCGGGCGATGAGCGCGAGCAAGGCCAGCGAACCGCCTTCTCCCTTATTGTCCGCGCGCATGATCACGAGCACATATTTGAGGGTGACGATCAAAGTCAGGCTCCAGAAGAAGAGCGAGAGGACGCCGAAAATATGCGCCGGATCGACATGGAGCGGGTGCGGCCCGAGGAAGCTTTCGCGCAGCGAGTAAAGCGGCGAGGTGCCGATGTCGCCGAACACGATCCCGATCGCGCCGAGCGCCAGCTTCGGAAGCGGTTCGGCGGGGCCGTGATTCGTCCGCGTCTCCTCGCGCCTCTCGGGCAGGGAAAATGCGGCGGTCGACAATCCTCATCTCCGGCGACGCATCGGAACGGCCGTTCGCCTGCGACGGATCGCCGTAAAAAGGCGAGAGGTCCCCTTCGCCGGCGCATAAGGATTCCATAAAGATCGGAAGGCGGGCGGCGATCAGCCCATCCGCGCCGGCGCTCCCGACATGCGCCGCATCAGGCGCTGCGCCTCCGCCCGGCAGTCGTAGCGCAGATCCGGATCGGAGCAGAAATCGGGCCAGCGGCCGCTTCGCGCCCAATAATCGACCAGGCCGAGCCGGGCCGCGAAGCCCATGAAGCGCGGGTCGCGCCACAGGACGTGCATGTGCGATCGGAACAGGACCCATGTGCCCTGGCGCCAGAACGGATCGTCCTGGCTCGCGTTCATCGTCGCGAAGCTCTCGTCGATCCGTCCGAACGTCGCCAGGGTCTGGACATAGAAGCTGAGATAGGGATGGGCGCCGGGCCGGCGCGGCCGCGCCGCGTCCAGCGCCGCGGCGACCTTCGCTGGAGAGGGATCCATCCGGGCGAGCAGGAAGGCCTTCTCCACAGGCGGCGAGGGGCTGAGCTCGATCGTCGGTGAATCCGCGAGCAGGCGAAGCGCGTTGGCCGGATCGCCGTAGCGCAGGTCGAACCGGTAGCGGACGTCCTTCATCATCTCCGAGCCCGGCCACAGCCGCTCCGCCATCTCGAGCTCGGCCCGTGCCTCCCCGGTCCTCCCGGAATAAGCGAGCGCGGAGATCAGGGCCTCCCGGCTCCAGGGCGAGAGCGGATCGAGCGCAACCGCGTTGCGTGCGCTGTTGACCGCATCGTTCACCCGGCCGACGCGCATCAGATCCTCGGCCTGCGCCTGATAGAGCAAGGCCGCGGGGCATCGGGCGATGCCGCGCTCCAATATGGCGAGCCTCTGGGCCCAGTGGCGCGGGTCGATGTCGATCAGCGCCTCGGCATAATAAATCTCCTCGAGCGCCGGATCGAGCGCCCGGGCGGCCTCGAGGTCGGCCTGGGCGGCCGCCCGGAAGGCGCGCCGCTCGGGCGTGTCGGCATGATCCATGCTCTCGTCGATCGAGCCGAGCTCGGCCTCGCGCGCCGCGAGCATTGCGCGGGCGCGGGCGAAACGGGGGGCGCGCGCCACCACCTGGCGAAGCAGGTCGACGTCGGCGACGCTCGGGAGATCGTGGCGATGGTCGCAGAAGCTGAGGAACAGGCGGAGGGTCGCCGAATCGAGTCCCGACGCGCCGTGGAGGGTGCAGAAGAGGACGTCGCCCACCTTGACCGCGACCTGCAGGTGGAGGTCGGCGGCGTCGCTCGCCGCGCGCTCGAACTCGATCGACCACAGCAATTCGCCGCTCGCCCGTCCGGACAGAGTGAGCTGGGCGTGGAGCCGGTCGCCGCGCCGCTCGCCGCCGACTGCGATCACATAGTCGGCGGTCGCCGGGGACTTGACGACGGCAAGGTCCGAGGCGCGTGCGGCGGCGAGCCGCGACAGGTCCGCGGCGACGCTCATGGCGAGCATCCCGCCCTCGTGCCCGTGCGCCTCGTTGACCAGGACGACCGAGGGGATCGGGGCGGGCCGCGCCCAATGGTCCCAGGCGAGCAGGCTGCCGCCGACGAGGCCGACGAGCAGGCAGGCGCCGGCGGCGACCGGGGCCGGGGAGAGCCAGCGGCGGCGGCGCGACCCGGGTTTCGGATCCTCCTGGCCGGCGCGCATCAGCCGGTAGCCGACCCGGGTCAGGGTCTCGATCCGGAAGCTGTTCCCGCCAATCCCCTCGGCGACGCGGCGCAGGCGGGAGAGCACGCGGTTGATCGCATCGTCGCCGACGATCCGCCCGTCCCAGCAGGCGAAGACCAGCTCGTCGCGGGAGAGGGTGGCGCCGTCGGCGCGAAGCAGGGCCACCAGCACCTGCATCACCCGCGGCTCGACGAACTCCTCGCGCCCGTCGTCATGGACGATCCGGCGGAGCGACGGCTCGATCGTCAGCGGGCCGAGCCGCCGGCTCGGCTCGCCGGCAAGGCCGATCCGCTGCCGCCTGGCCCGATCGGACTCCTCGCGATCGTCGCTTGCCATGACCTCCACCTCCCGGGCCCTATTAGCGCCCCCGACGGGCTCCGCCAAAGTGCCGAAAGCCGTCATCGGCAAGATATCGGCACATCATCACCTCCTCCTCCTCATCCTCCGGCCGCGACGGTGGCAATTTCGCTCCATCCGGCGCGCCCCGGCGCCGGCACGAAAGGACCTCGTCATGAAGTGCCTCGCAACGCTTGCTTCCGGCCTCGCTCTGGCCCTCCTTCCGGTCCCGGCGCTCGCGCAGCCGCCGGCCGTGACCGTCCATGTTTCCGATCTCGACCTCGCAACGCCGAACGGGGTCGCGCGGCTCGACGGCCGCATCGATCGCGCCGTCGCCCGGCTTTGCGGGACGGCCGACCCGGCCGATCTCGACGGGCAGGCGGCGGTCGCGACCTGCCGCGCGGCGACGATGAAATCCGTCTCGGACCGCCGCGCCATGCTGCTCGCCCGCGCCCGCGCGCCTGGCGCGATCGCTCTGGGTTCGACTCTTCAGGGACGCTGAACGGCGCGCCGTCCCGTGCCGTCCAGACACTGCGGCGCCTCCCACAAGGGGCGCCGCTTTTTTGTCTTGTGCCGGGCTTTCAGGCCTTTTGCTGGAACCAGTTGCGCGGCGCTGCGCTGTCGGGCGCCGACGGCGCGGCCGCGCCATTGGCCGACAACCGGGCGCAGACCTGCTGGAACGTGCCTTCGACGGTCACATGGACGTCGGCGAAATAGATGTCCGTATAGGGCCCGGGCGTCGCGGCGACATAGGTGATGCGGTCGACATTGACCGCCAAGTCGCCGCGCTGGCCGCCCCTTTTCATCATCACGAGCTTCAAGACGGGATCCTCCGCGCACGCCGATTATAACAGAATCGGTTAATCGCTCGTTTCCGTCGAGGCCGCCCGCGAAAAGACCCGTTATGGGGCGATCCGCTCCTTGCCTGATGTTCCCTTTTCGTTCCATCCTTCGCACGGGCAACGGCCGAGTCGTGAGGCGCAGATGGAGTATCGCGTGGTGGTGTTCGGGATTGCGAGGGGGCCGTGGCGGCGGGACCGCCGGCAGGCCCATCGCGACGCGATCGAGCTGGACATGGGCGGCTATGACGAATGGGGGCGCTTCTTCATCACCATCCCGGCCGAGATCGAGGTCCGGCGCAAATCGGCCGCCGCCGCCTGATCAGCGGCGCGGGGCGTCCGGATCGGCCTGCGCCGAATGGAGCCGGTCTCCCGCCGGCGCCCAGGAGAGATGCTCGAGGCCGGTCACGAACGCCGTCAGCGAAGCGACCCACAGCATGATCCCGAAGGCGCCGAAGGCGATGGCCTGGTCGCGGAGGCCGCCTTGCCCGGCCCGGGCGCCGTTCGCATCCTCCTCCGCGTCGTGCCTCGGGATCGAGGCGCGGGAGGCCGCCCAGCAGACCGCGCCGACGAGGGCGCAGAGCAGGCCGGCGACATAGTTCCAGCGGGAGCCGCCGAGCAGGCCGCCGCTTCCGCCCCTGACCGCGACGAGCAGAGCCAGGCCGTTGACGAGGATCAGGCCGGCGAGGATCCACCGCAGGAGGCTGTTCGCGGCGGCGTCGGTATTTTTCGATTTCGCGGCCATTTTCCCTTTCGCGCGGCGCCGGCCGCTTCTGCTCCGCGGCGGCCTCTACCGGTTCCGCGCGCGGCTGCCAAATCGCATCGTCGCGCGCCGTTTTCGATCGTGGCGAAGCGCTCGTGCCGGTGAGATTCCGTTAAGGACCGGCGGATTAGCAAGGCCCGGTGGGGGAGCTCAGCGAAGCGAGGCTCCTGAAGTGAATGGCGTCAATCCCCGGATCGTGCTCGTCGTCGACGACGAGGTGTTCGCCCGTCTCTTCGCAGTGCAGATCTTCCTCGACCAGGGCTATATCGTGCTCGAAGCGGCCGATGCCGCGGAAGGCCTCGAGATGCTCGAGGCCAATGACGATGTCGGCCTTCTCTTCACCGATATCTCGATGCCGGGCGCGATGGACGGGCTTGGGCTGATCGACCAGGTGCGCCGCGAGCGGCCCGAAATCGCCTTCGTCGTCACGTCGGGCCTGGTCGTGCCGCCCGGCGACCAGCTTCCGGACAGCGTCCGCTTCCTTGCCAAGCCCTATACGGCCCACGCCTTGATGAATGCGATCCGCGAGCTGGCCGGGGCGCGACCCGACTAGAGCGTTGCGCGAAAAGGTGGGTACCATTGAGCAGGTGCCCGCTGCCCCGCAGCGGGCAGCCATGCCGGGGGCATGGCGGGCCTGCTCAATTTTCGCAAAAAGCAACGCGACAACAAGGACTTATAGAGCGGCCTGCGA
>DASUHH010000083.1:0-19763 GCA_036273615.1 Allosphingosinicella sp. | reverse complement strand
TTACCTCGCGCCCGAGGAATATGAGGCGAAGTTGCCGCAGGCACGGCAGGGGCGCGCCCCTGCCGTGCCTGCAATCACCGAGACCTGTCACTGATTATCGTGTCTCAACCAAAGGGTGCAGTTCACACGTGTCACCGTAATGGTAATGGAAACTTTCCCACGCGCTCAACGGCTGGAGCAACCGAATGTTGAAATTAGAAAATCAGTTTACCTGCCTGGTTTCAAGAACTGAGTACCTACCATCGAGCAAGTAATAATTCCCCTCATAGAATATCAAAAACATCAAATAAGTTCTGCCAACGCGACAACAATTCATTTTCATTTCCGGGATATTGCTATGGGTTATGATATACAAGTCCTTTGAAAATTCCGGTCTCACGAAACCCTTTAAAGCATCTACGCTATTAAGGTACACAAGATAGATTATCTTCATGAACAGCGCACGTTCCGGCCTTAATTACCTTCGCTCGTACGACAAGATGCGCGGTATTAAATTGGTCATGCAACGACATAGGGGTGATCTGATTCGCCCTTAGTGCGACAGACGAGAAAATAATTACCATAGACACGAAAAGTGAAAAAATAGATCGCATGGCACGTCCTATTTAATTCGGATGATCATGATCATGTGCACGCAAAGGCAGATTTATCTCTTTTCGAATTTTGTTTTCATTAGCTAGGCTTTCTGGTATGTTCATAACAGCCGATAGCGCGTGAACGACCATTTCGTGCATATCAACTTGTGCTGGCGTTTGATGTAAGGTTCCTCCTTCCATTGCTGGCGCCTTGTCGTAGCTCTTTCCATCAGTTATGACAGTTATGGGGGATGATTTTCCAGCACCAATCAAGGTAACTCCTCCACCTGTGCTTGCGACCGTATGCTGTACTCCATTGTCCTTATAGGTATCTCCTCTACGCAAAATAGTTGTGCGGCGACTTGCTATCATCCTGTCTATATATTTTGAGAATGTTCTTGAACGGACGCCAGTATTGAAAGTTCCAGTTGAATGTAACTCATTGTGTTCGTCAAAGCTATATTTAGTATAACTCAACGAGTTTATTTCGGTCTGATAATCTACGGCTTCCACTGCACTTCCGGCTTTAAGATCAAACTGTCCCAATGGATCTCTACCATCAACGGGGTCGTTGCCAACATAGGCGTACAAATTGATCTGGTCCTTATATCCCACTGGATCGGTCTGCAGGAACCTGCCGAGCCGGCTGGAGTAGATGCGGGCCTTGTAATAATAGAAACCGAGGTCCGGCAGCAACACCTGCCCGGTATATTGGAACCGGCCCACGTTGGCCGCGGACGGCACGCCCCATTCGTCATATTTGTCGATCGCAATCGGATTGCCGCTGCCGTCCGTCACCGCCACGATCGAGCCCTGGTGATCAGCCTGGAAGAAGCGGCTCGAATGGTCCGACACCTCGAACCAGTAGATCGGCTCGTCCTCGCCGGGGCCGTGCGCATAGGCGCGCTGCAAAACGCCCGAGCCGTCATATTCGGCCAGCAGCTGGTCCCCGTCATAAACAAAATCGAGCGTCGTGCTGCTGGCGGAGCTCGTGAACCTCCAGAGCCGCCCCATCGGATCGTAGGAGAGCGTCGAGATGACCGTACCGCTTGCATTCTTGACCGACACCAGCCGGTTCTCGGCGTCATAGATATAGGTGTTGGTGCCGTCGGAGCTCAGATTGCCGTTGGCATCGTAAGCGAACGTCGCGCCGGCGGCGGTGGTATACTGGTTGAGCCCATTGATCCCATAGCTCTTCGTTCCCAGCACCTGCTCGGTAAATTCCCAGCCGCTGTTGCTGCGCGTGCGCTGCACCATCTGCGAGGCCGGATTGTAGCCGAACCCCAGCACCTGGTCGTTCGCGGTGCCGGCCAGATCGAAGGTCAGCGACTGAAGGCGAGAGGCGCCGTCATAGGAATAAGAGGTGGACGACATCGCGGATCCGAAGCCCTTCGCCAGTGAAGAGCGCCGCCCCAATTGATCATATGTGAACCACGCAACAGACGTCGCGCCGCTGGTGAAGCTGGTCAGACGATCCAGCCCGTCATAGCTGAATGTACCGGAACCTCCGCCGCTTAGGCCGAGAGATGTCCGGTTTCCATCCGCGTCATATTGCGACGTCAACGTGCGGGCAGTGCCGTCCATGTTGGTTGTCGCGGACAAGAGTTCCCCGACATTGTCGTAGGTGTTGGTGATGCCGGCGCCCGTTGCCGAGCTGAACCGCGCGTAAAGCATCAAGCCGCGATTGTCGTAGCCCTAATAGACCGAGTAGCCCGTTGCTCCGGTCGCTGAGACCGGCACCGTCTTCACCGTCGGACGGTTCAGCGCATCATAGGTATAGCTGATCGTGGTGCCGTCACGCTTCCTGAGGCTGGTACGATTGCCGTTCTGGTCGTAGCCATATTGCTCGAAATCGCCCGTCGTGCCCGTCGCCGTGCCGTTCGCTATTCCCGGCGTCGTCGGCGATGGGAAGATCCAGCGCTGCTCCCGATCCTGGCCGTCATAGGTCAGGTCGGCGAGATTGCCGTCGGCGTCGGTGACGCTCGTCTGCTTGCCGTTGCCGTTATAGGTGTAGGTCGCATAATCCTGTTGGAGCGTCGCCGGAAAGCCGTTGGCCGTGGTGACGTTATAGGCCTTCTGCAGCTTCAACACCTGCCCGGCGGCGTCATAGACATTGTGGGTGACCCGGTCGGGCCCGTTGCTCCCTGTCGTCTGCAGGGTGCAGGCAGAGGCCGGCAGCGACAGCCAGACCGCGGGATTCATCCGCACCGTCGTGCAGTCGACCCTGCCACCAAGGTCGTAGCTGGTCTGGGTGACCGTGTTGATCGCACTCGTGGCATCCTGCCTCTCGCTCTCGACCGTCTTGCGGTCGAGCGCATCATAGGTCGTGTCGATTTCCTGCAGGACCTTGAACCCGGTGGGATTCGTTGTCGTCCACATGGGCCAGCTCGCCGGCGCCACCGACTCCGATTGCCACGTCCCAAGCTCGCCCTTCTCGACCTTGGTGAGCCGTCCCGCATCGTCATAGGTATTGCGGGTCGCCATATAATGGAGAGCGCCGGTGCCGTCCGGGTCCGGCTTGATGACGCCAGTGAGCCGCCGATCCGCATCATAGCGATAGCCGGTGGTGAACGCGGAAGGGCTGCTCTGCGCTTGCGCGTGTGAAGCAAGGCCGGCGCCGAGCATGGTGCCGATCAGAAGGAGAGATTTGCGAAGGCCCATGATCCTGTTTCCTGTTGGCGCTGCGGTTCGGGTGGCGATGTGCTTCCTGGTCATGGGCAGCTCGCCAGCCCGGCGCGGGGCTTCGTCTCGCTGATCTTGTTGCCGAGCGCGTCGTAAGTATCGCAGGTGCGCAGGGCGAGCCCGCCCGAGTCGACCACCGTGCCGCGCAGGATCAGATTGTTGGGCCCGGCATCCGGCCCGTAATCATAGGTGGTGATCACCTCGTCCGACGCGCCGTTGACGCATCCGCTATTTGTGCTGTTGGTCGCGCCCGCCTTGCAGAGCGCCATTTGCGTGAGCACCCAGACCGGGCTCGCCGCATGGACGTAACCACCCGCCCCGTTCGAGATCCAGGCGTAACGCTGCGCATAGGTGTAGCGCTTCTCGGGCCGGACGCCGCCCGCCGCCGGCGCCGGATCCTTCTCCCAGACGACCCCGCCATTATCGAGGCTGTACTGGAAGTCGGTCTCATTGCCGTTGGCGTCGATGCTGACGACCGGCTTGTTCGAGGATTTGGGATGATCCGTGTCGTAGACCGCCGAGGTGGTGACGTCGGGCGTGCCCGAGCCGGGCTTGGAATGCCGCACCATCTGGGCGATGTTGCGGGCGCCGTCATAGGTGAGATCGGTCTCGATCCCCTCCGGATCGGTGAACGACTGCACCAGGGTCGCAAGGCAGCCGCCGGTCGGCGGCGGGATGGTGATCTCATTCGGATCGCAATAATCGCTGGTCCAGATCCGGCCGTCGGGATCGGTGATCGAGACCGGCCCCGAGGTGGTCTGGTAGGCGATGTTGCTCGCGCCGTAGTTGAGCGGCGGGCAGGGATCGAAGTCCTTGCACAATTTCGCGCCCGGAACCTGGGGAAAGCCGTATTCGACGGTCGTCGTGTGATTGAGCGCATCGGTATAGGAGCCGCCGGCGATCGTGGTCTGCGGGGTGCGCAGGTCGACGAATGGGGAGGTGCTCCACAAATAAGTGTATCGCTCCCCGGTCGAGAAATTCTGCGCGGAGACGGCCTCGTAGCCGCCATTGTCCTCGTCGGCCGCGGGGCTGAGCGTGTTGGTCAGCCACGGCGTCGACTGGCCGGGCTTGGTGAACGCCATCGTGTAGCTCGACGCGGTGCCGGCATAGGTGAAGCTCCATACCTTCCCCAGCGGATCGGTCATGGAGGCGAGCTTCTCACCGTTGAAGTTGACATAGGTATAGGTCGTCGTCGCCTGGGCATTGGAGGGGCACAGGCCGTTCGCCGGCAGGATCATCAGCGTCAAATTGATGACGCAGGCCTTGGTGACGAGATTGCCGGTCGCTGGCGTGGCTTCCAGGATCATCGCATAGCCGCGCGAGCTGACGATGCTCTTCAGCCGCGCCCGGTCGACCGTCGACGGCGCGCTCGCATTGTAATCGTAATTGAAGGTGAAGACGGTGCCGTCCGGCTCGGTGACCTGCGAGATCATTCCGCAGCCCGTCGTCGTCAGCACGCAATCGACATTGCTCAAGGGCCGGAACACCGCGATCGTGCCGTCGGCGGCGGTGAACGTATAGGTGCCGGTGGAGCGGTCGCCCGAAACGGTCAGCTTCGCAAAATCGGTCTGCGAAACCTCGTCATATCCGCCCTGGTCCTGAGCGGAGTTGAACGTCTTGGAGCGTCCGCCGAAGTGAATGCTGACCTGATAGTCGATGCCGCTCCCGTCCTGATAATTGTTGGATTGAAGGCTGATCCGCTTCAGCGACAGCGAAATGTCCCAATTGTACGACTGGTTGCCGAACGGCTGGTTGCGGTGCCACGGGCTCATCTGCGAGCGGGTCAGGGCCAGCCCGCCGCTCTCGTCGCTGCCGCCGATCGCAAGGTCGGTATGGGTGTAATGATAGGCGCCAGTGCGCATGTCGACGCCGCCGGGGTTGACCGCATATTTTTCGGCCGGGGTGGCGACGCTCGTCGATTGCGCGAAAACCGGCGCCGCACCGGTTGCGAGCGCGACGGCCGCCGCGAACGACAGGGCCCCTATCCTGCTCCTGATCGAAATCATCCTGATGACCTTCCGAATGAAGATGTGCCCCGGCCGCGCCGGGATCAGAGGCCGCATGAGCCGCTGGCGATGTTGACGTGGAGAATGCCGGTGGACGTCGCGCCCAGGCTGTCCTGGACCGTATAGGTCAAAGCCTCCGCCCCGGGGTTCCTGCCGGCATCATATTCGATCGTCGTGCTGCTGATCACGCTCGCTCCGCCCATCGTCGCGGTCGAGACGGCGGTCACCGTCAGCGGATAATTGCCCTCGGGATCGCTGTCGTTGGCGACGACATTGATCGTGCCGGTCGAGCAGACGGAGACGTTCAATGTGTCCGGCTGCGTCACCGGCGGCTGGTTGGGCGGCGGAGGCGGCGGAGGTGGCGGTGGCGGCGGAGGCGGTGGCGGCGGAGGTGGCGGTGGGGGCGGCGGCGGCGGGCCGGTTCCCGTCCAGTAGCTCGTCCGATTGCCGGCCGGATCGTAGCTGACCGCGGTCCCCAGGCCGTTATTGACGTCGCCGGCGGTCGAGACGGCGACCAGCCGCCCAAGCGCGTCATAGGTATAAGTGGTGGTGACGCCGGCCTGCGCGACTGTTGCGAGCGCAAACGAGGACGTCGCCAGAAGCAGCCTGACGCCATTCGTCTTCACTTGTGATTCCCCTCTTCTACGACCGATCGATGAAGCCATTAGCCGGGATTCGCAATGAACGATCAGCCCTCCAGATTCACTTTTCTGTGGGGTAAACGGTGGATATTTTCCTCTTCATGATGGTTTCGAAAACAACCAAAATGGAGGTATTCATGGCTTATTCTTTGATTTCTCTAGCGAATACCATGCTTCCCGCCTGCAGCTTGGCAGCCATGCCCGAAGCATAGCGTGCCAAGTCAATTTCAATGACCGCGCGAAATCAATCACTGAGACTCGATCGTGATCAATCACGTCTCGGATTGAGAAGGTCCCAGCCCTCGGCGCTTCTTTCGATCCCGAAGACCTCGCGGATCTCCGGCCCGTCGATCAGCGCGGCGGGGATTCCGTCGGCGACGATTCGCCCGCCGTCCAGCACCAGCATCCGGTCGGCGAAGCGCGCGGCGAGATCGAGGTCGTGCATCGCCGCGATCACCGCCTGGTCGCGCGACAAGGCGCGAAGATGCGCCATCAGCCGGAGCTGCCAGTGCGGATCGAGATTGGCGGCCGGCTCGTCAAGCAGTAGCAGGCGCGGCCGCGCCGCAAGCGCCCGGGCGATGAGGATTCGGCTTCGCTCTCCAGTCGAGAGGCGGTCGACCCGCCGTTCGGCGAGGCCTTCCGCTTCGAGCGACGCCAGTGCCCGCTCCGCCTCCTCCTCGCCGGCGCCGCTCGGCAGGCCGAGCGCGACCAGGCTGCGGCCGCTGACCGGCCAGGCCGCGTCGCGCGAGGCGGGAAGGTAGGAAAGCAGTCGCTTGCGCTCGTCGAGCGGCAAGGGCGCGAGGGCGCGACCGTCGATTCGGACCTCGCCGGCGCTCGGCCCGATTCCGGCCAGGGCGTGAAGCAGGCTGGTCTTGCCGCTGCCATTCGGTCCGACCAGGCAAAGGAACGAAGGCGCATCGACGCGCAGGTCCGTGGGCGCCAGCCGCCCCTTGATGCACAGGCCGCTCGCTTCGAGGCGCGCGGTCACCGGCTCATCCTCCAGCGCATATGGACGACGAGCCAGAGGAAGAATGGCGCGCCGAGCAAGGCCGTCACCACGCCGATCGGCAGCGTGCGGCCGAGCGGGGCAAGCCGCACGACCAGGTCGGCGGCGAGCAGCAATGCGCCGCCGATCAGCGCGGCCGGGCCGATCGCTCGCCCGGGATGGCCGCCGGTCAGCCGCCGCGCGAAGATCGGCGCGACCAGGCCGACGAAGCCGATCGCTCCGCAAATGGCGACGCAGGCGCCGACGCCGGCCGCGCTGAGGCAGATAACGGCGAGGCGCAGGGCGTTGATATTGTGGCCGAAGGACATGGCGACGTCCTCGCCGAGCGTCAGGCTGTCGAGCGCGGGCCGCAGCCGCATCAGCAAGGCGATCGTGACCAAAGCCGGCACGGTGGCGAACAGGGCCTGGCCGAGGCTGCGGTCGACCAGCGAGCCCATCAGCCACTCATAGGCGTCGTAGAAAGCGAAAGGAGAGGGGGCAAGGGCGAGGGCGAGGGTGGTGAGGGCCCCGGCGAGCGCGCTGATCGCGAGGCCCGCGAGCAAAAGGGTCGCCGTCTCCGCCGCGGGTCCCGCGAGCAGGATCAGCAGCAGCAATGCGCCGAGCGCGCCGCCCATCGCGCCGAGCGACAGAGCGATCGGGGCGGTGAAGCCGAAAATGTAGGCGGCGAGCACCGCGCCCAGCGCCGCGCCGCTGGTCGTTCCGGTGAGGTCGGGGGAGGCGAGGGGGTTGGCGAACAGGGCCTGGATCGCCGCGCCCGACGCGCCGAGCATCGCCCCGTAGGACAGGGCCAGAAGGGCGCGCGGCAGCCTCAGCTCGCGCAAGATGGCGAAAGCGAGGCCGCGGTCCCCGTTCAGGAGCGCCACGAGATCGCGCCAGGGCGTCAGCAGGGAGGCCGCGAACAAGAGGCAGCAGAGCAGCCAGAGCGCGGCGCCGGCGCGCAGGCTCATCGGACCAGGTCCCGCCGCAGCCGCTCGATCTCGGGCGCGAGCAGCGGCCCCATGCAGGTCCAGAGGCGGCCGTCGGTCGAAAGGGTGCGCGAGCGGCGGGTGCGTGCGGCCAGCGGATGGTTCAGCCAGCGCTGCTCGCTCGAATATTGGCCCGACCGATAGTCGCTGCGCAGGATCAGGGCCGGCGGATGGACGAGCAGGGTTTCGAGCGAGACGCGGTCGCCGGCAAGCGGCCGCTGACGCAGCCCCGCAAGCGCCATCCACTGCGCAGCGAGGCTTCCCGCGGTGACGGTGCGCCCGGCGCCGCCGAGCCAGATCGTGTCGATCCGGGCCGGCGGCGCGCTGCGTTCCAGATCGGCGAGCGCCCCGAGCCACGGCTTCGCCGCCTCCGGCCGGCCGAGCGCGGCGGCGAGCGTCTTCACCTCGCCGGCGACGTCGGCGAGGCTCCGCGGATAGGGGAAATCGAGCAATCTGATCCCGAGCCGGCGGGCGATGCCGGCGCGGTCGCGCGCGCCGCCGCCCATGGTGAGGACGAGGTCCGGCCGCAGCCCGGCGACCGAGACCAGGCTCCCATCGTTGCGCCGGAAGCGCCGCGCCCGCCGCCAGAGTGGCGTCTCCGCCGGATTCTGCGCAAGGAAGGTCACCGAGGCGATCTGCTTCGTATCGCCGAGCAGGAGCAGCAGCTCGTCCGTGCAGAGGTTGAGCGACGCCACCCGTCGTGGCGCCGCCGCCCCCGCGGGCGCGGCCGCCAGGCTAATCGCCAAGACGAATGCGGAGGCCCGCATAGACCGTCCTTCCGGGCGTGTGGAAACCGACCACGTCCTGATAATGGGCATCGAACGCATTTTCAGCCCGCACATAGGCTTCAAGGCCGTGGCGGAATTCCCAGCCGACATTGGCCGAGGCGAGCAGATAGGGGTGCAGCACGATCGTCGGCGCCGGGAAGAGGTCGAAATCCTGGTCGGTCCGCCCGCCGACATAGGCGCCGCTGACGCCCCAGTGGAATTTCCCCGCCTGCCCGGTCGCGATCAGATTCGCCGTGTGGCGCGGCCGCCGGACCTCGACGAGCTGCGCGGTGCCGGCGACCTGCTGCTGGGTCGCGTGCAGATAGGTGTAGTTGAGGACGAGCTGGAAGGCGGTGGAGGGGCGATACAGGGCGTCGAACTCGATCCCGCGGCGGCGGCTCTTGCCGCTGGCATTGGCCGTTCCCGAAAGGAAGGTGACGGGATCGAATGTATCGACGATCTCGTCGCGAAGGTCGCTGATGAAGCCGGTGATCCCGACCGCCGCCTTCCTGCCTTCCCAGCGGACGCCCGCCTCCCAGCCGCGCGACCGTTCCTCCCTGAGGTTGGGATTGCCGGCGAAGGAGCCGGGAAAGAAGCCGTACAGATCGAAGAAGGTCGGCTGGGCGATGCCTTCGCCATAAGCGGCGTGGAGGCGGAGGCCCGAGCCCGGCGAGACGATCGCCGCCGCCCGCAACGTCGTCGCGTCGGCCGAGGCGCTGAACCGGTCGCGCCGCACCGCCAGATCGGTCGAAAGGAAGGGCGCCCAGCGCGCGCGCCATTCGCCGATCAGCGCATCGAGCCGGCGCGACCGGTCCTGGTCGGTGGCGCCGAAGAAGCTCTGGTCGCGGGCGTGGAACCATTCCTCCTCATGGTCGACGGCGGCGATCAGCTCCTGGCCGCCGAAGCTGCGCGACACCTGCCCGCCGGCGGTGAAGCGCTCGCCCGACGTGCGGTTGAGCGGCGCGTCGGCAAGGAAGTTGCGGTTGGTGCTCCCGAGCCAGCTCGCATCGGCCTTCACCGACCAGCCGCCGCTCGCATAATCGGCCCAGCCCCGAACCGCGCCGATCCGATTGCGGGTGTTGTCCCTGGTGTCCGCGCGAAGGAAGGTGACCGGGTCGGTGCCGTCGAACTCGCTATAGCCCTGGATGAAATGGCCGACGAGGCCGATCTCCAGCGCGGGGAGCGGCTTCACGACCGCCTTCAGATCGGCCGTCTTCGTTTCGAAGCCGTCGCGGTCGCCATGGCATCCGCAGGAATCGACGCCCTCGCTATGGACCCAGCCGGCCGAGGCGCTGAGCCCGAGCGGCCCGAACGAGTCCGCGCCCTGGACGAAGGCGCGGCCGCTCCGCAGGCTGCCATATTCCGCGAGCGCGCTGAGCCCGCGCACGGCGAACGGATCGGCGGTATCGAGCGCGACGACGCCGCCCAGCGCCTCCGATCCCCAGAGCGCCGATTGCGGCCCGCGAACGATCTCGACCCGCGACAGGGCATCGTCGGTCAGCAGCTCGAACCGCGCCTCATTGCCGGCGGCGGGGTCGTTGAAGCGGATTCCGTCGATGAACAGCAGGGTGTGATTGGCCTCGTTGCCGCGGATTCGGACCTGGGTCTGGGTGCCGCGCGGCCCGGTCTGGGCGACCGCGACGCCGGGCGACAGGCGCAGCACGTCGGCGGTCATCGGCAGCGACAGCGCATCGAGCGTCGCCCGGTCGAACACCGTCGCCGAGACGGGCGCATTCGCCTCGGCCTCGGGCTCGCGCGAGGCGGTGACGACGATGGGCTGGTCGGGCTGGGCGGAATCCGCGGGAGCGGCGAGGGCCGCGAGCAAATAGATATGATGCATCTCTTCCTCCTTGAACGACATGTGCATGTCGCCTCGGAGGGAGTGCGAAGCCCTGGAGCCGCGCCTTCCCCGCACCGCAGGCTGGTCCCGGCCGGATGCGGACGACGGCGGAGGCAGGTCTCCTGACTTCGCGGGTCCCGGCCGATTCCCTCCCTTAAGGAGGGGCGGCTCGCCGCTTACAGTTGCGGGCACAGCGCCGGATTTCCACCGGCTTCCCTTTTCACCGGCCTTGCGGCCGGCACCTTCGCTGCGGGCGGGCTAGGCGGCCCGCTGTGCCTTGTCAATTCGGCCGCGCGCCGCTAGATCGGCGCCCGAGCGTCCGCACGCGCCGCCATTGAGGCTGGTCGGAACCAGCCAAACCCAAGGAAATCAGAGCGATGAAGAGCAACGTCCATCCCGATTATCACACGATCAAGGTGCAGATGACCGACGGCACCACCTTCGAGACCCGTTCGACCTACGGCAAGGAAGGCGACACGCTTCAGCTCGACATCGATCCCAAGGTCCATCCGGCCTGGACCGGCGGCAACAGCAAGCTGATCGACAGCGGCGGCCAGGTCGCCCGCTTCAACAAGCGCTTCGGCGGCCTCACCCTCGGCAAGAAGTGACGCCCTTGGCGTCATCCCGGCCCGCAGCTCAAGATAAACTGCAGCCGGGATTTCGGCACGTAATTCCGTGACTTCCGGTCCCGCGATCCCGGCTTCCGCCGGGATGACGAATGCGGTCCCGGTCATCGAAACGCCGCGACTCCGGCTTCGGGCCTTCAACCAGGACGATCTCGCAATCTGGGCTCCGGTCATGGCCGATCCCGAGGTTGCGCGCTATCTCGGCGGCCATCCGTTCAGCCGCGAGGAGACCTGGCGGCGGATCCTGTCCTCAACCGGCGCCTGGTCCTTGCTCGGCTACGGCTATTGGGCGGTCGAGCGGAAGGGGGAGGGGGATCCGATCGGCCAAATCGGGTTCGCCGACTTCAAGCGCGACATGCGGCCTTCGATCGAGGGCCTGCCCGAAATGGGCTGGATCTTCGCGCCGCACGCGCACGGCAAGGGCTATGCGACCGAAGCCGTTCAGGCGGCTTTGGACTGGGCCGACGCCCGGCTGAAGGCGCCGGTCATCCCGGCGATCATCGATCATGGCAACGCGCCCTCGATCCGGCTTGCCGAACGCTGCGGATTTGCCGAGCGCGAGGAAGCGACCTACAGAGAGTCGCCGATCCTCCTGTTGCGTCGGGTGAGATAGGGCGTTTTTCCCGCGCGTCCGCGGCGCCGGAACCTTCGTGGCTTCATGGCGTCAAAGCTTCATCGACCATGAAAGGGGCAGCAGGATGAACGGTTCCAACCCGCGGAGCACCGCTCAGTTCATGGGCCACCCGATCCATCCGGCCCTGGTTTCCTATCCGATCGCTTTCTTCACCGCCGCCTTCCTCACCGACCTCGCCTTCCTGATCCTCCATGAGGTCTATTGGGCGACCTTCTCCTTCTGGCTGCTGGTCGCGGGCCTGGTGACGGCGGCGCTCGCCGCTTTGGCGGGCCTCACCGACTTTCTCGGCGACCGCCGCATCCGCGACCTCTCCGATGCCTGGATGCACATGGTCGGCAACGTCACCGCGGTCGTGATCGAGTTGGTCAATCTGATCCTGCGCCTCCACGACCATGCCGGCCCGATCGCCTCGCCGGGCGTCTATCTGTCGGGAATCGCCTTTTTGATCCTCGGCTTCACCGGCTGGAAGGGCGGCGAGCTCGTCTTCCGCCACCGCGTCGGCGTCATCGACGGGGGCGACGGCTCGGTCTAGGCTTGCCGCCGCTCTATAAGCCCTTGTTGTCGCGTTGCTTTTTGCGAAAAGCCGGTACCCACCTTTTCGCGCAACGCTCTAGAAGAGGCGCGTGATCCCATAAACCGCGGCGGCGACGAGGGCCGCGGCGGGGAGGGTGATCAGCCACGAGATCACGATATTGCCGGCGATGCCCCAGCGCACCGCCGATGTCCGCCGCGCCGCGCCGACGCCCATGATCGAGCCGGTGATCGTATGCGTGGTCGAAACGGGAATCCCGAGGCCGGTCGCGGCGAACAGCATGATCGAGCCGCCAAGCTCGGCGCAGACGCCCTGGGGCGGGCTCAGCCGGGTGATCTTCGATCCCATCGTGTGGACGATCCGCCAGCCGCCGAGCAGGGTGCCGATGCCCATCGCCGCCTGGCAGGCAAGGATCACCCAGAAGGGAATGTGGAATTTCCCGCCGGAGAGGCCCTGCGAATAGAGCAGGACGGCGATGATCCCCATCGTCTTCTGCGCGTCGTTGCCGCCATGGCCGAGCGAATAGAGGGCCGCGGTGAAATATTGGGTCTTGCGGAAGATCCGGTCCGCGCGGTTGGCGTTCACGCGGCGGAACATCCAGGAAATGGCGAGCATCAGGAAAAGGGCGACGAGCAGCCCGAGGATCGGCGCCAGGAAGATTCCGAGCGTCGTCTTGATCGTGCCCGACCAGACGACGATTCCGAAGCCGGCCTTGGCGATGCCGGCGCCGAGCAGGCCGCCGATCAGGGCGTGGCTGCTCGACGAGGGGAGGCCGAGCCTCCAGGTCAGCAGGTTCCAGCAGATCGCACCGACCAGAGCGGCGAAGATCACGCTCGCGTCGACGATGGCCGGATCGACGATGCCCTTGCCGATCGTCTGCGCGACATGGGTGCCGAAGACGAGGAAGGCGATGAAGTTGAAGAATCCCGCCCAGATCACCGCATATTGCGGCTTCAGCACCCGGGTCGAGACGATGCTCGCGATCGAGTTGGCGGCATCGTGAAGGCCGTTCAGCAGGTCGAACAGCAAGGCGACGCCGATCAGGGCGACGAGCAAGGGGAAGGCGAGGGTGGGGCTCACGTCGATCAGGCGTGGTCGATGACGATGCCCGAAATCTCGTTCGCCACGTCCTCGAGCCGGTCGAGCACCTTTTCGAGATGGCTGTAGATCTCGCGGCCGACGATATAGTTCATCGCATTGCCGTCGCGATTGGCCTGGTACAGCGCCTTCAGCCCCGAATCGTGGAGGTTGTCGGCATCCTCCTCGAGATGGACGATCTGCTCGGTGATCTTGTCGAGCGCCCCATGGTTGCTGCGCACCGAGCGAAGCAGCGGCATCGCCTCGGCGACCAGCCGCGCCGATTGCTCGGCGAGCATCGCCATCTCGCACATTTGCGGCTCGAAGGCGGCGACCCCGAACTGGGTGATCGCCTTGCCGGTCTTCTGCATCTCGTCGATCGCATCGTCCATCGAGGAGATGAGGTCGGTGATCGCGCTTCGGTCGAACGGGGTGATGAAGGTGCGGCGGACGGCGTGGAGCACGTCCCGCGTCACATTATCGGCCTGGGTCTCGAGGTCGGAAATCTGGCGGCAGGCCGCCTCGATCGGCTGCTTGCCGGCGAACATCCGGCTCATCGCCTCGGAGCCGCCGACCAGGGTTTCGGAATGGCGTTCGAACAGGTCGAAGAAGCGGCTCTCCTTCGGCATCAGCGCCTGGAACAGGTTCAGCATCTCGTCCCCCTGTGTCTCGCCTCGCCGAAGGGCAGGGGTGCGGTAGCAGCCGGAAAATGACTCGTCGATGACAGTTTTGCTTCAGCCGTCCCCGTCCGAGTCGAGCGCATAGCCGGCGGAACGGACGGTGCGGATGAGGTCGCGCCCGCCGCCCTCGTTCAGCGCCTTGCGGAGGCGGCGGATATGGACGTCGACCGTGCGCGCGTCGATCTCGGCATCGTGCGACCAGAGCGAATCGAGCAGCCGCTCGCGCGAGAAGACGCGGCCGGGATGCTCCATCAGGTGACGAAGCAGCCGGAACTCGGTCGGCCCGAGCGGAACCGGCCGGCCGTCGCGCCGAACCTTGTGGGCGGCGACGTCCATTTCGAGATCGCCATAATGAAGCGATTCGCCGGCGAGCGCCGGCCGTACCCGGCGAAGCACCGCCGCGACCCGGGCGATCAGCTCGTTCGGGCTGAACGGCTTGGTCACATAATCGTCGGCACCGGTCTCGAGGCCGCGGATCCGGTCCGCCTCCTCGCCGCGCGCGGTCAGCATGATGATCGGCACGTTCGCCGTCATCTCCCTGCGCCGGAGGCGGCGGCAGACTTCGAGGCCGGAAATCCCTTCGATCATCCAGTCGAGGATGACGACGTCGGGAGCCTCCTCCTCGGCGAGCAACAGGGCCTCCTCGCCGTCGGCGGTGCGCCGCACCTCGAAATCCTGGCGGGTGAAATGCCAGATCAGCAATTCGGCGAGCGCGCGATCATCCTCGACAAGCAGCAGCTTTCCCTTGCTCACGCCGCTTTCTCCGCGACCGGGAGCAGGACGTGGACATTGGTGCCCTTGCCGAGCTCGCTTTCGAAGCGCAGCCGCCCGCGGTGCCGCTCGACGATATGCTTGACGATCGAGAGGCCGAGGCCGGTGCCGCCCAATGAGCGGCTGCGGCTCGGATCGACCCGGTAGAAGCGTTCGGTGATGCGCGGAATATGTTCGGGCGCAATGCCTTCGCCTTCATCCTTCACATTGAGATGGAGCATGTCCCGCTCCCGCCGCAGCCCGACGACGACCGTGGCCCCCCGGCGGCCGTAGCGAAGCGCGTTGCTGACGAGATTGTCGATGAGCTGGAGGAGCTGGCTGAGATCGCCGGTGACCGGCGGCAGGCCGGGCTCGATGCGGAGCGCGATCTCCGAGCCGCGCTCGCGGGCAAGGCCGGAGAGGGCGTCGACGCCCTCCCGGACCAGCACGCTGAGGTCGAGCGCATCGCGCGGGATGCTGAACCGCTCCGCCTCGATCCGCGACAGCGAGATCAGATCCTCGACCAGCCTTTGCATCCGCCGCGCCTCGTCATGGACGATCGCGGTGAAGCGCTCGCGAGTCTCCGTGTCCAGCTCGGCGCCCTGCTCGCGCAAGGTCTCGGCATAGCCGACGAGGGTGGAGAGCGGGGTCCTCAGCTCGTGGCTGGCATTGGCGACGAAATCGACCCGCATCTGCTCGGCGGCATGGGCCTCGCTTCGGTCGCTGAGGCGGACGAACAGCGCGCCGTCGGCGAGCGGCAGAACGCTCATCGTCCAGCGCCTCTCCGCCTCGCCGAGCCCGACCAATTCCGCCTCCTCCGGCCCCTGCGGATTGGCGGTGAGCAGCCGCTCGACCGCCGCGGGATGGCGGATGGCGAGGCGGACGTCCTGCCCCTGTATGTCGCGGCCGAGGATGGTCCGCGCCGCCTCGTTGGCGGTCCGCACCCGGCCTCCGGAGACGACCAGGGTGGGTTCGGGCAGGGCTTCGAGAATGTCCTCGATCATGGAGCCGCTGCTAGACTGAAATGCGAATCGATCCAACGGGCGCGTCACGCTTCCCGGCTGCGCGCGAAGGCCTCGATCAAAGCCGCAAGATCCGCTTCGGTCACCGCCGCGGCGGCGTCGCGCCAGGCAAACCAGCGGCGTTCGCGCTCGCCCTGTTCGGGCCACGCATCCAGCATCCGAACGACGCGCATTTCGAACAGCAGGACCTCGGCCTCGTCGATCGAGCCGTCCGGGCGGCGCTTGTCGTAGCGATAGAGGCCGATGACCTCGGTTCCGACCGGGCCGTCGATGCCTGCCTCCTCATACGCCTCCCGCGCCGCGGATCGGGGCGGTGCGAGGCCGGCGATCGCATTGCCGCGCGGCACGATCCAGCGCCGAGTCTCGCGCGAGGTGATGAGAAGGATCTCGACGCCGCCGTCCGCTCCGCTCCGATACGGAATGACGCCATATTGCCGGATCAAGCCTCATTCCCCGGGAAGCGACGAAGAGGAGAAGCGAAACGGTAAACGGCCATGGTTCCCGCCGATGCACCGTCCGCGCCGCCGCCGCAACAATGCGGATCAGTCGAAGCCCTTGCCGCTGCCGAGGCGCGGGCTGCGCGCGCCCGAAACCTGTCGTTTGCCGTCGATGACGATCGGCGAGGCGAGGCCGGGAATCGCGCCCTCCAGCTTCATCCCGCGATGGATGACCTGCGGGTCGGCGAAGACGGCATCGACCGCGTTGATCGGCCCGGCGGGAATGCCCGCCGCTTCCAGCGCCTCGGAAAATTCCTGCCGCCGCCGATGCCGCATCGCCTCCGCCAGCAAAGGGATCAGCGCCTCGCGATGGACGACCCGAGCCGGATTGGTGCGGAAGCGATCGTCCTCGGCCAGCTCCGGCAAGCCGAGGATTTCGCACAGCCGCGCGAATTGCCGGTCGTTGCCGACCGCGACGATCATTTCCCCGTCGGCGACCTCGAACGCCTGATAGGGGACGAGATTGACATGGCCGTTGCCCATGCGGTGCGGCACCTTGCCCGAGACCATCCAGTTCAAAGCCTGGTTGGCGAGCACGGCGACCTGGGTGTCGAGCAGGGCCATGTCGATATGAGCGCCATTGCCGGTCCGGTCCCGCTCGCGCAAGGCCGCGAGGATGGCGACGGTCGCATAGAGGCCGGTGAAGATGTCGGCATAAGCGATTCCCGCTTTCTGCGGCGCGCCGTCCGGCTCGCCGGTCAGCGACATGGCCCCCCCCATGCCCTGGATGATGAAATCATAGCCCGCGCGCGGGGCATAGGGTCCGTCCTGGCCGAAGCCGGTGATCGAGCAATAGACGAGGCCGGCGTTCAGCGCCGAGAGCGACGCGTAATCGAGGCCGTGACGGGCGAGGCCGCCGACCTTGAAATTCTCGATCAGCACGTCCGCCTCGGCGGCGAGCGCCCGCACCCGCTCCACGCCGTCTTGGGTCTCGAAATCCACCGCCAGCGACTGCTTGCCGCGATTGCAGGCATGGAAATAGGCGGCCGCGCCGTCGGCGGCGAAGGGCGGGCCCCAATGGCGGGTATCGTCGCCCGCCTCCGGCCGTTCGACCTTCACCACCGTCGCGCCGAGATCGGCGAGCAATTGCCCGGCCCAGGGCCCGGCGAGGATCCGCGCCAGCTCGAGCACCTTCAGGCCGGCGAGCGGCCCCTCGGCGCGCCCGCGCACCGTCAAAACGCGCTGATCCCGGTGATCGCCCGGCCGAGGATGAGGGCGTGGACGTCGTGCGTGCCCTCATAGGTGTTGACCGTCTCCAGGTTGGCAGCGTGGCGCATCACCTGGAATTCGGCCGAGATGCCGTTGCCGCCATGCATGTCGCGGGCGATGCGGGCGATATCGAGCGCCTTGCCGACATTGTTGCGCTTGATGAGGCTGATCGTCTCCGGGATCAATTCGCCCTCGTCCATCCTCCGGCCGACCCGCAGCGCCGCCTGCAGGCCGAGCGCGATCTCGGTCGCCATGTTGGCGAGCTTGAGCTGGACGAGCTGGTTGGCGGCGAGCGGCCTGCCGAACTGCCTGCGGTCGAGCGTGTAGGTGCGCGCCGCATGATAGCAGGCCTCGGCAGCGCCCATCGCGCCCCAGGCGATGCCGTAGCGGGCGCGGTTGAGGCAGCCGAACGGGCCCTTCAGCCCGGCGATCTCGGGGAAGAGATTCTCCTCCGGAACCTCGACTCCGTCCATCACCACCTCGCCGGTGATCGAGGCGCGGAGCGACAATTTCTCCTTGATCTTCGGCGCCGAAAGGCCGGCCATGCCCTTTTCGAGGACGAAGCCGCGGATCGCCCCGCCATGGGCGTCCGACTTCGCCCAGATGACGAAGACGTCGGCGATCGGCGCGTTGGTGATCCACATCTTGGTGCCCGACAGGCGATAGCCGCCGTCCGTCTTCACCGCGCGAGTGCGCATCGACCCGGGATCGGAGCCGGAATCGGGCTCGGTCAGGCCGAAGCAGCCGACCCACTCGCCGGTCGCGAGCTTCGGCAGATATTTCCGCCTTAGCGCCTCGGTGCCGTAGGCGAAGATCGGATACATGACGAGCGAGGACTGGACCGACATGGCCGAACGATAGCCGCTGTCGACCCGTTCGACCTCGCGCGCGACGAGGCCGTAGCTCACATAATCGAGCCCGGCGCCGCCATATTCGGTCGGGATGGTCGCGCCGAGCAGGCCGAGCTCGCCCATCTCGGTCAATATCTCGCGGTCGAACCTTTCGTCGAGAAAGGCCGAGGTCACGCGCGGCTGCAATTTCGCCTGCGCATAGGCGGCGGCGGTATCGCGGACGAGCCGTTCCTCGTCCGACAATTGCGCGTCGAGCGCGAACGGATCGGCCCAGTCGAACGGCACGATACGGGCTTCGGACATGGTGCTCCTGCGGGCAGTGGAAGACGGCGCCTCCTTCGCCCTTCCGGCGCTTTCTGTCCACTCCCCGGGCGCCTGACCGGGTTGCACGGGAGCGCCGGTGCGCCGAGCTTCTCGGCGTCGGGGAGCTTTCAGGCCGGCTTCGCCTCCGGGTCCCAGCCGCCGCCGAGCGCCTTGTAGAGGGAGACCAGGGTCTGACGGAGCGCGCCATCGCTCTGCGCCAGGCTGTCGCGCGCGCTCAGGACGGCCTGCTGGGCCTGCAGAACGGCGGAAAGGTCGATCAGGCCGGCGCGGTAGCGGGCATCGACCGCGGCCAGCGCGCGCTCGGCATCGGCGACGCCGCGGCGCAGCTCATCGTTGCGCCTGCGCTCGGCATCGACCCGCGCGAGCGCGTCCTCGACGTCCTTGAGCGCGCCGAGCACGACCTTCTGATAGTCGAGATAGGCCTGCTGCGCCTGCTCCTTGCGGATATTCACCTGCGCCCGGCGCCGCCCGAAATCGAGGACCGGAAACAGGCCCTGGCCGGTGACGACCGACTGGAAGCTGTGCGGGCTGAGCAGGCTGGAAAGGGCGGTCGAGATCAGTTCTGCGACGCCGGTCAGGCTGAAATGCGGATAGAGATCGGCGACCGCGACTCCGATATCGGCGGTGGCGGCGGCGAGGTTGCGCTCGGCGGCGCGGATGTCGGGCCGGCGGCGCAGCAGGTCGGAGGGCAGGCCCGGTGGCACGAGGGGCGGCGGCGGGGTCGTACCGGCCGGGACCTGGAGCTCGGCGATCAGGCTTTCCGGCGGCCGGCCGATCAGCAGGCCGAGCGCGTGCATCTCGATCCGCTCCTCCGCGACGACCGGCTCGATCCCGGCCTCGGCCGCGGCGAGGGTCGAACGCTGCCGGATCGTATCGCCCTGCGGCACCAGGCCGGCTTCGGCGGTATGGGCCGTCAGCGCCAATGCGCGGCGCTGGCGGGCGACCTCGTCGCGAAGCACCGTCTCGCGCTGCTGGAGCATGCGGAGGGTGAGATAGGCGTTGGCGACCTCGGCGGCGAGCGTCACCTGGGTGTCGCGCGCTTGCCATATCGCCGCCTCGGTGCGGGCGCGGGCCGCCTC
>DASUHH010000082.1:0-6406 GCA_036273615.1 Allosphingosinicella sp. | reverse complement strand
GGCGCCGCGCCGAACAGAGCCAGGGCGCCAAGCGCCGCCAGCATGCGAAGAGCCCGCATCCGATCCTCCGTATTATGTTAGCGCTAACTACGCGGAGGGCGGCCGGGGTTCAAGCGGGCTCCGGGGATCGGCCTCAGGTCGTCGCCGCGGGCGGCGTTTCCGCGTCCTTCGCCGCGCCCCGAGGGGGGAGCGGGATCAGCATCGAGACCCGGCGGCGATAGGCGACATAGTCGGCGCCGAAGATCGCGATGAGGTCGTGCTCCTCGAGCCGGACCGCGATGAGGATATAGGCGGTGGTCGCCGCGGCGAAGAGCAAATGGCCCATCGTCATGTGCGGGGTCGCCCAGAAAGCGAGCAGGAAGCCGAAATAGAGGGGATGGCGGACGAAGCCGTAGAGGAAGGGCGTGCGCATCCGCGGCGGCTCGGCGACCCGCTGCTTCAGCCCCAGCCAGACCTGCTGCAGCCCGAACAATTCGAAATGGCTGATCAGGAAGGTCGAGAGGAGGACGGTCGCCCAGCCGAGCCAGAAGATGGCCTGGAGCAGCAAGGCCGCGTTCGGCGCCGCGACCAGCCAGATTGTCTCCGGCAAGGGCCGCCACAGCCAGAAGAGCAGGATGAGGACGATGCTGGAGAGCAGGACGTAGGTGGAGCGTTCGACGATTGCGGGCACGAAGCGGGTCCACCAGCGCTTGAAGAAGGGCCGCGCCATCAGGCTGTGCTGGACCGCGAACAGGCCGAGCAGGGCGACGTCGATCAGGACGGCGGCGGCGAGCGGCCCGGGCGTGCCCGAATCGATCCCTTTGGGAACGATCAGATCGCCGACGAAGCCGATCGCATAGAGGAAGGTGACGAAGAAGATGAGATAGACGACCGCACCGTAGGCGGCCGCAAGCCAGCGCGTCATAGCGGGACCCTCCCCTGTAGCCGAGGAAACGCCATCCGATTATCATCGGCGGCGGAACGAGTCCTGAAATAGTGCTGAAAATGGCTTCTCAGCAACCGATGCCCGCCTATCGCTTCGGCCCGTTCGAGCTCGACGTCGCCGGCGCGCGGCTCGTCCGCGACGGCGCGGAGATCAGATTGCGGCCGAAGGCGTTCGCGGCCCTGCGGCTGCTGGTCGAGAATCCGGCGCGGGTGATTTCCAAGGAGGATCTGATCGCCTCGCTCTGGCCCGGCCGGTTCGTCAGCGACGATTCGGTGTGCCAGGCGCTGTCGGACGTGCGCGCCGCGCTCGGCGAGCATGGCGGCATGATCGCGACGGTGCCCAAGCTCGGCTACCGGTTCGACGGCGCGGTCGAGCGCCCGGCGGAGCCGGAGCCGGAGACGCATTATGCCCGCAGCGGCGCGCTCCGCATCGCCTATCAAATGGTCGGCGACGGGCCGATCGACCTTGTCTGCGTGCCCGGCTGGGTGACCCATCTCGAGCTCGGCTGGGAGGAGCCTTCGCTGGCCCGTTTCTATCGCGGCATGGCCGGCTTCTCCCGCCTCATCCTGTTCGACAAGCGCGGCACCGGCCTCTCCGACCGCGCCGCCGGCCTGCCGACCATCGAGCAGCGGATGGACGACGTGCGCGCGGTGATGGACGCGGCGGGATCGCGGCGCGCGGCGATCGTCGGAATGTCGGAAGGCGGCGGGATGGCGATCAGCTTCGCCGCCGCCTATCCCGAGCGGACGCACGCCCTCATCCTGTTCGGAGCGTTCGCGAAGCGGGTGTGGAGCGAGGATTATCCCTGGGCGCCGACTCCGGCGGAGCGGCAGCTCTTCTTCGACGAGATCGAGCGGAGCTGGGGCGGCCCGGTCGGGATCGAGCAGATCGCGCCGGGCCGGGCCGCCGATCCCATATTCCGCTCGTGGTGGGCGAAATATCAGCGCCGAAGCGCAAGCCCCGGCGCCGCCTTGGCGCTGGCGCGGATGAACACGGCGATCGACGTCTGCGCCCTGCTGCCGGCGGTCCGCGCGCCGACCCTTGTGATGCACCGGACCGGCGACCGCGACGCCCATATCGACGAGGGGCGCTATATCGCCGGTCGGATTCCGGCGGCGCGCCTCGCCGAGCTCCCGGGCGAGGACCATCTCTTCTTCGCCGGCGCGCCGGAGCCGCCGCTCGAGCGCATGCGCGAATTCCTGGGCGGACTGCCGCCCGCCTGACGGCGCGTGGCCCTTATAGCGGCAGCTCGAGCGCGAGTGGCGCCGCGACGGTCTCGGCACCCTCGTCGAGATTGGAGAGGCCGAGGCCGAGCAGGCGGATGCCGGTGCGCGGCGGCAGCACGCCGCTCAGGAGGCGGGCGCCGATCTCCAGGAACTCGGCCTCGCCGGCGACGTGCCGGTCCAGCGACTTGGACCGGGTGGCGATGCGGAAATCCTTATATTTGACCTTGAGCACGATCGTCCGGCCGGCGAGGCCCTTCTCCGCGATCCGGCGCCAGACGGTGCGGCCGATCCGCTCCAGCTCGGCGAGCAGGGGCTCGGCCTCGACCAGATCGGTGAGGAACGTGTCCTCGGCGCTGACCGACTTGTAGGGCCGGTCCGCCTTCACCTGGCGGTGGCAGATGCCGCGGGCGAGGTCGTGATAGTAAGAGCCGCTGCTGCCGAAATGGTGCTGGAGGAAGGCGAGGGTCTGCGCGCGCAGGTCGGCGCCCGTCTCGATGCCGAGCCGCGCCATCTTCTCGGCGGTCTTCGGGCCGACGCCGTGGAAGCGGCGCACCGGCAGGGGCGCGACGAAGGCCTCGCCCTTGCCCGGCGGGACGACGCAGAGGCCGTCGGGCTTGTTCTGGTCCGAGGCGAGCTTGGCGAGGAACTTGTTGTACGAGACGCCGGCCGAGGCGGTGAGCCCGGTCTCGGCGCGGATTCGCGCGCGAATCTCCTCGGCGATCCTTGTGGCGATGCCGATCCCCTTCAGATCCTCGGTGACGTCGAGATAGGCTTCGTCGAGCGACAGGGGCTCCACATGCGGCGTGTAATCGTGGAAGATGGCCCGGATCCGGTGCGAGACCTCGCGATAGGCATCGAAGCGGGGGCGGACGAAGATCAGGTCGGCGCAGCGGCGCCGTGCCGTCACCGAGGGCATCGCCGATCGCACGCCATATTTGCGCGCCTCGTAGCTCGCCGCCGCGACGACGCCCCGGGCGCTGCCGCCGCCGACGGCGATCGGCTTGCCCCTCAGCTCCGGATTGTCGCGCTGCTCGACCGAGGCGAAGAAGGCATCCATGTCGACATGGATGATCTTGCGGACCGGCGCGTCGTTCACGACTCGTTCTAACGTGAATCCCGGCCTGCCATCAAGTCAGGCATGGGTGAAAGCCGGCAGAAAGAACAGGCCGGCATTGACCGCGAAGCCGGCATTCCAGAGCAGGGTCCGGATCGTCGGGCGATCGAGCAGATAGGCCAGGACGAAGCAGAAGCGGATCGCCAGGAAGGCGAAGGCCAGAAGATCGACGATGTGCTGCGGGCAGGCCCGGAACTCCGCCAGGAGCACCGCGGCGGCGAAGAAGGGGAAGGTCTCGATCCCGTTGACATGGGCGCCATGGGCACGTGCCCGCAGCGGCTTTGCGTAGAAAGCCGGATCGCGCGGCCTGGAATTGTCGAAGTCGCGATGGCCGAACGCCTTCACCGGCGCGAGCGTGAGCAGATAGAGGATCACGGCCCCGAACAGAGCCCATTCCGCACCGGTCATGACGCGCTCCGCTTTCGCGGCACGCTAGAATCTTCTCCAGGGAAAGTTAAGCGCAATGGCACGAGGAAGGCGCCGCCCGCCGGCCTGGAGCCTTCCGGATCGAGCCTTCTCAGAAGCTGTAGGCGAGCCCCGCCGCGGCCAGATACTGGTTCCTGTTGCCGCGGATCGCGACGATCGGCGCCCGCGCGAAATTGCCCAGCTCGCGCGCATAGCTGATTCCGACGAAGGCCGAGAGGCGCGGCCGGCGCAAATCGCCGATCAGGGTCTGCCCGAGGAGCAGGGAGGCGCGCATATCCTTCCAGCCGCCGCGCGCATTGTAGGCGGGAAGGCCGCTGCGCACCGACTGGTCCGGCGTCACCCCGAAATAGGTGCGCGCGAAGCCGTCGCCGGCATGCTCCGCCTCGAGCCCCAGATAGACGATTGTCCGGGTGCTGACCGGGGTGAGATAGTCGATCGCCGGCTTCCACAAGGTGCTGCGATGGACGCCGCTGACGTCATGCCGGGCGACGAAACGGACGGTCAGCGAATCATAGGGGTCGAGAAGATGGTTGAACTTGATTCCGGCATAGCCGCCGAGCTCGACCGCCTTCTTGACCTTGCCGAGCGCGCTCACCACCGGATCGCCGGTCCGGGTCGAGCGGTCCAGCCGCAAATAGGCGACCGGACCGAGCGCGAGCGAGACGGGCGCCTTCGAGCCGCTGCGGATCAGGTTCAGCGAAAAGCTGGTGCCGCGAAGGATGAAGGAGAAATCGTCGACCTTGCCGATCGCGAGCACCGCCGGAGTCACCTCATAATTGTCGGATCCCTCATAGGTGGGAAGGTAGGCGGCGCCGACGCCGACGGTGAGATTGTTGGGGCGCTCCATATAGGTCTGGTCGCCATCGGCCTGGTCACTGGTCGATTGCTGGGCGAAGGCGGGTGCGGCGGCGAGACAAAGCAAGGCGCAAGCAGCTGCCCCGGAAAGGCGAAACAATGCCACGGGCTCTCTCCCTGATCGGGTTTTGCTGCACAAGCCCCGGCACGCCGAAAGGGTTCCGCCCGCGTTACGAAATGGCCCGGAAACGGTGCCAGAATGATGCCCCATCGCAAACCGCATCTCCGGCAATGGCCTCCGCGCTTCCGGGAGGGTAGAGGCGGACCATGGTGAAAGGCCGCAATCACGGGCTGCTGATCGCAGGTGGAGGCGTTTCGGCGAGCCTCGCGGCGCTCGCGATGGCTCGGCTGCGGCCGGAAGTGCCGATGCTGCTCGTGCCGGAGGCGGAGGGGCTCGGCGGGACCCGGACCCTGTTGCTGTTCGACGAGTGCCTCGGCGAGGAGGAGCGCGAGCTGGTCGCGCCCCTGATCGCGGAGACCTGGGATTCGGCCTATACCGCCTTTCCGGGCAGAAGCCGCAAATTGAGGCTGACCTGCCACGCCGTGACGCCCGAGCGGATCGACAAAGCGGTGCGCGAGACTTTGCGGCCGGCGCAGATCAGGGTCGAGGACAAGATCGTCGCCGTTCGCGACACCAGCCTTTTGCTCCAGGGCGGCGAAACCATCATCGGCCATGGCGCGCTCGACGCGCGGCTCTGGCAGCACCAGACGACGCTCGAGCTCGGCTGGCGCCGCTCGCTCGGCCGGCTGTACCGGTTCGGCGCGCCGCATCGGGTCGACCGGCCGGTCCTGGTCGATGCGACGTTCGGCGGCGGCAAGGCGTGCGGCTATTTCTCGCTCATGCCTTTCGGACCCGAGAAATTGCTGGTCGAGCGGGTCGAATATGGCCCGTCGACCGAGATCGACGCGGAGGCCGAAGGCAAGGCGATCGACGATTATGTCGCCGCCCGCGGCTGGAAAGGCGGCGCCGTCCGCCGCGCGGAAAATGGGGTCGTGCCGGTCGCGCTCGGCGGGGATTTCGCGGCCTATTGGCGGATCGGCGGCGCCCGCGTCGCCAAGCTCGGCACGCGCGGCGGCTTCTTCCATCCCTCGACCGGGTCGCCTTTTCCAGACGCGATCCGCACCGCCCTGCTGCTGACCCGGCAGCGCGACTTCAGCGCCGCGGCCCTGCACGACCTGTTCGAGGCCGAGGCGGCGTCGCTCTGGAAGAGGCGCGACGTCTATCGCGGCTTCAACCGCCCCTTGCTGCGCGACGGCCGCGGCTGCGCGCCCCTCGCCGCCCTCTACGACCTCGATTCGGCGCTGATCGGGCGATTCGAGGCGGATCGGCTCGGCCTGTTCGACCGGCGCAAGATCGCCGCGGCGGCGGAGGGCTGAACCCGCCGGCCTGGAATCGCCGGGATGCTGTGCTGAGGACCTGCAATCGGCCCGCGCGGCGGCGTGACGGAGCGCATTTTCGCCGGTGGCCAGGAGCGAGGAGAGGCGCGATGTCGACGCATCGTGCCTGACGAGCGACGTCGCCACCGGTCAAGCGGCGCCCGCCCCAGGGGTCGCCCGCAAGGGCGATCACGTCGTTGCGCGGGCCGATCGCAGGCCCTAAGGGCCGGCCATGAACATCCACGAATATCAAGCGAAGGATCTGCTCGCGAAGCGCGGCATCCCCGTTCCGGCCGGTTTCGCGGCGATGAGCGCCGACGAGGCGGTCGCTGCGGCGAAGAGGCTCCCCGGGCCGCTCTACGTCGTCAAGGCGCAGATCCATGCGGGCGGTCGCGGCAAGGGCCGGTTCAAGGAACTGGGCCCCGACGCCAAGGGCGGCGTGCGGCTTGCGAAAAGCCTCGACGAGGTCCGCGCCAATGCCGC
>DASUHH010000081.1:0-135018 GCA_036273615.1 Allosphingosinicella sp. | reverse complement strand
GTCAGTTCCTGCTCAGGGGCCTTGAAAAGGTCAAAGGTGAGTGGGCGATGATCTGCACCGCCCACAACCTCCTCAAGCTCGCACAGGCCACAGCCTGACAGCCACCATCAATCTGCACAGATACCGCTGGCCACCGCCAATTGTGATTTCTCAGACAGGCTCCTAGAGCATCAGATCTCGGGCACTCTACCGACCGAAGCGTTCGATGCCAAAGAGCAGCTGGCTCTTATTCTTCAGTACGTACAACAACAGCCGCTCCATGGAACCGGACGCGTGCAACTGCAACCAAGTGACTTGGCCAAATACGAAAGTCAAGTGGCGCGCTGGTTGCCCGAACATCCGTTTCTCCGCGGACGGTCGTTCAGCAACGACGTAATAGCATCGTACGTGCTGGCAAGCGCTATAGCTTCCGATAAACTTATTACAGCACATAGCGAGCTGACCTCTCTTTCGAGGCAGCCATTTCTGTGGAGATCTTTGACTAGCGTTTTGGGGATAGAATCTCTAATAGACGGGAGATATTTAGGATATATTCTTGGCTCATTCTGGAGCGACCCTATAACTAGAAGCGGATACGTGTCTGTTACAGGTCTTTCCGACGGGTCGGCGGCAGCCGTTAGTATCAGCTCAGACAGTGCATCGATCGCTTTTACCATTACCACACCTGTGAGCTTCCTTGGTGAAATCAGGGATGCCAAGGTAGAGTTGCAGGGCGAGCTGAATCTAGAGGGCGTGGGTGACTCCACATCACGAACGTTCTTCCTCAATGGGATCACGAACGTCACAGCCGGCACAACCAATATGCGGGCGACGACCTTAAAGATTTCGGGCGAAGCTTGGTTGGATGCCGATATTATCCCGGCGGGTCAGCTGGCATTGGATATAGATAAGGATGCGAAATTTGGTTGGGGCCAACGTATTACGGATAAGTATCCATTTAGTCGGCACCCAGCGACGCTGTCAAAACCGGATGATAGTCGCGACGGAGGCAAACTCGAACTTTTGTTGGAAGAATGCGCCAAGAGATTTACATCTGGGGCAGCAATAATACTTAACCCAGACTACACGGCTCCTCCGAGGGATGCCTATACACAGTGGACTACCCGAAATTTCGCGTTCGAGTTTCCCATTTTGATGTCCTTGCTGGTCAAGCACGGATTGGCAGACGAAGAGCCAATGCAGGCTTCCGGCGCGGGAAAAATACGACTGCGACCGCATGAGTCCTTTGGCAAAATCCGAGATGCGATTATTAATCCGCCGTCTTCACCTGAGCTTGCCAGCTTTGTTGCTGATGCAAGGCAGGCTATTCGCTAGCGCAAGGGCGGGCAGGCGATTTCGGCTCGACCAATGCCCAATTGCACCCGCCCCTCCCCGGGCCTAGATCGCCCTCATGCTCGACGCCGTCACCGCTCCCGCCGCCCCGCCGCCCACGATTCGCCGCGAGGATTATCGGCCGCCCGACTGGCTGGTGCCGCGGATCGAGCTGGAGTTCGAGCTTGGCGCGGAGAAGACCCGGGTGCGCTCGCGCCTGCATGTGGAGCGCTCCGAAACCGCGCCTGACTTCATTCTAAGGCTCAACGCCGGCGGGCAGGCGCCGCTCTCGGTCCATGTCGAAGGCCAGGGCGAGCCGGCCTGGCGGATGGACGGCGAGGACCTGCTGATCGAGCTGAGCCGCGACTCGGAGACGGTTGAGATCGTCAACGAGATCGCCCCCGCCGCCAACACGCAGCTGATGGGCCTCTACGAATCGGGCGGCATCCTCTGCACCCAGTGCGAGGCCGAGGGCTTCCGCCGCATCACCCCCTTCCCCGACCGGCCGGACGTGCTCAGCCGCTACCGGGTGCGGATGATCGCCGACAAGGCGCTTTACCCCGTATTGCTCTCGAACGGCGATCCGGTCGGCGCCGGCGACCTCGACGACGGCAGGCATTGGGCGGAATGGGACGATCCCTTCCCCAAGCCCTGCTACCTCTTCGCTCTGGTGGCGGGCGACCTCGCCGCCAATCGCGACCGCTTCGTCACCGCCTCCGGCCGGACGGTGGAGCTCGGCATCTGGGTGCGCGCGCCGGACCTGCCGAAGACCGAGCATGCCATGGCCTCGCTCAAGGCGGCGATGAAGTGGGACGAGCAGGTCTATGGGCGCGAGTACGACCTTGCCGTGTTCAACATCGTCGCCGTCTCGGATTTCAACTTCGGCGCGATGGAGAATAAGGGCCTCAACATCTTCAACTCGCGCTACATCCTCGCCGATCCGGACACGGCGACCGACGCCGATTTCGACGCGATCGCCGGCGTGGTGGCGCACGAATATTTCCACAATTGGTCGGGCGACCGGGTGACCTGCCGCGACTGGTTCCAGCTCTCGCTGAAGGAGGGCTTCACCGTCTTTCGCGACCAGAATTTCTCGGCCGACATGGGATCGGAAGCGGTCAAGAGGATCGAGGACGTGCGGACGCTGCGCGCCGCCCAATTCCCCGAAGATGCGGGGCCGCTCGCCCATCCGGTGCGGCCCGAATCCTATATCGAGATCACCAATTTCTACACGGCGACCGTCTACAACAAGGGCGCCGAGCTGATCCGGATGATGCGCACCATCCTGGGCCCGGAGAAGTTCCGCGCCGGATCCGACCTCTATTTCGAGCGGCATGACGGGCAGGCGGTGACCTGCGAGGATTTCGTCCGCGCGATGGAGGATGCGAGCGGGGTGGACCTCAAACGCTTCCGGCTCTGGTACGGCCAGGCGGGGACTCCGAAGGTGAAGGCGGAGATGGGCGCGGACGGCACTCTGCGCCTCGCCCAGCAGGTGCCGGCCACCCCCGGCCAGGACGTGAAAAAGCCGCAGCCGATCCCGCTATCGGTCGCTTTGTTCGGGGCGGAGAGCGGCCGCAAGGTTGCCGAGCAATTGGTCGTGCTCGACGAGGCGGCGCGGGAGCTTCGCTTCGACGTGGACGGCGAAAGGCCGGTGCTCTCGATCAACCGCGGCTTCTCGGCGCCGGTGAGCGTCGAGACCAACCGCACGGCCGAGGACCTCGCTTTCCTCTCGGCGCGCGACGACGACCCCTTCGCCCGCTACGAGGCGATGCAGCAATTGATGCTCGACACGTTGGTCGCGGCGATACGCGGTGGCGCGGAGGCGCACGCGCCGGTGATCGAGGCGGTGCGGAACACGCTCGGGGACGAGGCGCTCGATCCGGCCTTCGTCGCCGAGGCAATATTGCTGCCGAGCGAGGCGTTCATCGGCGACCAGCTCGACAGCGTCGATCCGGAAGCGGTGCACGCGGCGCGCGAATCGCTGAGGGCCCATCTCGGGCGGGCGCTGGAGGCGGCGTGGCGCGACGCATACGGCCGCAACGCCGCCAATCGCTACGAATATTCGCCGGCGGCCAAGGGCGCGCGGCGGCTGAGGACGGTGGCGCTCAACTATCTGCTCGCCGCTGGGGCGCCGGACGCGCCGGCTCTGGCGAAGCGCCAGTTTGACGAGGCGGACAACATGACCGACCGGCAGGGCGCCCTATCCGCCCTCGCCGCCACCGATGCGCCGGAGCGGCCGGGCGCGATCGCCGCTTTCCACGAGCGCTACAAGGGCGATGCCCTGGTGCTCGACAAATGGTTCATGGTGCAGGCTTTGTCGCCGCGCGACGACACGGCCGAGGCGGTCGAGGCGCTGGCGAAGCATCCCGACTTCACCCTCGCCAATCCGAACCGCATGCGCTCCCTGGTCGGCGCCTTCGCCGGCAACCAGCGCGCCTTCCACCATGAGTCGGGCCGCGGCTACCGCTTCCTCGCCGACATGATCCTGGCGGTGGACAGGATGAACCCGCAGACGGCGGCGCGGCTGGTGCCTCCCCTCGGCCGCTGGAAGCGCTTCGGGCCGGAGCGGCAGGCGCTGATGAAGGCCGAGCTCGAACGGATCGTCGCGACGCCGGGTCTCTCCAAGGACGTGTTCGAGCAGGCCAGCAAGAGCCTGGCCTGACTCAAGCCCGTCCCTCTGACCCTTGTCGTCATCCCGGACTTGATCCGCAATCATCCAGCGCTTCCGTTCATAGACCCCGGATCAAGACCGGGGTGACGATATTGCCTCAGCTCGGAAGCACCTGTCCCCAATATTGGAAGAGGTAGAGGAGGCACAGGGTGACGAGCACGATCGTGTGCCAGACACGATTGCGGACCATGGCGAGGCTGATGCTCACCGGCACCATCAGCAAAACCAGCCACCCGAACCACGGTATGGTCCCGCCATGGCGGATGGCGATCTGCAGCCACAAACCGGTCCCGACCGTGACGACGAAATGGAGGGCGAAGACGATCCAGAAGCGCCGCCGCACGCGCTCATAATGGGCGCGGAGGTCCACGCTCTCTTCGCCGCCCGCCGCGTTCGGAAGCGCCGCGGCGGCGAGCATGAACAACAAGGCCGCGCTGACCAGGACCGCGAGATACATTTCGAAATTGATGCCGGCCGCGAGCGACACGGCGCCGTGCCAGGTCCACCATTGGGTGACGAGCTTGAGGAAGACGAGCAAAGCCGTGAGCGGCGCGAGCCAGTCCCACTTCACCCGCGCCCACGCGCCGAGCAGCCGGTTGAGCGCGATCGCCAGCTCGCACACGGCGAGGCCCAGGATCACCGAAGCGAAAAGCAGGAGATATTCGAACGGGGCCATGCAAGCTGCTTAGCGCAGCTTTTCGTCACGCCAAACCCGTCATGCCGGACCTGATCCGGCATCCACCTTCACTTCACACCCTCCGCAAGATGGATCCCGGATCAAGTCCGGGATAACGGAATTGAGATTACCGCCCCGCCCAGTCCGCGACCTGGCCGGCCACCTGGTTCGCCGCCACGTTCAGCGCGGCGGCCACCGTCGCGGCATCCGCCGTCGCGGCCGGGGCGCTGGCTTCGAAGCGCTCGGTGGTGACGGCGGCGCCCGGGCGGGCGAGGCTGGCCTCGAACACGACCACCGCAACGCCGCGACTGGGGTCGTAGCCGAAGCGGAGCAATTCGCCGCCGAGCACCATGCCCTGGACCTGGGTGTAGACGGCGGGATCAAGCACGGTCCAGCCGCTCCGCGCCGCCAGGGTCTCCGAGAGCAGGCGGCGGAACAATTCGTTCGGCTTGCCGACCCAGACCGGGCCGGGAAGATACTGGACCTGGGTCGGGCCGACATAGACGGGGATTCGGTTGACCGCGATCTCGTCCGGCGCCGAGGGCGGAGTCACGGTGATCACCTGGCCCTGCTGCGCGGCGCGGGCCTCGCCGGGGGCGCGGGTCTGGGCCGCACTCAGGGTCAGCAATTCGGGCGGTGGCTTGGCGCCGCCGAAGCAGGAGGCCAGGGGCAGGCCGGCCAAAAGGACGAGCAGGAGCTTTGCGCGGTTCATCCGTCTCACCTCTTCTGCTTGCCGGGCCGGTAGTCGGGCAGTTTCTGGCCGCCGATCACGCCGCCTATCCCCTGGCGGTCGAACCGCTCGCTGACGTTGCGAAGCGCCTCGCTGGTCTGCTGGAGATCGTGGATGAGCTGGCCGGCCTCGGGCAGGGTGCGGGTCGAGAAGGTGTGGATTCCGGGCCTGGCCTCGCTGATCGTCGCGTCGAGATTGGCCATGCTCGCCTGCGCCGACTGGATGGTCTTGCGAAGGTCGGCGATCATCGGCCGGGCGTCATGGGCGAGGATGTCGTTGCTCGTGTCGGCGAGCTTCGAGAAATGGTCGGCGGCGTCGCCCGCCTGGCGGATGGCGACTCGCGCGTCGGCGAGGGTGGCGGCGATCTCGTCCGAGCGATCGGCGAGATTCTTGCTGATCACCTTCACGTTGGCGAGGATCGCGGCGATCGAATTCTGGTTCTTGTCGGAGAGCAGGTCGGTCAGCCGCTCGGTCAGCGTCGTCACCTTGTTGAGCAATTCCGGAGCGCTGTTGAGCACGGCGGCGAGTCCGCCCGCCTTGGTCGGGATGACCGGAACGCCATAGGGGCATTTGGGGCTCGGCTCGTCGGGACAGGTGATGTCGACATGGCCCGTCTGCTGCTGGCGGTTGGGCGGCGCGAGCTGGATCTGCGAGACTCCGGTGAAGCCGACTCCGTTCACCGACGCGGTGGTTCCGACGATGACCGGCGTGTCGTGGCCGACGGCGATCCGCACCCGGACCAGCTCCGGCGTCCGCGGCTGGAGGTTGATCGATTCGACCTGGCCGACGGGGACTCCCGAGAATGTGACGGCGCTGCCCTTGGCGAGACCGTCGACGGCCTCGGCGAAGAAGATGTCGTAATGCTTGTCGCGATTGCCGCCCGCCTGCGAGATCCAGACGATGAAGATGATCACCGCGGCGACCAGGACCAGCACCACGCCGCCGACCAGGATATGGTTCGATCGCGTCTCCATCAGCTCTCAGCGCCCCCCGTGCCGGCGTGCTCGGCCGCTTCTTCCTCCGCGGCCTCGTTCGCCTCCTCGGCCGCCCGACCGCGCGGCCCGCGGAAATATTCTTGTATCCATTCGTGGTCCAAAGCCAGCAATTCCGGAATCGTTCCAACCGCCACGACCTTATGGTCGGCGAGCACCGCGACCCGGTCGCAGATCGAATAGAGCGTGTCGAGATCGTGGGTGATCAGGAAGACGGTGAGGCCGAGCCTGCGCGACAGATCGTAGACCAATTCGTCGAAGGCGGTTGCGCCGATCGGATCGAGGCCTGCGGTCGGCTCGTCGAGGAACAGCAATTCGGGATCCAGCGCCAGCGCGCGCGCGATTCCGGCGCGCTTCTTCATGCCGCCGGACAGCTCCGCCGGATATTTGGAGCCGGCGTCGACGGGCAGGCCGACCATCACGATCTTGTAGGAGGCGATCTCGTCGAGAAGCTGCTCCGACAGGCGCGGATAGAATTCGCGAAGCGGCACCTGGACATTCTCGGCGACGGTCAGGGTCGAGAACAAGGCGGCGCCCTGGAAGAGGATGCCCCAGCGCTTGCGGATCGGCTGCAGCACCGAATCGGGGCGGCCGATCACCTTCTGGCCGAAGACCGTGATCTCGCCCTCGTCGGGCGTCTGCAGGCCGATGATCGACCGCAGCAGCACCGACTTGCCGGTGCCCGATCCGCCGACCACGCCGAGAATCTCGCCGCGGCGGACGTCGAGGTCGAGATTTTCGTGGATCACCTGCTCGCCGAACGAATTGCTGAGATGCCGGACCGAGATGACCACCTCCGCATCCGGGTGCGGCTGGTGGTCGTGATGATGGGGCTCGTGCGCGCTGCTCACAGCCAGCCGACCTCGGTGAAGAAGACGGCGAAGAAGGCGTCGAGGACGATGACGAGGAAGATCGCCTGGACGACCGCGGTCGTCGTCCTCAGGCCCACTTCCTCGGCGTTGGATTCGACCTGCATGCCCTGGAAGCAGCCGGCCATTCCGATGATCAGGCCGAAGACCGGCGCCTTGATCAGCAGCTCCCAGACGTCGGTCGTCGGCACCACCTCGCGGATGCGCTGGACGAAGGTGACCGGCGGAATGCCGAGGCTCAGCCAGCAGAAGATGCCGCCGCCGAGGATCGCCGCGAGCGCGGCATAGAAACCGAGCAAGGGCATCAGCAATACGGTGGAGAGGACGCGCGGAAGGACGAGCGCCTCCATCGGCGAGACCCCGATCGTGCGCATCGCCGCCACCTCCTCGGCGAGCTTCATCGATCCGAGCTCGGCGGCGAAGGATGAGCCGGAGCGGCCGGCGACCATGATCGCGGTCATCAGCACGCCCAATTCCTTCATTGCCGCGCGGCCGATCAGATTGACGGTGAAGACCTCCGCCCCGAACTGGCGAAGCTCGACCGCGCCCTGCTCGGCGATGACGATGCCGACGAGCAGGCTCATCAGGCCGACGATTCCGAGCGCCTGGACTCCGACCACCTCGAACCGCTGGACCACCGCATTGATTCGGAAGCGCCGGAAGTGGCCGGTAAAAACCTCGCTGAACACCTTCCAGAAGGTGATGAGCAAGGCGCCGAAGAAGGCGACCAGCCCGAGCATCGTCTGCCAGGCCATGGCGGTCGCGGCGCCGACCTGGCCGAGCACCCGCTCATAGGGCGGCGGCTCCTCGGGATGGACCTGGACCGGCTGGTCGGCCTCGGCGACCTGGCGGAGCAGCACCTTCTGGTCGTCATTGGCGCCGACGATCTCGCCGTCGCGAAGGCGGGCGGTGCGGTGGACGATCCAGGCGCCGATCGTGTCCATCCGGTCGACGCCGGAGAGATCGAGCAGGAAGCCGCGGCCCTTCAGCCGGTCGAGCCGCGTCGGCAGCACGCCGAGCCGCGGCAGCGTCAGATCCCCTTCGAAATGAAGCACGCGCCGGCCTTCCTCGACGGCATCCCGAAACCTGGCGACGTGGCTCATTCGCGGGACATGCTTCAATTCACCTCATCGGGCAAGCTGGACAGCTTTACGTTCCTTTGCTTGACGGGTTCCGATGAAGGCCTTGCTCGCCATTTACGACATGGACCGGACGGTGACCCGGCGGGCGACCTACACGCCGTTCCTGGTCCATGCGGCGCTGCGCCTGGCGCCGTGGCGGCTGCTGCTGCTCCCGGCCGTCGCGGCGACGATGCTGGTCTATGCCGCGAAGCTGATCGACCGCGGGCGGCTGAAGGAGATCAATTATCGCCTGCTGGTCGGCGCCGGAATCGCGCCCGAACGGCTGGAGCCGGTGGTCGAGAGCTTCGCCGAACGGCAGGTCGCGACCAACATCCTCTCCGGCGCCCGCGCCGCCATCGCCGCCGACAAGGCGGCCGGCCGCCGCCTGGTCCTCGCCACCGCCTCCTACCGCCTCTACGCCGCCGCCATCGCCCGCCGCCTGGGCTTCGACGACGTCATCGCCACCGACACGAAGCTGGACATGGGAGGCCGGGTGACGGCGCGGATCGACGGCCGCAATTGCTACGGCCTCGCCAAGCGCGACATGATCGAGGCGTGGCTGCAACGCGAGGGCCTGGCGCGCGATGCCGTCCACATCCGTTTCTATTCCGACCATGTCTCCGATGCGCCGAGCCATCGCCTGGCGGACGAGCCGGTGGCGGCCAACGCCCACCGCCGCCTGGTCCGTCTGGCGCGGGCGGAGGGGTGGGAGGTGCTGGACTGGCGCGACCGGCGCTAGACTAAAGTCCTCCCTGTGCGCAAAGCGCATGGGGAGGGGGACCGCGCGTAGCGCGGTGGAGGGGCTAATCGGTCCCGTTGCAATGCGCGAGAATGGACCGAACCGCCGGCTCGACATCGCCGACCAGCTCTCGCGCCGGAATCCGAAGCACCCGAAACCCATGCTTTTCCAGCCACTCGTCCCGATCCTCATCCCGTTCCGGATTGTCCCCCATATCGTGCGCCTCGCCATCGATCTCGATGACCAGCTTCGCCGACGGACAATAGAAGTCGACGACGAACGGCCCGAGCGGATGCTGGCGACGAAATTTGGTCGCGTCGGGGCGTGTCCGCAGAATTTGCCACAGCGCCGCTTCCGGCGGTGTCATCTTCCGCCGGAGGGCACGTGCTTTCTCGACCGTGGCTTTCGACGTCCTCCGCATGCCCCTCCACCGCGTTTCACGCGGTCCCCCTCCCCATCCGCTGACGCGGACAGGGAGGACTTTTACACCGACGCCAAGGCCTGGTCGAAGTCGGCGACGAGATCGTCCGCATCCTCCACGCCGATCGAGACGCGCACCAGGTTCGGCGTGATGCCGAGCGCGCGCTTGCGTTCGTCGGGGACCGACAAATGGGTCATCGCCGCCGGCGCGCTCGCCAGGGTCTCGGTGCCGCCGAGGCTGACCGCCAGATGCGCGATCTTCAGCGCGTCGAGGAAGGCGAAGGCCTCGCGCTCGCCGCCTTTCAGGTAGAGCGAGAAGGTCGATCCGGCGCCGGTGCAATGGCGGCGATAGATGTCCGCCTGCCGGCCTTCGGTCAGGAAGCCGAGATAGCCGACGCTCTCCACCTTCGGATGATCGCGCAGGAATTCGCACACCTTCGCCGCATTCTCGCCGGCGCGCGACATGCGCAGCTCCAGCGTCTCCAGGCTGCGCAGCAGCATCCAGGCGGTGTTCGGGTCGGTGATCGTGCCGATCGTGTTGCGCATCATCCGGATCGGGTCGATCAGCGCCTTGGCGCCGACGACGCCGCCGGCGACCAGGTCCGAATGGCCGCCGGCATATTTGGTCAGCGAATAGATGGAGAGATCAGCGCCATGGTCGAGCGGCTTCGACCAGAGCGGGCCGAGGAAGGTATTGTCGATCGCGATCGGCGGCTTCCGGTCGCCGAAGATCGCGTCGCGCGAGGCGGCGACCGCCTCGACGTCGACGAGCTGGTTGGTCGGATTGGCCGGGCTTTCGAGATAGATGAGCGGCACCCGGCCCTTGGACTTGGCGCGGCCGAGCACCGCGTCGATCTCCTCGCGCGTCGCCCCGGCCGGGAAATCGAGCCATTCGACCCCGAAGCGGCCGAGGATGCGGGCGATCAAAGTCTCGGTCGCGGCGTAGAGCGGGCCCGAATGGACGATGACGTCGCCCGGCTGGACGAAGGTGAGCAGCAAGGTGGCGATGGCCGACATGCCCGAGGAGAAGGTCAGGGCCTCTTCCGCATCCTCCCAGATCGAGAGCCGGTCCTCGAGAATCTCCTGGTTGGGCCCGTTGAAGCGCGAATAGACGAGGCCCTCGGCGCCGCCCGGGCGCTTGCCGGTGACGCCCTCGAAATGGCGCTTCCCGGCCGCCGCATTCTCGAAGACGAAGGTGGAGGTGAGGAAGATCGGGGGCTTGAGCGAGCCTTCGGACAAAGCCGCATCATAGCCGTGGCCCATCATCAATGTGGAGGCCTTCAGGCGGCGGCCGCCGACCTCGAGAATTGCGGGCTTGGGGCGGCGGCGGGGCGTGGTTCCGCTAAGGTCGGATTCGTCTTCGTGCATGCGATGTCTCCTTCGCCGGTGGCGATTTGCGTGGAGACCGAGCCCGTCATGCCGAGACAGGCTCACCGGCCGCCCGGATCAGGCGGCCCGGAGGGGTGAGGTCCGTTGCCCGCGCGCCCTCTAGCCGATTCGGGCGGCGGGGGGCTAGTCCATAGTCCTCCCTGTCCGCGAAGCGGATGGGGAGGGGGACCATGCACAGCATGGTGGAGGGGCTTTCAACCGCGTCTGCCCCTCCACCGCGTTGCACGCGGTCCCCCTCCCCACGCCTGCGGCGCAGGGAGGACTAAGATAGGGCGATCAGCGACACCTGCCGGCCGTAATCGGGCTCGCCGCGATGGGCGGCGCGGCGGTAGCTGAAGAAACGATCGGGCTGGGAGCAGGTGTCCTCGCCGAGCGCCTCGATCCGGTCGAGGCCGGCGGCGGCGAGGCGGGAGAGGACGAAGCCTTCGAGGTCGAATTGATGATGCCCCTCGCGTTCGCCGGCGGCGAAGAAACGCTCATTCTCGGGATCGGCCTCGGCGAAGCGGCGGAAGAAGACTTCGTCCACCTCGTAGGATTTGCGCGCGATGCACGGGCCGATCGCCGCGGCGATGCGGGCGCGGTCGGCCCCCAGCCGCTCCATCGCCGCGACCGTGGCTTCGACGACGCCGCCGAACGCCCCCTTCCAGCCGGCATGGGCGGCGCCGATGACACCCGCCTCCGCATCGGCGAGCAGGACCGGCGCGCAATCGGCGGTGAGGATGCCGAGCGCGAGCCCCGGCCGCTCGGTCACCATCGCGTCGGCGCGCGGGCGGGCATCGTCCGGCCACGGCGCCTCGGCATGGACCACCTGCGGCGAATGGATCTGGTGGACCGTCGCCAGCAGCGCCCCCGGCGCCACCGCTTCGATCGCGCGGCGCCGATTCTCGGCGATGGCGGCGCGGTCGTCCTCCGAGCCGAGGCCGACATTGAGGCCGGCGCAGACGCCCTCGGAAACGCCGCCGCGCCGGCCGAGGAAGCCGTGCGGCACGTCCGCCAGCGCCGCCGCGCGAAGCGTCTCGACGCTCATTCCGACGGCTCCAGGTCGCGCTTCCAGATCTCGTCCTCGTCGGCCTGCTCCCCGACCATGAACGCATAAGGCGCGACGAAAGCGAAGCCGTAGCGGGCGTAGAAATGCTGGGCGCGGTGATTGCGGCTCCAGACGGAGAGATAGAGGCTTTCGGCCCCGCGGGCCCGCGCCGCGCCGAGCAGCCAGTCCATCAGCCTTTGCGCGATTCCGTGGCCGTGCCTTTCCTTCAGCAGATAGAGCTGCTTCAGCTCGAGCGCCGGGCCCTCCGGCTCGACCGGCAGGTCGAGCGGTCCGAGCTTGGCATAGCCCACCGGCGTCCCGTCCGCCTCCGCCAGCCGGACCTGGTAGTCCGGATCCTCCAGCGAGTCGCGCCAACCGGCCTCGTCCAGCCTGGCGAGGAAAGCCTCGAGATCCTCCTGGCGATAGAGATGGCCGAACGTCTCGATGAAGGTCCGCCCGCTGAGGTCGGCGAGCAGGGCGGCATCGGCGGCGGTCGCGTCGCGATAATTGATCATGCGAAGCCCGCCAGGCCGGGCCAGCCGCTCGACGCCAGCCCCATCATCTTGAACAGGCTGCCCATCCGGTCGGGCGCGACGAGACGGTGCCGCGCCGCCTCGATCTCCTCCGCCCGCGCCGGCGCGCCCCGGGCGAGCGATGCGGCGCGCGCGTCGATTCCGAGCGCGGTCAGCCACGCGCCCTGCTCCACCGGCCCGAATATCCGCACGCCCTCCTTCGCAGCAGCGGCTCCCAGGGCTTCGAAATCGACATGGACGGTGAGGTCGCTTTCGCCCGGCGCCTGCCATGGATCGGCGAATTCATGGCCGCGTACGGCCTGCAAGGTCTCGCCGGCCGAGGTGCGGGCATGGCCGTAATCGGCGATCAGGGCCGCGCCGCCGCCCGCCGCGAGGCGATGCGCGAGCCGGCGGACGACGCCCAGCGCGGCCGGCGAGGTTTCGAGGATCGTGCCGCGCGGCGCGGCGCGGAGGTGCGCGGGAATCGCCGAGTCCGGCATTCGCGGTCCCGCCGCGGGGACGAAGCAATCCTCCCCGATTCCGACCAGCCGCTCGTGCCAGCCGCGCTCGGTCGCAACGAGCTGGCGCGCCGGGAGCGCATCGAAGAATTCGTTGGCGACGGCGAGCCAGGGCCCGTCCGGAATCGTCGAAAGATCCTCATGCCATTGCGCCGGCTTCACCCGCTCGGCCTGGGCGGCGCGAAGCATCGGGCTGATCTCGACGAAATGGACCTCGGGCGCGAGGCCGGCGCCGCGCATCGCCCGAAGCGCATCCGCCGCGAGCGTGCCGCGGCCGGGGCCGAGCTCGACATAGAGCGCGCCGTCCGGCCGGCCCGCGCGCTGCCAGGAATCGGCGAGGCAGAGGCCGATCAGCTCGCCGAACATCTGGCTGATCTCGGGCGCGGTGACGAAATCGCCGCTCGCGCCGAGCGGGTCGCGCGTGCCGTAATAATGCGCGTTGGCCGCCGCCATGTAATCGGCGACGTCGATCGGGCCGGACGCCGCGATCAGGCGGGCGAGCCGCTCGGCGAGCGGCCCGGCCTCAGGCTTCACTCTCCGTTCCGGCGGCGGGAAGCTCGGGAAGCTCCGGACCCTCGGCCGGCTTCAGCCTCTTCCGCGCGGTCGCGATCAGCCAGGCGCCGCCGAAGATCATCGGCAGCGACAGCCACTGGCCCATATGGAGGTGGGTCGCCTGGGTGAAGGCGATCAATTGCTGGTCCGGCTCGCGGATGAACTCGACGAAGAAGCGGCAGAGGCCGTAGCCGAGCAGGAAGATGCCCACCAACTTGCCCGGCGCGTAGCGCGCCCGACTCTTCCAGAAGGCGTACCAAAGGACGAGGAAGAGAAATACGCCTTCGAGCAAGGCCTCGTAGAGCTGGCTCGGATGACGCGGAATGTCGCCGCCGGTCGGGAAGATCACCGCCCAGGGCAGGTCGGTCGGCCGCCCCCACAATTCGCCGTTGATGAAATTGGCGACGCGGCCGAAGAACAGGCCGAAGGGGACGCAGCAGGCGACATAATCGTGGATCCTGAGCCAGGAGAGCCGGTTCCTGCGCGCGAGGTAGAAGATGCCGAGGCTGGTGCCGATCACCCCGCCGTGGAAGGACATGCCGCCGTCCCACAGCCTCAGCATCTCGAACGGATCGTGAAAATATTTGGCCGGGTCGTAGAACAGGATGTAGCCGATCCGGCCGCCGAGGATGATCCCGATCGTCGCATAGAAGACCATGTCGTCGGCATGGCGTCGCGCCATCGGCGACCCGGGCTGCGACACCAGCTTCAGCAGATACCACCAGCCGAGCAGGATCCCGGCGAGATAGGCCAGCGAATACCAGCGGATGACGATGAACTTCCACTGGAACAGGATCGGATCGATGCCGAGATCGGCCCAGTGGATCGGCTGGGCGGCCGCGAAAATGGTGGATGCGAGGCTCATATGGATCAAGGCTTCCCCCTGCGGCGCGTTGCCTTATTAGGGTCAGCGGCAAGAAACGGAAAGGGCGATAGGATGTCGAGCGCGCTCGACCGCGAATATGATGCGGTCCTGGCGAAAGTGACCGGCCCGGGCGGCCCCGTCGTGCTCGGCCGCGATTCCGAGGGCCGCGCGATCGTCGCCAACTTCCCGCCGACCCTCCCGGCCCTGTTCGATTTCTTCTGCGCGCTGAACGGGGCCACCGAGGCCGTGGTCGCCGACGGCGAGCGGCTGACCTTCGCAACGCTCGACGACGCGGCGACCCGCGCCGCCAGGGCGCTCGTCGGCGGCTTCGGCATTCGGAAGGGCGACCGGGTCGCCATCGCCATGCGCAACTGCCCGGCCTGGATCGTCGCTTACATGGCGGCGCTGAAGGCGGGGGCGATCGCGACCCTGGTCAACGGCTGGTGGCAGGCCGAGGAGCTTCGTCACGGCCTCGATCTGACGACTCCGAAATTGGTCATCGCCGACGCGCCGCGGGCGCAGCGCCTCGCCGAGACCGGCCTGAAGATCGACCATGTCGCCTTGCCGGTCGAGAAGTGGATCGACGAGGCCCTGGCGCCGCTGCTCGCGCGCGGCGGCGAGGCGGCGGAGCTGCCGGAGATCGGGCCGGACGACGATGCGACCATCCTCTTCACCTCGGGCTCGACCGGCCCCGCCAAGGGCGCGCTCTCGACCCACCGCGCGGTCACGACCGGAGTCTATGCCTATGCGGTGAGCCTGCTCGTCCTTCGCGGAATCATGGAGAGCGAGGGCCGCGCGCCGACCAACCCGCCCAAGACCCTGGTCAATGTCCCGCTCTTCCACGTCACCGGCGAGGTTCCGGTCCTGCTCAACTCCTTCGTCATCGGCCGGACGATGGTGCTGATGGGCAAATGGGATGCGGGCGAGGCGCTGGGGCTGATCCAGGACGAGAAGATCACCTATTTCGTCGGCGTGCCCACCATGAGCCTGGAGCTGATGCAGCATCCGGACCGCGACAAATATGATCTCTCCTCGATGACCGACATCGCCGCCGGCGGCGCGGCGCGGCCGGTCGCGCATGTCAAGCGCCTGCAGGAAAGCTTCCGCGGCGCCCGGCCGGCGCTCGGCTACGGCCTCACCGAGACCAATGCCGCCGGCTGCGGCAATTTCTGGCAGAATTATGCCGACAAGCCCGCCTCGACCGGCCGGCCGCACCGGCCCTTCGTCGAGATCGCGATCCTCGGCGAGGACGACCGCCATCTGCCGCCGGGCGAGACCGGCGAGATCGGAATCCGCTCCGCCTCCAACATCCATGCTTATTGGAACGACCCGGCCGAGACCGAAGCCGCCTTCACCCGGGACCTGTACCTGCGCACCGGCGACGTCGGCTATCTCGACGCAGATGGCTATCTGTTCATCGTCGACCGCAAGAAGGACATCATCATCCGCGGCGGCGAGAATATCAGCTGCCAGGAGGTGGAGGCCGTCCTCTACGCCCATCCCGCCGTCTCCGAAGCCTCGGTCTTCGGCGTTCCGGACGAGCGGCTCGGCGAGGTGCCGGCGGCGGCGATCTACAGCGAGGACGATCCGGGCCTGGACGCCGAGGGGCTGCGCGCCTTCCTCCACGGCCGCATCGCCCAGTTCAAGATCCCGGCCTATATCTGGGTCCATCACGAGCCTCTGCCAAAGCTCGGCACCGGCAAGATCGACAAGAAGCTGCTGCGCGACCATTATCGCGAGGAGCTGGCGAAGGCCGCGTGAGCGCCGCCCCGGCCCCGCCTTCTCCCGCGCATTCGGCGCCGAAGATCGGCGTGCTGCTGATCAATCTCGGCACGCCCGACGCCCCCGAGCCGGGCGCGGTGCGGCGCTACCTCAACCAGTTCCTGTCCGATCCGCGCGTCGTCGAGATTCCGCAAATGGTCTGGCAGCCGATCCTTCGCGGGCTCGTCCTGACGACGCGGCCGCGAAAATCCGCCCGCGCCTATCGCCAGGTCTGGATGGAGGAGGGATCGCCGCTGGCGGTCATCACCGCCCGCCAGGCGCAGGCGCTCGCCGGCGCGTTCGGCGAGGGCATCGTCGTCGACCATGCGATGCGCTACGGCCGTCCGGCGATTGGAGAGCGGCTCGACGCGCTGAGGGCGGCGGGCTGCGAGCGCATCCTGATCGCGCCGCTCTACCCGCAATATAGCGCGGCGACGACGGCGACGGCGAACGATGAGGCCTTCTTCCACCTCCGCCGCATGCGCAGCCAGCCGGCGGTGCGGACGCTGCCCCCATATTTTGACGACCCGGCCTATATCGCGGCGCTGAAGGCGCGGCTGGAGGAAGGGTTGGCGGCGCTCGATTTCGAGCCGCAGGCGATCCTCGCCAGCTTCCACGGCATGCCCGAGCGGACGGCAGCCCTCGGCGATCCCTATCGCGATCAATGCCTGGAGACGGCGCGTCTGCTCGGCGAGGCGGCGGGGCGGGCGCTGACGACCGCCTTCCAGTCCCGTTTCGGCCGCGCCAGATGGCTGGGGCCGGCGACCGACGCAACGCTCGCCGCCCTTCCCGGCCGCGGCGTCGCCCGGGTCGCGATCGTCGCGCCAGGCTTCGCGGCCGATTGCGTGGAGACCCTGGAGGAGCTCGATATCCGCGGCCGCGCGACTTTCCTGGCGGCGGGGGGCACCGATTTCGCCTGCCTTCCGTGCCTCAACGACAGCCCGGCAGGGATCGAAATGCTGCGCCGCCTGGTTGGCCGCGAGCTTGAAGGATGGATTGAGCGGTCCTAAGCGCCCCGGAACAAAAAACAGGAGAGGAACAGCCATGGCACGCGTTGCAGTCGTCACCGGCGGGACCCGCGGCATCGGCGAGGCGATCAGCGTCGCATTGCGCGATGCCGGCGCCACGGTCGCCGCCAATTATGCGGGCAATGAGGAAAAGGCGCGCCAGTTCACCGAGCGCACCGGAATCAAGGCCTATAAATGGGACGTCAGCGATTTCGACGCCTGCATGGACGGCTGCCGCCGGATCGAGGAGGAGCTGGGGCCGATCGACATCCTCGTCAACAATGCCGGAATCACCCGCGACGGAACGATGAAAAGGATGACGCGGCAGGCCTGGGACGACGTGATCGACGTCAATCTCGGCGGCTGCTTCAACATGGCCAAGGCGGTGTTCGAGGGCATGCAGGGCCGCAAGTTCGGCCGAATCGTCAATATCGGCTCGATCAACGGCCAGGCGGGCCAGTACGGCCAGGTCAATTATGCCGCCGCCAAATCGGGCATCCACGGCTTCACCAAGGCGCTCGCCCAGGAAGGCGCGCGCGGCGGCGTGACGGTCAACGCGATCGCGCCCGGCTATATCGACACCGAGATGGTGGCTGCGGTGCCGGAGGACGTGCTCGCCAAGATCGTCGCCCGGATCCCTGTCGGCCGCCTCGGCCGCGCCGACGAGATCGCCCGCGGCGTTCTCTTCCTCTGCTCGGACGATGGCGGCTTCATCACCGGGTCGACGCTCAGCATCAACGGCGGCCAGCACATGTATTGATGGACTGGGTCGATGGGGGTGAAAGGCGGGCCGGTCAAACGTTCGATGATGATCGCGGGCCACGCGACCTCGATCAGCCTCGAGCCGGTCTTCTGGGACGCCTTGCGCGAGGCGGCGGAAGGGGAGGCGCTGCCGCTCAACGCCCTCGTCGCCCGGATCGACGCGGAGCGGGTGGAAGCGGCCGAGCCCGTCAACCTCGCCAGCGCCATCCGCGTCTGGCTGTTCGAGAAGGCGCGAACCGAGCCATAATCGTCACCCGGCCTCGAGCCGGGGTCCATCTTCCTTTTCCGGCGGGAAAGGTGGATGCCGGATCAGGTCCGGCATGACGAAGAAGACGATGGCACCAGCACCGCCGCGCCTTCGATCCGCCCCTCCCGCAGCGCGGCGAGCGCCGCGTTCGCCTCGCCCAGCCCGAACGTCGTCGTCGCGACCTTCACGCCCGCCTCGGCCGCGAGCGGAAGGAATTCCTCGCCGTCGCGGCGGGTGAGGTTGGCGACGGAGCGGACCGAGCGCTCGCCCCAGAGGATCTCGTAGGGGAAGCTCGGAATATCGCTCATATGGATGCCGGCGCAGACGACGCTGCCGCCCTTGCGCACCCGCCGCAGCGCCTCGGGCACGAGAGCGCCGACGGGCGCGAAGATGATCGCGGCGTCAAGCGCCTCGGGCGGCGCCTCGCCCGAAGCGCCGGCCCAGGCGCAGTCGAGGCTGCGCGCGAATGCCTGCCCTTTCGCGTCGCCCTCGCGGGTGAAGGCATGGACTCGCCGCCCCTGCCGGACGGCGATCTGGGCGAGGATATGGGCGGCGGCGCCGAAGCCGTAGAGTCCGAGCCGCTCCGCCTCGCCCGCCACAAGATAGGCGCGATAGCCGATCAGCCCCGCGCAGAGCAGGGGCGCGGCCTCGACGTCGCCGAACCGCTCGGGGATCGGGAAGCAATAAGCCGCGTCGGCGATCACATGGCTCGCATAGCCGCCGTCGCTGGTGAAGCCGGTGAAGACCGGACGGTCGCACAGATTCTCCTGCCCGTGCCGGCAATAGAAGCAGATGCCGCACGTCCTCCCCAGCCAGGGCACGCCCACCCGGTCGCCGATCGCGAAGCCGTCGCCGCCGTCGCCGAGCGCCGCGACCCGGCCGATTATCTCATGCCCCGGCACGATCGGCAGCGGGCCGTGGAGCTCGCCGTCGCAAATGTGGAGGTCGGTCCGGCAGACGCCGCAGGCGGCGATCTCGACCAGCAGCTCGCCCGGCTCAGGCTCGGGCAGCGCGCGCTCGACCTGCCTCAGCGGCGTCCCCGCCGCGTCCAGCGCCATCGCCAGCATCGTCCGACTCATGCCGCTTCCTTAGCATGCCGGCCGGGGCTAGGGGCGGGCCATGACCAGGCTCGTCCTCTTCGATTATTATCGTTCCTCGGCCAGCTACCGCGCGCGCATCGCGCTCAACCTCAAGCACCTCCCCTACGAGCGCGTGTCGGTGGACCTGCTGCACGGGGCGCAGAAGGAGGCGGAATATCGCGCGCGCAACCCGCAGGGGCTGGTGCCGATGCTCGAGGCGGACGGCCATCGCATCGGCCAGAGCCTCGCCATCGTCGACTATCTGGACGGGATCCGCCCGGAGCCGCGCCTGATCCCCGCCGAGCCGATCGCCCGCGCCCGGGTGCTGGGCATGGCCCTGGCGATCGCCTGCGACATCCATCCGCTCAACAATCTGCGCGTGCTCAAATATCTGGCGGGCCCGCTCGGGCTGGACGATGAGGCGCGCAACCTCTGGTACGCTCATTGGGTGTCGGAGGGCTTCGCGGCGCTCGAGCGCATGGCCCGGGAGAGCGCCGGCCGCTTCCTGTTCGGCGATACGCCCACCGCCGCCGACATCTTCCTCGTCCCGCAGATGTTCAACGCGCGGCGCTTCGACGTTCCGGTCGATATCTATCCGACCCTGGTGCGGATCGACGCCGAGGCCTCGTCGCTGCCGGCCTTCGCGGCGGCGCATCCCGACGCTATAGCGGCTGCGAAGGAGGGCTGAGATGGGCCGAGTCGACAAGATCAGCAGCGGGATGGACGTCGCGCCGCTCCAGTCGGTCGAGATCCCCTCGCTCGAGAGCAAGGTCTCCGACGCGGAATGGAAGATCCGCATCGACCTCGCCGCGGCCTACCGGCTGGTCGCGCATCATGGCTGGGACGACCTCATCTTCACCCATCTCTCCGCCCGCATCCCCGGGCCCGACCATCATTTCCTGCTCAACCCCTATAACCTCATGTTCGAGGAGGTGACCGCCTCCAGCCTGGTCAAGGTCGACGCGAACGGCCTGCCGGTCGAGCCGACGCCGTTCATCACCAACCCGGCCGGCTTCACCATCCATTCGGCGATCCACATGGCGCGCGAGGATGCCCATGCGGTGATCCACCTTCACACGCCGCACGGCCAGGCCGTCTCCGCCCATGCCGAAGGGCTGCTGCCGCTCACCCAGACGGCGATGCTGATCCGCGACGAGATCGCCTATCACGATTATGAGGGCGTCGCGGTCGATCTCGACGAGCGCGAGCGGATCGTCGCCGATCTCGGCGCCAAGGACGCGATGCTGCTTCGCAACCACGGCACCCTCACCGTCGGCGAGACGGTCGGCGAGGCGTTCGTGAAGATGTATTTCCTCGAGCGCGCCTGCCACGCGCAGATCCTCGCTTTGTCGGCTGGCGAGGGCCATCTCAACAACCCGCCGCAGGGCGCGCCCGAAGTGGCGGCGCAGCAGGGCAAGGTCGGGCTGAAGATGGCGGCCGGCGCGCTCGCCTGGCCGGCCCTCCTCCGCAAGGCGTACCGGCTCGATCCCGGATTCGCGCGCTAGGGTGGTTTTCAGTCAGGTGGAATGAGCGGGCCCGCCAAGCCCCCGGCATGGCTGTCGATTGCGGTGCAATCGACACCTGCTCATCCTGACGGCCGAAAAGAACGGTCAAAACAAAAGCCTGGAGCCCTATCCGATCAGGCTTGATCGGATAGGGCTCCAGGCCGCAGTCCCCGCGCAGAAAATCGCGAAGCGATTCAAGTCGTCGCGCAATATTCCCGCGTCCGTTGCTTCGGGCCGGCAACCGGATCATAGTCGCCGCGTCCTGAGTCGCGGCCGCTCCAGGCCTCCCAGGGCGCGGGGAGGGGCAGATGGAACTGGACGTGGCGATCATCGGCGGAGGCGTCGCCGGCGCCTATACCGCCTGGAGGCTTCAGCAGGAATTCGGCGCCGACAAGGCGATCGGCCTGTTCGAATATAGCGACCGGATCGGCGGGCGGCTCTATTCGGTGACCGTGCCCGGGGTGCCGAGCATCAAGGCCGAGCTTGGCGGGATGCGCTACATCCCCTCGTCGCACGTGATGGTCGCCGACCTTGTCGAGCATCTGCGCCTTCGCACCCGCGACTTTCCGATGGGCGCGCCCGATCCGGTCGGCGCCAATTGCAACCTCTTCTACCTGCGCGGCACCCATCTCCGCCTCAACCAGCTCGCCGATCCCGACAAGGTCCCCTACCGGCTCGCCTGGTCGGAGCGCGGCCTCGGCCCGACCAACCTCCAGGTCCAGGTGATGAACAACATCTATCCGGGCATGGCCAATCTCTCGCTCTGCGATCTCATGAAGATCAAGGTGTTCGGCCGGCCGCTGTGGAAATACGGCTTCTGGAACCTGATGTTCCGCACCCTCTCCAACGAGGGCTATCAGTTCATGAAGGATGCGGGCGGCTACGACGCCAATGTCGCCAACGCCAATGCCGTCACCCAGCTTCCAGCCACCGAATATGGTGACGACACCGAATATCTGACCCTGTGCGACGGCTATCAGACCCTGCCGCTGACGCTGGCCGACCAGTTCGACGCCGCCAAGGGCAAGACCGACCCGGGCAGCCGCATCTTCCGCAACCATCGCCTCGCCCGGATCCTCCCCGGCACCGGCGGCCGCCGCTACACCCTCGTCTTCGAGCCGACCGAGACGACCGACGCGAAGACCAAGGCGGTCGCCGGCGCGCAGCAAATCACCGTCCTCGCCGACCGGATCGTCCTCGCCATGCCGCGCCGCTCATTGGAGCTGGTCGACTGCCCGATGCTCGACAACAACCCCGCCTATCTCCACGCCCGCCATTCGGTGCTGATCCAGAGCGCCTTCAAGCTCTACCTCGCCTACGAGCAGCCCTGGTGGCGCGCGCTCGGCCTCGTCGCCGGGCGCTCGGTGACCGACCTTCCGATCCGCCAGGTCTATTATTTCGGCACGGAGGGCGAGCAGGATGGCGGCGAGCCCTTCCTGAACTCGCTCGTCCAGGCGACCTATAACGACATCTCCACCGTCCCCTTCTGGAAGGGGCTGGAGCGCGGCACGCCCTATCAGGGCTATCTCCCCTCCTGCATCGACGACGGAGTCACCAACCCGATCCCAGTCACCGAGCATAGAGCAACCCAGGAAATGGTCGAGGATGCGAACAAGCAGGTCGCCCAGGTCCACGCTCTGCCCGAAATCCCGATGCCTTATTCGGCGGTCTACCATACGTGGAACGAGGATCCCTATGGCGGCGGCTGGCACGAATGGAAGGCCGAGTACAGGCTCGACCGGATCATGTGGCAGATGCTGAAGCCGGTCGCGACCGAGGACATCCATATTTGCGGCGAGGCCTATTCCTACGGCCAGGGCTGGGTCGAAGGATCGCTCACCACCGCCGAGCAGATGCTCCAGACCCATTTCGGCCTGAAGCCGCCCTCATGGCTCGACAGCTCCTATTCGCTGATGCCCTGCCCCGAAGGCGGATGCGACACCGTCGCGGAAGACGACAATGCGCCCAACGCCATCTGCATCAAGGCGGTCGACACGAGCGACCTGATCAAGGAGCTGGACGGCCTGACGCCGAGCTGCCTCGTTCCGACGAAGATCAGCTGAGATGGCCGACGCTCCCGACACCGCGCCCTACACGGTCGCGCGCTACCTGGTCGACCGGCTCGTCCAGTGCGGCCTCAGGCACATCTTCGCGGTGCCGGGCGATTATGCCTCGCGCTTCCTCGACGCGGTCGACGCGGCGGCGCCGGCGATCGTGCGGGTGCCGACCATCGCCGAGCTCGGCAGCGGCTATGCGGCGGACGGCTATGCCCGCCTGGCCGGCATCGGCGCCGCCTGCGTCCAATATGGCGTCGGCACCTTCTCGGCGCTCAATTGCGCCGCCGGCGCGTTCGTCGAGCGGGTGCCGGTGGCGATCATCTCCGCCAGCCCCTCGACCCAGGACCGGGTGCTCGAGGCGAGCGAAGACATCCTCTTCCACCATTCGACCGGCGATCTCGACGCCGACCGCGACGTCTACGCCGCCGTCACCGTCGCGTCCGAGATCATAGCAAATGCGGCCTCGGCGCCCGAGCAGATCGACGAGGCGATCGTCGCGATGCTCACCCACCGCCGCCCAATCTATATCGAGGTGCTGCAGGACATCTGGATCGCGCCCTGCGCCCGCCCGCAGGGGAAGCTTGCCCCCCAGAATATCGTCAGCGAACCCGACGCGCTCGCCGGCCTGGTCGAGGCCGCCTGGGCCGCGATCGAGGGCGCCGAGCAACCCGTCCTCTGGGCGGGGGTCGAGGTGCAGCGCTACGGCCTCCAGGCCAAGCTCCAGCGGCTGATCGACGCGAGCGGCCTCCCCTTCGCCACCACCAGCCTCGGCAAGACCGTGCTCGACGAGGCCCAGCCGCAATTCGTCGGCACCTATGCCGGCCCCGCCTCGCTCGCCGTCACCCGGGCGGTGGTCGACGGCTCCGATTGCCCGATCGCGCTCGGGGCGACCATCACCGACGATTATCTGAACATCATGGCGGCGCGGTTCAGCGTGATGATCAGCGTCAACGACGAGGAGGCGCGGGTCGGCTGGAGCGCCTATCCCGGCGTCTTCCTCGGCGATTTCCTCGACGCGCTCGCCGAGCGGTTCGAGGATGCATCCTCCTACCCCCGCGCCTTCACGCCGCCGCAAGTGCCCGAGGATCGGGATGAGGAGCCCGCGCCGCCGGGCGCCCTCACCTATAACCGCTTCTTCCGCGCGCTCATCGGCTTCCTCGACGCGGAGGACCGTATCGCGGACAAGATGCTGGTGCTCGGCGAGAGCACGTCGCTCTACGTCTTCGGCAACGCGATGGGCCTGCCGCGCGATTCCTTCGTCGCCCAGGCCGCCTGGGGCTCGCTCGGCCATGAGACCGGCTGCGCGCTCGGCCTCGGCCTCGCCACCGGCAAAAGGCCGTTCGTCGTCGCCGGCGACGGCGGCTTCATGATGGTCTGCCAGGAGATTTCGAGCCTGGTGCGGGCCAAGGTCCCGGCCACGATCTTCGTGATGAGCAACAAGGGCTATGCGATCGAGCAGGCCTTCGTGAATCTCGACGCCTTCACGCCCAAGGGCAATTTCGCCCCCTATGACGTGCTTCCCGCCTGGGACTATCTCGCCCTTGCCCAGGCGTTCGGCGCCCGCGGTTTCCGGGTCTCGACCGAGACCGAGCTCGCCGCGGCCCTCGGCGAGATCGAGGCGCTGTCGGACGTCCCCGCCCTGGTCGAGGTGGTGATCCCGCCCAAGGACCTCGCGCCCCAGCTCCGCCGCCTCGCCGAGGTCCCCGCGTCGAAGGCCAAATCCGACCGCACCCGCTCGCGCGCCGAGCGCAACGCCTGTTAGGGATTGCGGTACCAGTCACGGTCGAGCCGCGGCGCCGCGACGAGCAGCAGCAAGGCGGCGAGGCCGTAGAAGCCGAGCCCCCAGGCGATCGAGTGAAGCAATGAATCGGCGCCGTGCGCGGCCGTCATCCAGTCCGACAATTTGCCGATGAACGGCACGCCGAAGCCGATCCCGATCAGATTGTTGATGAAGAGGAAGGCCGCGGACGCGGTCGAGCGCATCGCGGGCGGCACGATATGCTGGATCGCGGCGGTGACCGGGCCGAGCCAGGCGAGGCTCAGCGCCGTCGGCACCAGGAACAGGATGAAGGTGAAGCCGCCCTCGGGGAGGTAGAGGCCGGCATAGAGGAACGGGATTGCGAGCAGCCAGGCGAAGGCCGGGACCAGGGCATAAGCGCCGGGGCGCCCGCGGCCGAGCCGGTCGCTCAGCCAGCCGCCGAGCCAGATTCCGGCGAGGCCGCCGACGAGGATGATCGTGCCGTAATAAGTCGAGGCGCCGCCGAGGCTCATGTGGAAGCTGCGCACGAACAGGGACGGCAGCCAGGCGAAGAGGCCGTAGCCGACGACCGAGCTGCACGACGCGCCAAGCGACAGCAGCCAGAAGCTCGGTTTGCGAAGCAAGGTTGCGAGCGTCGCGAGCAAAAGCGGGGCGGGGATTCCCGCCGCATTGTCCCGCCCGCCGCGCACGGGCTCCTCGATCCCCCACAGGACCAGGGGAAGGACCAGCAGCCCGCCGGCGCCGGTGATCGCGAAGGCGGCGCGCCAGTTCACCGCCGTGGCGATCCAGCCGCCGAGATAGAGGCCGAGCGCCGATCCGATCGGGATTCCGAAGGCGAAGACGGCAAGCGCCCGCCCGCGCTGCTCCGGCGGGAAATGGTCGGCGATCAGCGAATAGGACGGCGCGACCCCGCCCGCCTCGCCGATGCCGACGCCCATCCGAGCGACGAAGAGCTGTGCGAAGCTGCGCGCCGCGCCGCTGAGGCCCGTGAACAGGCTCCAAAGGGCAAGGCTCGCGGCGATGATCCGCACCCGGCTCCTGCGGTCGGCGAGCCAGGCGATCGGGATTCCGAGCCCGGTATAGAAAAGGGCGAAGGCGAGGCCGATCATCAGCCCGATCCGGGTGTCGCTGAGGTGAAGCTCGGCCTTGATCGGAACCGCCAGGATGCCGACGATCTCGCGGTCGACGAAATTGAAGATATAGGCCAGGACCAGGATCGCCAGGACCCTGCCGCCGCCCGCCGTCCGCTCGTTCATCCCCGCGCCCCTAAAGTGGTTTTCAGTCAGGTGGAATGAGCAGGCCCGCCAAGCCCCCGGCATGGCTGTCGATTGCGGTGCAATCGACACCTGCTCATCCTGACGGCCGAAAAGAACGGTCAAAACAAAGCCTGAGCCGTGCCCGATCAGACTGGATCGGATATGGCTCTAGGGTCCAAACCCGATCCCCGCAATGCGTGGCGGTGTGCCGCCCGGGAATTCAGCCCAGAGGCCGGGAACCACTGCCGCGGATTCCCGTCCAAGATCGTGAGCCACGTTCGGAAATCGGCGCCGGCATTTCAGGATTTATCCACGACTTTTTAATGACTCGGGGATGACCTTGCGGCGGTGGGCCGCTACGAGCGGGGCGGGGAAAAGACGTGGACGGATTTCTGGCCTTGACCATCGGCGTTGGCGCGGCACTGGCTTTTCCGGTGCTTGCCATCGCCTTTCACAACCGGCGCGAGCAGCGCCATAATCGCCGCATGGGCGCCCGGCGGACCCAGAAGATCCGCCTCTAGAGAGCGGCGTCCGCAGCGTCCGCTACCGGGCGCGGAAAATATTTCCGGCCGTTTCAAAACGGTTCACCGCCGGCTGAAAACGGCTCGTCGCGGCGGATTTCTGCGGTTTTTGCGCAGGTTTCCGGATGCCGGTGCGCCGCCGAAACGGCTCCGTGCATCCCGACCGATGAAACTCTTCAGACTCGTTGCTCGTTGAGCGGCCAAGCGAGTGTGAAAGGAGCCACGAGTATGGCCACGAGTATCTTGGAGGCCCGCGGCGGCTGCATCGTCCCCAAGGCGGAGACGCGCGGCTACCATATCGTCTATCGCGAGCATGAGACGAATTACTGCCCGGGCTGCGGCCGCACCCATTGGTATATCGGCCGCTCCATGGCCGAATGCGCCTTCTGCACCACCGCGCTGCCGCTCGAGAATGCGCCGATGATCGCGGGCGGGCAGATCGTCCGCACCATCCGCCGTCCGATGGTCCCCGAGCAGGCCTACGCGGCCTGACGGCGAAGCTATCCCTGGCGGCGCCTCAGGGCGCCGCCGTCGCGCCGGTCCTTCTCGCGAAGGGCCGGCGCGTTAGGTTCAGGGGGTCTTCCGCACCGGGACCGGCGCATTGCAGATGTCGACACCGCCGGCCGGCCGCTTGAAGAAGTCGCCGCCGCGATTGGCGCGACCAAGCACGTAAGCGGCGAAGGCCGGGCTGTCGGTCCGCATCGCCTCGTAATGCGGCCGCTCGGCGGCAGGCATGTCGCTGGCGAGGCGGATTCGGGCGATCGGCACGTTCTGCTTCGGATCCTCGTAGAAGCCGAGCGCGCCCGTCCCGCGCGGCCGCGCCGAAAGCAGGGCCATGCCCTCGATCACCCGGCCGACCAGGGCGATGTTGAGGTCGAGGTGCCGCGGAGGCTGACCGATCACCGCGTAAAGCTCGCCGCCAGTGCCCGTGTCCGGCGCGAGGTCGCGGCCGACGCCGACAGAACCGTAGCAATGGGTGAGCCAGGCCCGCTTCGTCCTCGGGTCGTAGCCGATCGGCCAGCCGTCGGCATGGCCGACGCGCGGCGCATAGCTGTCCGGATATCCGAACGGGCGCACCTTGAGGCCGGCGAGCGGGCGGTCATATTCGGCCGGCGGAATCTTCACCACCCCGGCCGGCAGCGCTCCCTTGGCATCGCCATTGCCCCATTGGGCGACATAATTGTCCTGCACCCGGTAGATGGAGGCATTGTTCCACCAGCCGGCGCGGGCGAAGGCCCTCATGTTGGCGATATGGACCGGCGCGAAAGCGGGGGCGAGCTCGACGACCACCCGGCCGCCCCCCTTCAGCTCCATGACCAGCAGATTGCGCGGGTCGATCGGCCGCCACGAAGCGCCCGGCGCCGACTGGACGACCTTCGTCGGATCGGGCGCGTTGAAGATCGGCGAGGGGCGCCAGGCGGGCGGCGCGGCAGCCGTCAGCAAGGCGGCGGCGAGGATGATCGGGCGCATCGTCTCTCCTTTCCCCCGGTCCTGACGCAGAGCGCGGCGCGCGGCAAGCGCGGCCTGCTCGCGACGATGGAAAGAGACGATGCGCCCCGTTCAGCCGTGGACGAGGTAGAGCGCGGGCGGCGGGGTACGGCTGAGCTCCGTCATCCGGCCGAGATGCAGCTCCGACAGGCCGAGATGGGCGATCGCCGCCTCGGGGCAGGACGCGGCGCGGGCGAGATCCAGCTCCTCGAACGCGCGGTCCGCGTGAAGGGAGATCCGATCCTGGATCGACATAGGGAAATCCCGACTCGGGTGGAACGCGACTGGCGAGGGCGGCAGGATGACCGAGTCGGTGCTCCGGCGCAATGACCTGGATCATCCGGGCGGGCGATGCCGAGCAGGCTGTTCTGGAGATCGACGAGCTCGCCGGCCAGGTGGAAGGACGGATCTGCCGCCCGCCGTCGCCGGTGACCTTGCAGCGGCAGGCGAAGCCCGAGAGGAGAAGGTTGCAATGGTCGGGCCGATCGCCGTCGCGCACGAAATGCGCGCCGGCCGGGAAGGCTCGGATCGCGTGCGGCAGCGCCTCCAGCGCTTCACGGTCGGCATCGCCGAGCCGGCCATAATGTTCGAGACGGCGAACGAGCCCGGCGAAGACGGATGTCGGACCCTGCTCCTCACGCGAGAGGAGCATTGCAAGTCCGACGCGAGCCTGTCCTCCCGAGGCCCAGGCAACGTTCGAAGTCCTTGTATTTTGCACAAATCAAGCCGCATTCCTTTCCCGGCGGCTTCGTTCATGCTTCGATCAGGCCGGGCCGTTCAATCCGGCCGAAAGCATTTCCGGGGGATTCGCATGCGCCCGTCGATCGTCCTTTTGCTCGCCTTCGGCCTCGGCGGCTGCATCGCCAAGACGGCGGTGGACGTGGTCACCCTGCCGGTCCGCGCCACCGCGGCCGGAGTCCGCGCCGTCACGCCCGATCACAAGAAAGAGGACGAGAAACGCGGCCGTGCGCTTCGCAAGCGCGACGAATGCATGGGCCGCGAAGCCCGCCAGGCGAAGAAGGACGGCCGCGATCCCGATTATTCCCGCTGTCCCGACCCGGACGCGGGGAAGCGCTAGAGCGGCCTGCGATTAACTTGAATCGCAGGCCGCTCTATAAGTCCTTGTTGTCGCGTTGCTTATTGCGAAAATTGAGCAGGCCCGCCATGCCCCCGGCATGGCTGCCCGCTGCGGGGCAGCGGGCACCTGCTCAATGGTACCCACCTTTTCGCGCAACGCTCTAAAGCGCGATCGCGACGGTCTTGAGCTCGGTATAGGCCTCGATGCCGTAGCGGCCCTGCTCGCGGCCGAAGCCGGACTGCTTGTAGCCGCCGAACGGCAAGGCCGTGTCCGCCGCCGACGGGCAATTGCCCCAGACCATGCCGGCCTTCAGCCTGGCGGCGAGCTTGTGCATCGCCGAGACGTCGCGGGTCCAGATGCTTGCGGCGAGGCCGTAGGGCGTGTCGTTCGCCTGCCTGGCGACCTCGTCCAGATCCTCGTAGCGCTGGGCCGCGAGGACGGGGCCGAATATCTCCTCCCGCACCACCGACATGTCGGGCTTCACGTCGACGAGGATGGTCGGGTTGACGAAATAACCGTCTCCGCCCGGCGCATCGCCGCCGTGGAGCACGGTGGCGCCGGCCTTCCGCCCCTGCTCGATGTAGGAGAGGACGCGCTCATGCTGCTCGGTCGAGACGAGCGGCCCCATTCGGGTGTCGGAAGCGAGGCTCGGCCCGACCTTCCACTGGGCGGCGTTGCCCGCGACCGCCTCCATCAGATCGTCGAAAATATCCTTGTGCGCGAACAGGCGCGAGCCGGCGATGCAGACCTGGCCGGAATTGGCGAAGATCGAGGTTGCGGCGCCGCGCGCGGTGCGCTGGATGTCGACGTCGGGCAGCACGATGACCGGCGACTTGCCGCCCAATTCCAGCGTCACCCTTTTCAGCGTGTCGGTGGCGTTGCGGCTGATGATCTTGCCGACCTCGGTCGAGCCGGTGAAGGCGATCTTGTCGATGTCGGGATGGCGGACCAGCCGGTCGCCGGCCGTCTCGCCCATCCCGGTGACGATGTTGACGACGCCCGCCGGGATTCCGGCCTCTGCCACGAGATCGGCGAGGCGCAAAGCCGTCAGCGGCGTCTGCTCGGCGGGCTTGAGCACCAAGGTGCAGCCGGCGGCGAGGGCGGGCGCGATCTTCTGCACCGCCATCATCAGCGGGAAGTTCCACGGCACGATCTGGGCCGCGACTCCGATCGGCTCGCGCCGGACATAGGCATGGACGGCGCCGGCGGGGACTCCGTTCGGCTCGACATGCTCGCCCGAAATCTTGGTCGCCCAGCCGGCCATGTAGCGAAGCGTCTCGACCGATTTGGGCAGGTCGTAGCCCTGCGAGATGGCGCGCGGCTTGCCGTTGTCGATCGATTCGAGCTCGGCGAGATCGGCGATGTTCGCCTCGATCAGGTCGGCGAGCGCGTGGATCAGCCGCTCGCGCCGGGCGGGCGGGAGGCCGGACCAGCGACCGTCGTCGAAGGCGCGGCGGGCGGCGGCGACGGCGCGGTCGACGTCGGCGTCGGAGGCATCGACGATCGAGGCGATCCGCTTGCCGGTCGACGGATCGTAGACCGGGATTGTCTTGTCATGGCTGGAGCGGACCCACTCGCCGTCGATGAACAAAGCCGGCTCGCGCGCGAGCGCCTCGCGCGCGGCGTCGGAATAATCGGGCTGGGCGGCGATTCGGCTGACTTCGTTCATTGGCGGATTCCTTCGATCAGGCGAGAATGGACCGCGCCTTGGCGATCCGGTCCGGATCCTCCTTGCGCGGCGGTTTCTGGAGGCCGCGCTGGACGGCGGGCCGGTCGGCGATCGCCGCCAGCCAGCGGGCGAGATGGTCGAGGCCGTCAATGGCGACGCCCGGCCATTCATGGGTGCGCGCCCAGGCGAAATTGGCGATGTCGGCGATCGAATAATCGCCGGCGAGATATTCGTGATTTGCGAGCCGGCCGTCGAGCACTTCGAGCAGGCGCCGGCTTTCGCGCCGGTAGCGGTCGATCGCCGCCGGAATCTGCTCGGGAAAATAACGGGAGAAGACGTTGGCCTGGCCCATCATCGGCCCCAGGCCGCCCATCTGGAACATCAGCCACTGGACGACGCGGCTTCGGCCCTTCTCGTCGGCCGGGATCAGCTTCCCCGTCCGCTCGGCGAGATAGAGCATGATCGCCCCACTCTCGAAGACGGGGAAGTCGCCATTCCCGCGGTCGACGATCGCCGGGATACGGCCGTTGGGGTTGATCTTCGTGAACCAGGGCTTCTTCTGCTCGCCCGACGACATGTCGATCTCGTGCACGGCGTAAGGGAGGCCGAGCTCTTCGAGCGTGATCGAGACCTTGTACCCATTGGGCGTCGGCGCGGTGTAGAGGTCGATCATCGGCGGCTCCTGCAACGATGCGTTGCGAAATAGGACCCGCTTCACCGTTCCACAATGGCCGGGCGCCCCCCGCGCCGGCTTGGTCAGCCGCCGATCAGGATCTCGTGGCCGAAATTGAGGCCGATCCGCCCGTCGCGCGACCAGCGGACGAAGGCGTGGATGCGGCTGCATTCGGGGAATTCGACGAGGACCGTCTCGCCGAGCCGGGGAAGGATGTCGCTCTCGACCATCGTTCCGCGCGAGGAGATGTTGAGCACCGGGACATGGTGGCCAATGCCGCGGAACCAGATGGTCGCGCTCTCGACCAGCCCTTCATGACGGTCCTCGGAGCGCCGCTCCGTGGCCGCCGCGACCGCCGTTTGGCACTGCTGGAGTCCCATGCCTCGCCCTTCCCCAAAATCCGGGTAAGAGCATGACGCGAAAAGCGTTTCCAAATCCCTAGCGGCCTTCGCAAAAGGACGAAGCGGTCCCGGTGGCTGGCATTTTTGCAGGAACCCGGGCTTGGGCACGGGTGTTTCGTTTCTGGTCCGCAAGAATCGAGAACCGAGCCGGGATGACGAAAACACAAGTGGAGGCGCCTCCGCTGGAGCTTTGGGGCGGCGTCGAATGCACGATCGTGCGCCTCGGCGATTCCTATCGCGACCAGGTGGCGGAGACGGGCCATCTCCAGCGCCGCGGCGACATCGACCTCATCGCCGGGCTCGGGATCAAAACCGTGCGCTACCCGATCCTCTGGGAATCGGTCGCGCCCGAGCGGCCGGACGATCTCGACTTCGCCTGGACCGACGAGCGGCTGGCCATGCTGCGCGAGCGCGGGATCAAGGTGATCGCCGGCCTTCTCCACCATGGCTCGGGGCCGCGCTACACGAACCTCCTCGACCCCGATTTTCCGAAGAAGCTCGCCGATTATGCCGCGCGCGTCGCCGACCGCTATCCCTGGATCGAGACATGGACGCCGGTCAACGAGCCGCTGACCACGGCCCGATTCTCCGCCCTTTACGGCCATTGGTATCCGCACCGCGGCGATTATCCGTCCTTCCTGCGGGCGCTGGTCAATCAGTGCCGCGGCACGCTCGAGGCGATGCGGGCGATCCGGGCGACCATCCCGGGCGCCCGGCTCCTCCAGACCGAGGATCTCGGCAAGACCTTCGCGACCCCGCCGCTCCGCGACCAGGCCGCGCACGAAAATGAGCGGCGCTGGCTGAGCCTCGACCTGCTCTGCGGGACGGTCGATGCGGACCACCCGATGCACCGATTCCTGCGCGATGCCGGCATCGCCGGGGAGGAGATCGGGATCTTCTCGGATGGCCAAGCGGTCCCCGATCTCGTCGGCATCAACCATTATCTGACCAGCGAGCGGTTCCTCGACCACCGCACCCATCTCTATCCCGGCCATCCGGTCGGCGGGAACGGCCGCGACACCTATGTCGATGCCGAGGCAGTGCGGGTGAAGAGGCTGGAGCCGGATACGGGTCTCGCCCCGCGGCTGCGCGAGGCCTGGGAACGCTACCGCCTGCCGCTCGCGATCACCGAAGTCCATCATGGCAGCCATCGCGACGAGCAATTGCGCTGGGCGGCGGAGGCCTGGACCACCTGCCGGCGGTTGCGCGACGAGGGCGTGGACATGCGCGCCGTCACCCTCTGGTCGATGTTCGGCAATGTCGACTGGCGCTTCCTCCTCACCGCCCGTCACGGCTTCTACGATGTCGGCATATTCGACGTCCGCGCCGAGGCGCCGCGGCCGACCATCCTCGCCCGGGCGGCGGGATGCTGGGCCAAGGGCCGGGAATTCGACCATCCTTTGCTCGATTCGCCCGGCTGGTGGCGGCGGCCGCCGCGTCTCTATCCGTGGAACGGCCGCTGCAAGTCGCTCGCCTGGGGCGGGCGCAAGCTGCTCATCACCGGCGCGACCGGCACGTTGGGCCAGGCCTTCGCCCGCATCTGCGAGGAACGGGCCCTCCCCTTCTGCCTGACCAGCCGCGCCGATCTCGATATTTGCGACGAGGAATCGATCGCCGCCGCCATCGCCACGCACCAGCCCTGGGCGATCGTCAACGCCGCCGGCTTCGTCCGCGTGCCCGATGCCGAGCGGGAGAGAGAGGCTTGCCTCGCCGCCAACACGCTCGGCCCGGAGAAGCTCGCTCGCGCCTGCCGCGATGCCGGCATCCCGCTCGTCACCTTCTCGTCGGATCTCGTCTTCGACGGCCGCCTCGGCCGCGCCTATCGCGAGGGCGATCGGGTCAATCCCACCGGCCTGTACGGGCTCAGCAAGGCGCGCGCGGAAAGCCGGGTAGGCGGCATCATGGAAGAGGCGTTGATCGTCCGCACCAGCGCCTTCTTCGGGCCGTGGGACCGCTATAATTTCGCCTGGAACGTGCTTTCCGCCCTCGCCCGCGGCGAGCCGGTGCGGGCATGTCCGGAGACGGAGGTTTCGCCGACCTACGTCCCGGATCTCTGCCATACGACGCTCGACCTGCTGATCGACGGCGAGAAGGGCCTCTGGCATCTCGTCAACCAGGGGCGGCTGAGCTGGTACGATTTCGCCTATCGCGTGGCGGAAGGCGCGGGGTTCGATCCGTCGCTCATCCAGGCGGCGCCCGCGTCCGAGCCCGCCGTCACCGCGCTGGACAGCGTCCGCGGCCCGCTGATGCGGCCGTTCGACAGCGCTCTCGACGAGTATCTCGACCGCGTCCGCGATGCGCTGCCGATCCCGGCGACGGAAATCGCGGCCGAGTAAACTTCAGACTTCGTAACCCATCAGCTCGGCCCAGGGGGCGAGGATGGGGAGGACCGGCGCCATCTGCCGGCGATAGCGCTCCCAGCGCCCGGCCGAACGGCGGTAGATCGGCTCGGTCACCTGCGAATAGCTGGCGGTGCGGATATGGTCGCGCTTCGCCGCCGCCGCGCGATTGTCGAGCACCTTCTCGTCCCATTCGAGGCCGAGGAAATCGAGCAGTGGCCGCATCTCGCCTTCGAGATCCTCGACCATCCGCTCGTAGCGGATGCGGTGGACCTGGAGCGGCAGCAGGGTCTCGGCGCGAGTCCAGGCATCGAACACGGCGTCGTAGGTGCGCGCCGCCTCCTCCAAGGTCACGAAGCTGCGCATCGCATGGTTGAGCTGGAAATTGGCCATGAAGCAACTCAGCACCGCGTCGCACGGATGGCGCTCGACGAAGACGATGCCGGCGTCGGGGAAGAGCCGATGGACCAAGGCCATGCGCGCCATGTGCAGCGGATGCTTGTCGACGATCGTCCGGCCGACGGGCGCCGGCGCGATCTCGGCCAACGTCCCGTAATAAAGCGCGCGCAGCCTTTTCGCCTCGGCGAACGACAGCTTCGCCAGCCGCGCCTCGTTGCCGAGCGCCTTCTCCACCTGGAGCAGGATCGGCATCTCCTCCAGCACGTGCAGGCTCGGCAGGTTCATCAGCAAGGTGTCGAGAAGGGTCGTCCCCGAGCGGGGAAAACCGACGATGAAGATAGGGCTCGGCGGCGCAAGCGGGAGATCGAGCCTGGTCCAGGCGGCGACCTTGTCCGCCGTCAGCAAGGCGGCGGCGGCCGACACGGTCTCGCGATAGGTCGGCCCGGCTGCCGGCGGCCGCAACTCGGCCGACGCACGGTTCATCTCCTCGAACCGATCGAAGGCGCGGTCCGGATCGCCGAGCCGGTCGGCAAGCTCGGCGATGAGCTGGGCGCGGCGGATCGGATTGACCGTCTCCGGCACGCTTTCCGCCAGCGCCATCGCCTCCTCGAGCCGGCCCTGCCGCCGCAGCGCCCAGGCCCGGATGAGGTCGAGCTCGGCCTCGGCGATGCCGCGCTCGCGCGCCTCGTCGAGCAAGGCGAGCAGATCGTCGACACGGTTGAGATTCTCGAGCAGCAGGCCGAGCTCGAGCCAGGCCGGCGTGAAGCCGGCGCTGAGCCGGATCGCCTCGCGGAACGCGCGCTCGGCCGCCGGATGATCGGCCATGCTGGATTCGGCGAGGCCGAGCTCGACCAATAGGTCGGCATTGGCGGGATCGCGCCGCGCCGCCTCGCGCATCAAAGCCTGCCGCGCCTCGTTTCGCTCGCCCTTGGCGAGCACCTCGGAGAGGTTGAGATAGATGGGGATCACGTCCGGGCGCAGAGCGATGGCGCGCTCGAAGGCGGCGATCGCCCGGTCCGTCTGCTCAAGCGCGGCGCGCGCATTGCCGAGATTGTTCCAGCTCTCGAAATCGTCCGGAAAGGCCGCGACCACGTCGTCGTAGGCGGCGGCCGCCTCCGCGGGCCGATCCCGCCGCTGGTGCACGTAGCCAGCGAGCCGCAGCAATTTCGGATCCGGATCACCCACGGCGCAGACTTCCGCCGCCTCGTCCAGCCCGCCGGTTGCGACCAGCGCGGTGGCAAGGTTGATCCGGTTCGCCATGTCGCGGGGCTCCAGGACGAGCACCCGCCGGAAATGGTCCGCCGCCGCTCCGGGATTGCCGCTCCGGGCGGCGAGCAGGCCGGCGAAGCTCAGCAAGGGAAGCGAGTCCGGCTCGGCCGCGAGCGCCGACTCCGCCGCCGCCCGCGCGCCCGCGAGGTCGCCGCGGCGAAGCCGCTCAAGCGCCGGGACCAGGGCCTCCGGCGGGCGCGGGGCCCGGCCGCTCATTGAAGCGGGCGGGCGACGTCGAAGGCGACGGTCAGCCGCTCGCCGGCGGCGAAGGGACGGGTGCCGTGCCACATGGTCGACGGGAAGAGGATGAGCCTTCCCGGCTTCGGCTCGATCAGGCGGATCGGCTCCAGCTCGAGCCCGAGCTCGGTCGCCTCGCCGATCGACAGCCAGCCGGCATGTTCGGGCCCGCCCATCGCCGCGTCCGGCAGCGCGATGTAGAAAGCCGAGCTGATCCAGCCCTGCGGATGGACATGGTTGACGTGATAGCCGGCGTCGGTCAGCCGCACCGACCAGGAGCCGGCGAAGCGGATGGGGGCGCGTCGGCCGATCAGGGTCGGATGTCCGGGCTGGGCCGCCGGCAGCCTGACGATATGCGTCTCGACCGCCTTGACGATCGCGGCGCGCAGCGCTCGGATCTCGGGCTCGATGCGCGAGAAAAGCGGCCCATCGGTCTGCGTGCCGCCGCGCAGCGACTGTTCGAGCGGATGGTGGAGCGAGAGATGAAGGCCGCGCAGCCGCTCCGCGAGGGCGGCCAGCGACGGAATGTCGCCGGCGATGTCGTAGACGCCGATCAGCCGTTCATCGCCTTCGAGCCATTGCCAGCGCGGATCCCCGGTCAGCCGCCACGCCGCCGACAGATAGGGGATCATGAAAAGGCCGGGATCGCGCCCGCGCCAGCTCTCGGCGAAGGCGCTCGCCTCCTTTGGCCGGCCGGCGCGGAGCAGGTGCCGCACATAGCGCGTCGCCATGGTGATATGCTCGATCGAGCCCATCCGGGCGAAGAGACGATCGGCGGCCTCCGTCTCCCCTTTCTCCGCGCGGCAGACGGTCTCGAGCGCGTCGAAGACCCTATGCCCGCCAAGCGCCGCGCGTCCGCGATCGATCGCGGCCAGCGCCTGGTCGTAGAGCGCGGCATGCATCAAGGTGTCGGCCCATTCGCGCCAGATCGCGACGTCGCGCGGTGCTGCGGAAACCGCCGCCTCGAAGCCGGAGGTGAAGCTGTCGCGCTCGCCGCGCATCCAGCGCAGGCGGGCCAGCGTCGCCTGGGCCTCCAGCCGGAGCGGGTCGATCCGCAGCGCCTCTTCCAGCAGCGCGATGGAATCGTCGAGCCGGCCTTCGCCGAACAAGGCGGCGGCCTGGCCGAGCAGGATCGACATGTCGCCCGGCGCGAGCCGGCGAGCGGGCGCGAACAGATGCGACGAAGGAAGGCCTGCCTCCATCGCCGCCCGCGCCCGCGTATGGGCGATCAACGGATCGTGCGGCGCAAGCGCGGCGGCCCGCTCGATCGCTTCGACCGCCGGTGCCAGATCCTCGAGATCGCGGCTGGCGAGGGCGAGGATCTGCCACATGCGCGCATCGCCGGGATGGGCCTCGGCGCCCGCCCGCGCGAGCGGCAGCGCCTGCTCCGCAAGCCCATGCTCCAGCGCGATCAGGGTCGCGCGATAGACTGCGTCGGCGTCGGCCGGATCGGTGGTGCGCAGCAGCCAGGCTGCCTGCGCGTTCACAGCCCGTCCCCTTCCATCAGGTCGGTCGCCGCCATCACCGCCGCGACCGCCTTCCGCTCGGCCGCCGAGAGATCGGGGTGCCAGGTGTCGACGATGAGGATGACGCGCAGGGCATCGCTCGGATTCCTCGCCTCATGCTCGATCGTGTCGTCGAACAGCCAGGCCTCGCCCGCCTTCCATTCCCGAGTCTCGGCGCCGACGCGGAACCAGCAGCCGGGCGGCACGATCAGCGGCAAATGGCAGACCAGCCGCGTATTGGCGACGCCATTGTGCGGCGGGATATGCGCGCCTGGGGCGAGCAGGGAGAACATAGCATTGGGCCCGCGCCGATCTATGTCCGGCTGGTCGAGCCGGCCCAGCAGGCCCATCACCGCCGGACAGTGGCGGGCATTGGCCTCGATCGTGACTCCGTTTCGGATCAGGTGGATCGCGGTCCAGTCGCGATTGCGGTTGAGCGCCGCCCATTGGCGCAGCGGAACGTCGTCGGGATATTGGATATAGGGAACGAGCTCGGCGCGCTCCGCGGCCATGACCCGCCGGAAATCCTCGGCGATCGCCTCGGCGGCGGCTTCCAGCTCGGCGAGCCATGGGAAATGCTCGCGATCGTGGAACTCGCGCTCGCGAAGCCCGGGATAATGAAAATGGGTCGGCTCGCTATGATAGGGGCGGGTCGTGCGAACGATGTTGGACCGGAAGCGCCCGAGCCGCGCCTGCTCGCGCGGCGCAAGCGGCACCGCCAGCGCCGCCTGCTCGAGCCGCGCCGCCTGCGCCGCGACGAAGGCGTCGTGGACCTGCCGGGCATGGGCCGCCATCGTCCGAAGCTGCGGCGGAACCTCAGGCGGCTGCTGGGCCAGCGCATAGCCGTAGGTCTGGCCCGCTTCGTCGGCGCGGCCGGCCTGCTCGAGCAGGCTGGCCTTCAGCAGCAAAGGCAGGAAGCCGAGCGGGTCGACCCGAAGCGCGCCCGAGACGGCGGCGAGCGCGGCATCGACCTCGCCCAGCCGGCGGCACATGGCGGCGAGCTTGATCCAGATTTCGCCCCGCCCCGGCGCGAGCATCGTCGCTTGTTCGAGCAGGCGGCGCGCGGCCGGCGAGTCGCCGCGCGCGGCGGCCTCGTCCGCCTGGGATTCGAGCGCAGAAGCCTGATGATCGGTCACGATATGAACCACGGCGGGACTCTAGCGCGCTCGGCCCAAAAGAAAACGGCGGACCCGAAGGCCCGCCGTAAGGTGATTGGATCGGCCCGGTCTAGAAGTCGAGCGTGACGCCGGCGAAGATGTACCGGCCCAGCGCGTCGTAGAAGCCCGGGAAGGTATTGCCGTTGCAGAAGACGCCCGGGCAGGCGTTGATGCCCGGCGCGGAACCGTTCGACCCGAAGATCGGCGGCTCTTTGTCGAGGATGTTGTTGACGCCGAGACGGAACTGATAATGGTCGCCCATCTTCGCGGTCAGCGTCAGGTCGAAATAGCTCTGCGCCGGAATCTTCGCGTTGCGGATGGAAACCGGCCCGGAGAGACCCGGCTGGGTGCTGGTGCCCTCTTCGTTGACCGCCCCGAAATAGCGCCACTGGAAGGAGAGGCCGATGCCGTCCGGCGCGTTCCAGGTGACGCGCGCCTTGTGCCGCCACTTGGGGTTCGGACCGGAAAGCACGTTGCCGCCCGAGCAGATCGGACCGTAGAGGCCGGCGCAATTGAACGGCGCCGAGATGCCGGTGTTGACCACCAGCTGGTCGAGCCAGGTACCCTGCATGTTGAAGCTGAGGCCGCCCATGTGGCCGAGGCTCATCGCGTAGCTGACGCCGACGTCGATGCCCTTGGTCGAGAAGGAGCCGATATTGAGCGGCTCGTCGACCACGAAACCCGCCGCCGAACGCCACAGCGAGCCGGAAGCGTCGCGATGGATCAGGCCGCAGATGGCCGGATCGGACGTCGAGTCGCAGGTGGCGAGGACGGTGTCCGCGCCGATCTGCTGGATCGCGTTCTTGATCTTGATATTGTACCAGTCGACCGTGACCGCCAGCCGCGGGATGAAGCGCGGCTGGAGCACGACACCCAGAGTATAGGTATCGGCAACTTCGGGCCGCAGCGTCGGAACGCCGCCGATCTTGCCGTTATACTGGCCGGCCGGGTTGCCCGCGATATGGCCATATTGGGCCGCGGTGACGCCCTGCGCCTGGCACTGCGCGAGCGTTGCCGACGGCGCGTTGCTCGAGCAGGGATCGGTGACGCCGTCGAGCTGGACGCGAACCGGCGCGAACAGCTCCTGGATGTTCGGCGCGCGAACCGCGCGATTGTAGGCGCCGCGGAACCTGATGTCCCGAACCGGCGCGAAATCGGCGCCGATCTTGTAGGTGTCGGTCGAGAATTTGTTGTTGGTTCCCTTGATCTCATAGCTCGAGTGCCGGAAGCTGCCCTCGAGCGAGAGATTCTGGATGAAGCCGTTCTCGACGATCGGGACGCGAAGCTCGCCGAACACCTCGCGGACGTCGAAGGCGCCCTTGGTCGAAAGCGTCGGCGCGCCCTGGCCGGCAAGGTCGGACGACGGCAGCAGCGAGAAGGCCGCGTCCGTCTTCAGATCCAGCGATTCCTTGCGATATTCGGCGCCGAGCGCGACTCCGACGCCATTTTCGGCCCAGGGGAACTGGATGCCGTAATCGCCGAGCTTGCCGGTGATCGAGCCGCTGACCACCGTCTCGCCGTTGACGGCGCGCTGGAAGCCAGGAGTCTCGAGATAGTTGATCGCGGCCTGGCTGATCGAGCCGCCCCACACGTCATAGGGCACGCACGCCGTGTCGGTGCCGGAGAGGACCGAGCGGCAGACCGGCTGTCCATTGGCCGGATTGGTGACCACGTCGAGCGCGTTCCTCAGCCGCGTGATCGAGAAATCGTTCGTATAGGTGTCGGTGAAATTGGTCCGCCCATAGAGATAATAAGCGTCGTAGGACCAGGTCTTGCCGATGTCGCCCTTCATGCCGGCGACGATCCGGAATTCCTGGTGCTCGCGATCGTCGATACGCGGGCCGCCTTCGACGTTGCGCCGCAGGAGCTGCGCGAAGCCCTTGAAATAGGGCAGGCCGGTATTCGGATCGATGAAGACGTGCGGCGTCGCGCAGGCGACCGCACCGCGCGTGGCGCAGTCCGTCGCATCGGGCTTGGTGACCGTGCCGGGGAACACGCCGAACAGGTCCGGGGTCGTCAGCAGGTTCTCGGGCGCGCAGATGATCGAGAGCTGCTGGGCGCTCAGCAACGGATTGTCGCAATTGACGGCGAAGGTGTTGCCGAAGTCGCCCGACGGCGCGATCTGGGCGACCGTGCGGTCGTCCATGAACATGCCTTCCATATAGGGATGGAGGGCCGGACTGATCTCGTAATTGGCGAAGAAGCCCAAAGTGTAGCGCTCGTCCGGCCGCTGGTAATAATTGGTCGGAGCGAAGTTGAACGGCGTGAAGCCGGGCTTCAGGGTGCGGTTCGGCCCGACCTGGAACAGGGTCGACGTGCCGCCCTGGAAGGCGATGACGGTGCCGTTGGCCGAGGTCGCCGAACCGCCGCAGATGAAGGTCGGATCGGTGAGGTTGCGCTGGGCCTGGGCGACGCAGGCGCTGTAGTCGCGCTTGTTCTGCGTCACCGCGTCGAGCTTGCGGTAGGTGCCGTAGGCGACGACATGGCCGTGGCCGTCGTCGAACGAGGCGCCGATCTGGCCCGAAAGATCGACCGTCCCGCCGTCCGCCACCGAACCGCGCGGGTAGCCGAAGCCGCGGGCGTTGAGCGCCGGGATCAGGCCGCTGTTGGTGCCGTTGTCATGCTCGAAGAAGCTGTACTGGCCGTCGAGGCGGATGCCCTCGAAATTGGTGTCCATGATGAAGTTGACGACGCCGGCGACGGCGTCGGCGCCATAGACGGACGAAGCGCCGCCGGTCAGCACGTCCACCCGCTGGATCAGCGTCGCCGGGATGGCGTTGATGTCGGCGGCCGAGGAGGCCGGATCGCCCGGGACGAGGCGGCGGCCGTTGATCAGCACCAGGGTCCGCTGCGAGCCGAGGTTGCGAAGGTTGATCGTCGCGGTACCGGTCGACCCGTTCGAGATATTGCCCGACTGCGAGGCGACCGCCTGCGGCAGCGAGTTGATGATATCCTCGGCCCGGGTCGCGCCCGAAAGGGTGACCTCCTGGCTGTTGACGACGGTGACCGGGCTGACCGCGGTCAGGTTCGGCTGCGGAATGCGCGAGCCGGTGATGACGATCGTGCCCTGGTCGCTCGGCTGCGCGTCGGCGGTCGGCGTCGTGGCGGGCGTGGTGCCTTCGACCGGGCCCGATTGAGGTTGCGCATCGGGCTTCTGATCCTGCGCATAAGCGGGCGCCGCAATGCCGAGCGCGCCGCAGAAGACAGTCGTCGCCAGCAAATTGGTGAGGATATTCTTCTTGTTCATGTCCGTCCCCTTGTTGCGGCTTTGCCGCGATTCTTTGAGTCCCTGACGCCGACGCGGGGCCGACGAGCCCTCCCTGTTTACGGGATGTGACGGAGACGAAGCAATCGCGGCTCCGGGAAAAAGGGCCCAATTTCACGTGTCGTGACATAATTGTCACAGGCCGGACACAAGCCTTGCGCCGTTGCGCGGGGCGCGGCGGCGCTTAATATGGGCACGACGAGCGGGAGAAAGCGGATGCGATACGGATGGATGGCGGCGGCCCTGATCGGCGTGGCCGCTCTTGTCGCGGCGAAGCCAAGGGCGCCGGCGACTCCGGCCGCAAGCCCCCAGGCCTATGAGGCGGTGATCAAATGCCGGACGATCGCCGACGATGCGGCGCGCCTGCGCTGCTTCGACCAGTCGGCGGCGGCCCTGCAGCAGGCGGCGGAGCGGCGCGACATCGTCATCGTCGACCGGGAGCAGGTGCGCCAGAGCCGGCGCTCGCTCTTCGGGATCGAGGGACTGCGCCTGCCCTTCTTCGGCGGCGGCGACGACAAAGGCGAGGAGATGAACCAGCTCGACGGAATCGTCGCCTCGGCCTCGCAGCTCGGCGACGGCCGCTGGGTGATCCGTCTCGAGGAGGGCGGCACCTGGGTCCAGACCGACGACAATCCCATCTCGATCTGGCCGAAGCCGGGCCAGAAGGTGCTGATCAGGCGCGCGGCGCTCGGCAGCTACATGATGCGGGTCAACGGCCAGCCGGGCGTGCGGGCGAGGCGGCAATTCTGAGCCCGATCCTTTCGCGATGAACGCCGCCCAGCCTCCGGCGACGGACCGGACCGAGCGGGACCGGGCGACGTTGCGCGCCGTCCACGCCGCCTTGACCGGCGGCGACATGGTCCGGGCCGGAGCGCTCGCGGCGCAGGCGCTCGCCGAAGGGATCGAGCATCCGATGGTGCTCAGCCTCGCGGCCGGCCGGCTCGAGGAAGCGGGCCGCCGGGAAGAGGCATTGCCGCTGCTGCGCCGCGCCAAGATGCTGGCGCCGCAGGCGCCGGGCGTGCTGAACGCGCTCGGCCTCTGCCTCAGCGGCTGCGGGCTCTACGCCGAAGCGATCGCGGAGTTTGACGGCGCCCTCGCCGTCGCCCCCGATTTCGCGCCGGCCCTCGCCAATCGCGCGAGCGCGCTGGTGCCGCTCGCGCGGCTCAACGATGCGCGCCGCGATTTCGAGCAGGCGCTGGCGCTCGATCCGAACAATCCGCTCGCGCTCGACGGGCTCGCCGCGCTGGCGCTTCGGCGTGGCGATACGGACGAGGCGCGGGACCTGGCGCTGCGCACCCTCGCTTTCGCCCCCGATTTTCCCGATGCGATCCTGACGCTCGCCGGCGCCGAGATCGCCAAAGGCGAGTCTCGGGAGGCGGAGCAGAGGCTGCGCCGCCTGATCGCCGATCCCCGGCCCCGTCCGCTCGAACGCGCGCTCGCTCTCGGCTTGCTCGGCGATGCGCTCGACCGGCAGAAGAGGTTCGCCGAGGCCTTCGCGGCTTATGCCGAGACCAATCGCGCCTTCCAGGAGATGAATCGCGCTTATTATGCGGGGCAGCCTTCGACGCTCGACATGCTTCGCGACCATGTCGCGGCGCTCGAAGGCAGGATCCTGCCGCCGCCCGTCGAGCGCGCGCGTCCGGGGCCGGCGCGAAAGCATGTCTTCATCGTCGGCTTTCCCCGCTCCGGCACCACCCTGCTCGAGCAGGTGCTGGAGCAGCATCCCGACGTCACCACCCTCGCCGAGAAGGAATGTTTCGAGAGCGCCGCGTCCCTGGTCGCCGATCGTGCCCGCTTCGAAGCCTTTTGCGCGATGCCGGACGAAGCGCTCGATCCCTATCGCGCCGATTATTGGAAAGCGGTCGCGGCCGAGGGGATCGACGCCGCCGGCCGGATCTTCGTCGACAAGCATCCGTTCCACAGCTTCAAGCTGCCGCTGATCGCGCGGCTCTTCCCCGACGCGACCCTCCTCTTCGCCCGCCGCGATCCGCGCGACACTTTGCTGAGCTGCTTCCGGCACAGCTTCCAGATATCGGCCCCGGTCTACCAGATGCTCACGCTCGAGGGGACGGCGGCCTTGTTCGACGCCACGATGCGCCTCGCCGAGGCGAGCGAGCGTGCCTTCGGCCTCGCGCCGGTGCCGTGCCCGCTCGAAGCCCTGGTCGCCGATTTCGACGGCGAGACCCGCCGGATCTGCGCCGCCCTCGGCATCGAGTGGACCGCGGCCTTGCGCGATTTCGCCGCCGAGGTCGGCCGCCGGGGCGTGTTCACGCCGAGCGCGCCGCAGCTCGCGCGCGGGCTCAACGCGGAGGGGATCGGCCGCTGGCGCGATTATGCCGAGCCACTGGCGCCGGCCCTGCCGGTGCTGGCGCCATGGGTCGAGCGCTTCGGCTATGGCAGCGCGGGAGCTTATTGATGAAGGAGGGTTATAATACCGATAATTCCAATTATAGCCATGATCCCGAAAACCACGCCGACAACAGATACCCTGACCCAGTACCGGACCGGATCGTCCTGCTTGCTATAGATTCTCATCGGGAGGGTGTGAGGCGGCGATTTGCCAGTGAGCAGCGCACGGAAAAAGGCAATTCCGCCAAAGCTAATGGCAGCCAAATAACACCCAAGGCCATATGCGTCGCCACTAGTCATAACTTGCTTTCAGCATCGTCAGCGAGTCGCCGCCAACATTTACAGCTTCGTCCGCAGTGTCATAAACATTTCGCCTTGGCGAAAGAAGCGCTGGCCCCTTCTTTTGTGCTAAAGGTTAGAGTCGCGCGATTGCTATCATACGGGATATACTGTTGACGGCCCGATGGTGAAATGATTTTGGGATTGGCTGGATTAGATATGTCGACCTCGAGCAGGCGAGCGGGCAGGAGTGCCAACCCCATCTTGTCTGAAATGAGCTGGTACGCAAGACGATGTCCATCACCATATCTTACTGCAGACAAATCGACTCGGAACACCGTAGTCCCATGGGATTGATAACATCCCACCACCTCTGGTTTCTTGTCATTTCTGATATTCGAACTGAACACTGGCCAGCCCAGAAAGCCACCGACCACTACACAAGCAGCGCACAACAAGAAACCGGTCGTAAACAAGCGAAAAACAATTGGCGAGAGCTTCATCACCTGACTATCCCCCGGCAAAGCAAATGAGAGGGATCGTATTTGTTAAGGAAACTGATGCCCCTCCACCAAGCGCCCCTCCAAAACTTGCGCCAACGAACTGCAAAGCGCTCTCAAGAGGACTGGAGAATGAAAGCGTCCCTTGGAAAGGCTCCACTGCAATGTGCGCATTAAAATTTGTTCCGAAAAAAGACCTAGCGTCGCGGAAGACGCTGACAGCGGCGCCAGCGTCTAAGTCCGCACCGACCGAGAAACCGCCGCTTAAGAATATCCCAGAATCCCCGGTACTAAGATTAAAAAAAACACCACCCGATCCGCTAAATCCTTCTCCAACGATGGTGGATACATCCACGAAGCCATCACCAACCAAGCCAGTCTCGTTCGCTAGCCTCGAGCAAGGAATGATCTTCGGCGTTCGTCTTGTCGGCGTTGTCTTAGCTTTCCCGCTTGCAGTTGCTGCGGCTTTGTCTCCCGTTCGTGCCGCAATCGCTTGTGCCTGTCTTTCAAGCTGTTGCAGGAGTTGCTGATAATATTGCCAATGTATTCCGGTTATAACGATGGTTTCGTCAGAATCTTGACCCGTGGGGTCTTGAAAATTTATCGGATCGTTTTTGACGTAAGCATAGAGATTGAGCCCATCTCCATAGCCGATTGGATCCGTCTGCATAAACCGGCCGAGACCCGACGCATACATGCGGGCCTTGTAGTAGTAGAGCCCGACTTCCGGCAAGTAGGCCTGCCCTGTGTAAAGGAACCGGCCGCTGTCGGCGGTGCCCGGCTTGCCGAACTCGTCATAGGTGTTGATGTTGAGCTCTGTCCCGGCGCTGTTGGTCACGGCAATAACCGTTCCGCGCTCATCCTGATGCAGGAACCGGCGGTCGGTCGTGCCCGCTCGAAGCCCTGGTCGCCGATTTCGACGGCGAGACGCGCCGGATCTGCGATGCGCTCGGCATCGAGTGGACCGCGGCTTTGCGCGATTTCGCCGCGGAGGTCGGCCGCCGCGGCGTGTTCACGCCGAGCGCGCCGCAGCTCGCGCGCGGGCTCAACGCGGAGGGGATCGGCCGCTGGCGCGATTATGCCGAGCCACTGGCGCCGGCCCTGCCGGTGCTGGCGCCGTGGGTCGCGCTTTACGGTTATGCCGGCGCCGGAGCGCTTATCTAGGGTCCGTCATCGGCGGAACGAGCGTCGCCGGATCGATCCGCGCATCCTCCCATTTGATCGCCCAGTGGAGGTGCGGCCCGGTCGCCCTGCCGGTCATTCCGACCATGCCGATCGGCTGGCCCTGGCGGACATGGTCGCCGACCTTCACCGCCTCGCTGGAGAGGTGGAGGAAGGCGCTGTTCAACCCGTTGCCATGGTCGATGATGACGAGGTTGCCTTCGAGCGTGAAAATGGGCGGCCCGGCCAGCACGACGATTCCGTCGGCCGGCGCAACCACGGTCGCGCCGGCGCCGGCGGCGATGTCGATTCCGGCATGATAGGCGCCGGGCTGGCCGCGATAGATTCGCTGCGACCCGAAGACGCCGCTGATCCGGCCGTGGGCCGGCCAGACGAAGCTTTGCCGCCAGCCGTCGCTTGTCGAGCGGACCGCGCGCGCCGCGCCGATGCGGACAAGCTCGCCCTGGCGGATGCGAAGGAACTCGGCGTCGGGAACGCCCGCCGGCCGCTGCGCGACGTCGACCGCCTCGATCGCCCAATGGCGCGGCGCGACGTCGAGCGTCCGCCGCACCGTCCTCCCATCGGCGAGCCTCGCTTCAATGAGCGCGCTTCCGGTCCTGTCGCGGTCGAAGCCGATGACGAAGGCGCCGCCGGCCGAGAGCGGCACCGGCTTGCCGTCGAGCGTCAGGGCCTGGGTTCCTGCGGGCGCGGTGCCGTAGACGAGGCTTCCCTGCATCGGCGCGCCGCGCAGCGCGAAATCGGCGGGCGCGGGCTGGGCCCCGGTCAAAGCGAAAGCGGCGGCGAGGATCGCCGCCGCCGCGCCCCTCATTCGCCTTTCTCCGCGGTGACCGCGATGTCGGCGTCGGCATAAGGCTGCTGCTTCGCGACGCTCCAATAGCGCAGGGCATCGAGCGGAATGCGGCGGCCGGTGACGGCGCAGACGACATGGTCGCCCGGGCTCAGCACGCGAAACGTACCCTGCATATAATGGAGCCGCGCCTCGCGTCCGTTGTTCGACATCAGCATGAGCGGAATCTCCTGAAAGCCACTAAAGCAATTTCGGCTGTTCGCCCTGACCGCCGCCATAAGGGCTGCGGCGGGACCGCTCAACCGGCGCGCCGCCGCCCGTCGCCGCCTCGACGTCGCCGTCGCGGAAGATGAGGCGGAGCCGCCCCGCCGCCTTCGCCGCCGCCGCGCTCATCAGCGTCTTGCCGGCCAGATCCTCGACCCGCGCATAGCCGCGCTCGAGCGGCTTGTTGGGATGGGCGAGCTGGGCGATTCGCCAGAGCGCGTCCAGCCGCTCGCGCGCACGCCGCTCGGCACCAACGAGCAGGCCCGGCCGAAGCGCTCCGGCGGCGCGGGACAGCTCGGCGCGCGCATGGCTGAGCTCGGTGCGAAGCGCGCGCGGCAGCCGCTCGCCAAGCTCGTCGAGCCGCTGGCGCTGCGGCGCGAGCAGATTCGCCGGCGCCGGCCAGCGGCGCAGGCTGGTCTCGAGCTGCTCGGCGCCCCTCTCGACCTGCCGCCGCGCGCAGCGCTCGATCCGGAAGCCGAGCTCGCGAAGCTGCCCGAGCAGGTCGGCGCGGACCGGGACTGCGATCTCGGCGGCCGCGGTCGGCGTCGGCGCCCGCATGTCGGCGGCGAAATCGCAGAGCGAAATGTCGGTCTCGTGGCCGACGGCGGAGATGATCGGGATCGAGGCGGCGGCGACGGCGCGCACCACCTCTTCCTCGTTGAACGCCCACAGATCCTCGATCGAGCCGCCGCCGCGGGCGACGATCAGCAGGTCCGGCCGCGGGATCGGCCCGTCCGCCGGCAAGGCGTCGAAGCCGCGCACCGCCGCCGCGACCTGCGCCGCCGCGCCCTCGCCCTGGACCTGCACCGGCCAGACGATCACGTGACAGGGACAGCGGTCGGCGAGCCGGTGGAGGATGTCGCGGATCACCGCCCCGGTCGGCGAGGTGACGACTCCGATCACCCGCGGGTGGAAAGGCAGTCTCTGCTTGCGCGCCTCGTCGAACAGGCCTTCGGCGGCGAGCGCGCGGCGGCGCTTGTCGAGAAGCGCCATCAAGGCGCCCTGGCCGGCAAGCTCCAGCCGCTCGATCACGATCTGGTAGCGCGAGCGGCCCGGATAGGTGGTGAGCTTTCCGGTCGCGACCACCTCGATCCCGTCCTCGGGCCGGAACGGCAGGGCAGCGGCGATCGCCTTCCAGAGGACGCCGTCGAGCACCGCCTTGTCGTCCTTCAGGCACAGATAGCAATGGCCGGAGGCGGCGCGCTTCCAGCCGGAAATCTCGCCGCGCACCCGGACGAAGCCGAACGCATCCTCGACCGTCCGCTTCAGCCGCATCGCCAGCTCGGAGACGGAGAAAGGCGCCGAATTGTCGCCGGGGCTTTCGGTTGCTAACAGCCCGGTCTCGCGCGGAGGTCCATTCGTCTCTGATGGAAGATCGTCCATGAATGTCCTGCTGCTAGGCTCCGGCGGCCGCGAGCATGCGCTCGCCTGGAAGCTCGCGCAATCGCCCTTGCTTTCAACATTGTATGCCGCGCCGGGAAATCCAGGGATCGCCGAGCATGCCGAGCTGGTCGCGATCGACGCGAGCGATCATCGCGCGGTGCTCGGCTTCTGCACGCGCCATTCGATCGACCTGGTGGTGATCGGACCCGAAGCGCCCCTGGTCGACGGGCTCGCCGACAATCTGAGGACGATGGGCTTCTGCGTCTTCGGCCCCAACCGGATTCCCGCCCAGCTCGAAGGCTCGAAGGGCTTCACCAAGGAATTGTGCGCCCGGCACGACATCCCGACCGCGCGCTTCGCCCGCGCCTCGGACAAGCTTGCGGCGGAAGCGGCGCTCGCCGATTTCGACCTGCCGGTGGTGATCAAGGCGGACGGGCTCGCCGCCGGCAAGGGCGTCATCATCGCCGCCAGCGAGGCGGAAGCCGAGGCGGCGCTGGAGACGATGTTCGAGGGCGGCTTCGGCGCCGCCGGCGGTTCGGTGGTGATCGAGGCGTTCCTCGACGGCGAGGAAGCGAGCTTCTTCGCCATCACCGACGGCATCACGATCGTCCCGTTCGGCACCGCCCAGGACCATAAGCGCGTCGGCGACGGCGATACCGGCCCCAATACCGGCGGGATGGGCGCCTACAGCCCCGCCTCCATCGTCACTCCCGAAATCGCGCAAAGGGTGATGGACGAGATCGTCCGCCCGACCGTCGAGGCGATGGCCGAAAACGGCACGCCTTATTCGGGTATCCTCTATGCCGGGCTGATGCTGACGGCGGCGGGACCCAAATTGATCGAATATAATGTCCGCTTCGGCGATCCCGAATGCCAGGTGCTGATGATGCGGCTCGAAGGCGATCTGCTCGCGCTGATGGACGATGTCGCCCGCGGGCGGCTTGCGGAGGCGCAGCCGCCGCGTTTCTCGGACGATGCGGCGCTGACGGTGGTGATGGCGGCGAAAAACTATCCCGGCACGCCCGAGAAAGGCGGCACGGTCGACGGCATCGCGGAGGCCGAAGCGAAGGGCGCCAAAATCTTCCAGGCCGGCACCGCGCTGGAGGAAGGGAGGCTGGTGGCGAATGGCGGCCGGGTGCTCAACGTCACGGCCCGCGCCGCGACGGTGAAGAAGGCGCGCGACAAGGCCTATCAAGCGGTCGACCGCATCCTTTTCCCGTCCGGCTTCTGCCGCCGCGACATCGGCTGGCGCGAGATCGAAAGAAAAGGCTAGTGTGGCGATTCGGAAATTCGCCGGAACGGATGGAATCCTCGGAGCGGATTTCCGAATCTCCAGCCGCACCAGCAAACCAATGACTCTAATGTGCTTTTTTGAATTTCAAGTTCGCTCCGAGCGCGATCCGATGAAGGGGCGAGCTTCAAATTCAGCACATTAGAAATCCGAGCTTTCCGCGATTTTTTTTGTTACGCGCTCGCATGGAGGTGCGCCGATGAAATGGCCCGTCAAGCTGCTGATCGGCTTCGTTGCGGTGCTGGTCATGGGCTGGGTCTGGCACGGCCCGGGCGGGCGGGGCGAGGCCTTTGCCGAAACTCTGGAAAGCCAGGCCCGCGCCGCCATCGCGCCGATCCAGATCCCCAACATCCAGGTCCACATCGCGCGCCATCCGCTGCGCCGAGTCGCCCTGATGAGCGGCCCCGCCGACGACGTCCAGCGCGAGGGGATGGGCAGCGAATGGGGCCTGTCCGACTATGTCCGCAACGTTCCCGGCATCTCCGGCGTCCACTGGACCGATACGCGCGGCGGCCCCGGCGGGCTGCCGATGCTGGTCGAGACCTGGAGTCTCGTCGCCCTTGCCTATGCAATCGGCCTCGGCCTCGGCGCCCTGCTTTTCGGCCGCCGCAAGCGGCAATCCTTCCTCGATTAAGGACCATCCATGACCACACTCGGCCAATATGAGCTTCCGATCCTGATCGTCGCCCTCGTCATCGGGCTGATCGTCGCTTTCTGGGCCTTTCGCCGGCGCCCGACCGAGACGAAGGGCGAGACGATTGCGAAGACCCCGGACGCCGCCCCGCGCCCGGTCGCACCCCCGCGTCCCGCCGCCAAGGACGGACCGGAAGGAAATGGCCTCGCCGACGAATATGCCGCGGCGACCGAGGACGTGGCCGGCGAGCTGCTCGGCATCGAGGCGCATCCGAAGATCGACGGCCCGTCGGGCCCGCCCGACAATCTCCAGCTTTTGAAGGGCGTCGGCCCGAAGCTCGCCGCGCAATTGAACGCCAACGGAATCACCCGCTACGACCAGCTCGCCGGCCTCGGCGACCGGGAGGTGGAGCTGCTCGACGAGCGGATGGGTGCCTTCCGCGGCCGAATCGCCCGCGACCGGCTGGTCGAGCAGGCCTGCTATCTGGAGCGCGACGACAGGGACGGATTCGAAGCCGTGTTCGGGAAATTGGGCGGCTGACCCCCTTCCCTTCCGGGGAGGGGCCGGAGGTGGGAGAGTCATGGCTTCCCAGATCGCCGGAGCAACCCCACCCCAACCCCTCCCCCTGAAAGGGAGGGGCTTTGTGCTATCCCCGTCTCTTCCTCTTCACCTCGCTCGCAAGCAATTTGTCGATCTTGAAGCCGTCCATGTCGACGATCTCGAACTGCCAGCCGCCGAAGGCGAAACGCTCGCCGACCTCGGGGATATGCTTCAGCACCGCCAGGGCGAAACCGGCGGTGGTCGCATAATCCCGGTCCTCGGGCAGGTCGAAGCAGAGGCGGTCGGCAAGCGCGTCGGCGGGCAGCGAGCCCGACACCCACCAGCTCCCGTCCTCGCGCTCGACCAGCGGCGGATCCCGGCCCGATTCGAAATCGGAGGTGAAGGCGCCGGCCAATGCGGTGAGCAGGTCGGCCGGAGTCACGATCCCTTCGAAATGGCCATATTCGTCATGGACGAAGACCATCGGCACCTCGGCGGCGCGGAGCACGTTCAGGGCATCCATCGCGTCCATCTGGTCGGGAACGATCTGCGCCTCGTGCATCAGGGCGCGAAGGTCGAGCGGCTTCCCCTCGATCGAGGCGACGACGATGTCGCGCGCCTGGACGACTCCGACCAGCTGGTCGACCGAGCCCTGCGCGACCGGATAGCGGCTGTGCGGCGTCTCGCGAAGCGCGGCGCGGATGGTCTCGGTGTCGGCATCGACGTCGATCCAGTCGACGTCGGTGCGCGGCGTCATGACTTCGCGGCTCGGCCGGTCGGCGAGGCGGACGACACCGGAGATGATCGCCCTTTCATATTCCTCGAGCACGCCGGCGCTGTGCGCCTCGGCGACGACGAGATGCAATTCCTCGGCGGTGACCTTGCTCGCGCTGTCGCGGTCGAGCCGAAACAGGCGGAAGACGAGCCCGCTGGTCGTATCGAGGAGCCAGACCAGAGGCGCACCGATCCGCGCGATCCACAGCATCGGCCGGGCCATCGCCGCCGCAAGCGGCTCGGGCGAGCGAAGGGCGATCCGCTTCGGCACCAATTCGCCGATGACGAGCGATGCATAAGTGGTGACGAGGATGACGAGCGCGAGACCGAGCGTCGCCGCCGTCTCGGGCCGAAGCCCGAGCAAGGCGAGCCGCTCGCCGACCGGCCCGCCGAGGCTTGCGCCGGAAAAGGCGCCGGCAAGGACTCCGATGCCGGTGATCCCCACCTGGACGGTCGAGAGGAAGCGGCCGGGATCGGCGGCGAGATCGAGCGCCGTCTGAGCGCCGCGCGAGCCTTTCTTGGCCATGGCGCTGAGGCGCGGCTTGCGCGACGAGACGATCGACAGCTCGGCCATTGCGAACAGGCCGTTGATGCCGACCAGCAGCAGCAGGATGACGACGTCGATCCAGGGGAAGGGCGTCAGGTGCGTAGGCATGGCGCGCTCAACGCTTTAGCGGCCGAGGCGGATCGAGGACAAGTCAGCGCCGAGCCCGAAAGAAAGCGCGCAGCATCGCGCCCGCTTCCTCCTCGGCCAGCGGACCCGTCACTTCGGGACGGTGATGGCAGGTCGGCTGGTCGTAGAGACGCGGCCCGTGGAGGACGGCGCCGCCCTTCGGATCGGGCGCCCCGAAATGGAGACGCCGGATCCGGGCCAGGCCGATCGCCGCGGTGCACATCGCGCAGGGCTCCAGCGTCACCCATATCTCGCATTCGTCGAGCCGCGATGTTCCGAGCGCCTCGCCGGCCGCCCGCAGCGCGACCATCTCGGCATGGGCGGTGGGATCGTTGCTCCCGCGCATCCGGTTGCGGGCGCGCGCGACGATCTCGCCGCCGCTTGTGACGACCGCTCCCACCGGGACCTCGTCGGCGCGCGCCGATTCGCGTGCCTCGTCGAGCGCGATCCGCATCGGTTCGGGCAGAGGTTCGGCCATGAACGCGCGGGTTAGCGTTTCCGCCGGCCGCGCGCGAGTGGGCGGAATGCCTTATTTCCCGGATTGCCGCGCGGCCTGCTGGTTCCCGTCGCCGACCCGGATCGTCGGCACCTCGACCTGCTGGTTCTTCATCTCGACCGCCGGCATCTCGACGTTCTTCGTGGTCGTGCCGACCTCGACCGGCTTCACCGTCACCGCGAATTTCGGCGCCTGCGCCTGCTGCGTCTGGGTGAGGCTGATGACGCCGGTATAAGTGAGGACGAGCAACGCGATCAGCGCGATCGCGATCAAGAGGAGGAGGGCACGGATCATGCTGATTCCTTCGGCCTGCTGATTTCGATCGAATAACGATGCCGCCGCCAAACGGTTGCACCTCCGCAACGAAGCCGCGCCGGCCCGCCGGAGGTTGACGGGCGCGCCGCCGCGGGCTATCCGCGCGGCCGATTTGAGGGGCCGTTGCGTCCCTTTTTCATTCAGGACGAGAGATCATGTCGCGCATTTGCGAGCTGACCGGCAAGGGCCGGCAGGTGGGCCACAACGTTTCCCACGCCAACAACAAGACCAAGCGGGCCTTCCTTCCGAACCTGCAGAACGTCACCTTGATCAGCGACGTGCTGGGCCGGAGCGTGAAGCTGCGCGTGTCGATGAACGGCCTTCGTTCGGTCGAGCATGTCGGCGGCCTCGACAATTGGCTGCTCAAGACGTCGAGCGAGAAATTGAGCCTCCGCGCCCGCCGCCTCAAGCGCGAGATCGCAAGGAAGCAGGCCGAGACCGCGCAGGCCTGAGGGCCGCGCCTCCCGGCTTCCGTCATTCCCGCGAAAGCGGGGGCCGAGGCGATCGTCAGGTCAATCCCACGTCTGCGCCAACTTCACGGCTAGTCATTCTCAGATCCGGGCCTTCGCGGGGATGACGCGCGTGCGCGCGTCTCCTTTCCCATCCGTTCATCGAACCCCCGTTTTTCCTGAACGGCGGCTGACGGACGCATTCAGGCTCGGCTCAAGCGACTCATGACATAAGCGGATCATTCGGAGACGGCCGGCGAAGACTTTCGCCTGCCGCCGGCCAACAGGAGTTTCGACCATGTTCAGGAAGATCGCTCTCGCTTCCGCCGCCGCGGCCTCGCTGGTGGCGATTCCCACGGCCGCAAGCGCGCAGCGCTACGGCTATTACGCTTATGGCAACGGCTATAACGGCTATGGCAACGCTTATGGTCGCGGCTATTACGGCCGCGGCTATAGCAACCATTATCGCGGCTATTACGGCCGCCGCTGCAGCGGCACGACCGGGACCATCGTCGGCGGCGTCGCCGGCGCCCTTCTCGGCGGCGCGATCGGGCGCGACGGCGGCTATTACCGGCATCATAGCGGCACGACCGGAGCGATCCTCGGCGGCGCGATCGGCGCCCTCGCCGGCCGCGCGATCGACAGGGATTCCTGCCGCCGCTGAACCCTCTTGGCGTACCCTCCTGTGGTGTAACGAGGGCGGGGCCGGCATTCTTCGGGGTGCCGGCCCTTATTTCGTCGCCGCTCCGCGGCGCCGCGCGGGCACGGAACGGTCGTCCGCGCGCGATGTTGAAGCATCGTGACTTTGCTGACCGAAATCTTCGGCGCGAAGGGGAGCCTGACCATGGCGCAGGAATGCGCCCGGGCCGTCCTCATCCTGGCTTACGGCCTGCTGCTCGTCCGCCTCGCCGGCCGGCGCGTCTTCAGCAAATGGTCGGCGCTCGACATCATCGTCTCGATCGTGATCGGGTCGAACCTCAGCCGCGCGCTCACCGGCAACGCGCCGCTCCTGGGCACGCTCGTCGCGAGCAGCCTGCTGATGGCGCTCCACTGGCTGCTGGCGCTCGCGGCCGCGCGGTGGAGCGCGGTCTCGCATCTGCTCGAGGGCCGGTCGATCGCGCTGGGCAAGGACGGCGGGATCACCAACGCGGTGCGGGTCCGGCATGCCGTCTCGGAGGCCGACCTCAACCAGGCCCTGCGCGGCAAGGGCCTGCGCACGCCCGAGGAGACGAAGCTGATCGTCCTCGAGCCGAGCGGCACGATCAACGTTCTGAAATGATCAGGGCGTATCGAACAACGCGGCGAGCTGCTCGATCATCGTTCCGCCGAGCTGCTCGGCGTCCATGATGGTGACGGCGCGGCTGTAATAACGGGTGACGTCGTGGCCGATTCCGATCGCGACCAATTCGACCGGCGAGCGCGCCTCGATCCAGCCGATCACCTGCCGCAAATGCCGTTCCAGATAGGTGCCGCTGTTGACCGACAGGGTCGAATCGTCGACCGGCGCGCCGTCCGAGATCACCATCAGGATTCGCCGTTCCTCGGGCCGCGCGATCAGCCGGTTGTGCGCCCAGAGCAGGGCCTCGCCGTCGATATTCTCCTTGAGCAAGCCCTCGCGCATCATCAGCCCGAGATTCCTGCGCGCCCGCCGCCACGGCTCGTCGGCGGCCTTGTAGACGATGTGGCGCAGATCGTTGAGCCGGCCGGGACTGGGCGGCCGTCCGTCGGCAAGCCATTTCTCCCGCGACTGGCCGCCCTTCCAGGCGCGGGTGGTGAAGCCCAATATCTCCGCCTTGACCCCGCAGCGTTCGAGCGTCCGCGCGAGGATGTCGGCGGAGATTGCGGCGATCGAGATCGGCCGGCCGCGCATCGAGCCCGAATTGTCGATCAGCAGGGTGACGATCGTGTCGCGAAACTCGGTGTCGCGCTCGACCTTGTAGGAGAGCGAATGGACCGGGTTGACGACGACCCGCGCCAGGCGCGCGGCGTCGAGCAACCCCTCCTCCTGGTCGAAATCCCAGCTTCGCGACTGCTGCGCCATCAGCCGGCGCTGGAGCCGGTTGGCGAGCTTGGTGACCGCGCCCTGGAGGTGGACGAGCTGCTGGTCGAGATAGGCGCGAAGGCGGCCCAATTCCTCCTCGTCGCAAAGCTCCGGGGCCTCGACCTGCTCGTCATAGCGAATCGTGTAGATACGATAGTCGAATTGCGGCGGCAGGTCGGAGAGCGGCCGGTTCGGGCGGACGGGAAGGACGCCCTCCTCGCCTTCCTCGCCGAGCCCGTCCTCGCTCTCGCTCGGATCCTCCTCGTAGCGATCCTGCTCGCCATCCTCCTGGTCCGATTCGCCCTGCTCGACGCGGATTTCGGAATCGCCCTCGGCGGTGCCGGGCTCCTCCTCGGTCTCATCCTCGCCCTCGTCTTCCCGATCGTCCTCGCCGCCCGAATCGGAGGCGTCCGGATCCTCGTTCGGATCGACCTCGCCTTCGACCAGCTCCAGGTCCCTGAGCAATTTCGAGGCCAATGCGGCGAACGCAACCTGGTCGTCGAGGACGAGGCCGAGCGCGTCGAGATCGCCCCCCGCTTTCGTCTCGATCCAGTCGGAGACCATCTCCAGCCCGGCGCGGGCGCTCTCGGGCGGCGCCTCGCCGGTCAGCCGCTCGCGGACGATCAGCCCGACCGCCGTGTCGAGCGGGACCTCGGCTTTCGTCCGAGCGCGGGTGATCGGATCGGTGCGCATCCGCATCTCGGTGGCGCGGGCGAGATTGGCGCGGACCCCTTCCATCGACCGGGCGCCGAGCGCCTCGACCCGCGCCTGCTCGGCGGCGTCGAAGACGGCGCTTGCGATGTCGTCGGCGGGCCGGCTGCGTGCGTGCAGGGCGGGATTGTGGTGGCGCAGCTTCAGCGCCGCGGCGTCGGCATAGCCCCGCGCCTCGGCCACCTCGCGCTCGGGCAGGGTGCGCCCCGGCATCGGCACCTTCACAATCTTGCCGGAGGCGGACGGGCTTTCGGCGGTGAAGCCGAGCTCCATCTCCGGCTCGCGCGCGATCGCCCGCGCGGCGCCGGTCAGCACCTGCCGAAAGGCTTCGAGCGGGTTGTCCTCGCCGGCCATGTCAGGCCTTTCCGACGACGCTCTCCGGAAGGTCCCTGCCGAAGACCCGTTGATAATATTCGGCCACCAGCGCCCGCTCCGCCTCGTCGCATTTGTTGAGGAAGGTGAGGCGGAAGGCGAAGCCGATGTCGCCGAAGATCAAGGCATTCTGCGCCCAGCTGATCACGGTGCGCGGGCTCATCACGGTCGAGATGTCGCCGTTGATGAAGCCCTGGCGGGTGAGGTCGGCGACCTTGATCATCCGCTCGACCTCCTGCCGCCCGCCCTCATGGTCATATTCGCCCGACTTGGCGAGGACGATCTGCGCCTCGGTCGCGGCGGGCAGATAGTTCAGCGTCACGACGATGTTCCAGCGGTCCATCTGGCCCTGGTTGATCTGCTGGGTGCCGTGATAGAGGCCGGTCGTGTCGCCCAGGCCGACCGTGTTGGTGGTCGAGAACAAGCGGAAATAAGGATGCGGGCGGATCACCCTGTTCTGGTCGAGCAGGGTCAATTTGCCCTCGGTCTCCAGCACGCGCTGGATGACGAACATCACGTCCGGCCGGCCGGCATCATATTCGTCGAAGACGAGGGCGGTCGGAGTCTGCAGCGCCCAGGGGAGCAGACCCTCGCGAAACTCGGTCACCTGCTGGCCGTCGCGCAACACGATGGCATCGCGGCCGACCAGGTCGATGCGGCTGATATGGGCGTCGAGGTTGATGCGGATGAGCGGCCAGTTGAGGCGGGCGGCGACCTGCTCGATATGGGTCGACTTGCCGGTGCCGTGATAGCCCTGGATCATGACCCGGCGGTTCTTGGCGAAGCCCGCGCAGATGGCCAATGTCGTGTCCGGATCGAAGACGTAGGCGGGATCGAGGTCCGGCACCCGTTCGTCCGCCTCGGAGAAAGCCGGCACGTCCATGTCGACGTCGATCCCGAACAGGTCGCGCACCTTCACGACCTTGTCGGGCGCGTCCATCACGACGGCGCCGCGGCTGGCGGGGTTGGCGTTGCGAAGATCGGTCATGTCGGGAATTGCCTGCTGGTAAGAAGGCTTCCCCCCATGCCGATTCGCGCCACCGGGGTAAAGCCGGAACTTGGATCCCTCACGCGAATGCCGGACGGGATCTGAGCTGCGCGTAGGCGTCGATCACGGCCTGCAGCGCTTTTTCGTGGCTGCGGTCGCCGCCATTGCGGTCCGGATGGTAGAGGCGGACCAATTCGGCATAGCGCCGCCGCAGCGCCCGCCGGTCGGCATCGACGCCGAGGCCGAGCATCTTCAGCGACTTGCGGTCCTCGCCGCTCAGCGGGCGGCCGTCGGCGCGTGGCGCCTCTTCCGGTGCGCGGCGGAAACGCGCGCCGATCGCGTCGAGCGGGTCCGAAAAATCGGCCCAGCGCGGCGGGGAATCGGCGCCGGCATGGGCGAAGGCGCGAGTCGCGCGATCCCAGCCGCCATAGGGATTCTGCGCCTCGCTGATCTCGTCGGGGCTCATTCCCTGGAAATAATTATAGGCCGAATTGAAGGCGCGGACATGGTCGAGGCAGAGCCAGCGCCAGTCGCCAGGCCCGTCGAAATCGGGGCGGCGCCCAGAGCTTTTGGCGTCTCCGGGCGGCGCGCGGAACTCGCCCGGCTGGGTGCAGCCGGGGTAGGAGCACATCGCCTCCCCCCGCTCCACGCGTCCGTGAAACCGCGTCTCCCTCCTGCCCGAGCTCGCCACTTTCCGTCCTTCTGCCCTTCCGAGCCAAAGCCCCTATATAGAGGCGATGACCGATCCTTTCACCGGCGCGATCGCCCCGGAAATCGCCGAACGCCTCGAATCCGCGCTCGCTCCGACGCATCTTCAGGTGATCAACGACAGCGACCGCCATCTCGGCCATGTCGGCCATGACGGCAGCGGCGAGAGCCATTTCACCGTCGAGATCGAATCGCCCCGTTTCGCCGGCATGAGCCGGCTCGACCGCCAGCGCGCCGTCAACGCAGCGCTCGGCGACCTGCTGCGCGACCGAATCCACGCCCTCGCCATCCGCGCGAGGGCGCCGGGAGAATAAAGCCGCCCCAAGCGTCATTGCGAAGAGCGAAGCGACGAAACGGTCCAGGACCGCCGCGGGCCGGATCGCTTCTCCCGGCTTTCGCCGGGATCGCAATGAGGAGAGGAGCGAGCATGACCTACGATCTCTGGTACTGGCCCTCCATCCCCGGCCGCGGCGAGTTCGTCCGGCTTGCGCTGGAGGTGGGCCATATCCCCTATCGCGACCGCGCGCGGGAAGGGGGCGCCGAAGCCTTGATGCGCGACATGAAGGCGCGCGGCACGGCCTTCGCCCCGCCCTATCTCGTCGCCGGCGACCTCTGCATCGCCCAGACCGCGGACATATTGCTCTTCCTCGGCGACCGGCACGGACTCGCCCCGGCGGGCGGGAAGGAGCGCCTGTTCGTCCACCAGGTCCAGCTCACCATCGCCGATATGGTCGCCGAGGCGCACGACGTGCACCACCCGGTCGGCCTCGGCCTCTACTATGAGGACCAGAAAGCGGAAGCGGCGCGGAGGGCGGAGGAGTTTCGCGACAAGAGGATGCCGAAATTCCTGTCCTATTTCGAACGCCTGCTCGCCGCGGGCGGCGGCGGCGTCCTCGGCGCGCGCTGGTCCTATGCCGACCTGTCGCTCTTCCAGCTCGTCGAGGGCCTCGCCTACGCCTTCCCGCGCCGCATGGCGACGCTCGCGAAGGACATTCCGCTCACCCTCGCGCTGCGCGACCGGGTGAAGGCCCTGCCCGAGCTCGCCGACTATCTCGCCAGCGACCGGCGCATCCCGTTCAACGAGGACGGCATCTTCCGCCACTATCCCGAGCTCGACGGGGACTGAGCGGCTTAGCGCACACCCGCCCGCAGCCGGGCCAGCGCCTCCGGAAAGCGGCGCGACAGCGGCACCGTCAGGCCGCCGTCCAGATCGATCTGGAAATCGCCCGACCCGGCGGGCCCGAGGCCGCGGACATGGCCGACATTGACCGCCCAGGAACGATGCGTGCGCACGAACAGGTCGGTGCCGATCCTTTCGTTGATCTCGGCGAGCGCGCCGCGCATCAGCGGCCGCCGTCCGTCCGCGAGCAGGAACTCGACATAATTGCCGGCAGCGTGGAGTGCGGAGATCTCCTCGACCGGCACCCGCAGGACCCGGCTTCCCTCGACGATGTCGAACAGCCGGCGCGGCGGCGCGGACAAGACGGGCGGGGAGCCCTTCCGTGCCGGAGCGGCGAACAGCCAGAAGATGCCGGCGATCACGATGTAGGCGATCAGATCCTTGCGATATTCGTAGACGAAGCCGCTCGCGCCGAACCGGTAATGAAGCCCGCGCGCGGCATAGATCGCCACCCGCATCAGGTTCATCAGCAGGACGTGCAGGGCGGAGAAGACGAGGCTCGCGGCGAGATGGGCGGCAAGCAGGACCGGCCATCGCGTCCGGCCCGGCGGCGCTCCGGTGAGCGCGGCACGGACGATTCCGCAGGCGAGCAGGGTCGACAGGCCGCTGGTCGCCTCCCAGCAGATCGGCTCCCACGGCGCGAGCCGAAAGCCGCGCTCGGCCGCGTCGTTGAGCGCGGTGAAGACGTTGATCGTATCGACCAGCGCCAGGAAAGCGGCGATGACGAGGACGGCGCGGACGGCGCCGCGGCGCGGAAATCCGCTCGCCCCCCGAACCGCGCCGGTCGCCCCGCGCCCCTCCCGCTCGTCCCCGCCAGGGTTCCGCTCGCCCCTTGCCTCTCCCGCGCCCATCGCTCCGCCGGCCATATTGCCCCTGTCGTCCACGAGGTATCCGCCATGGCCCGCTTCCACAATCGTCCCGCGTTCGCAGTCTCTCGCCGCGCCCTGCTCGGCACCGCGGTTTCTCTCCCCGCCGCCGCCCTCGCCGCATCCGCGCCGGCGGCGCTCCTGGCCCGCGCCCCGTTCGAGCGCGTACGGCCGGGCATGGCAGGATGGCCGAGCCGGGCGCAATGGGACGCGCTCGGCCACGCGGTCGGCGGACGGCTGATCTCCGGCGCTCCGCCGACGCTCGACCCCACCCAGGCGCCGGCCTTGCTCTCCAACCCCTTCTTCCTCGGCGACCAGCCGGGCCTCACCCAAAGCTCGGGTTGGGTCGACGCCTGGCGCTCGCAGCCGAGCGTCTGGGCGGTGCGGGCCGAAAGCGCCGCGGACGTCGCGGCGGCGGTGCGCTTCGCTGCGGCGCACCGGCTCCGGCTGGTGGTGAAAGGCGGCGGCCATTCCTATCTCGGCGGCTCCAACGCGCCGGATTCCCTGCTGGTCTGGACGCGCGGCATGGACGCGATTCGACTCCACGATTCCTTCGTGCCGAGCGGCTGCGATTCCGCGCCCGTTCCCGCCGTCTCGGTCGGCGCCGGCTGCCTCTGGCTTCACGTCTACCAGGCGGTCTGCGTCGGCGCCGGCCGCTACGTCCAGGGCGGCGGCTGCACCACCGTGGGCGTCGCCGGCCTGGTCCAGGGCGGCGGCTTCGGCAATTTCTCGAAAGGTTTCGGCCTCGCCGCCGCAAGCCTGATCGAGGCGGAGATCGTCACCGCCGACGGGCAGGTTCGGGTGGTGAACGCTCGCCGCGATCCGGACCTGTTCTGGGCGCTGAAGGGCGGCGGCGGCGGAACGTTCGGGATCGTCACCCGCCTGACGCTGCGCACCCACGACCTTCCGGCGACGATCGGCGGCATGCACGTGGCGGTGCAGGCGAAATCGGACGAAGCCTTCCGCCACCTGCTCGCCTCGTTCCTCGACTTCGCCCGGGCCAGCCTGGTCAACCCGCATTGGGGCGAGCAGGTCCACGCGACGCACGACAACCGCCTGATCGTCGACATGGTCTTCCAGGGGCTGGAGCCCGGCGCCCCGCGCCGCATCTGGCAGCCTTTCCTCGATCGGATCGCGGCGCGGCCGGACGATTGGACGATCGCCGAGCCCTTCTTCGCCCTCGAAGCTCCGGGCCGCCATTTCTGGGACGCGGATTATCTCGCTGCGCATTTGCCGCCCGCGATCAGCCGCGACCCGCGCCCCGGCGCGCGGCCGGGCGATTATTGGTGGAGCGGAGACGGCGAGCAGGCAGGCGCCTTCTGGAGCGCCTACACCTCCGTCTGGCTACCGGCATCGCTTCTCTCCGAGGCCGGGCGCGACCGGCTGGCCGACGCCTGGTTCGCCGCGTCCCGCCACTGGCAGGTGACCTTCCATTTCAATAAGGGGCTTGCGGGCGCGACGCCGGAGGTGCTTGCCGCCTCGCGCGACACGGCGATGAACCCTGAGGTGCTCGACGCCTTCGCCCTCGCCATCATCGCCGGCGACGGGCCGTCGGCGTTTGCCGGCCTGCCCGGGCCGGACCTGACGGGCGCCCGCCAGGCGGCCGAGCGTATCCGCGCCGCCGACCGGGCGCTCCGCGCCGCAGCGCCCGGCGCGGGATGCTATATGTCCGAATGCGACTATTTCCTCGCCGACTGGCAGCGCGCGAGCTGGGGCCGGCACTGGCCGCGGCTCGACCGCGTCAAGCGCCGCTACGATCCCGACGGCCTGTTCTTCGTCCGTCACGGCGTCGGTAGCGAAGGCTGGAGCGCGGACGGCTTCCGGCGCGCCTAGAGCGGCCTGCGATCAACTTGAATCGCAGGCCGTTCTATAAGTCATAGTTGTCGCGTTGCTTTTTGCGAAAATTGAGCAGGCCCGCCATGCCCCCGGCATGGCTGCCCGCTGCGGGGCAGCGGGCACCTGCTCAATGGTACCCACCTTTTCGCGCAACTCTCTAGGCATATCGGCACCGGAGCCTTTGCTGTCGCAATCGCCTCCTTCGCCGCCGGCCTCCTCACCTACGAGCGCGGCGAGACGGCACGGGTCGGTCCCGCGACAGGCGCCGTGGGGGCGACTGCATGATTCTTCAGTCGATCATTCGAAATCGAAGCTGTATTGCGCCGGGGGGATCAGGCTCCAGCTCCCCACCGTTCGATGGATTCCCTTTCCCACCCAACTTTCGATGAGCACGATCTGATCGGCAAACCAACCGACCGGCTTGATCGGTCGTCTGTCCAGCCGCTTGGGATTATAGCCAAGCGTCATATGAGGCCGGTACTTTCGGGGGTCCCTGATCTCCACGCCGTAACCGTTCAGCCTTTGGAAGAGCCCGGCCTGGAGCGCTTTGACTCCAGGCTGCCTTCCACCGGGCAATAATATTGCAATATCCCTTTGAGCGTCCAATCGCGTCAGCGCGAATGGAAAGCCTTCGAACAGATGATTCCCAAGCGCCTTTTGTGCCCAGGCCGGGATTTCCGGAACCGGCCGGTCGACTTCGGCCACGATGCCGAGGGTGGTATGCAGCCTGTCGTCCGTCACCGGCGAACCGTAGGGGCCCGCCAGGTCCCTCACTCGACCAATCTCCGCTGCACAGGAGGGATCGGGACGAACGGCGAAGAAGTAGCGGATGAACGACAGGAAACTCATGCGGCCCTCCTGGCCCGATCAGCGACTCGACAACGTCGGAACGTATCATGAACATTGCGCCGATTGGAGTCCGGCCGCGGTTGCCAATGACGGGCGGAACACAAAGGCGTAAGGCACCCGTCATGGCCGACGACCTCATTCTCCAGATTCTGCTCCCCACCACCCACGATCTCGGCGGGTTCAAGGTGCATCGCACCTTGCCGCACCGCGAGCGGACGACGGTGGGGCCGTTCATCTTCTTCGACCAGATGGGGCCGGCGCATCTCGATCCGGGCAAGGGGATCGACGTGCGGCCGCATCCGCATATCAACCTCGCCACCGTCACCTATCTGTTCGCCGGAGCGATCGAGCATCGCGATTCGCTCGGCACCTTCGCGCGGATCGAGCCGGGCGCGGTCAATCTGATGACGGCGGGGCGCGGCATCGCCCATTCGGAGCGCTCGCCGGCCGATGCGCGGCCGAAGGGGCCGGAGCTTTCGGGAATCCAGACCTGGCTCGCTCTCCCGTCGGCGCGCGAGGAGATGGACCCGGCCTTCGAGCATGTCGCGCGCGACGATCTGCCCGTCGCCGAGGGCGGCGGCGCGCGGGCACGGGTGGTGATGGGAAGCCTCTGGGGCCGGGCCTCGCCGGTCACCTGCCACAGCGAGACCATCTATGCCGACATCCACCTCTCGCCGGGCGGCGCGATGCCGATCGATCCCGAGGCGGACGAGCGCGCCCTTTATGTGGCGGAAGGCGAGGCGGCGGTCGACGGCACGACGCTCGAGCGGAGCACGCTCTACGTCCTCCGCCCGGGCATCGCCGCGACCCTGCGCTCGGGGACCGGCGCCCATGTCATGCTCTGCGGCGGCGCTCCGCTCGACGGGCCGCGCCACGTCTGGTGGAATTTCGTCTCGTCGCGGCGCGAACGCATCCAGCAGGCCAAGGAGGATTGGCGTGCCGGCCGTTTCGTCCTGCCGCCGAACGACCATGACGAGTTCATCCCCTTGCCCGAGGTCAAGCCGCTGACGGTCAGCTATCCGTGAGCCTCGAAACCCGCCGAATCGCGCTTTCGACCGGAGTCGCGCTCAATGCCTGTATCGGCGGCCCGACGGACGGCGAGCCGATTCTCTTTCTCCACGGCTTTCCCGAATCGCACCGGACCTGGCGGCACCAGCTACGCGACCTATCGCGCGACTTTTTCGTCGTGGCACCCGACCAGCGCGGCTTTGCCGGCTCCGACCGGCCGGAGGGCGTCGATCAGTATCGGACGGACCGCATCGTCGCGGACGCAGTCGCGCTCGCCGATGCGCTCGGCCTCCGGTCCTTCACCCTCGCCGGCCACGATTGGGGCGGCGCCGCGGCCTGGCTGACCGCGCTGACCCATCCCGATCGGGTGAAAAGGCTGGTCATCGTCAACGCGCCCCATCCGCTCATCTTCCAGAAGAGCCTGATCGAGGATGAGGGCCAGCGCGCCGCCTCCCAATATATCAGCGCCTTTCGCAGCCCGGCGATGGAGGCGGGGATCCGGGCAATGGGGCTGGAGACCTTCCTTGAGAAAGGCCTGCTCGCCCATGCCGACGCCGCGAAGCTCGAGCCCGAGGAACGGCAGGCCTATCTCGACGACTGGTCGCAGCCGGGCGCGCTGACCGCGATGCTGAACTGGTATCGCGCCTCCAATATCGAGGTGCCGGCGATTGGCGAGGACGCGGCGCCGCCGCTCTGGACCCACGCGCCCTTCCCGCATCTCGCAATGCCGACACTCCTTATCTGGGGTCTCGGGGACAAGGCGCTGCTTCCGGTCCAGCTCGAAGGGCTGCGCGGCCTTGTCGACGATCTGCGTATCGTCACCTCGGCAAGCGCCGGCCATTTCATCACCTGGGAAGAGCCGGAAACGGTCACAAGCGCGATCCGGGATTTCATCGCGGAGACGCGCTAGACTCATTTAGCATTTCTGCTAAATGATTCGGCGTGGATGCGAGTGCCTCCCCCGCCGATTCCTACGAGGCGATCTTCACCGCCCTTGCCCATCCGGCGCGGCGGCGGATCCTGATCAACATCCATTTCGCCGGCGGCGAGATGAGCGCGGGCGCCATTGCCGGCCTCTTCGCCCATGCCTGGCCGACCACGACCCGCCATCTCCAGCTTCTCGAAGCAGCCGGGATCGTCCGCGCCGAACGGCGCGGCCGCAGCCGCGTCTATCGGCTGGAGCCGAAGCCGGTCGCGCTTGCCCGCGACTGGCTCGACTGGTTCGGCCGCGACCCCTGTACTTCCGAGGAGAAGAAGGATGACCGACACGCCGAGGCTCTTCCGGCTGAACGTCGAAGTCGGCGACATTGACGCCGCCGCTGGCTTCTATTCCGAATTGCTCGGCCCCGAAGGGCGGCCGCAGGCGGGCATGCGCTGCTATTTCGCCGCCGGGCCGGTGACGTTGCAGCTGGTCCAAGTCCAGGCGCCGCATTCCGCCGCCAAGGCGCTCTATTTCGCCGTCACCGACCTCGACGCGGTGCACCGGCGCGCATCCGATCTGGGCTGCCTCGAAGACGGGCTGGTTCATGGCAAGCCGGCGGGTGAGCCGGTCGTTCGGCCTTGGGGCGAGCGCTCCTTCTATGCAGCCGATCCCTGGGGCAACCCGCTCTGCTTCGTCGAGGAGGGGACGATCTACGCCGGCTGATCAGTCGCGGGCGGCGATCCGCTCCGGCGGGACGGCCCTGGACGGCGGGCTCGGCCGCGTGACCTCGTCGGCGCTGAGTCGGAAGGCCGCGGCCTTTTGCGGCGCGACGCATTGGGCGACGATCGTCGGATAATCGAGGTCGCCGCTCTGCACCAGCGCATTTTCGGTGGCGGCCATGCAGGCGGCGCGGCTCTCGTAGCGCGTCTGCAGCATCCGCACCGGCTGGCAGCTCGCATGGCCTTCGCCGCAGCCGAAGATCGCGATGAGGAAGATGCCCGGTCCCATGTCGCCAAAACCCCTCGCTTCGTCGCGCGTTCCAATCGTTTCGCCTCCGTGCTTGGAGCCGGGCGTCGGGACGCCTAACTAGGCGCGATGTGGTTCAGCGAAACCGAGGCGGGAGAGCGGCGGACGGGCTGGTCGTCGCTCCGCCGTTTCCTTCCCTATCTGTGGCCGGCCGGCGAGACCGCGCTGAAGGCGCGGGTGATCCTCTCGCTCGGCTTCGTCCTGGCCTCGATCCTGATCACGACCCTGGTGATGCCGCTCGCTTACGGCGCCGCGGTCAACGACATGACGGCCGGGCTGCGCGGCGACGTCGCGATCGCGATTGCCCTGGTGACGGCCTATGCCGGCGCCCGATTCGGCGGCGTCCTGTTCGACAATCTTCGCAACGCCATCTTCGAGCGGGTCGGCCAGGATGCGCAAAGGCGGCTTGCCGAGATCACCTTCCGCCATCTCCACGCTCTGTCGCTGCGCTTCCATCTCGAGCGGCGGACCGGCGCAGTCACCAAGATCGTCGAGCGCGGCACCAAGAGCATCGACATGATGCTCTATTTCCTCCTCTTCAACATCGCGCCGACCATTCTCCAGCTCGCCATCGTCATGATCATGTTCTGGGTGAAGTTCGGCCTCGGCCTCGTCGCGGCGACCGCGGTGATGGTTGCCGCCTATATCCGCTTCACCCGCCTGGTCACCGATTGGCGGACGCGCCTCCGGGTCGAGATGAACGACCTCGACACCGGCGCGGTCGCGCGGGCGGTCGACAGCCTTTTGAATTACGAGACGGTCAAATATTTCAATGCGGAGGAGCGCGAGGCCGAGCGCTACGGCCACGCCGTCCGCCGCTATGCCGACGCCGCGGTCAAGAACGAGACCTCGCTCGCCTGGCTCAACATCGGCCAGTCGCTGATCACGAACCTGATGATGGCCGGCGCCATGGCCTTCACCATCTGGGGCTGGAGCCAGGGCCGCTTCCGCCCCGGCGACGTGGTGGTGGTCAACACCTTGCTCGCCCAGCTCTTCCGGCCGCTCGACATGCTCGGCATGGTCTATCGGACGATCCGCCAGGGCCTGATCGACATGGACGCGATGTTCGCCCTGATCGACACGCCGACCGAGGTCAACGATCAGCCGGACGCGATAGACCTGGTCGTCACCCAGGGACGGATTCGCTTCGAGAATCTCCGCTTCGGCTACGAGCCGGAACGCGAGATATTGAAGGGCATCGACCTCGACGTGCCGCCCGGCGCGACCGTCGCCGTGGTCGGCCCGTCAGGCGCCGGCAAGTCGACCCTGTCGCGCCTGCTTTTCCGCTTCTACGATCCGACCGGCGGCCGGATCACGATCGACGGGCGGGATATCGCCGGCGTGACCCAGGCGAGCCTCCGCCGCGCGATCGGAATCGTTCCCCAGGACACGGTGCTGTTCAACGACACGATCGGCTACAATATCGGCTACGGCAGAGACGGCGCGACCCAGGCGGAGATCGAGGCGGCGGCGCGCGGCGCGGCGATCCACGATTTCATCGCAAGCCTTCCCGAAGGCTATGAGGCGAAGGTCGGCGAGCGCGGCCTCAAGCTCTCCGGCGGCGAGAAGCAGCGCGTCGCCATCGCCCGCACCCTGCTCAAGGACCCGCCGATCCTGATCCTCGACGAGGCGACGAGCGCGCTCGACAGCCGCACCGAGGCCGCGATCCAGGAGACTTTGAGCGGAGTCGCCGCCCGCCGCACCAGCATCGTCATCGCCCACCGCCTCTCGACCGTGGTTGATGCCGACCAGATCGTCGTCCTCGACCAGGGCCGGGTCGCCGAGCGCGGCACCCATGGCCAATTGCTGCGCAAGGGCGGCCTCTACGCCGAAATGTGGGAACGCCAGCAGAGCGAGGCCGAGCAGGAGGCGGAGGCGCAAGCCGCGGAGTGACGAACGGCACCGCTTGAGATTCGGCGCTTTATCGGTTCAACTGCGCGCTTCCGACGGAGACGCGCCCCATGAACCGGATCCTCACATGCGCCGCTGCCGCCTGCTTCCTCCTGCTGGGATCGGCGGCGGCCGGCCCCGGCCCGATCACCATCTCGCCCGGCGAGACGGTGACGGCGCGCGTCGCCGACGATTCGTCCGGCTTCGTCGAACTGAGCCGCGGCCCCGCCCAGGCCCAGGATTCGGCGCCGGCCGCGGACACCGTGCGCTTCACCTTCACCGCCACGGCGAACGGGCGGATGCTCGACATCAGGAACGGCTATGCGAAGGCCTTCCACTTCAAGGCCGTGATGTTCCGCGGCAGCCGCTCAGCGCCGACGAGCATCTGCGCGATCCCGCCGCAACTCTCCTCGTTCGAGATGTGGCCAGAGCCCCTCGACCGGCTGGAGCTCAGCAAGCCAAGCTTGAGCGCGCCGGGGGACCAGACGATCGGCTGCTCGTGAAAGGGGATGCGCACGTTGCCGCCGGCCGGGCGCGATGATAGCCCGGTCCCTTTCTCATGAAAAACCGGAGACTCGCATGACCCGCCGTTCGGCCGCCTTCCTCGCCGCCCTGCTGATCACCGCCGCCGCGCCGCTCGTCGCTGAGACCGGCCATGCCAAATATGGCACCTGGGGCGTCGCCACGGCCGACATGGACAAGAATGTGAAGCCCGGCGACGATTTCTTCGGCTATGCCGAGGGCAATTGGCTGCGCACCGCCCAGATCCCGGCCGACAAGGCGCGCGCCGGCTACAATTACGAGCTTCCGGACGAGACCGAGGTCGAGGTCCGCAAGCTGATCGAGGATGCCGGGCCGAACCCCACGGATCCGCTCATCCGGCAGATTTCCGATTTCTACGCCGCCTGGATGGACGAAGCGGGGATCGAGCAAAACGGCCTCGCCCCCGCCCGCCCCTATCTCCAGCGCATCGCCGATATCCGGAATCGCGGCCAGCTCGTCCAGCTCATGGCCGAGCCGGACTATGCCGCGCCGATCGGGATCGGCATCAGCCCGGACGAGAAGGACCCGACCCATTATACGGTCGAGGCCGGCCAGGCGCGGCTCGGCCTTCCCACGCGCGATTATTACCTGCTCCCGGGCGCCAAATATGAGGCGATCCGCAAGGCCTATCGCGACTATATAATCCACATCCAGCAGCTTGCCGGAATCGCCGATCCCGAGGCCAAGGCGGACCGGATCATCGCGCTCGAGACCCGGCTTTCGCAGGACCAATGGACCCCCGAGCGCCGCCGCGATCCGCAGGCGACCTACAATCCGATGAACCGCACGCAGCTCGCCGCGCTCGCCCCGCAATTCGAGTGGAACGCGACGCTCGCCCATATCGGCCTCGGCGCGATGCCCACCGTGATCGTTCGCGAGCCGAGCGCCGTCGCCGCGGCCGGCAAAAGGCTCGACGACGTGCCGCTCTCGACCTGGAAGGATTATCTCACCTTCCGCTTCCTCAGCGATCACGCCACGTTCCTGCCCAAGGCCTTCGACCAGGCGCGGTTCGATTTCTACAGCCACACCTTGCAGGACGTGCCGACCCAGGCGGAGCGCTGGAAGCGCGGCGTGCGGCTGCTCAACGCCGATCTCGGCGAGGCGGTCGGCCAGCTCTATGCCCGCCGCCACTGGACGCCCGAGACCCAGCGGCAGATGAACGAGCTGATCGGCGACCTGCGCGCCGCTTATGGCGACCTCATCGCCCACGCCCAATGGATGGACGAGCCGACGCGCAAGGAGGCGCTGGCCAAGCTCGCCGCCTTCGATCCGCGCATCGGCCACCCGGTCAGATATATCGACTATTCGAGCATGAAGGTGAGCCGCACCGATCCGCTCGCCAATGCGCTCGCGTCGAACCAATTCGAATGGCGGTTGCAGCTCTCGCGCCTGCCGAGGCCCGTCGACCGCACCCTCTGGGACATGAACGTCCAGGAGGTGAACGCTTATTACGATCCGGTGATGAACCAGGTGACCTTCCCGGCCGCCATCCTCCAGCCGCCTTTCTTCGATCCAGCGGCCGATCCGGCGGTCAATTACGGCGAGACGGGCGCGACGATCGGCCACGAAATGGGCCACGGCTTCGACGACGAAGGCCGCCAGTTCGACGCCCAGGGGCGGCTCCGCGACTGGTGGACCAAGGAGTCCGCCGACCGCTACACGACCCATGCCCAGGCCCTGGTCAAGCAGTTCGATTCCTACGAGCCGATCCCCGGCGTCCACATCAAGGGCCAGCTCACGCTCGGCGAGAATCTGGGCGATCTCGGGGGACTGGAGGCGGCCTATGCGGCCTATCGCCGCTACGTCGCCCGCCACGGCGAGCCGCCGGTGATCGACGGCTATACGGGGGACCAGCGCTTCTTCATCGCCTACGCGCAAAGCTGGCAGGGCAAGGCGCGCGAAGGGGCGCTCCGCGCCCAATTGCTCTCCAACCCGCACAGCCCGGAGGAATATCGGGTCAACGGAATCGTCCGGAACGTCGATGCCTGGTACAAGGCGTTCGACGTCAAGCCCGGCGACAAGCTCTATCTGCCGCCCGAGCAAAGGGTCCACGTCTGGACGAATTGAGACGTGTCGGCGCCGCTCCCGGCAAGTCGCCTCCTGGCAAGAGAACCGCCTGCATCGTGGCCGTGAAGTCTGGAAAGACCCCGCTTGCGAGAAGGCAGAACAAACAGTAAACAAATGTCACGATCGGCCATGCGAGTCGACGTGGAGTTGCGCCATGCTCAGGCTTCTCGTCCTCACCGCCTCGACCTTGCTGCTCACAGCCGCGAATATCCATGGGTCGTCGCGCAGGTCGGAACGGGTTCTGCCGATCGGCGCTTCATTCGACTGGGATTCCAGGAACCCGCACCTTGTTCATCTTCGCGCGGGGAAATTGCACGTCTCGGTCTTCAGCAGGCTGCGCGACGGGGTCACCGTACCGATGGTGCGCGTGACAGGAGGGTCGAGGTCGATCCTCTTTCGCGGCTATGACAGATACGGCTATTATCCCGGCGTGCGAGTCAGCGTCGGTCGCTGGGATCGACAAGGCCATCCGTTCATCATGCTGGAGCAGGACACCGGCGGCACACATTGCTGCCTGCGGCTTCAGGTTCTCGTCGCCGACCGAGGTCGTCTCGCAGTGACGGATCTCGGCGAATGGGACGGCACAACGCCGATGAAGGCGCCGAAGGACCTGGATGGAGATGGCCGGCCCGACCTGGTTCTGAAGGATGAAAGGAGGTTTCTCGAAGAGTTCGGTTCTCATTCGGAGAGCTGGTCGCCGCCGTTGATCTTGAACATCGTGAAGGGACGAGCTGTCGATGTCTCCGCACGGCGCGCTTTCGCTGCATTGTTTTTGCGCGACATGAAGGAGGCGCGTCGTTGGTGCTTCCAGGATCCTCTGGAGGGCGACCTGAGCTTCAACGGAGGAGCTTGCGCCGGTTATGCCGCGTCCGCTGCCCGTGCCGGGCATTTTGGCGCGGCTTGGAAGGACATCGTGCGGCTCTATGGCCGGGACTCGCTCTTCTCCTTGTCCGTTTGCAAAGGCAAATGGGATTCCCTGAAGGGGTGCTCCGCCTATAAAATAGGCTTTTATCGCAGCTTCCCCGATGGAGTTCGCGCTTATCTGAAGATGTTGGGCTACATCCGACGATGAATCCGGCTCTCGCTTGTGTCGAGCTGGAAGCGCCGTCTAGACGGTCCAACATGCCGGACCCGCTGACGATCCTTCGCGAAACCTTCGGCTTCGCCGCCTTTCGCGGCGTGCAGGAGGCGGTGATCGGGCGCGTCATGGCGGGCGAGCATACGCTCGCGGTGATGCCGACGGGGGCGGGCAAGTCGCTCTGCTACCAGGTGCCGGCGCTCGCGCGGCCGGGGACCGCGCTCGTCGTCTCGCCGCTGATCGCCTTGATGCACGACCAGATCCGGTCGGCCGCCGGCTTCGGCATAAGCGCCGCCTCGCTGACCTCGGCCGACGACGAGGCCGATCGGCGCGAGACGCTGGCGCGGCTGAAGCGCGGCGATCTCGACCTGCTCTATGTCGCGCCGGAGCGGGCGAGCACCGGCGGCTTCCGCACCCTCGTCGAGACGATCCCGCTCTCGCTGATCGCGATCGACGAGGCGCATTGCGTCTCCGAATGGGGGCATGATTTCCGGCCCGACTACCGGATGCTGAAGCCGCTGCTCGACGCCTTTCCCGACGTGCCGCGGCTCGCGCTCACCGCCACCGCCGACCGCCAGACCCGCGCCGACATCCTCGTCCAGCTCGGCATCCCGGAGGAGGGGCTGATCCTCGCCGGCTTCGACCGGCCGAACATCCGCTACCATGTGCGCCCGCGCGACGGCGTGACGCAGCAGCTCCGCGCTTTGCTCGCCGAGCAGCCGGGCCCGGGCATCGTCTATGTCCAGAGCCGTGACAAGGCCGAGACGCTTGCCGTGCAGCTCGGCGGCAACGGCCGGCGGGTGCTGCCCTACCATGCCGGGCTCGACTCGCGCGTGCGCGCCGCCAACCAGAAGGCGTTCGTCGCCAGCGACGGCGCCGAGGGCGTGGTGATGGTCGCCACCATCGCCTTCGGCATGGGCATCGACAAGCCCGACGTGCGCTTCGTCGCCCATGCCGGCATCCCCAAATCGATCGAGGCTTATTATCAGGAGACCGGCCGCGCCGGCCGCGACGGCGATCCCGCCGAAGCCTGGCTGTTCTGGGGCGCCGACGATTTCGCCCGCGCCCGGCGGCGGATCGAGCTGGAGGTGCCGGACGACCGCCGCTCGGGCGAGCGCCAGCGGCTGAACGCGCTTGCCTCTTTGGTCGAGACCGGCGCCTGCCGCCGCGCGATCCTGCTCCGCCATTTCGGCGAGTCGCCGCCCGAGCGCTGCGGCAATTGCGACAATTGCCTCGCCCCGCCACAGGCCGTCGAGGCGACCGAGACCGCGCAGAAATTGCTCTCCGCCGCCTTCCGCACCGGCATGCGCTTCGGACTCCAGCATCTCTCGGACGTGCTCGCCGGGCGCGAGACCGACAAGGTGATCGGCTTCGGCCACCATCGCCTCTCGGTCTTCGGAATCGCCAATGAGGAGGAGATGGCGCTGGTGAAGCCGGTGGCGCGAGCCCTGATCGCGCGCGATGCGCTTCGGCCCGACGAATATGGCGGCCTTTCCTTCGGCCCCGGAGCGAAACCCATTTTGAAGGGTGAGGAAGAGGTCGAACTGGTCCTCCCGCCCAGGCGCCGGCGCCGCGCCCGCAAGGACGGCGGCGCCAATCCGGTCGGCGATCCCCTGTTCGAGGCCTTGCGCGCCTGCCGGACCGGGCTGGCGAAAGAGGCAGGCGTGCCGCCTTATGTCGTCTTCCACGACAGCACATTGCGCGAGATGGCCGCGCTGAAGCCGGAAAGCCTGGCCGCGCTCGCCGGCATTTCCGGCGTCGGCGCGGCGAAGCTCGAACGCTATGGCCAGGCGTTCGTCGATGTGATTCGCGCTTATCGCGAGACGGCGTAGGAGCTGGCAGGCCGCGTCCATGATCGGTTTGGATTCGAAGATTTTCGTGTCGGGCCAGATCGCCCCTTCGGATATCGCCGAAGCGGCCGCGGCCGGCGTGAAGACGATCGTCAACAACCGTCCCGACGGCGAGGAGCCGGGCCAGCCGACCTCCGCCGAGATCGAAGCGGCGTCGAGGGCGGCGGGCCTCGCTTACCGCCATATCCCCGTCGCCGGCGGCTTCTCGCAATCGCAGGTGGAGGCGATGGCAAAGGCGCTGGAGGATGGCCCCGTCCTCGCCTTCTGCCGCTCCGGCACCCGCTCGACCTGGCTCTGGGCTCTGGCGCGGGCGCGGCTCGGCGCGCCGGCGGCGGAGCTGGTCGCGATGGCGGCGGCGGCGGGGTACGACCTCGCGCCGATCCGCCTTTATCTCGGCGGTCGAAGCGCCCCGCCCGTCAGTTGATATCCTGCCGCCTGAAGGCGCCGAAGGTTCCGGCGGCGAGCGCGGCGGTCCAGGCCGCAGCGACCGCAAGCGAGGTCGTCCAATCCAGGGCGACGATTCGACCGTCCGGAAAAAGCGTGCGCAGGGCCACGCCGTTCGTGACCCACGATTCCAAATTGGCGAGATGGTAGCCGGGGAGCGCGTGATAGAGGCTCCAGACGAGGCTCGGCGCATAGACGAAGAGGAACGGGCCCAGCTTGACGAACAGCTGCTCGATCGTTGCAAGGACGATTCCGATGATCAAAGCGGCGATCATCGAGCGGATCAGCACCGCCGCAAGGCTGACCGAGGCGAGCGTGAAGAGGAACGGCGCGAGTCCCGAAAGGGCGGCGCGGCCCTGCGCTTCGAGGATCGCGGCAGCGGTGACGCCGGCGGGGATCGGACGCCCGCGGACGCTCCCTTCGAGCCAGGTGAAGAGCAGGGAGATCGCGGCGGTCAGCGCCAGCGCCACGAGGAAGAGCAGGAAGATCATCGCGAACTTGGCCGCGATCAGCGACACGCGCGAGCGGTGCGGGACGATGAGCTTCCAGGTGTTCCAGCCATATTCGCCGGCGAAGACGACGGCGACATAGGCGGCGATGAGGTAGCGGCCGATCGTCTGGCTCGGAAGCTTCCAGATCATCGCCGTCTGCCCGAGCCAGGCTTGCGCGGTGACCGGCCTCGCGGGCGCGCCGGCCTGCGTGAGCGCGAACAGGACCGACGCCGAGAAGAGGATGAAGAACAGGATCGGATAGAGCCAGACCAGGAACCAGGTCGCCTTGTGACGGGTCAGCTTCAGCCGTTCGGCCGAGAGGGCGTCAAGCATCGTCCGTCTCCGGCTGGGTGATCGAGAGGAACACCTCCTCGAGGTTGCGCTGCTCGAGGCCGAGCCCGAACAGCTCGGCGCCGGCACCGATCAGCCGTCGGGCGACCTCCGGGGCGTCGTCGCGAGTCGCGCGGACGAGGAGGACGCCGTCGTGGCGCTCCACCGACCAGCGCGCGGCGAGCGCCGCTTCGGCGACGTCGAGCGGCACGGCTTCGACGCGCAGGCCCGCTTCGCCGCGGAGCAATTCGTGGATGCCGGCCTCGCGGACGATCTCGCCCTTGCTGATGATCGCCACTCGGTCGCAGACCTGCTGGACCTCGTGGAGGAGGTGGCTGGAGAGGAACACGGTCTTGCCGCGGTCGCCGGCGAGGCCGCGGATCAGCGCGCGCATCTCCTGGATGCCGGCGGCGTCGAGGCCGTTCACCGGCTCGTCGAGAATGACGATGTCGGGATCGTGGAGCAGGGCGGCGGCGACGCCGAGCCGCTGACGCATGCCGGTCGAATAGCCCTTCACCTTGCGGCCCGAATCCCTGGCGAGGCCGACCTGGTCGAGCAATGCGTCGATGCGGGCGCCGTCGCCGCCATGGGTCTTCGCCACGACCTCCAGATTCCGGCGGCCGGAGAGGAAGGGGTAGAAGGCACCGCCGTCGACGAGCGAGCCGACCCGCTTCAGCACCGATCCGTCCGCGCGCAAATCCTGCCCGAACAGGCGCACCTCGCCGCCGGTCGGCGCGATGAGGCCGAGCATCATGCGGATGGTGGTGCTCTTGCCCGCGCCGTTGGGGCCGAGGAAGCCGTAGACCTCGCCGGGCGCGACCGAGAGGCTGACGTCGCGAACGGCGCGCACGCCGCGGCGCCCGTAGGTCTTGCTGAGGTTCACCAGCTCCACGACCGGCATTCGTGTCTCGCTCATCCGCCGGCCGCCTTTGCTGCGCTTTGCCCCGTGGTGTGTTGGAGCATTCACACACTGCCGATGTCAAGGCTCCCGTGGCGCTCACCGCCTGCGAAGCGCAACGCGCGGCTGAGCCGACGCCTTCCGGCTCCGCCGGACACGCGGCGGACGGTCTTCGTCGACCATCCGCCGATTCCTCCCAAGCTCATGGCGGGCTCAGGTCGAGCCCTCCCCATCTGGCTTTTCGGCCAGGATTCGCCGGGCGCGGGAGAAATCGTCCTCGTCGACCATCAGCCGGACCGGAATGACGCCGCTCAGGCCCTCCCAACTCATGTTCATGTCGAAGATGAAGCTCTCGATTCCGTCCGCCTCCAGGCGCGACTGGGCCACGCCCGCCTCGAAGCTGTTGTAGAATTTCGCGAGCTCGACGAGGGCCATTACCAAGGCGCCGTCGCGCCGGCGATCTCGTCGGGACGGGACGGGCGGCCGAGCATTTGGTTGCGGTGCGGAAAGCGGCCGAAACGGGCGATGAGGTCGTGATGAATCTTCGCGTAGCGGATGAAATTCTCGTCGCCGAGCGCGGTGACGAGGAGCAAGGATTGCCGCTGGTCCTCGATCCCCTCGCTATGCTCGAAGGGCATATAGACGAAGATCCGCCGCTCCGGCGGGACCTGCCGGTCGTAGCCCCGCTCCACCGCCCCCTTGGCCAGCGCCAGAGCGAGCGGATCGGTCGAGAACTGGTCGGCATGGCCGCGGAACATGTTGCGGGGGAGCTGGTCGAACAGGATGATCGCCGCGAGCGCGTCGCGGGCGCTGCCGAGGAAGGCCTCGGGTACCTTGTCCCTCTGCTCCTCCCACAATTCCTGGAAACGCTCGCGGATCTCCTCGTCGAGCGCGGGATCGACCTTCCACCATTGGTCCGGATCGAGGCCGAACCAGAAGGCGAGCACCTCGTCCTGCCAGGCCATCAGGCGGCGGTGCCGCCGACGGTCAAGCCCTCGATCAGCAGGGTCGGCTGGCCGACGCCGGCCGGGATCGACTGGCCGGCCTTGCCGCAAATGCCGATCCCCTCGTCGAGCGCGAGATCGTTGCCGATCGCCGCCACCCTGGTGAGCACGGTCGGGCCGTCGCCGATCAGGGTCGCGCCCTTGATCGGCGCGCCGAGCCTGCCATTCTCGATTCGGTAGGCTTCGGTGCAGGAGAAGACGAACTTGCCCGAGGTGATGTCGACCTGGCCGCCGCCGAAGCTCCTCGCATAGATGCCGCTCCCGGCGCGCGCGAGGATCTCGTCCGGATCGTCGGTGCCGGCGCGCATGAAGGTGTTGGTCATGCGGGGCATCGGCGCATGGGCGAAGCTCTCGCGGCGGCCGTTGCCGGTCGCCTCGACGCCCATCAGGCGTGCGTTCAGCCGGTCCTGCAAATAGCCCTTGAGGATGCCGTCCTCGATCAACGTGGTGCAGCCGGTCGGCGTCCCCTCGTCGTCGATCGAGAGCGAGCCGCGCCGCTCGCCGATCGAACCGTCGTCGACCACCGTCACGCCCGGCGCCGCGACGCGCTCGCCGATCCGGCCGGAGAAAGCCGAGGTGCCCTTGCGGTTGAAATCGCCTTCGAGGCCGTGGCCGATCGCTTCGTGGAGCAAAACGCCCGGCCAGCCGGGGCCGAGCACGACCTTCATCTCGCCGGCCGGCGCCGCGACCGATTCGAGGTTCACCAGGGCCTGGGCGAGCGCCATGTCGATCGCGCGGTTCCAGACCGGCTCCTCGAACAGATGGTCGTAGAGCGTGCGGCCGCCGAGGCCGTGAAAGCCGGTCTCGCGCCGCCCGTTCTGCTCGACGACGATCTGCACGTTGAGGCGCACCAGCGGCCGCACGTCGTGGGCGACGAAGCCGTCGGGCCGAACGATCTCGACCACCGACCAGCTCCCCGCGAGCGCGACCGAGACCTGGACGACGCGCGGATCGCGGGCGCGGGCGGCGGCGTCGATATGCTGGCAGAGCGCCACCTTCCGCGCGAAGGGGACGAGGCTCAGCGGGTCGGAATCGGTATAGAGGGTGGCGTTGGTGCGGCGCGGCGGCGCGGACCGCGGCCCTTTCGCCGGATCGAGCACCGTCATCGTGTCGGCGGCGCGTCTTATGGCCGCCTCGCTCAATTCATTGGCATGGGCGAAGGCGGTGGTCTCGCCCGAGACCCCGCGCAGGCCGAAGCCCGCCTGGGTGTTGAAGTCCGCCGTCTTCAGCCGGCCGTCGTCGAAGCCGAAGCTCTCCGAGGCCCTATATTGAAGGTAGAGCTCGCCATCGTCGCAATGTCCGAGCGCGTCGGCGGTGAGGCGGAGCGCCGCCTCGGGCGAGAGCGCGTCGCTTCGATAGAGGAAGCGGCGGGGATCGGCGGGAAGGGTCATGGCGCCGATATAGGCGCCTCAGGCGGCGGCGCCAGCCTGCGCGTCGGCGGGGCCGCCTTTGAGGACGAACCTCTTGTCGCAATAGCCGCAATCGACATAGCCTTTCTCGTCGATCTGCAGATAGACGCGCGGATGGCCGAGCGCGGGCCAGGTCTCGCTCGCGCCGTCGCAGGCGACGCGCGGGCTGTCGGTATAAGCGATTTCGGGGGTGAACCGGTCGGTCTGCATGGAGGCGGCCTCTAGCAACGCCGTCCCCCCGCGACAACCGTGCCGGCCGGTCCGCGCGACGCGCTCCTAGGCGAAAGGCGGATCAGGGGCTAAACGCGCCGGCATGACCGAAGCCGCAATCGCGATCGCCGACCTCCAGAAAACCTATCAGGGCGGAAAGAGGGCGCTCGACGGAGTCAGTCTCGACGTGCCGCGCGGGCAGATTTTCGGGCTGCTCGGCCCGAACGGCGCCGGCAAGTCGACGCTCATCAACATCCTCGCCGGTCTCGTCAACAAGAGCGGCGGCAGCGCGACCATCTGGGGCTTCGACATCGAGAAGCATCCGCGCAACGCCAAGGCCTCGATCGGGATCGTGCCGCAGGAGATCGTCTTCGATCCCTTCTTCACCCCGTCCGAGACGCTGGAGATCCAGGCCGGCCTCTACGGCGTGCCCAAGGAAAGGCGGAAGACCGCGGAATTGCTCCGCGCCATGCACCTCGAGGACAAGGCCAATGCCTATTCGCGCACCCTTTCGGGCGGCATGAAGAGGCGGCTGCTCGTCGCCAAGGCAATGGTCCATTCGCCGCCGATCCTCGTCCTCGACGAGCCGACCGCCGGCGTCGATATCGAGCTTCGCCAGCAGCTCTGGAATTATGTGCGGCAGCTCAACCAAAACGGCGTCACCATCGTCCTCACCACCCATTATCTCGAGGAGGCCGAGCAATTGTGCGACCGGATCGCGATCATCAATCACGGCCGGCTGATCGCCAACGAGGCGACGCGCACCCTGGTCGGGATGGCGCAGGAGAAAGCGGTCGAGGTGGTGGTCGACCGCGACCTCGCGCGCGCCCCGGACGCGATCTGCTTCGAGAAGATCGAGCTCAAGGGGGATCGGACGCTTGCGATCACCTATCGAAAGGACAAGGTGAATGCCGGCGAGGTGCTTGCCGCGCTGCAAGGCGAAGGGCTCGGCATCGTCGACGTCTCCACCCGCGAGGCCGATCTGGAGGATGTGTTCCTCAACCTCACAAGGGCGGCGAATGCGGCCGAGTGAGGCGCACCATCTTCCCTCCCTTGAAAGGGAGGGGCTGAATTGAATCGCCCCTTCGACGTCCTCGTCATCGGCTCCGGCGCCGCGGGGCTGAGCGCGGCGCTGACGCTGGCGCCGAGGCTCAGGGTCGCGGTGCTGGCGAAGGGCGACCTGTCCTCCGGCTCGACGGCTTTGGCCCAGGGCGGGATCGCGGCGGTGCTGGAGCCGGGCGACACGTTCGAAAGCCATGTCGAGGACACGATCGTCGCCGGTGCCGGCCTCAACCGGCGCGAGACGGTCGCGTTCGTGGTCGGCGCGGCACCGGCGGCGGTCGAGCGGCTTGCCGCGCTCGGCGTTCCGTTCGACCGCGGAGAGGAAGCGCGCTGGCACCTGACCCGCGAGGGCGGCCATAGCCACCGCCGCATCGTCCATGTCGCCGACGCGACCGGCTGGGCGGTGCAGCAGGCGCTCGAGGCCGCCGCTTCCGCCCACCCCAATATCCGTCTCGTCCCCGACATGGTCGCGATCGACCTGATCACCGATCGCCATGTCGAGAGCGACGGCGGCGGACAGCGGGTCTGGGGCGCCTATGCCGTCAACCGAGCGACCGGCCATGTCGAAACGATCACCGCCCGCGCCACCATCGTCGCGACCGGTGGCGCCAGCCGCGCGTGGCTCTATTCGACCAATCCGCGCGGCTCGACCGGCGACGGCATCGCCATGGCCTGGCGCGCGGGCTGCCGCGTCTCCAACATGGAGTTCGCGCAATTCCACCCCACCTGCCTCCACGACCATAACGTCAAGAACTTCCTGATCACCGAGGCGATGCGGGGCGAGGGCGGGCGGCTCAGGATCCCGACCAATGGCCGCCGCTTCATGAAGCGCTTCGATCCGCGCGAGGAGCTTGCGCCGCGCGACGTCGTCGCCCGCGCGATCGACCATGAGCTGAAAAGGCTCGGCCTCGACTATATCCATCTCGACATCAGCCATCGCGATCCGGACTTCATCCGCGCCCATTTCCCGACCATCGCCGCGCGCCTCGCCGCGCCCGACATCGGAATCGACATCACGAAGGAGCCGATCCCGGTCGTCCCCGCCGCCCATTATACGTGCGGCGGCGTGCTGGTGGATCTGGAGGGCGCGACCGACCTGCCCGGCCTTTACGCGGCTGGCGAGGTCACCATGTCCGGCCTCCACGGCGCCAACCGCCTCGCCTCGAACTCGGTGCTCGAATGCCTCGTCTTCGGAGTCGCGGCGGCCGAGGCGATCAACCGCGACTGGGCCTCCTTCCCTTCGCCGCCGTCGATTCGCCCCTGGGACGAGAGCCGGGTGCGCGATTCGGACGAGGAGGTCGTCGTCCACCACAATTGGCGCGAGATCAGGCGCTTCATGTGGGACTATGTCGGCATCGTCCGAACCACCAAAAGGCTCGAGCGCGCGTTCAACCGGGTCAGCCTCCTGAAGCAGGAGACGGAGGATTATTACGGCCATTTCCGGGTCACTCCGGATCTCGTCGAGCTGAGGAACCTCATCCTCGTCGCCGAGCTGATCGTGCGGTCGGCGCTGGCCCGCAAGGAAAGCCGCGGGCTCCACTACACGCTCGACCATCCGGACCTCCTGCCCGAGGCGATCGACACGATTCTGGTTCCGGCCTGATCCCGGACAGCCAAACCTTTCCAAAAGGGTAGCTTTTCCGGACTTATTACGTTATAAGGTCGCCCATCGAAGCGGATGCGGATCGCATACCGCACAGGTGGTCTAGAGAGAATCGCCGCACATCGTTGTTCGGAAGCGTGGGGTGGACGCGGTCTGGCGCGCATGAACGGCTGTTTCCATGGGAAGGTCGAATAAATGGCAGCGAAAGCGTTGAGCTTCGACGTTGGCGACTACGTCGTGTACCCCAAGCATGGGGTCGGACGGGTGATCGAACTGCAGAGCACCGACATCGCGGGCATGCAGCTCGAGCTCTATGTGCTTCGGTTCGAGAAAGAGAAGATGACGCTCCGCGTTCCCACCAACAAGGCGGAGAGCGTCGGCATGCGCAAGCTGTCGTCCGACAAGACGATGCAGGAGGCGCTCGCCACGCTGAAGGGCAAGCCGAAGGTCAAGCGCACCATGTGGTCGCGCCGCGCCCAGGAATATGAGGCGAAGATCAATTCGGGCGACCTCGTCTCGATCGCCGAGGTGACCCGCGACCTGTTCCGCGCCGACGACCAGCCCGAGCAGAGCTATTCGGAACGGCAGATTTTCGAGGCCGCCTCGAGCCGCCTCGCCCGCGAGCTGGCCGCGATGGAGCAGGTCGACGAGCCGACCGCGCTGACGAAGATCCTCGAGATCCTCAACAAGGCGGCGGCGATCTACAACAAGGACAAGATGGTCGAGAAGTAAGTCCTTTCCGGCCAGGACCCGATCGACGAAAAGGCGGTTCCCGACGGAGCCGCCTTTTCCATGTTGCACCTTTTTGAGTCGATGTGTATTAGATAAGCAATACAGTTGGGAGAGACGATATGCGCGGAGCCTTGCCGTTGACGGCGCTGCTGATGCTTGGAGCCTGTGCGGATGGCGGCAGCCACGAGACGATCCACCGCGATTTCCCGGTCACGGGCAGCTTCCAGAAGGTCTCCCTCGCCGGTTCCACCGACGTGGTGGTGACGGTCGGCGGCGCGGTATCGGTGCGGGCGGAGGGCGACAAGGCCGTGATCGACCGGCTCGACATTCATGTCGAGAATGGCGAGCTCACGATCGGCACCAAGCGGAATGGCGGCTTCAGCTGGAATTTCAGCGGCCATCGCCGCACCGTCGTCTACGTGACGATGCCGTCGCTCGCCGGCGCCAGCATCGCCGGCTCGGGCGACATGAAGATCGACAAGGTGGCGGGGAACGATCTGGACGCCACGGTCGGCGGCTCGGGCGACATGAACATCGCCAGCCTGCAGGTGACCCAGGCACGGTTCAACATCGCCGGCTCGGGCGACATCGAGGCCAGCGGCAAGGCACAGCAGGCCAATGTCACCGTCGCCGGTTCCGGCGACTTCAAGGCGGGCGGCCTCGAAATCGGCAACGCGACCGTCTCGGTGATCGGCTCCGGCGACATCACCGCCCGCGCGACCCAGAGCGCCGATGTGACGATCATGGGCTCGGGCGACGTGACCCTCTCCGGCCCGGCCAAATGCACCGTCCACAAGATGGGCTCGGGCGACGTTCATTGCGGTTCCTGACGGGTTGACGGGACGCGCGATCCGGCCATGATCCGGCCATGAGCCGGATCGCCTTTCTCCTCGCCGCCGCCCTTCTCGCCGCGCCGGCCGCCGCCGCCGAACGCTCCTATCCCGTGACCGACTTCGATTCGGTCCGGGTCGAGGGGCCGTTCGAGGTGAGCCTCGCCACCGGTCGGTCGTCGCACGTGCGCGCGACCGGATCGGCCGATGCGCTCGACCGCGTCAGCGTCGAGGTCGAGGGACGCACGCTCCGAATCCGCGCCAATGCCTCGGCCTGGGGCGGGACTCCGGGCGAGTCGCCAGGGCCGATCCGGATCGACGTCTCGACCCAGGATCTGGCGAGGGCGACCCTGCTCGGCTCGGGCAGCCTCGTGATCGACAAGGCGCGCGGGCTTCGGCTCGACCTCGCGCTCGGCGGCAACGGCCGGCTGACAATCGGCGCCGTCGATGAGGACAATCTCAACGTCGACCTGCTCGGATCGGGCCGGATCACGCTTGGCGGCCACGCGAAGCAGATGCACGCGGCGGTGAAGGGCAGCGGCGACATGGCGGGCGAGGGCCTCGTTGCCGACGACGTCCAGCTCATCGCCGACACGGGCGGCACGGTGACGCTCGGCGGCGCCCGCTCCGCCCATGTCGTCGCCACCGGTCCAGGCGACGTGACGATCGGCGGCACCCCCGCCTGCACCGTCGACAATAAAGGCGCCGGCCGCGTCCGCTGCGGACGCTGACCGTCAGATCAGTGCGAGGCCGGCGAGCCGCGCCGCCAGCTCCGAGGGCAGAGCGGCGAGGCCGTCGTCGCTGTCGTCGAGATCCTGCGGCGCGTCCGCGGCGGCGAGATAGCGCCAGCCCTGGTGGGCGCGCCTGGGCTGGGCGCGGACCGGCACCAGCTCGGCCGCGAGGCGGATGATCGTCCGCCGGTCCTGCTCGCGGTCGGCGAAGCCGATGATCGTCTGCCGCGCCGCGATCCGGTGCTTGACGATCCAGTAGACCGAGCCGCCGATCAGCTCCTCCGCCCGCTTCGGCCGGAAGCGGGTGACCAGCGGCACCTCGCCGTCGGCGGCGCGCCCTTCCTGCCGGCGTTTCAGCGCTTCGAGGCTCGCGCAGCCGACCGCGACCTTGCTGATGTTGAGCCTTGGCATCGTCTTCAACTGGCGCCGACCGCAGGCGGGATCAAGGCCTTCGCGGTTCAATGAAGGCTGAAAAGCGAGGCCAGGCCGAGGAAGGAGAAGAAACCCATGCAATCGGTCATGGTGGTGACGAACACGGTCGACGTCACCGCCGGATCGACCCGGAACTTGTCGAGCACGATCGGAATGATCACGCCGGACAGGCCGGCGTTGAGGCTGTTGATGACCATCGCCGCGAGCAGGACCAGGCTGAGGCCGGGATCGTGATAGATGAGCTGGCAGCCCGCCGCCATCAGCAGGCCGAGGCCGAAACCGTTGGCGATCGCGATCCACAGCTCGCGCATGATCATTCGCGCGGTGTTGGACGAGGTGAGCTGGTTGGTGGCGAGCGCGCGCACCGTCACCGCCATCGTCTGGGTCGCCGCATTGCCGCCCATGCCGGCGACGATCGGCATCAGGACGGCGAGCGTGACCAGCCGCGAGATCGTGCCCTGGAAGGCGGCGACGACCGCCGCCGCCAGGATTGCGGTGCCGAGGTTGATGAACAGCCACCACATGCGCGTGCGGATGGTGGACGGCAGCGGCTCGTTGATGTCGCCGTCGCCGGCGCCGGACATGCGCAGGATGTCCTCGCTCGCTTCCTCCTGGATGATGTGGACGATGTCGTCGACGGTGATCATTCCGACGAGCCGGCCCGACCGGTCGACCACCGCCGCCGAGATGAGCGCATATTTCTGGAAGCGCAGCGCCACTTCCTCCTGGTCCATGTCGACCGGGACCAGGGTCTGCTCGCGCTTCATCACGTCGGCGACGCGCATGTCGCGGCGGGCGCGAAGCACCCAGCTCAGCATGCAGGTGCCGATCGGGCGATGCTGGGGATCGACGACGAAAATCTCCCAGAAATCGGTGGTGAGATCCTCGCCGGCGCGAAGGTAATCGATGATCTGGCCGATCGTCCAATGTTCGGGCACCGCGATCAGGTCGCGCTGCATCAGGCGGCCGGCCGATTCCTCCGGATAAGCGAGCGCCTCCTCGATCGCGGCGCGATCGTCAGGGTCGAGGGCGCGGAGGACGGCGCGCTGGTCCTCCTCCTCCATATCCTCGATGATGGCGACGGCGTCGTCCGTCTCGAGCTCGCCGGCAATCTCCGCCACCTGGTGCGGCTCGAGCGCGTCGATCAATTCCTCGCGGACATGCTCGTTCATCTCGGCGAGCACGTCGCCGTCGAGCAGGTCGGCCAGGGCGGCGGCGAGCGCCCGGCGGTCGTCCGAATCGAGCAATTCGAACAGGTCGGCGATGTCGGCCGGGTGGAGCGGCGCGACCATCTCGCGGGCGCCGGCCGAATCTTCGGCCTCGACCCGCTCCATCACCGCGCGGACGAATTCCGGCCGCAGCCGGTCGTCCTCGTCGAGCCGCGTGTCGGGCGCGGGGGCGGCGGGCGCCTCGAGTTCGCTTTCGCTCATCGCCCTCTCCACGCGTGCCGGAATCGGCGCCTTCCTAGGCCGGGCGTATCCGGCTGTCGATATGGAAGCGGCGGGGGTGGCGCGCTCGTTTCGGCGCGCCTAAGGCGGCCCGCAAAGGAACAGCCGGAGACGCGTCATGGCCAATGAGCTCAACACTCTCGTCCTCAACCTCGACACGGGCGGCGACGTCGTCATCCGCCTGCGGCCGGACCTCGCGCCCGGCCATGTCGCGCGGATCCGCGAGCTGGTCGAGGAAGGCTTTTATAACGGAATCGTCTTCCACCGCGTCATTCCCGGCTTCATGGCCCAAAGCGGCGACCCGACCGGCACCGGCCGCGGCGGCTCCGACAAGCCCAATCTCAAGGCGGAATTTTCGGAAGCGCCGCACGATCGCGGCGCCGTCTCGATGGCGCGCACGCCCGATCCGAACAGTGCCAACAGCCAGTTCTTCATCTGCACCGACGATTCCCCCTTCCTCGATGGCCAATATACGATCTGGGGCGAGGTGACCGGCGGGATGGAGCATGTCGACGCCCTCCCGAAAGGCGAGCCGCCGCGCAATCCGGGCAAGATCGTCAAGGCGAGCCTCAAGCCCTGACATGGCGCCGGCGCCGGTTACCTTGGTCACTGGCGCCTCGTCGGGCCTTGGCGCCGAATTCGCGCGCCAGTGCCGCGCCCGCGGCGACCGGCTCGTCCTCGTCGCCCGGCGCCGCGACCGGCTCGACGCGCTGGCGGCTGAGCTCGGCCAGACTCATGTCGTCGCGCTGGACCTGGCGGAGCCGGACGCGCCGGAGCGCCTCGCTGCGGAGATGGAGGCGCTCGGCCTGACGGTCGAGACGCTGGTCAACAATGCCGGCTTCGGCCTTTCGGGGCGATTCGCCGGGCAGCCGGCCGCGCGCCAGACCGGCATGATCGACCTCAACGTCCGCGCCCTGACCGCGCTTTGCCGCCACTTCCTTCCGCCGATGCTCGAGCGGCGGCGCGGCTTCCTGCTCAACATTGCCTCGACCGCCGCCTTCCAGGCGGGCCCGAACATGGCGGTTTATTATGCGTCCAAGGCCTATGTCCTGTCGCTGACCGAGGCCCTGCACCAGGAGACGAAGGGCAAGGGAGTCCACGTCACCGCTTTGTGTCCCGGACCGATCGCCACCGAATTCTTCGAGGTCGCCGGCGCGGCCGACGGCCGGCTCGCGAAGCTCGGCGCCGATCCCGCCGCCATCGCCAGCGCCGGCCTCCACGGCCTCGCCCGCAACCGCGCGATCGTCATTCCCGGCTTCATGAACAAGGTCACCGCCCAGTCCAACCGGCTGCTGCCGCGCGCCGCCATGCGCCGCATCGTCGCTGCGATCAAAGCCTAGAGCTCGGCCTGTTCGAACAGCCAGTCGTGGAAGATTCGCACCGGCCGCTGCCGCAGCGCCGAGCGGCGGCAGGCGAACCAGTAATTATAGGGGCTCTCGACCTCGGCATCGAAGAGCCGGACGAGCCGCGCGTCGGGCGACCCCTTCAAATGGCTTTCGAGCATGAAGGCGATTCCAAGTCCCTGGGCGGCCGCGTCGAGGATGAGCTGGCCCGAATCGAAATGATCGGTCGCGGCCGGCTGCAGATCGGGCAGGCCGATTGCGTCGCGCCAGAGGTTGAACGTCTCGGGCATGTCGCGGTGGAGGAAGATGGTCGCCAGAGCGAGCTCGGCCGGGTCGCGGATCGCTCTTGGGCCGTCGCGAAGCGCGCGCGCGGCGATGGCGATCACCTTGTTGCGGTCGATCCGCCGCGAATAGAGCGCCGCATCGACCTCGTTCGCGATCACGATCGCCGCGTCCAGCCCCTCGTTCAGCCGGCCGAGCCGGTTGGCGCCCGTGTCGATATCGATATGGAGGTCGGGATAGATGGCGCGCAGGGTCGGAAGCGCCGGCATCAGCCGCTGCGAGGCGAAGAGCGACGGCACCGCAAGCCGAAGCCGCATCATCTCGGCATTGCCCGACGCACGCTCCATGGCGAGGGTGAGCGCGTCGATCGACGGGCCGATCTCGTCGAGCAGCCGCTCGCCGTCGGGATTGAGATGGACGCCCTGGTGCCGGCGCTCGAACAGGGGATGGCCGACATAGCGCTCCAGCGCCTGGATGCGTCGGGTCAGCGCCGGCGAGGACAGCGACAAGGCTTCCGCCGCGGCCTTGAGCGAGCCAAGGCGGGCGACCTGGACGAAGGCTTCGAGGCCGGTCAGCGGCGGCAGCCGTCTCATCCTTTTCTCTCCTTTGTGCGACGCACCCTGGTCTGCGTTGTGAAGGGCCTGGGGAATTCCGCGATAAAGCAGATGCAGGAAATGCATCCATAACATAGTTCTTCGCACTTGCACAATCTTTGCTGCACTGCGAAAAGAGCCCTGCCTTTCAGGCATCCTCTCCAAATAAACTTCGGGTCGGCCCTTCGGGACCGGCCCGTTTTTTTCGTGCCTGGGACCCGTCCGGGTGGACGGGCCGTTTTCCATTCCTATCTGCCCAGCGGAAACGACCGGAGCGAGAGAATGGCCGACGAGGAAAGGCAGCCACCCCGACTGCAGGTGGCGACGATGCGGCCCGAGGATAGCGGCCGCGGGCTCGCGCGGCTGCCGCGGCGGCTGATGGAGCAGCTCGCGCTCGCCGAGGGCGACGTCATCGAGATCGCCGGCAAGCGCGCCACGCCGGCCCGTGCGGTCGGCCCCTATCCCGAGGACGAAGGGCTCGACATCGTCCGGTTGGACGGCCTCCAGCGCGCCAATGCCGAGATCGGCTCGGGCGAGTTCGTCACCATCCGCAAGGTCGAATCGAAGCCGGCGCAGCGCGTCGTCTTCGCCCCGGCGCAGAAGAATCTCCGCCTCCACGGTTCGACCCAGGCGCTCAAGCGCAGCTTCGCGATGAAGCCGCTCACCGCCGGCGACGTCGTCGCCACCACCGGCCAGCAGCAGGTGCAGCGCGGCGATATCCCGCCCGAGCTCCGGCAGATGCTCTACGCGCCGGCTTATGCCCTGCAGGAGATCCGCCTCACCGTCGTCTCGACCGTGCCCAAGGGCATCGTCCAGATCGATGCCGATACCGAGGTCGAGCTTCGTCCCGAATATACCGAGGCCGCCGACACCCGCCGCGCCGACGTCACTTATGACGATCTCGGCGGCATCGGCGCGACGGTCGACCAGATTCGCGAGATGGTCGAGCTGCCCTTGCGCTATCCCGAGATTTTCGAGCGGCTCGGCGTCGATCCGCCCAAGGGAGTCCTCCTCTACGGTCCGCCGGGAACCGGCAAGACGCTGCTCGCCCGCGCCGTCGCCAATGAGAGCGACGCCAATTTCTTCCATATTGCCGGGCCGGAGATCATGGGCTCGGCCTATGGCGAGAGCGAGCGGCGGCTTCGCGAGGTGTTCGACGAGGCGACCAAGAATTCGCCGTCGATCATCTTCATCGACGAGATCGATTCGATCGCGCCAAAGCGCGGCCAGGTGCAGGGCGAGACCGAAAAGCGCCTCGTCGCCCAGCTCCTGACCCTGCTCGACGGGCTGGAGCCGCGGCAGAATCTGGTCGTCATCGCCGCGACCAACCGTCCGGAGGCGATCGACGAGGCGCTGCGGCGCCCCGGCCGCTTCGACCGCGAGATCGTCATCGGCGTGCCCGACGAGCGCGGGCGGCGCGAGGTCCTCGCCATTCATACGCGCGGAATGCCGCTCGACGGCGGAGTCCAGCTTGGCGAGCTCGCCCGGCGCACCTACGGCTTCGTCGGCGCCGACATCGCCGCCTTGGTCCGCGAGGCGGCGATCGAGGCGGTGCGGCGGATCATGCCGCAGATCAACCTCGAGGAAGGAACGATCCCGCACGAGGTGATCGAGACGCTATCGGTCAACGGCCACGATTTCGAGGAGGCGCTGAAGCGGGTCCAGCCCTCGGCGATGCGCGAGGTGATGGTGCAGGCGCCGACCGTCGGCTGGGAGGATGTCGGCGGCGTCGAGGAGGCGCGCGAGCGGCTGCGCGAAGGCGTCGAGCTGCCGATCAGGCATCCCGAGGCGTTCAAGCGAATCGGCATCCGCCCGGCCAAGGGCTTCCTCCTCTACGGCCCGCCGGGCACCGGCAAGACGCTGCTCGCCAAGGCGACGGCGCGCGAGGCGGAGGCCAATTTCATCGCCACCAAATCCTCGGACCTGCTCTCCAAATGGTATGGCGAGAGCGAGCAGCAGATCGCCCGCCTGTTCGCCCGCGCCCGCCAGGTCGCGCCGACGATCATCTTCATCGACGAACTGGACAGCCTGGTTCCGATGCGCGGCGGCGGCCTCGGCGAGCCGCAGGTGACCGAGCGGGTGGTCAACACCATCCTCGCCGAGATGGACGGGCTCGAGGAATTGGGCTCGGTGGTGGTGATCGGCGCGACCAACCGGCCGAACCTGGTCGATCCTGCCCTGCTCCGGCCGGGCCGTTTCGACGAACTGATCTACGTGCCGGTTCCCGACCGGGCGGGGCGCCGGCACATCCTCTCCATCCACACGGCGAAGATGCCGCTCGGCGAGGATGTCGATCTCGACGCGGTCGCGGCGCGGACCGAGCGGTTCACCGGCGCCGATCTCGAGGATCTGGTCCGGCGCGCCGGCCTCTTCGCCCTGCGCGGCTCGATGGAGGCCAAGGCGGTCGCCATGGCCGAGTTCGAGCGCGCGCTCGACGAGACAAGGCCGTCCGTCACCGAGGAGGCCGAGCGGGAATATGAGCAGATGCAGGCCAGGCTGAAGCAGGACGCGGTCGCCGCCGGCGGCATCGGCTTCGTCTCGCCCGGAATGCTGACGCCGCGGACGCAGCGGGAATAAAGGTCTAATATTCGCCCCGTGACGGCCGTCCCGGCTTGCCATTGCGGCGTCGATTTGCGAACGCACCCTCTCATCGACCGTTTTCAGGACCGAAGCATGGCATTTTCCGGCGAACAGGCACAAAGGTCCCGCGCATTCCAGCGCGGCACGGCCGGCGGTCCGCTCTGGCAGTTCCTCAAGGGCTTCCTGAAGCATCCGGTGATGGTGGGGTCGGTGATCCCTTCCTCGAAGATATTGATCGACCGAATGCTGGCGCCGGTCGATTGGGCGAACTGCAAATTGTTCGTCGAATATGGGCCGGGGGTGGGCACCTTCACCCAGCATGTGCTTCGGCGGCTTCCGGCCGATGCGATCCTGCTGACGATCGACACCAATCCGGACTTCACCGCCTATGTCAGCCGCAAGATCCGCGATTCCCGCCTGCGCGCGGTCACCGGCTCGGCGGCCGACGTGCGCGAGATCATGGCCGATTTCGGCCTCACCCACGCCGATTTCATCCTCTCGGGCCTTCCCTTCTCGACCCTGCCGCCGGGCGTCGGGCCAAGCATCGCCGAGGCGACCTTCGCCGCGCTGCGGCCGGGCGGCGCCTTCCTCGTCTATCAATTCTCGCCAAAGGTGCGGAAGTTCATCGCGCCGCATTTCGACCGCATCGACCGCGGCTTCGAGCTGATCAACATCCCGCCCGCGACCCTGTTCTGGGCCTGGAAGGACTGACCGCTTTCCCCCTCAGGCGCGGAAATTGAGGCGCCGCGAGATCCGGTAGTCCGCGACCGCGACGACGAACCAGCCGATCGCCCATTTGATCCGGTTGAAGAAGGTCGTCTGCTTCCTGTGCGCCTCGGGCGTGATTCGCCGGCTGTCGGCAAGCTCGCCCTCGAAGAAATCGCGCATCGCAGCGGCGAAGCCCGCATCCTCGATCCGAAGCATCATCTCCAGGTTGAGGAAGAGGCTGCGCATGTCGAAATTGGCCGAGCCGATATGGACGACATCGTCGATCACGAACAATTTCGTGTGCAGCCGGGTCGGCTCATATTCGTAAACCTCGACCCTTCGCTTCAGCAGATAGGAATAAGTGGAGCGCGCCGCTGCGACCGTCGCCGGATTGTCGGACCGGCCGGCGGTGATCAGGCGGGTGCGGCCGCGGCGGGCGACCCGGGCCATGCGCCTCAGGATGCTCGGGCTTGGCGCGAAGTAGGCGGCGACGATGTCGAGCCGCCGCGCGCCGAGCATGTCCTTGCGCACCGCGCGCGCCCAGGGGCTCAGCCGCCGCGCCGGACCGCCGAACAGCCAGTGGAGCTTGCCCGTGGTGACGCTCGACTGGGCGAGCATCCGCCTCAGATCCCGGATGCGGCCGTTCGGAGTCCGGGTCCAGCGGAAGAGATCGTCGAAATAGCGGGCGAGGCAGGCGACGCCGTCGCCCTCCACCTCCAGCCCGACGTCGCGCCAGGCCCCGGTTTCGGGGCCGCCGAAATAATCGTCGGAGACGTTGAACCCGCCGATCATCACGCGGCGGCCGTCGGCAAGCGCCAATTTCTGGTGGTTGCGGAGCAGGTAACGGCGTCCATAATGGGGGCTGAAGCGGCAGAAGGCGGCGCCGGCGTCGAGCAAAGGCTGGAAGAAGGCCGTGCTTCCGGTCGAGCCGAAGCCGTCGACGAGCAGGGTGACCTGAACGCCCCGCGCCGCCGCTTCGATCAGCGCATCGCGGACCCGGGTCCCCGACGCATCGTCGAGGAAGATATAATAGAGGATCCGGAGGCTCTCCTTCGCGCCGTCGATCAAAGCGACGAGCGCATCGAGCCGCGCCGGCCCGTCCGCGAGCAGGGTGAGCCGGTTGCCGTCCACATCGGCCGTCGGTGGCAATCGGTTCGGCGGCGCATCGGACATTGGGGCGACATGATGGGCCTTGCGGGGAAGGGCAAGCCCTCCCACATGATTGACAGAAGGAGGGCCGGCTGTTAGCCGCCGCGCTTTCCCGTCAGCATTGAAGAAGAGCGGAGCTGCTCCATGGCGCGCGTTACCGTCGAAGATTGCGTCGACAAGATTTCGAACCGGTTCGACCTGGTTTTGCTGTCGGCCCAGCGGGCGCGGCAGATCAGCGGCGGCGCCGACCTGACCATCGATCGCGACCGCGACAAGAATCCGGTCGTTGCCCTGCGCGAGATCGCCGAGGAGACGGTGAAGCCGAGGCATCTCGAGGAGAGCCTGATCGGCAGCCTGCAGCGTGTCCAGATCGACGATGACGAGGCGCCCGACGAGGTCGGCTCGCTCTCCGCTTCGGCCGAGGCGCTCCGCCTCACCGCCGCGGCCCCGCCCCGCAACAGCAATGCGGGCGCCGATTACGAATAGGCCCGAGGCCCGCCGCCAATGAAAGGCGCCGGCTTCGCTTTCTTTCCGACCGCGATCGGACCCTGCGCGCTCGTCTGGCGCGGGGACGCGGTCGTCGGCGCGGCGCTTCCCGAAGAGGATGAGGGAACGGGCCGCGCGCGGCTCGTCCGGCGGTTTCCGGACGCCGTGGAGGCCCCTCCGCCGCCCTTTGTCGCGGATGCGATCGGCCGGATCGCGCGCCTGCTTGCCGGCGAGGCGGCCGACCTTTCGCCGATTCCGCTCGACCTCTCCGCCGCCGACGCATTCGAGCGGAAAGTCTATGCCGTCACCCGCGCCATCCCGCGCGGCGAGGTCCGCACCTATGGCGAGATCGCAGCTTCGATCGGCACGCCCGACGCCGCCCGCGCCGTCGGCGCCGCGCTCGGCCGCAACCCGATCCCGATCATCGTCCCCTGCCACCGCGTGCTCGCGGCGCAGGGCAGGAGCGGCGGTTTCTCCGCGCCGGGCGGGACGAAGACCAAGTTCCGGATGCTCGCGATCGAAGGCGCACGGCGCCCCGGCGATCCCGAGCTGTTCGATTCGCTGCCGCTTGCGGTGAAGCCCGCTTCCTGACGCTTCAGCCGTCCAGCTCCGAGCGATCGAGCCATTCCAGCTCGGCCCGGCTCAGCATCCGCCCGTCGGCGTCGCGGACCGCCATCGGCGCGATCGGCCGGCGGGTGGCGCGGTCGACCAGCACCGGGTTGCTCGGCGCCGCGGAGATCCATTTCTCGCCCCATTGGCGCAAAGAGAGCAGGACCGGAAGCAGGTCCAGCCCCTTGTCGGTCAGCCGGTAGGCGACGCGGCGGCGGTCGGTCGGATCGGGCTCGCGCTGGAGGATTCCGTTCTCGACCAGGCGCGCGAGCCGGTTCGAGAGGATGTTGCGGGCGATTCCGAGCGTCGACTGGAATTCCTCGAAATGCTGGAGTCCGTTGAAAGCGCCGCGAAGGATCAGGAACGACCAGCGCTCGCCGACCGATTCCAGAGCGGCCGCGATCGAGCATCGCCGCAGCATCTCGCGATGACGTTCCAGGTCCAATACCACGGGTCGATCCTATCGCCTTTCCCCGCTGCTGGATATGGGGCGCGGATTCTCAGTTGCAATGTGAAACTGAACTCGTTACTAGGTTTCATATTGCAACTGAGAATGGGGATATCGCCATGCTAAGCCGCTTCGCTTTCCCGCTCGTCCTTCTCGCTTTTGCCGCTGCTCCGACGGAGGCCGCCGGCAACCGCTATCAGGCCGAGCTGTCCAGGCCCGCCTCGGCCGAACGCTTCGTTGCGGGCGACCTCGTCTGGAGCTGCGCCGGCAATTCCTGCGCTGCGACCCAGAGCACCAGCCGCCCCGGCACCGACTGCGCGGCCCTCGCCGACAAGGTCGGCGCGCTGCGCGGCTTCGCGGTCGCCGGCCGGCCGCTCGCCTCCGACGCGCTCGAAAAGTGCAATGCACGGGCGCATTGAGCGCCTTTAGCATTGCATCGCCCCCGCACCGCACCCCATGTTGGGTGCGGTGTTGAGGCAATATGAGCTTCTGGAGAAGGTCCGGGCCTACGATCCCGACGCCGACGAGGCGATGATCAACCGCGCCTACGTCTTCTCGATGAAGGCGCATGGCAGCCAGAAGCGCGCCTCGGGCGATCCTTATTACAGCCACCCGATCGAGGTGGCCGGAATCCTCACCAACCTCCATCTCGACGACGAGACGATCGTCACCGCCATCCTCCACGACACGATCGAGGATACGGTCGCGACCCATGAGGAGATCGAGCGGCTGTTCGGGCCGAACGTCGCCCGCCTGGTCGATGGCGTCACCAAGCTGTCGAAGATCGAGGCGCAGAGCGAGAGCCAGCGCGCCGCCGAGAATCTCAGGAAGTTCCTGCTCGCCATGTCGGGCGACATCCGCGTCCTGCTGGTCAAGCTCGCCGACCGGCTCCACAACATGCGCACCCTCCATTTCATCACGTCGGAGGAGAAGCGCCGGCGGATCGCCCGCGAGACGATGGACATCTACGCCCCGCTCGCCGAGCGGATCGGCATGTACGAGTTCATGACCGAGATGCAGACGCTCGCCTTCCGCGAGCTCGAGCCCGATGCCTACGCCTCGATCTCGAAGCGGCTCGAACAGCTTCACAAAGGCGGCGGCGACAAGATGATCGACCGAATCGCCCGCGGGCTGAAGGCGCATCTCGAGGCGAACGGCACCGAGGCCGAGGTGCAGGGACGCGAGAAGCATCCCTACTCGATCTGGCGCAAGATGGCCGAGCGCCACGTCAGCTTCGAGCAATTGTCGGACGTCATGGCCTTCCGCGCGGTCGTCGGAACGGTCGAGGATTGCTACCGGACCCTGGGCCTCATCCACCAGCGCTGGCCGATGGTGCCGGGCCGCTTCAAGGATTTCATCTCGACGCCCAAGCGCAACGGCTATCGCTCGATCCACACCACCGTCATCCATGACGAGCAGATGCGGATCGAGGTCCAGATCCGCACCCGCGAGATGCACATGCAGGCCGAGCACGGCCTCGCCGCCCATTGGGCCTATAAGGAAGGCGTCGCTTCCGCGGCGACCGAGCATCCCTGGATCAGCGACCTGGTCGAGATTCTCGAACATGCGGGAAGCGCCGAGGAGCTGCTCGAGCATACGCGGATGGCGATGTACCAGGACCGGATCTTCGCCTTCACCCCGAAGGGCGAATTGATCCAGCTTCCCAAGGGCGCGACTCCCGTCGACTTCGCTTATGCCGTCCACACCGATCTCGGCGACCAGACGGTCGGCGCCAAGATCAACGGCCGGGTCATGCCGCTTCGGACCCCGCTCGAAAATGGCGACCAGGTCGAGATTCTCGTCTCCAAGGCGCAGCATCCGCAGCCCGCCTGGCTGAGCTTCGTCGTCACCGGCAAGGCGCGCGCCAAGATCCGCCGCTTCGTCAAATCGAAGGAAAGGGAGGAGACGGTCGCGCTCGGCCGCAAGATCTTCGATGAGATCGTCCAGCGCCTGCCCGAGCCGCTCGGCTGGGAAGCGATCGCCGAAGGCATGAAACGACTCCATTTCCACGACGATGCCGCTTTGATGGAGGCGATCGCGCTGAAGCGCGTGTCGGATATCGCGGTTATGGAGGCCCTGGTCCCCGGCTCGACCGGCAAGGATGGCGTCAAGCCGCCACCGCAGCGCACCGCCATCTCGATCAAGGGCCTGACCCCCGGAGTCGCCTTCCAGCTCGCCCCCTGCTGTCATCCGATTCCGGGCGACCGGATCGTCGGCCTGCGCCGCGAGGGCGAGGGGATCGAGGTCCATACGATCGGCTGCGACGCGCTCGCCAACGGAGTCGACGCGGACTGGGTCGATCTCGCCTGGGGCGACGAATCGGACGGTGGCACCGCCCGGCTCTGCATCGTCATCAAGAACGAGCCGGGATCGCTCGCCGTCATCGCCGGCATCCTCGGCAAGCATGGCGCCAACATCGTCAGCATGGACCAGGCCGGCCGCGACGGCAGCTTCCACACCTTCAACTTCGATCTCGAGGTGCACGACGTCCAGCATCTGATGCGGATCCTGGCGGCGCTCCGGGCCGCCGACGTCGTGTCGAGCGCCGAGCGGCTCTGACCATGGCCGACAAGCCCGCTTCGCTGACCTATGGCGACTATCTCCAGCTCGGCCGCATCCTCTCCGCCCAGCGGCCGCTCTCCGACAATCATGACGAATTGCTGTTCATCATCATTCACCAGACCAAGGAGCTCTGGCTGAAGCAGATATTGCGCGAGCTCGACATGTCGCGGGAGATGATTCGGGGCGACGTGCTGATCCCCGTCCACAAATGCCTGTCGCGTGTTTCGCGGATCCAGGCGGTGATGACCCTGAGCTGGGACGTGCTCGCGACGATGACTCCGGCCGATTATACCAGCTTCCGCCACGTGCTCGGGACGAGCTCCGGCTTCCAGTCGGCCCAGTTCCGCCAGGTCGAATATGCGCTCGGCCTCAAGGACGGCGCCCATCTGCGCTTCCAGGAGGAGGGTTCGCCGGAGCAAGCGGCGCTCCAGGCCGCGCTGGAGAGGCCGAGCCTTTGGGACGAGGCCAATGCCGCCCTCGCCCGCGCCGGCTTCGACCTTCCGCCCGAGATCATCGACCGCGACTGGCGCGAGCCCTACCGGCCGAGCGAGGCCGTCGAGACGGCCTGGGCCGAAGTCTATCGCGACCCGATGCGCTGGTGGCCCTTCTACCAACTCGCCGAGAAACTGGTCGACCTCGACGATTCCGTCGCGACCTGGCGGCACCGCCACGCGGTGACGGTCGAGCGGATCATCGGCGCGAAGCGCGGCACCGGCGGGACCGCGGGCGTCTCCTACCTCCAGTCGACGCTCAACAAGCGCGCCTTCCCCGAGCTCTGGTCGCTCCGCACCAAGCTCTAACGCCGAGCCGCCGAGCCGCGGATCGAGGCGATCTCCTCCCGCGCGATCCGCTCGCGCGCTTCCAGGCTCGGATGGTAGCGGAAGATCTGCGGGTCGTTGTCATATTTGCCGAGGAAGCGACGCCAGAAGGGGATGATCGCGTCGAGGTCGTAGCCCGCCGCGGCCATCAGCCGGATCGCCATTCGATCGGCCGCCTCCTCGCGCTTCCAATAGGTTTCGGCGCGGACGCCGATCGAGGCGAGCAATTTGTCGCCTGTATGCATCGGCGGATGACCGAGGATGAAATGGCCGAGCTCGTGGCCGACGATCAAAGCAAGCTCGTCGTCGCTGCGGACGAAATCGAGCAGGGCCGTGGTCACGATGACGTCATGGCCGTTGGAGAAAGCGTTGACCTGCGGGTTGCGGGCGAGGCGGACGCGGCCGAAGCAGCCGGGGATCGAGCCGAGCATCGCCTCGAACTGCCGGCCCTGCCGCAAGATCGTCAGCCGCGCCGGCCCGGCCCGCAGCGCATCCTCGAGCTGGCGCTCGCCCGCTTCGGCGAGCGTCCGCCATTTGCCGCCGGCCGCGACCTCCGCTTCCGGCGAAGGGAAGGGCGCGCCGTTGACGGCGAGCAGCACGTCGCCCGCCTTGAGCCCGGCCTCGGCCGCCGGGCTTCCGCCGAGCACGGTCAACAGGCCGGGGCCGCGGTCGAGGCCGTAAAGCCGGATCATCAGCGGCCGGTCCGCCGGCAGATATTCGGCGAGGTGATGGAAGACGATGCCGGTCAGCGGATAGGGATTCGGGCACAAAGCCCGGCCCGCGCTCGCCAGCCGGTAGGCGACGGCGGCGACCCGCGCGTCCGCCTGGCGCAACGTCGTCGTCCGCGCGGAGGCGACGTCCTGCGGCGCGGTCGGCGATGCTTCCGGTGGGGAGAAAGCCGCGGCCGAGAGGAACAGGAGCGGAAGAGCGAGGAGACGCATCGCGGGACGGATGAAAGGCAAAGAAGAAGGCCGGATGAAGCGACGCTTCATCCGGCCGAACCGTTCAGACTGCGAGCGCAGCGCCGATTACGGGCTGTGCGGCAGGTTGTGGTTGTGGTGGCTGGCCGCGGCAAGAATGCCGAGGATGATCGCGACGACCGCGATCAGCGGAATGATGAAGCCGCCGCGGAGCTCGCTGCCATTCACATTCTCGCCGGCGGGCGCTACCTCGGTGGTTCCGACAGGCGCGCCACGCTGCGCGGCAGCGATGGTCGGCGTCGCCATCAAAGCAACCGATGCGGTCGCAGCGATAAGTCCCTTGAAACCCACGTCAGCTTCTCCCTTCGTACTCGAGTCTGATCTTCTCGATTTCGAGCCCTACCTAGTCGAGGCTACACTAGCTGTCTACCCCGAAATGATCCTGTCCGAAATCCCCGAAGCGCGCCCCATAAGCCCGACGGGTTTACGGAGGCTGAACCCGAACGCGAAGCGCCCAAAAAGGTTCAACGCTCTCGCCGCATCGCGACCGGTTGTTGCATCCGGGCGACACTCCGGTTCGGCGTCGCCCGAAAAGTCGTTTTGTTTCAGGGGGGTTTGAAAGCGCGTCCGGGAGCGGGCAACGGCTTTGGAACGCGCGTTTCGGGCGCCTGACGGCGGTGATCGCCGCGATCCCGGGCGCCGCCCGGCCGGACCCGCCGCCGCCGCCGTTGGAGTCGCTCGCGATTCCAGGGCCCTCGGAGCGGCCTTTCCCCATGCCTTCATGACCCTGGAAGGCATGCTCGACCGCGACGGCGAACGAATCGACGTCGATCGGAATCGCTTCCAACCGGCCGGCGGACGAAAAGCGGACACGGCAGATTGCGCGAAAGCTGCCTCTTGCCCCGCCGGACCGGGGCCGGCTTGACAATCGGCCGCCCGTCCCATTTTAGCCGCGGCGCAGGCCGGGGCCTTCCCATCCAGCAACGAGAGCGAGAGTGAATGAGCGCGCGCAAGGACCGGATCGTCGTCGTTGGCCTCGGCTATGTCGGGCTGCCGCTGGCCGTGGCGCTCGCGCGCGGCTTCGACGTGACCGGGCTCGACATCGATGCCGAGCGGGTCGAGCAGCTGAAGCGGGGTGTCGACCGCACCAACGAGGTCGCGCCGGAGTCGCTCGCCGCCTCGACCCTCGCGCTGACCAGCCGGCCGGACGAATGCCGGGGCGCCGACATGTATATCGTCACCGTCCCGACCCCGGTCGACGCCGACAACAAGCCGGATCTTGGGCCGGTGATCGGCGCCACCCGTTCGGTCGCGGCCCTGATCGACCCGGAACGGCGGCCGGTCGTCGTCTATGAGAGCACCGTCTATCCGGGCGTGACCGAGGAGATATGCGGTCCCTTGATCGAAGAGGTGTCGGGCCTGGTCCGCGGCCGCGACTTCTTCCTCGGCTATTCGCCCGAACGGATCAATCCCGGCGACCGCGAGCACACGGTCGACCGTATCGTCAAGGTGATCGCCGGCGAGAATGACGCGGTGACCGAGCGGCTCGCCGCCGTCTATGGCGCGGTCACCTCCGCCGGCGTGTTCCGCGCCCGTTCGATCAGGACGGCCGAGGCGGCCAAGGTGATCGAGAATGCCCAGCGCGACATCAACATCGCCTTCATCAACGAGATCACCCAGATTTTCGCGAGGCTCGACATCTCGGTCTGGGACGTGCTCGAGGCGGCCGGCACCAAGTGGAATTTCCTGAAGTTCCAGCCGGGCCTGGTCGGCGGCCACTGTATCGGCGTCGATCCTTATTATTTGAGCTTCCGCGCGCAGCAGCTCGGGCTCGAGCCGAACGTCATCCTCTCCGGCCGCTCGATCAACGACCGGATGGGGGCCTGGGTCGCCGACCAGCTCCACGCCCGGCGCGGCGGCCGGGCAGGCTCGGCGCTGGTGATGGGGCTGACCTTCAAGGAGAATGTACCGGACCTGCGCAACAGCCGCGTCATCGACCTGATCCGGCGGTTGGAAGAGCATGGCCATCGCGTGACCGTCCACGATCCCCATGCCGATGCCGGGGAGGCCCGGCACGAATATGGGCTGGAGCTTGCCGACGACGCGCTGGAGGGCCGCTACGACCTCGTCGTCATCGCCGTCCCCCACGACGTCTATGGCGAGCTTCCGGATTCCCGTCTCGAGGCGATGGCCGGCGAAGGCGGCCTCGTCGCCGACCTCAAGAACCTCTACGCGCGCCGCGCTTTGGGCGGCGTCGAGCGCTGGAGCCTCTGATCCCGGGCTCCTTCCGGGTCACGCCCGCGGCGCAATGGGCTCCTCGAAATCGGGGGAGATCAATCTGAGGGCTCTCGGCGCGGCGATCGCGCGCGGATTGTACCGCCCGTAGAAATTCGCCACCGCCCGAAGCATCTGACGGCCGTTCCAATGCCTCAAGAGGAACAGGCGGCCGGGATCGATTTCGCCCTGGACGACGGCTGGAAGCGACCGGCCCTCGGCCAGCCGCTTCAGGCAGCGGCCGTAAAGGTCGTGGGCGTGGTCCATGACCGCGACGTGCAGGGCGCTCAGCGATTCACGCCCGGTCAGCGGCGTCCGCTCGGTCGCGGCGATGGCCCCGCTGTCGATGCCGGCATCGAGCCACATGATCGTATTTCCGATCGCATCGAACTCGCCCAAAGCGAGTGCCCAGTTCGTGCAATTGGGCGCGCCCTTGATGTAGGGTGAGATCCCGGTGTGGAGGTTGAGGATCCGGCCGTTCCGCCCGATCCGCTCGATCAGCGGCGGCTTGAGCAAGGCGGTGCCCGACACCAGGACGAGGTCGGGCCTTTCGCGATCGATCATCTCCGCCAAAGCCGGCGCATCGATGTCGTCATAGCGGGTGACCGGCACCGCCGGAAAATCGGGGAAGAGCCGCGCATAATGGCGCAGCATCCCGAACCAGGTCCGGCGCAGCGGCAATCCCCAGGTGACGGCCGCCAGCCGCCGCCGCCAATCGGCACGCTTGCGGGGAGCGCGACGGCCCGCGATCGCCACCGCCGAAAGAGGAACGATCCGGTGCAGCCGACAGGCGAGGGCGCGCTGGTTCGGCGCGTCCCCGCACAGGAAGACGATCTTCATGCGGCGATCGCCGCCATCCCGCCAAGCGCCTTGAAGCGCAGCTCGGACCTGGAGCGCGCGTCGAAGGTGAAGCGGCGATGGACGCGGGCATCGCGGTCGAAATCCTCCCCGACGAGCAGGACATGGTCGATTCCGGCCTCTCTGACGATGTCGATCTGGTTCGGCCGGCAGCTCCCGTTCGGGAAGGCGTAGATCGTCATCTCCTGGCCGAGCCGTTCGGCGAAATAGGAGCAGCAGCGCGCCACGTCGTCGCGAAGATAATCGTCGGTCTCGAACTCCATCGAGGCATGGGCGAAGGAATGGCCGCCAAGCTCGTGGACCGCGCCGATCTGGCGCACCTCCTCCCGGGTCATCATCGGGGTCGGCGCGAATCCGTCCCAGGCCTGGAACTGGGGCAGCAGGTAGGCGCGCAATTCATCCTGCGCGGCATGCGCGCGATTCTTGATGAAGGCGGACAGCCGGGGTCCGAGCCGGCCGCGATCCTTGGGCGCGTCGAAGCCCGGTATGTCGAGCCGCGCGACCAATTCGTCCGGAGCCCGTCCCACGAAATCCTGGGCGACCACATTCAATGGCGGCAACTGGCTCTCGATACATTCGGGAATGACGTTCTGGTTGACCTTGATCCGGTGCTTTTCGAGCAGGGGAACCGCCGTCGTCAGGAAATCCTTGTAACCGTCGTCGAACGACAGGATCATCTTCGGCGCCGGCGAGCCAAGCTCGGCGAGCTCGGCGAAGGTCGTGACGACGAACCTCCTCCTGATATAAGCGAGAAGATCGTCGAACAGCGACGGATCGAGGGGCCGATAGTCGCTGCCGTCGTCCCGAAAAACCCGATGCAGGTTGAGGATGGTGACCGCGCCCGAGCGCTGCACGGCGTCCAGCCGCCGCTTCAGGACGGGCGCGCTGCCAAGGACATGGAAGGCCGAGCGCTTCACCAGGTTGCGAGCTATGCCCAATTCGGTCCCCTGCCTTCGATCGGCCCGTTCCGGCGCGGAGGGCATCTCCGACCGGCCCGTCCTACCAGACGGGAAGTCCCCGGCAAGGGCGGCCGGGCGCGCTCCCGTCCCGCTCCCGGACCGTGCGGGTCAGATGCCATGGTAAAGGCGGTACCAGTCGACGAAGCGCGGAATACCCTCCTCGATCCGGGTCTTGGGCTCGAAGCCGAGGTCGCGCTGGATGGCGCTGATGTCGGCATAGGTGTCGCGGACGTCGCCCGGCTGCATCGGCATCAGCCGCTTTTCCGCCCGCCGGCCGCAGGCCTGCTCCAGCAACTCGATCATCCGCGCCAGCTCCTCGGAGCGGTGATTGCCGATATTGTAGAGCCGGTGGGGCGCCCGGCTGCCGCCGGCTTTCTCGCTGCCATCGTCGGGCGGCGGACTGTCGAGGCAGGCAGTGATTCCGGTGACGATGTCGTCGATATAGGTGAAGTCGCGCCGCATATTGCCTTCGCCGAAGACGTTGATCGGCTCGCCGGCGAAGATCGCCCTGGTGAAGATCCACATCGCCATGTCCGGCCGGCCCCAGGGGCCGTAGACGGTGAAGAAGCGCAGGCCCGTCTGCGGCAGGCGGTAGAGATGGGCGTAGGTCTCTCCGATCAGCTCGTCCGCCTTCTTGGTCGCCGCATAGAGCGAGAGCGGATGGTCGACCCGGTCCTCGACGCGGAAAGGCAGGCTGTCATTGCCGCCATAGACGGAGGAGGAGGAGGCGTAGACGAAGTGCCGCGCCTGGCGGTGACGGGCGATTTCGAGCATGTCGAGATGCCCGACCAGGTTGGAATGGACGTAGGCGTGGGGATTCTCGATCGAGTAGCGCACCCCCGCCTGGGCGCCGAGATGGACGATCCGGTCGAACTCCACGCCGGCCAGCGCCGTTCGCAGCGCGTCCCTGTCGGCGAAATCGACCTCGACGAAGCGGAAATTCTCGTGCCGACGCGCGAGCTTGGCGAGGCGGTCGCGCTTCAGGGCAATGCTGTAATAATCGTTGACATTGTCGATGCCGATCACGCGCTCGCCGCGGGCGAGCAGCCGGTCGCTGACGTGAAAGCCGATGAAGCCGGCGGCGCCGGTGACGAGGATGCTCATGCAAGGGTCCCGAATGAATTGGTCGGGCGGCGCTTAGACGAGACGCGCTGCAAAACTCAACGGCGGAGCGCCGTTTTCGGACGATTTGGCCGCCCCTGCGGCGCGCGCAACGGTGGACTTCCGCGCTTTTTTGGCCTTAACGCCGTGTTCGCTTGATCTTCGGGGGCCGCAGCGGTTCGCGCGTGATAATTTCGGCTAGATTCACCAGCGCCCGGCGCACGCTCTGGCATCGCGTCCGCTTCCAGCTCGGAATCGGCATCCTCCTCGCCGTCCTCCTTCCCTATGCCGCGCGCTATCCGTTCGACGTCGTCGCCCGCAATTTGCGCGCGCTCGACAATTCGCTGTTCGGCACCCTGCTCGCTTTGGTCGCCGGCTATTATGCCTTCCGGCGGATGAGCCATTATCCGGGCGTCCGGGCCAGCTATCACATCCTCCCTTCCTTCGCCGCCTCCTATGGCATGGTGCTCGCCATCTTCTTCTTCGGCCGTCTCGATTACAGCCGCCTCTCCTTCCTGATCAGTTTCCTGCTCGCCGCTTTCTGGTATTATATCGTCTACTTCAAGCTGCAGCGGCAGCACCGGCTCTCGATCGGTGTCGTTCCCTATGGCGAGGTGGGGCCCCTGTTCGAGATCGAGGGGGTGAGCTGGTCGCGGCTGTCGGATCCGACCGACGGGATCACGCTCTTCGATGCCATCGTCGCCGACCTTCGCTCCGATATACCCGACGAATGGGAACGCTTCCTCGCCGACCGGGCGCTCGGCGGAACGCTCGTCATGCACGTCAAGCAGATGGAGGAATCGCTGACCGGCCGGGTCGCGATCGAGCATCTTTCGGAGAACAATCTCGGCTCGCTCATTCCCGGCATCGTCTACGGCAAGGTGAAGCGGGCCGGCGATATCGTGCTTTCGCTCCTCGTCCTTCCCTTCCTGCTGCCGGCGATGTTGGTGGTGGCCTTGCTGATCCGCTTCGATTCCGCGGGTCCGGCACTCTTCCGCCAGGAGCGGATGGGCTATCGGGGACGGGTCTTCCGGATGTTCAAGTTCCGCACCATGCGCGAGGCGGCGGACGTGGAGGATGCGCGGGCGGCCGCGATGACCCGTGACGACGACGCTCGGGTGACGCGGATCGGCAGGATATTGCGCCGCTACCGGATCGACGAGCTCCCCCAGGTCATCAACATCATCAAGGGCGAGATGAGCTGGATCGGCCCTCGGCCGGAGGCGGTGCCGCTGTCGCACTGGTATGAGAGCGAGCTGCCTTTCTACCGCTATCGTCACATCGTCCGCCCGGGGATCACCGGCTGGGCGCAGGTCAAGCAAGGCCACGTCGCCGATGTCGAGGATGTGCTCTGGAAGCTCCAGTACGATTTCTACTACATCAAGAACTTCTCGTTCTGGCTCGACCTGCTGATCGTCGCGCGGACGGTGCGTACGGTGCTGAGCGGCTTCGGCGCCCGCTGAAGCACGTTTCGGGCGGCAGGGGTGTCCCCGGAATTGTTACCAAAATGGCAGGATCTGACACATTCGGACATCATTTTTCGGTTGCATGCGGTGCCGAACGGGTTTTGGGTCCGCCGCCATGACTGCGCTTCGACGGCTCGGCATTTTCTTCATCGCCTGCTCCGCGGCCTGCGCCATCCTGACCGGCGTCGGCCTTTTCATGCCGGACGAAATGAGCGCCCCTCCGTCCCATCTGCACGAGGCCTGGCGGCCCGAGCTCGCCAGCGTGCACAGCGTCGACGAGGCCGCCGCGATCCTGCCATTCTACATCGAGCACCAGAAAGGATCGCGGGAAGAGCGGATCGCCAGGGGGATCGACCAGCTGATCCGGGACCGCTTCCTCCACGGCATTTCCGAGACCGGCTTCAAGGACAATTGGCTGGACTGGCTTTCGGGTTTCGCCTGGGAAAACCTCCGCCAGCCGGTCGAGCCCGATCAGATCCTTCAGCACCGCCATGCGCTCTGCAGCCAGCAGTCGATCGTCTTCCAGGCGCTACTGAAGCGGTACGGGATCGAATATGCCTCGATCCTGATAAGCTGGCCGAGCGACGACCCGCTGTCCCGGGGCCATTTCGCGGTCGGCGCCAGGATCGATGGGCAGTGGCGCTATTTCGACACCGACATCGAGGCCCGCGCCATCGGCGTGCCGGTGTCGCAGGTGATCGACGGCAGCGCGGTCGCCAGGCTCTATCCCGACAAGCCCTTGCTGGCGGCGACCATGCGCGACGCCGCCGAGCATGGGCGGATCTCGATGGCGCACGTCGATCAATTCCCGGCCGCCCATGCGGCACTCTTCCAGGAGGCGACCCGCTGGTTCAGCGCCTATGGCTGGATGGTCCTCGGCGCGCTCGGCCTCCTCTGCCTCGCCCCCTATTTCCTGCGCTGGAGGGAAAGGCCGCGGGCCCGCTTCGACACCCCAGCGCTCGACGCGCGCGGAACATGCGCTGAATCCGTCGGGCTTTGACGATTCAAACGCCCTCGAGCGTTTGCAGGATGACCGCCGCTCCAAACCACGCCCGTCCGACGATCAGGCGCAGTCGCGCAGCTCCTGGTGCGCGGCGGGGGCGTCGGCCCGCAACCATGCCTGGAACATCAGGACCGCCCAGAGCGCGGGCGTCGAATCGCGGCGGCCGCTCAGATGCGTGTCCCAGCGGCGGCGGATGACGGCGGGATCGAACCAGCCCTCCTCCGCCATGAGCCGCGGATCCAGCAGATCCTCCGCCCAGTCGCGGAGCGGGCCCCTCAGCCATTCGCCCACCGGGATCGCGAAGCCCGCCTTCGGCCGCTCGAACAAGGCGCGCGGCGCCTCGCGGTAGAGAAGCTCGCGAAGGATATATTTGCCGATGCCGCCGCGCACCTTCATTCCGAGCGGGATATGGGCCGCGACCTCGGCGACGCGATGGTCGAGGAACGGAACCCGCGTCTCGAGGCTCACCGCCATCGCCGCCCGGTCGACCTTGCAGAGGATGTCGTCGGGCAGATAGGAGACGGCGTCGCAATACATCATCCGCACCGCGTCCGGCGCCGACGGGGCGACGTCGAGGTCGAAGCCGGCGGTCTTCGCGCCGGCGTCGAGGACCGGCGACGGCTCGAAGCTCCATTCGTCGAGGAAGCTGCAATAGACGTCGTTGAACGAGCGGGCCGAGGCGGCGACGCGCAACGCCTTCTGGACCTTGGCGCCGAAATTCGGCGCCCGCCGGCCCGGCGCGGCGTTCCACAAGGCGGGCGGAAGCTGGCTGAGCGCCGGCCCGACCAGACCCCGCACCGGCCGGGGGAGCATCTGCAGCCTCTGCCAGAGCCGGGGGGCGGCGAAATGGCGATTATAGCCGGCGAACAATTCGTCGCCGCCGTCGCCCGAGAGGGCGACCGTCACCTGCTCCCGCGCGAACCGGCTGACGAGATGGGTCGGGATCTGCGACGAATCGGCGAAAGGCTCGTCATACATGGCCGGAAGAAGCGGGATCACATCCTGCGTCTCCTTCACCGTCACGTAGCGCTCGTTGTGGACCGTGCCGAGATGCCTGGCGACGGCCTCGGCATATCGGGCCTCGTCATATCCCGCTTCCTCGAAGCCGATCGAGAAGGTGCGCACCGGAATCGGGGAATATTTCTGGTAGAGGGCAACCACCGTCGATGAATCGATGCCGCCGGAGAGGAAGGCGCCGACCGGCACATCGGCGACGGCCTGACCCTTGATCGCCTCCGCGAGCGCCCGCTCGAGCCGCTCGAGCGCCTCCTCCTCGTCCTTGACCGGATCGGCGAGGCCGCGGCGGACGACGTCGCGATAGGACCAATAGCGGCGGAGCGCGACGCCGCCGTCGCTCCGTCCCTCCTCGGGCGGCTCCGAGCGGGGGGCGGCCGCCGAGGCCCGCGGCAGAGTGAGGATGCAGCCCGGCTCCAGCTTGTAGAGACCCTCGTAGATGGAGAACGGCGCCGGCACGTAATTGCGCGCCGCATAGAGCGCGAGCGCGGTGCGGCTGACCGGATTGTCGAAGCCGGCGCGCTGGCGGATCGCCTTCAGCTCCGAGGCGAAGACGAAGGCGCCGCCAGCCCAGCCATAATAAAGCGGCTTCTCGCCGAACCGGTCGCGGGCAAGATGCAGCCTCTGCTCGCGGCGATCCCACAAAGAGAGCGCGAACATGCCGATGGTCCTGGCGAGCGTCGCTTCCAGCCCCCAGGCGGCGATGCATTCGACCAAGGTCTCGGTATCCGAATGGCCGCGCCAGGCGATCCCGCTCTTGGCCGCGTCCAGCTCGTTGCGGAGCGCCGCATGATTGTAGGTCTCGCCATTGTAGCTGAGCACCCATCGCCCGTCGGCCGACACCATCGGCTGGTGGCCGAGCGGCGAAAGATCGACGATCGAGAGCCGGCGATGGCCGAAGCCGATGCCCGCCTCGGGGTCCGTCCACACGCCTTCGTCGTCCGGCCCGCGATGAGCGAGCGGCCGGATCATTCGCCGGATGACGTTTTCATCGACTTTGCCGGTGGTGAGGAGGCCCACGATGCCACACATGAGCGCGCTCCTATACCGCTCGCCAGCCCACTGACCAGCGGAAACCACGTGAGAAAATCACCCGGCGAATCGGCCCCGTTTCGTCCTGGTCACTGGTGGACAAGCAACCGACGGCCCCCCCCCCCGCCATCGGCTTTTCCTCCAGCAGGATGAAGGTAGAGCGCGGTGTCTTACGCTGCAATTGCGGCAGTCTTACAAAATCCCAATGTGCGGCCGGGGCCGGATTCCGCGCGAGGCCGCGGCGCGGCGAGTCAGCCCCGGTTCAGGGCCCGCGATCCAGGGCCTCGCCGTGCGGCGAAGATCCTTTTTTCTCGGATTCGGCTCGGCCCTCGCTCTGGCGCCTTATGCCGTCGGGGCCGCCGATATCCGCGCGCTGCGGCGCTTCACCCCCGAGATGTTCGGAGCGAAAGGGGACGGCCGCACCAACGACACCCTCGCCTTCCAGGCCCTGGCGAAAGCGGTGAACGAGGCCGGGGGCGGCGAGATCCTCTTCCGCCGGACGACCTATGTCGTCGGGCGGCAATCGCGGCCCGCGAAGATCGTGATGTATTCGCTGATGCCGGACGAGATTCTCCATTTCCTCGGCTGCACGGGCGATCTCGTGCTTCGCGGGAACGGCGCGACGCTCAAATGCGCTCCCGGTCTGCGCTACGGCACGTTCGACGCGGACACCGGCGAGGCCACCAACCATCCCATGCCCTATCGCGGACGCGGAGAGCTGGCGTCGCCTTATCAGATCATGATCAAGATCGAGAAATGCGCGGGCCGGGTCGAGGTGTACGATCTGGAGCTCGACGGCAATGTCGGATCGCTGCGTCTCGGCGGCCGCTACGGGGACATCGGCACCCAGATCCCCGCCGACGGCCTCGCCTTGTTCGAAAATCGCGGCCCCGAGCTGGTCCGCAACCTCTATACGCACCATCACGCGATGGACGGGCTCTATATCGACGGGGTCGACGAGGACATTAACGTGCCGCGGCGGATCGAGAATGTCCGCTCCGAATATAATGGGCGCCAGGGGTGCAGCCTCGTCGGCGGGCGCGGCTATTCTTTCGAGAATTGCCGGTTCAGGCATATCGGCCGGGGGCCGGTATTCAGCCCGCCGGGCGCGGGCATCGACATCGAGGCGGAGAAGAACAAGAAGATTCGCCGGCTGACCTTCCACGCCTGCGAATTCTCGGACTGCCGTGGCGTCGGCATGCTTGCCGACAGCGGCGACAGCGACACGGCAAGCTTCGTCGCCTGCACCTTCATCGGTACGACGGCATGGTCGGCCTGGCCGCTCAAGCCCCATTTCCACTTCCAGAGCTGCCGCTTCATCGGCGCGATGGTCCACGCTTATGGCGACAAGGATCCGGAGCGGGCCGCCCAATTCCACGATTGCGTCTGGCTGGACGACCCGGCGCTTTCCCCGACCGGCCAGATCTATCTCGCCGGCCGGAAGAACAGCCCGATCGCCGATCTGTCCAGCAGCATGAATGCGCGATTCGTGCGCTGCTCGTTCAACATGACTCATGGCGGGCTGCTCCCGTGGAGCTGGAAGGCGATCTATCAGGATTGCCGCATGTCCCAGGCGGCGCCGGTCATCGGCTATCCCAAGGGCAAATATCTCGGCACGTCCGTCATCAACGGCAAGGTCGACCTCTACGGCACGCATGTCATCGGCACGTTGATCCTCAACGGCAAGACGCTTCGGAACGTCCAGCTCGGCGGCACGGACTGGTAGCGCCTTCCCCGGCGCCGATCGACGGAAGGGCGCGAGCCGCGGTGGACCCGCCCCCTTCCCACGGCTAAGCCGCAGCGGGGAATCCACCCCTGAAACCAATGATTCCAGCCGCAGGGAAGGTGAGCTCCATTCCGATCCGCGACCGCCTGGCAAGGCTGTTCCATTATGCGCGCGGCGAGGGCCTGGGCCCGTTCATGATCCGCGCGGTGACGGGAAGCGGCGTGCTGCAGATCGGCGGCATGGCCGTCAGCTTCCTGGTCGGGGTGCAGCTCGCGCGCGGGCTCGGGCTGGCCGGCTACGGCCTGTACGGGCTGGCCATCGCCGTCGTGACGCTGGCAAGCGTGCCGGGCGAATTCGGCCTGCCCAAGCTGGTCATGCGCGAAGTGGCGGCCGCGGCCGTCCGCAAGGATTTTCCGTCCTTGCTCGGGGTGATCGGCTGGGCCAACCGGGTGTCGCTCGGCCTTTCGGTCCTGGCGGCCGTCTTCATCGCCTGCGCGGCCGTGCTGTTCCGACACCGGCTGGAGCCGGGGCTCGTCGTGGCGCTGCTCTGGGGCATTCCGGTCATTCCGCTGGTCGCGGTCGGAAAGATCGAGGGCGCGGCGCTGCAGGGGCTGCACAATGTCGTGCTCGGCCAGGCCGGTATCTATTTCCTTCGCCCCCTGTTCTTCTCCGCCTGCCTTGCGCTCCTGTTCTGGCTGGCCCCGAAGGCCGGCCCCGGCGGCGCGATGGCGCTGAACGCGATCACCGCCGCCCTTGCGCTGATCCTGACCGCCTATTGGCTGAAATCCCGTCTGCCGAAGCCGGGCCGCCGCACGTCCGTCGTCCAGGGCCGCGCGTGGTTGAGCGCGACCGTCCCGATGGCGCTCACCGACGGCATGCGCATCCTCCAGGCGCAGCTCGGGGTCGTGATGATGGGTGTCCTGAACAGCCCGTCGGAGGTCGGCCTGTTCCGGATCGCCGCATCCACCGCGACGATGATCGCCATTCCGATCGCCTTGATCACCAGCGTGACGAACGCCCTTCTGGCCAGCCTTCATGCCGAGGGCGACACGGTCCGGCTCCAGAAGCTCAACACCCATTCGGCATGGGCCATGACCATCGGCGTGCTGGCATTGGCCCTCCCGCTCTTCCTGGCCGGCCGATTCCTGCTCATCTTCTTCTTCGGCGGCGAATATGGTCCGGCGGCGACCGCGCTCGACATCCTCTGCTTCGGCCAGCTGATCAGCGCCGCCTTCGGGCTCAACAGCACCTTGCTCGACATGACCGGTCACGAACGCCGCACCACGCGCGCGATGATCATCGGCCTGGTCGTCAACGTCGTCGCGCTCGCCGCCCTGGCGCCGCGCTGGGGGAATGTCGGGGCGGCCTGGGCGACGACCCTGTCGCTGCTCGTCTGGAACGTCCTCACATGGGTCGATGCATGGAAGCTCGTCGGCATCGACACGTCGGTCCTGCCGCGGCCGGCCGGCGGCGCGGACCGCGGCCGACGCACCGATCCGTTCGGGCCGGGGGCCGTGGAATGACGGCGCGGTCCGCCCCGGCATTGCTCATCAAGCGGGAGTCCTTTGAATGCTGAAGTCGATCCAGAAGGCGCTGGCCGTTCATCCGGCTCCCTACAAATTGATCCGGAGCGTCTGGACTCCGCCCAAGAGGATCTTCCGCCATCTCTATTTCAAGGGCGTGTTCACCGTCGAGGTCGCGCCGGGCGCCTGCTTCCGCATCGAGAGCTTCGGCAGCAAGATCGAGAACGACCTGTTCTGGCGGGGCTATGGCCGCGGCTGGGAGGGCACGTCGCTTCGAGTCTGGCGCGCGCTTGCCGAACGGTCCGAGTTCATTGCCGACGTCGGCGCGAATACCGGGGTCTTCGCCCTCGCCGCCCAGGCGCTGAGGCCCGATGCGAGGATCGTCGCGGTCGAGCCGTCCCACCGCGTCTTCGAGAAGCTCCGCCGGAATATCGAGATCAACGGCTTCGCGATCCGGCCCGTCGAGGTCGCGGCATCGGACAAGGCGGGAATCGCCAAATTCTACGACCTGCCGACCGAGCATCAATATTCCGCTTCGCTCGAAGCGACCATGCTCGGCGCGGGCACGGTCGAGGTCGAGGTCGAGGTCGAGCGTCTCGACCATGTCTTCGAGCGTTGCGGCTTCGCACGGCTGGACCTGATGAAGATGGATGTCGAGCGCCACGAGCCGGCCGCATTGAGAGGCATGGAGAACATGCTGCGCGCGCACCGGCCGACCATGCTCATCGAGGTGCTGGACGGCGAGCATCTGGACGGCGTGAAGACGGTCCTCGACGGCCTGGACTACCAATTCCGCGCCATTGCCGAGGAGAGCGACGCGTCCGATGCGGACGAGACCGGCGACGCTTCCCGCAACATGCTGGTGTGCCGCCAGGAGGTGCTCGACGGCCTCGCCGGGTTCGAATCGTCGCTGGCGCCGATCTGAGATCGGCCCGCTCGGTCAGCGCACCGAATCGCTTCCAAGCAGCAGGCGAAGATAGGAATCCGCCGCTGCGGACGGGACGAAATCCCGCGCGCGCGCGCGCAGCCTTGCCGTGTCGCGGGGCGCATCGAGCGCGCGCGCCATGCCGTCCGCAAGCGCGTCCGGATCGTCGCAGGGCACCAGGTCGCCGTAGCGGCCGCCGTCGAGAATCTCCGCCGGCCCGCCCGGGCAATCGGTGCTCACCACCGGAAGCCCTGCAGCGAGCGCCTCGACGAGGACATTCCCGAAGCCCTCGCTGCTCGAGCTCAGGACGAACAGATCGGCGGACCGGTAGGCCGGTGCGGGATCGTCGCAAAAGCCGGGCAGGCTGACCCGATCCGCCACACCGAGCTCCCGTACCATCTGCTCCAGCGCGCGCCGCAGCGGCCCTTCGCCAAGGATGGCGAGAACCGCCGGCCGCTGCTCCGCGAGCCGCGCGAAAGCGCGAAGGAGAAGCGCATGATTTTTCGGTGCCTTGAGATTTCCGACCGTCAGGATGCGCGGCCCGGCGGCGTCGGGCCAGAAGCCGGCCGGCCGGGCCGACGGCCCCGCGTCCGCCGGCGGTGGGATCGGGTTGTGGATGATCGCGAACCGCTCCTTCGGCAACAGCGCCAGCCGCGCCAGGTCGCGGGCCGCCGCCGCCGAGACCGCCACGCGCGCGTCGGCGCGCCGGTAGAAAAAGGCGAGTGCCGTCGTCATCAATGTCCGCCTCAGCCATCCCTGCGCGTCGGGGCTCATCGACAGGATGTTGTGGTCGCAGACGACGATGCGGGTCCTGACGCCGGACAGCAGCTTGGCCGCGACCGCGATGACGGTCAGCGGCCACAGGCCGACGAGCATGGCATCGGGGCGTTCCCGCCGCAGATATCGGCGGATCGCGGGAAGCGCGCGGACCAATCTCGGCGTCGAGAGATCGACGAGCCGGACCTCCGGCGGGATCCTGTCGAGAAGCGCGCCGGTGGCTCTGGCGAGCACCAGGTCGACCTTATGGCCGCGGGCAATGAATTCGCGGATGAGCGTCAGGTTGACCGCCTCCGCGCCTCCGCCCGTCAGGTTCGGAAGCAGCAAGGCGATCCGCGGTCGCCCTTGTCCCGGCCGCGCCGGCCCGATCCCGCGCGCGCCGGTCAAGATCGCGCCGGGACCATGGATCGGATCGGCGGCCGGGCCGGAACCGGCCCCGTTGACGGCCGGAACGGCGCCGCCGATCGACGCGTCCGCCTCCCGACCCGATCGCACGATCCCTGGTGAATTCCCCTCGGTGACGCCACCAACCGCTCCTAGACAGGGGACCTGCATGGGGGCAATAGGGCGACGACGCCGATCCGCTGACCCGGTGCTCCTCGCATATCGGGGCGTGTGATGCCATAACGTTTCGCGGCGGGCGAACCTCGAAGGTCGCCGGAGAAGTTCGAAGAGGGGGCTGCTTTCATGAGGTCGCGGAGCTCGATGCCTGGACAGGCTCCGGAAGCGCCGCGCTTCGGAAAGCCATGATGCAGCTCGTCGCAGGCGGCTTGAGGCGGATCTCGTCATGGTCCGGTGCGCTCGGCTCGCTGGCGCGCCGTGCCTGGGCTTATGCGAAATATCCCGGAATGGCCTGGCCCCGCGCGGTGATATTCGATCGCGGCGTTCGCATCCTCGTCACGGACGGCGCCCGATTGTCGATCGGGCCCGACGGCTTCCTGGGCGGCGGTGTCGCGATCGTCGCGCGGTTCGGCACCATCGATATCGGTCCCCGCGCCTTCTGCGGTCAGGGTACGATCATTGCCGCGCAGGAGAGGATATCGATCGGTTCGGACGTGCTGATCGCCGAATATGTCACGATCCGCGATCAGGACCATGACGTGCTGAGGAAAGGCGAGGAATTCCGGACCGCGCCGATCGTGATCGGGGACCGGGTCTGGATCGGCGCCAAGGCGACGATCACGCGCGGCGTCTCGATCGGCGACGGCGCCGTGATCGGAGCAAATGCCGTGGTCACCAGGGACGTGCCGGCGAACAGCGTCGCCGCCGGGGTTCCGGCCAAGGTCATCCGCCTCCTGGACGGCGAACGATAGGGTCGCGATCCTTCCCCGGATCGCGTTCGCAACGAAATCAGGCGGCGCCGGATTTCCGGAGATAGACGGTCAGCTGCATCCCCGATCGACGACGCTCCATCCACCAATGGAGCGGCTTATGGGTGATCGCCGGGAAATGGTAGATCGTGCAGACGCTGAACCGACGATCGGCGATCTCATAGCCGGCGCGGCCCCCGTGCTTCTCGAACGAGGAGAGGCCGAATTCGTAGAGATGGAAGGGCACGTGCATCGGGCTCAGATTGGTCACGAAGTTCGTTCCCCTGAGCCTGTAGTAACGATTGATCAGCCTCGATATCAGGTGGGCGGAAGAGGGCACCTCGGCGTGGACGACCCCGCCCGGCTTCAGCCATTTCAGGCATTTCTCGATGGCTGCGGCAGGATCGTAGAGATGCTCGAGCACCGCGCCGAAGGTGATGAAATCGAATTTCCCCGCGGGAAACTCAGCCTCCTCGATGGTCGCGTGGAGGAGGCGGCCGGGATCGATGCCATGGGCCTGGATCGCCCGGTCCCGGAATGGCGCGGACGGCTCGATCCCGGAGACATCGAAACCCGCGCGGCCGAGAACGACCATCACCTTCCCGAGCCCCGCTCCGATATCGAGGGCCTCGGGCGCCGGGCGGCCCTGGAGCAGGCGCTTCGCAGCGGCCGTCTCGGTCGCGAAATAGCCGTCCTCGATCCTGAATTGGGCCTCGGTCCAATAATCCTCGGGCGGAATCCCGTAATGATCCTCGATCCGGGCCGGAATCGGCTGGGGGTCCGCGAAAACCAGCGCGCACGCGCGGCACTTCTTGACCGAGACGGCGATTCCGTCCGCCGCCTTGGGGCGGAGCCCCTGCGAGCGATTCATCCTGAGGCCCAGCAGCCGGAACGCCTCCGGAGAAGCTCCGCACATGTTGCAGCGATCGACCCGTTCGAAACGGTAAGACGTCATGGAAGGACCCCCGATCTGCGCATGCTCGGCTTCAGTCGGCTCCGGCGAGATAATCCGAGTAGAATTCGGCGAGATATTCGTTGAGGCAGATCCGCCAGTCGCGCATGATGTTGATGTTCCGCAGGTCGAGCTTGGCCGTGATCAGCCGCTCCGATGCGGGGCGCGCCGCGAAATATTCCTGGGCGAAGAAATCGGATGAGACCGGCGTGACCTTCACCCGCTCGGCCAGCCCCAGCGCCTCGACCAGATAAAGCGCGACCTCGAGTCGGCTGGTCATGCCCGGACAGACCATGTTGTAGACGCCCCAGAGCTCGCGCTCGACGAGCAGGGCGACGTTGCGGGCGAAATCGCGCGTATAGGTCGGCGTGCCGAGCTTGTCGTCGACCACGAACAGCTCCTCGCGCCCCGCCTTCAGCTGCTTCATCAATTTCTGGATGAACTTCTTGTCCTTGCGGGGACCGCCGCCCATCATCCAGCCGGCGCGGCAGACCAGGTAGCGCCGGGCATTGGCGGCGACATATTTCTCGCCGGCGAACTTGCTTCGCGCATAATGGCCGAGCGGGTTCGGCTCGTCCCAATCGTCATAGGTTTCCTGGGCGCCGTCGAAGATGCCGGCGGTGCTGATGTAGAGGAGCGGGATGTCGAGCGCGTTGGCGATGTGAACCGCATTCTCCACCGCCAGCGTGTTGGTCGCATAAGCCTCGTCGGGATGCTCCTCGCAATATTCGAGGCTGGTGTGGGCGCCGAGGTGGAAGAGATAGTCCGGCCGGAAGCCGTTCACGTCGGCGCGATAGGCGTCGAGATCCCGGAAATCGAGGTAGGAGAGCCACGAATCGTTGACGTCGATATCCGTGCATTTGAGGTCGAAGCGCTCGGAGAAGATCCGATGGAACGCCTCGCCCAGCATGCCCCCGCAACCGGCGATATAGATTCTCTTCCTTTCGCTCATTCACTCCATCCCATTACGTCGGCCAGCACATGGCGATAATCGGCGGCTATGGCCGTTGTGGAATATTTTGCAACGGCGTCGCGCCGCGCCGCTTCGCCGAGGCGCCGGCGCAGCGCCGGGTCCCGGACCAGCCGCTCCAGCGCATCGACCCATTCGTCCTCGGTCGTGACGAGGACGCCATTCTCCCCGTCGCGGATGATCCGCGGCGTCGTCCCGACATTGGTCGCGACCGTCGGAAGGCCCAGGGTCATATATTGGATGGCCTTGAGGCCGCTCTTGCCGCCCACCCAATCGTCGAACGTCAGCGGATAGACGCCGATGTCCAGGGCCTGGAGGTCCTCGACCTCGCGCTCCGGCGACCAGCGGACGACCTCCAGATCGACTCCGTCGAGCGACCAGTCGAAATTGCCGATCACCCTCAGGCGGAAACGGACCCGCTCGGCGAGACGCTGGAAGACGCCGCGAAGCAGGTCGAGGAACATCTTCGTGCTGTGCGTACCGGTCCAGCCGATCGTGACGTCTTCGGTGCCACCGTCGCGGTTCACCGGCACGAAGCGGTCGCAATCCATCGACGAGGAGATATAGGTGCAGGCCCGCTGCCGGTTCATCGCGAGGCATTCGTCGTTGAGCGACGGCGAGCTGGTGACGACATGGTCGGCCTCGGCGATCATGAAGCGCGCCTTGCCGGTCCCCTTGAACAATTTGGCGAGCCGATTGGGATTGTCGCCCTTCGGCAATTTCTGGCCGACGAGGACATTGTCCTCGACGTCGAAGACGATGCGCTTGCTGAGCCGCCGGACCAGCCGCTCGAAGACCGAGGTGCCGACCGGCGTCACCCACATATGGATGTAGGTCAGATCGTAACGATGAATGCGGAACAGGTCGCGGATGCGGCGCAGGTGGCCGCGCAGCAGGCCGAGGATCTTCCCGGCATAATGGCCTGGCTGATAAGCGACCGACCACATGGCCTTGTCCATGTAGGGCGAGACGACGATGTCGAACCCCATGTCGCGCCAGTCATCGAAATATTGCTCGTATTTCAGGCGCTGGCCGGCGGCGACGCCGACCGGAAACGGGCAGATGACGAGCATCATCGGCCGCCGTGGCGGCCGGGGGGGCGATGTCATTCCGGTCCTCCGCTGAGCCTTCGATAGATTCCGGCATAGGCGGCGACGCCGGCGGCGAGCGAGAAATAACGCTCGGCCGCCGCGCGGCAACGCGCCGCCACGCCCGCCTCGCGGGCGAGCGGGATGAGACGGTCGACCGCGGCTTCAAGGCCGGCATCCGAAAGATCGCCGATGGCGATTCCGATCCGCTCGCCCTCGAGGATCGCCTCGACGTCGCCGACCCGCCTGTTGCCGAGACAGGGAACGCCGCAGGCGAGATATTCGGCGAGCTTGGTCGGCGCGCTGGCGATCTTCGAGAAGACCGGCTTGATGATGGCGAGACCGGCGGTCATCCGCCCGACGAGGGCCGGCACCTCGCCATGCTCGGCCGACAGCAGCTCCACGGCGGCCGGATCGATTCCGCGCGCGGCAAGACGTTCGCGGATGAAGGCCTGCTCGTTGCGGTTGACGATGAGCAGGCGCGCGTCGGGCTCGCGCGCGCGGAGCTTCTCGAAGCAGGTCAGCGCCTCGTCGAACAGATACCAGGTGCCGACCGAGCCGACATAGCCGAGCACGAAAGGGCGGGTGGCGCGCTCGGCCGGCGGCCGGAAGCGATCGAGGTTCGCGCAGGTGGTGATGATCGTCACCGGCGTCGCCGGACTCTTGCCCGGCAGGTGGTCGATCTCGGCGACCGAGGCCTCGGTCAGAGTCACGATATGGTCGGCGCCGGCGAGGAGGCGCCGCTCGATCCCCTTGGCGGCGCGGTAGAGCCGCCCCTCGCGCGGCCACAGCCCGCCGTCGATCCGTTCGTCGGCCCAGAAGCCGCGCATGTCGAAGAGGAAACGGGCGCCGGTAAGCCTCTTGGCGGCGAGCGCCATCACCCCCGGAACGTAGCTGCGCGCATGGACCACGCGGATGCGGTGGCGCAGAATCTGCCACGAGGCGACGGCGCTTCCCACCGCAATATCCCAGGCGGTGGCGGGCGCGCTCGGCGCCTTGTGATAGCGCAGGGGCAGCCAGGCGATTCCGGCGTTCCGCAACCGCGCGCGGAGAGCGTCGCGGCGCGCCCGGTCGCGCCAATCCGCCTTCTTCTCGAAGCTCATCAGACGGATGTCGCAATCGCCCGCCAGCTGCTCGAGATAGGCGAGGACCTGCGACTGGCCGAGCGGCTCCAGCATCCCGTCATAGCTGATGTAGAGAATGCGCGGTTTCACGGCACGCCGTCCCGGCCTCCGCCGGCGAGCCGCTCGACCGTCGCTGCCACCGACGCCCGCCAGTCGGGCATGCGGAAGCCGAAATCGCGCTCGAACCTGCCGCTGTCGAGCCGCGAATTGGCCGGACGGACCGCGCGCGTCGGCCAGTCGGCGGTGGCGATGGGTCGGACGTCGGCGGCCGGAAGGCCATGCTTGCGGCATTGGGCGAAGACCTCGCACGCCAGCTCGAACCAGCTCGCGTCGCCCGTCCCGGCGAGATGATAGGTCCCGCCGTCGCCGGCACCCTCGTTCCATCGCTCGAGCAGGTCGAGGAGCCCGTCCGCGAGATCGAGCGCGGATGTGGGGTTGCCGTGCTGATCGGAGACGACGGCGAGCGCGTCGCGGGTCCTGGCGACGTCGATCATCGTCTTGACGAAGTTCGTTCCGAACGGGCTGTAGACCCAGGCGGTGCGTACGATCGCATGGCGCGGGGTCGCGGCCCGCACCTTCTCCTCCCCCGCCAGCTTCGAGCGGCCATAGACGCCGAGCGGGCCGGTCCGCGCAGTCTCGTCGCGCGCACCGTCGCCGCTGCCGTCGAACACATAATCGGTCGACAGATGGACGATCGGAATGTCGCGGGCCGCGGCGGCGGCGGCGAGGAGGCCGGGCGCCTCGGCATTGACCGCCCAGGCGCGATCGGGCTCATCCTCGGCTCTGTCGACCGCCGTATAAGCCGCGGCATTGACGATGACGTCCGCATCGACCGCATCGAGGGCGGGCGCGATCGTCTCCGGCGCTTCCAGGTCGAGCACCGGCCGGCCGAGCGCGACGATCTCGAGCCCCGGATGCGAGGCGCAACGTTCGACGAGGCTCCGGGCGAGCTGCCCGTGCCGGCCGGTCACCAATATCTTCATGCCGCCGTCCCGAGCCTCTTGCCCGAATATCTCTGCTCGCGGATCGGCCGCCACCACCATTCATTGGCGAGATACCAGTCGATGGTCTTTTCGAGCCCGCTCTCGAACGTCTCCTCGGCGCGCCAGCCGAGCTCACGCTCGATCTTCGCCGGATCGATCGCATAGCGGCGGTCGTGGCCGGGCCGGTCGGTGACGAAACGGATCAGCGCCCGGCGCGGCCGGCCGTCGGCGAGCGGGCGCCGCGCATCGAGCAGGTCGCAGATCGCCTCGACCACCTCGAGATTGGTGCGCTCGGACCGGCCGCCGACATTGTAGCTTTCGCCGACCCGGCCCCCGGTCAGCACCCGCTCGAGCGCGCGGGCATGGTCCTCGACATGGAGCCAGTCGCGGACATTCTCGCCCTTGCCGTAGACCGGCAGCTCGCGCCCTTCGAGGCCGTTCAGGATGATAAGCGGCATCAGCTTTTCGGGGAAATGATAAGGCCCGTAATTGTTCGAGCAATTGGAGAGGACGACCGGCAGGCCATAGGTTTCGTGCCAGGCACGGACGAGATGGTCCGACGCCGCCTTCGACGCCGAATAAGGCGAGGAGGGGGCGTAGCGCGTCTCCTCGGTGAAGACGCTGTCGTCGAAGGGCAGGTCGCCGAACACCTCGTCGGTCGAGATATGGTGGAAGCGGAAGCGCGCTTTCTCCTCCCCTTCCAGCGCGCGCCAATGCGCAAGCGCGGCGTCGAGCAGGCGGAAGGTGCCGACGACATTGGTTTCGAGGAACACGGCGGGGCCGTCGATCGAGCGGTCGACATGGCTTTCCGCGGCGAGATGCATGATCGCGCCGACCTTCTCGCGCCGGAGGATGGCGAGCATCCCGGCCTCGTCGCCGATATCGGCCTGGTGGAAAACGTAATCCGGATGGCCGGACACGTCGCGCAGCGAGTCGAGATTGCCCGAATAAGTGAGCTTGTCGACGTTGACGACGCGATAGCCGCCCTTCGCGACGAGATGGCGGCAGACGGCGCTGCCGATGAAGCCGGCTCCGCCGGTCACCATCACCGTGCGCCTGTCGCCGCTCACGACCAGGAATCCGGGATATCGGCCTCTGCCAGGCGCGGCGCGGCCTCGTCCTTGGGCGAGAGGGTGAGGAGGCCGGCCTCGACCGGCCAGTGGATGGCGATCGCCGGGTCGTCGAAGCGGATCGCGCGATCGGCGGCGCGGTCATAGGGGGCGCTCACCTTATACTGGACCTCGCAACCCTCCTCGAGCGTCACGAAGCCGTGGGCGAAGCCCTTCGGGACCAGGATCTGGTTCCAGAGCTCGGCGGAAAGGACGAGGCCGACCCAGCGGCCGAAGGTCGGCGAGCCCCGCCTGATGTCGACGACGGCATCGTAGACCGAGCCCCGGGTCACCCGTACCAATTTGTCCTGGGCGGAGGGGGGAAGCTGGTAATGGAGGCCGCGAAGCACGCCGCGCGCGGCCGAGACGCTGTGATTGTCCTGGACGAAGACGATATCGATCCCCGCTTCGGCAAGAGCCGGCGCGCTGTAGGTTTCCGAGAAGAAGCCGCGTTCGTCTCCGAAGCGCGGCGGACGGATCTCGAACACGCCGTCGAGGCCGAGCGGACGCACCTCAACCATCGGCGATCTCCGCCACGCGCCGGCGCAGATAGGCGGCATATTGGGTCTTGCCGAGCGCGTCGGCCCGCTCCAGCACGGCGTCGGGCCCGAGATAGTTGAGCTCGAGCGCGATCTCCTCGAGGCACATGATCTTGAGCCCCTGGCGGTGCTCGATGGTCCGGACGAAGGACGAGGCTTCGTGCAGGCTCTCATGGGTGCCCGTGTCGAGCCAGGCATAGCCGCGGCCGAGGCGGGTGACGTGGAGGTCGCCGCGCTCCAGATAGGCACGGTTGACGTCGGTGATCTCGAGCTCGCCGCGCGCCGACGGGCGGATCGAGGCGGCGATGTCGAGCACGTCATTGTCGTAGAAATAGAGGCCGGTGACCGCCCAGTTCGACTTGGGCTCGGCCGGCTTCTCCTCGATGGTGAGGACGCGGCCGCTGTCGCGGTCGAAGGAGACGACGCCGTAGCGATGGGGATCCTCGACCGCATAAGCGAAGACGGTCGCGCCCGTCGCCCGCGCGGCCGCCTCGCGGCAGAGGTCGGGAAGGCCCGCGCCGTAGAAGATATTGTCGCCGAGGATGAGCGCCGCCGGCCCGTCGCCGACGAAATCGCGACCGATGACGAAGGCCTCGGCAAGGCCGTTGGGCTGCGCCTGCTCGGCATAGGACAGGCGAATGCCGAAGGCGCTGCCGTCGCCGAGCAGGGCCTCGAACCGGGGCAGGTCCTGGGGCGTCGAGATGATCAGGACCTCGCGGATCCCCGCGAGCATCAGCACGCCAAGAGGATAATAGATCATCGGCTTGTCGAAGATCGGGAGCAGCTGCTTCGAAACCGCAAGGGTCGCCGGAAACAGCCGGCTGCCGCTGCCGCCGGCCAGGATGATGCCCCTCACATGGTGACTCCGAGAGTGTTTTGCCGCTACGGGAGCTTCGGCTCCTTAGGGTGCCCGGACGTCTAGCCCTTGGGCCGGCCGTTAGGCAACCCATCTCATGGCGCCGTGCTCCTGCTTGCCACTGCCGAGGGATCGTGAATGAAGATCGGCCTGTTCGTCGACCGAATGGAAGTTGCGCGCTGGCAGGCGGCCGCGCTCGAAGGTCTCGGCGAGGACGTCGCACTGGTCGTCTACAATTGCCGCAACACCCGTCCCGGCAGGCGCCGGCTCGCCAACGCTCTCTATTATCTCCTCAACCTGTTCACGATCCGCAATCCGATGACTCGGCCGGTGCCGCTCGATCACAGCCGCTTTGCCCATGTCGAATGCCACGATTTCGACAGCCACCATGAAGGCGCCTGGCAGCGCCTGCCCGAGCCGCTGCTGGAGCAGATAAGCCGCGACGCGCCGGACGTGCTGCTGAAGTTCGGGCTTTCGCTTCTGAGGGTGCCGGATCGCACCGTCCTCGCGCCGCCTATCCTTTCCTACCATCATGGCGATCCACGGCATTTCCGGGGCCGGCCGGCCGGCTTCTACGAGATGCTGCGGGGCGCGCCGGTTCTCGGGCAGATCGTACAGATCCTGTCGAACAGGCTCGACGGCGGCGCCGTCGTCGCCTTTGCCGAGACCAAGGTCCACGCCCATTCCTATCGCCGCACCCTGGTCGAAGCCTATCGCCACTCGCCGCTGATCCTCGGGGCCGCGATCCGGAACGCACTGGCCGGCAAATCCCTCGACATCGCACCGACCGGCCGGGCCTATCGACTCCCCGCGAATTTCACGGTGGCGCGGTTCGTCGCGCGGGCTCTCGTCAGGACGGTCAGCCGCTTCTGCTACGGCCTCTTCGTCCACAAGAAATGGGCCGTCGCCACCTGCCCGGCCAGGCCGGGCGATCTCATCGGGACCGAAGACCGGGATCGTCTCGGCGATCGGTCCCGATGGCAGGTCGAGCCGACCCCGCCCGGCTACGTCTTTCTCGCCGACCCCTTCTTCCGCCCCGCCGGCGACGGATTGCTCGTCGAGGCTTTGAGCGCGCGGACCGGCGGCGGCGAGTTGCTGAGCCTTTCCCAAAACGGGGCCGCGAAGCTCAGCCGGCCCGGTTGTCACATGAGCTATCCGGCGGCCTTCCAATGGGCGGGCGAGACCTATGTCATGCCCGAAATGTGCGAATGGTCGGACGCCTGCCTCTACCGGCTGGAAGGGTCGGATCTCGCACTTGCGGGGGCGCTCGATTTCGGCGGTCCGCGCAGGATCATCGATCCGACGCCCTTCGCCCGCGGGGCTCATCTCTATCTGTTCGGAAACGACGCGTCCGACGGCGACGCGGCTCTGCGCCTGTGGGTCGCCGATGTGCCCGCGGGACCCTATTCGGAGCATCCCGCCAGCCCGATCCTGATCTCGCCGCGGGGCGGCCGGATGGCGGGCGGCCTCGCCCAGGCCGGGACACGCCTGTTCCGCCTTGGGCAGGACGGCAGCAGCGATTATGGCGACGGCATCATCGTCTTCGAGGTGGAGGAACTGACGCCGGATTCCTATCGCGAGCGGGCGGTGGGCGAGCTCCGCTTCCGCGGGCTGCGCGGGCCGCATACGCTCAATTTCGGCGGCGGCCGGGCGGCCTTCGATTTCTACAGCGATCGGCTGTCGCCGATGGCCGGCTTCAGGCGGTTGCAAGCCAGGCGCGCCCGTCGCTGATCCGGGCTTCGTCAGGCCGGCGGCGGCGCGAGCACCGTGTGGTAAGGCACCCAATATTGGGCATGCTTCGCGAAATTGAGCCAGACGAACTGGATCGCCGCGGAATAGAAGATCAGGACGAGGATGATCCTTCGATTGATCATGCCGTTCGCCGAAAGGACCCAGGGCAGGCGGCCGAACACGGCGAGCTGGAGCGGGATCAGATACAATGCCATCCGGTCGACGGCGGTCGAGGACGACGTCAGCATGAGCAGCGCGACCGAAAGGAACGCCGCAAAGGAGAAATTCCGCCACAGCATGAGCGAACGGCCGCCAAATCCGAAGCGCTTCCAGAAAACAAGGTAGATGAAAGCCGGGACGACGTTCATCGCGACGCGGATGCCCGCGCCCTGCGAATCGTAGTCCGACCCCTCGTAATTGGTCATGAGCTTGTCCACCGACGACTGGACGAAGACATAATAAAGCAGGATCGTGGACAGGAGCAGGACGGCCGTGGTGAGCATCCGGCCTCGGGTGATCGTCAGCGCGGCCATCGGCAGGACGATGATGGCGGTCTTGTGGAAGGTCGCGGCGAGGAAGATGTAGAACAGGAAGCGGGGGATCGACACGGTGTCGAATTCGGCCAGCGCCATCAGCACGAAACCGATCGCGACCGCCTGCCTCGTATAGCCCATCGCCGCGACGATGATCAGATAGGGGATGGCGACGAGGATCACGAGCCAGGGATGCGGCTGGCGCCGGGCGAAGCGCACGAGCCCCCAGGTGAACAGGAAGGCGCAGACGAGGTTCACCGCCCAGATGCCGAGCCCCGCCCGCCCGGCCAGCCAGTTCAGCGCTCCATAAGCCGGATCCTGGTTCCAGATGCCGGTGAAGAAATCCATTCGGGTGATGTCATCGAGGATGTTGTCATACGTGTCCCAGTCGGCGCCGACCTGGTAGCGAAGCCCGACCATCAGCATCGTCGCGGTCGCCAGGATGAGGAAGAGCAGCCCGCCCTGGATGGCGCGATTGGGCAGCGGACGGAACTGCACCGCCCCGGCGGCGAACAGCGAGAAGAGGATCCAGTAAGGCAGCACGCATCCGTTCCTTCGTCCGTCGCCGGGAAGAAAAGCGGCGACAGCAAGTGCTTGCGGCTATAAGGGGGCGATGCCGCTTCAGTCCAGCCGGACGGAGCCTGTCCTGCCTGGCGGATGTCCCTCATAGCGACCATGTCCAAGATCGTCATCTCGATCAACGCGGCCTGGAATATCGTCAATTTCCGTCTCGGCCTGATCCGCGCGCTTCGCGAGGCCGGGCATGAGGTGATCGCGCTGGCCCCTCCGGACCGGCACAGCGCGCGGCTGCAGGCGCTCGGCATCCCTTATGTGCCGATCGCGATGGACAAGAAGGGGCTGTCGCCGCTGGGCGACCTTCGCCTCCTCGTCCGCTACTGGCGGATCCTGCGGCGGCTGCGGCCGGACGTCTTCCTCGGCTATACCGCCAAGCCGAACATCTACGGCTCGCTCGCGGCGGAGGCACTCGGCATCCGCGTGATCAACAATGTATCGGGCCTGGGCACCGCCTTCATCAGGATGGGGCTGCTGACGCGCGTCGTCTCGACCCTCTACCGCATCGCCTTTCGCCGCTCGGAGACGATCTTCTTCCAGAACGAGGAGGATCGCGACCTTTTCATTGGCGAAAAGCTGGTGAATCCGCGACAGGCGCGCCTGCTCCCCGGCTCCGGCATCGATCTCGAGCGCTTCCGGCCCGTCCCGAATGAGCCTGAAAAAGAAGGTTTCGTCTTCCTGCTCATCGCCCGCCTGCTGTGGGACAAGGGCGTCGGCGAATATGTGGAGGCGGCGCGGCGCGTCCGCGCCGCCCTTCCTGGTGCGCGCTTCCAACTGCTCGGCTTTCTCGACGCGGAGAACCGAACCGCGGTGCCCCGAACCACGGTCGAGGCATGGGTCGAGGAAGGGATCGTCGATTATCTCGGCGAGGCCGAGGACGTTCGCCCGTTCATCGCCGCGGCCGATTGCGTGGTCCTGCCTTCCTATCGGGAGGGCCTGCCGCGCACCCTGCTGGAAGCGGCGGCCATGGCCAAGCCGTTGATCGCGACCGACGTCCCCGGCTGCCGCCATGCGGTAGAGGCGGGCGTCAACGGCCTGCTCTGTCCGGCCCGCGACGCCGAAGGCCTGGCCGCGGCGATGATGGAGATGATCCGGGCGCCGGGCCGGCTCCGCGCACAATGGGGCGGCGCGGGGCGGGCCCGGGTCGAGCGCGCGTTCGACGAGAAAATCGTCGCCGCGCTCTACCTCAAGGCGATCGAGGAGGCCTCGGCCTGAATCTCAATCCGCGGCGAGGTGCCTTCCCCTCTTGCCCTCCGCCGCATCGCTCCGACGCGTCCGCGCCCTCGGCTCCGCCATCAGGCCGCAGCACATGGCGAAAATGGCGCTGATCGCCGCGGTCCGAAGCGGATAGTCGACGATCGAATGGGCGAGGATCGCGGCCGACGCGATCGTCGCCGCCCGCGCGAAATAATCAGGCTCCTCGGCCCGCCAGACAAGGATGCAGCGCCTTGCCCACCAGAGCAGGAACAGGGCGACGACGAGCAGGCCCGGGACGCCGGTCTCGAGCGCCACCTCGATATAATCGCCATGGACGTGGTTCATGTAGAAGCGGTCGACCCCCGCCGGATCCTCGTGCGTCCGGTAGATTTGCTGGAAGGTTCCGATGCCCGAGCCCAAGGGCATGAAATCGGCCGTCGCGGCGAGGCTCTTGGTGAAGCTGTTGTAGCGCGAATCCTCCTTGCTCTTCTCGCCCTGGGTGGTGAGGTTGTTGGCGAAGGGCGCGGAAAAGACGGTCGCGACCGAGCCGAGCATCAGCAGCGCGACGATCGCAGGCGTCCATTTCGGAAGCTTGCGGCGCCGGCCCAGGATCATCAGCAGGCTCGCTGCGAGCACCGGCACCGAAAGGCCGATGCCGGCAAGCGACGTGTTGATGACGATACCGACGAGGATCACCACCAGCGTCCCGGCGAGCACGACGAACAGGCCTGACGATTTCTGCATGGAGCGGCCTTTGGCGACCGCGGCGAGATAGAGGGCGGCGAGGAACGGAATGGCCGCGACCATCAGGGTCGCCATATGGTTGGCGTTGGCGAAAAAGCCTGTGGTCGTCCCGTAATTGGTGATTTCGTATATGTACCAGGGCGAGTCCGGGCCGCCGGCGATCTGCAGCGCGCCGACCGCGACGGTGACGATCGTGAACGCGGCAATCACCCAGGCGAGCCATGAGGCGCGGAAGCCGCCGAGCCTGACGATGCCCAGCAGGATGGCGGTCGCCGGCAGCAGCCAGAGCACCGATGAGATCGTCCAATAGGGATCGAGCGACAGCGGAAGCCAGGGCAGCGGCTGCCCGACCAGCCGGAACCCGTCGATGACCGGCTGCCGGCCGGGAAGCGCGGTCCACAAGGACGGCGGCAACGGAACGAGCTGGAGGGCAACGACCAGCAAAGCCAGCAGCAGCAAGCCGATAAGATGCCGTGCCGGCGTGGACATCGGCTGCGGCGGGGAAGCGGCGACTGCCCAGACGATGATCGGGATCGCCACGAGCTGGAGCCCCATATTGGCCCAGTAGCCGGCCGCGCTCGCGCCGCCGAGCAGGAGGCACAGGACCAGATAGGAAGGCACGAGCCCAAGGCGAAGATAATGGTTCATTCGCCCTTCTCCGCCGCGAGCGAGAGGCCGCTGATCGCGGCGCTCTGGGTGGTGCCGATCTCGCCGGCGGTGCCGACGAGCTTCAGCCATTGCGCCGGACAACCGCTCGCCGGTATCGTGAAGGTCCCCATGAAATCCCTGGACGCGGAGGCGACGCCGGCCAGCGGAAGCTGCAAGAGCTGCCCGTCTTCCGGCGCGCAGGCGATCGTCCAGACGAGACGGCTGCCTTCGCCGGCGGCATCGCCGCTCGCCCTGAACGAGAAGGTATAGCGGCCCGGGTGCAGTACCAGCAGCTGGCGCGCGAGCTCGCCATTGTCGCGTCCGTAATAATCCACCTGGAGGTTGCGGCCGCGGCCGCGTTCGGCAGTGCCGATGCTCGCGCTGACCAGATCCCAGTTGAAAGGAGCGGGTCCCGGCAGGCCGGCGAAGTCGGGATCGTAAATGCCTTTGCCGTCGGGGCCTTCGCGGTATCCGGTGAAGCTCTTCCACAGATCCAATGCCGGAACCAGCGCGCCCTGCTTCACCAAACGGGCTAGCAGGGCGGACTTCCACAGCTCCGAACCGCCGGAACGGACGGTCGATCCCGCCACGTTCAGCACCGCCGATTCATCGGCTCCGGACGCCACGAGGCTTTCGAGGACCGCTTCCTGCAACTTGGGCAGCCGGCTCAGCAACGGCACCATCTTCGGCGCCGTGGCCGGATCCTGCGTCATCTGCGCGAGCGCCGCGGTCAGGGCAACCGACGCGCCTTCGACCAGATTGTCGAGCGCCTTGATCTCGGCCACGGCCTGCGGGATGCGGCCGTCGCGCAAATAGCGGTCGAGCAGCAGCAGACGCGCCATGCGAAGGCGTGGGTTGCGCCGCCGTGCTTCTTCGAGCAGCCGTTCCCCTTTGGGATTGTCGCCATGGGCGAGCGCATCGACGCCGGCCAGCAAAAAGGGCTGATCGGCGAGGGGGGCCTGCGCCAGCGCATCCATTGCGTCGCGGCGGAATTCATCGGGGACTCGGCCGCCCTGCGCGTCGAAATAGGCCATGGCAAGGGCGATGCGGACGCGCGGATGATCGGGCGCCACCGTCGCCGCGATATCGGGACGAGTGTCGACCTCGGCGTCGACAACCCCGATCCTGACGACCCACCAGGCGACGTACAGCCCCACCAGGACGGCGAGCGCCGCCCGGACCAGCATTCCTGCCTTATACGGCCTTCGCCTTGCCCTGTCAGCTCTCACGCTGTGCGAGTAGCTTGATTTCGCGCTCGCGGCTAGTCACGCCGCCATAGCGGTAAGGCTCGTATCCGTAGCCATAGCCGTAGCCGTAGCCATGCGCCCGCGCCCGGAACTTGGTGAGCGCGGCGCCGACGATATTGCCTCCCGCGGCCCGAAGGCGCGTGATGGCATCGAGCGCGGCCTTGGTGCGGGTCCGGCCGCTCTCGACGACGAGCAGGGTGGCGCGGCAGACGCCCGAGAGCAGAGGCGCGTCGGCAAGGCCGAGCACCGGCGGACCGTCGACGATCACCATGTCATATTTGGTGAGCGCATCGGCGAGGATCGCTTTCAGCCGCGGCGAGGCGAGCAGCTCGGCCGGGTTCGGCGGCAACGGACCGCAGGGCAACAGGCTGAGATTCTCATATTGCGTGTCGAGGATATGCTCGTCGAGCGGCTCGTGATTGGTCAGCAGCTTCGAAAGGCCTTCATTGGGCTCGAGACCGGTGACGAAGGCGGGCTTGCGCAGGTCGCCGTCGACCAGCAGGACCCGATTGCCGAGCCGGGCGAAATTCTGCGCCAGCGCGAGGGTCGTGCTCGATTTGCCTTCGGCGGCGCGCGTGCTGGTGATGAGCAGGCTTTTCGGCGCGCCGGTGTCGGTCGTGAACTGAAGCGAGGTCCGGAGCGAGAAATAGGCCTCCGAAACGGCGGACGACTGGTCCTTCAGCTCCTCGGCGAGCGCTTCGTTGCCCCGCTTCATCGGGATGACTCCGAGCGAGGGCAAATGAAGCTTGTCGCGAACGTCGTCCGGAGTCTTGATCGTGTCGTTCAGGAATTCGAGCGCGAGCGCCGCGCCGATCCCGGCGACGAGGCCGAGACCGAGACCCATCAGCAGGTTGAGGATCAGGTTCGGCTTGAACGGCAGGCTCGGCGGCTCGGCCTTGTCGACGATCGATACCGCGCTGCTGTCGAGCCCGCCGGCGACTTCGACGTCCTTGTAGCGCGAGAGCAGATTCTCATATTGCGTCCGGGCCGTTTCGACCTCGCGCTGCAGGATGTTGTACTGGATGCTGCGCGCGCGCAGGTTCAGGACCTGGGACTTCAGCGCGTCGACCTTCCCCTGGATTTCACGCTCGGTCGCCGCCGCCGCCCGATACTGGATCAGCAAGGTGTTGCTCTGGCCGCTCGCGACCGTTCCGGCCTCCCGCTGGATCTGCTGGTCGAGGGCCTGGATGCTGGTCCGCAGCCGGACCATGTCGGGATAGTCCGGCTTGAACGTCGCCAGCTTCGACTGGTAATCGGCCTCGAGCGTGGCGCGCTGCTGGCGGAGCGCCTGCGTGCTCGAATTGACGTCGGCCGTGTTCACCGCCTTCATCGAATTGCGGTAATTCTGCTCGGCGATCATCCGCCGCTGCTGCGCGTCGGCGAGCGCGCCGTTGAGGGCGACGAGCGATTGTCCCTGGAGGGAATCGGTGTCGCTGCCGCCGCCACCGCCGCCCTTGCTCGAATCCCCGCCGCCCGAGCCGCCGCCGCCGGTGTTGATGATCCCCTGCTGCTGCGCATAATCGACGAGCTGCCGCTCGGAGTTTTCCAGATCCGTCTTGTGCTTGGCGAGCTCGCGTTCGAGGAAGCGGCGTGCATAGGCGCTTGCCGCGAAGCGGCGCTCCACCGCCGAGCTGATGAAATTTTCCGCGAAGCTGTTGGCGACCTGTGACGCGATCGACGGCGACGAGGATGTGAAGGATACCTTGACCAGCCGGCTTTCGACCACCGGCTCGGCATTGAGGCCCTGCATCAGCCGGCCCGTGGCGGCCTGCAAGCGCTTGTCGGGAGCCGCCTGCGTCGGCGCGAAGGCCGGATTGGAGGTCAGGTTCAGATCCTGGGCGACGCGCTCGGCAAGCGAGCGGCTCTTCAGCAGGCCGACGACGGTGGCAAGATAGCTGCGGTCGCTGATCCATTGCTGCTTGACGATCTTCGATTCGTCGATCGGCTCGACCGTCGGCGGATTGATCTCGAGCATCACCTGCGAGCGATAGAGCGGCGTGGTGAGGAAGGTGATGACGATCGCGCCGGCCACGCCGACGGCCACGGCGCCCAGGATCAGCCAGCGCCATTCCGAAACGATCCGCCACAAGGTCGCGAGATTGAGGTCGCCGGGCAGGAGACCACCCGCGGACGGCTGCGGAGCCCAGCCCTGCGGGAGCGCCAGCGCGCCGCCGCCGTGCGGGACGATCGGCCAGACCGGCTGGGCGCCCGCGGGCTCGATGTCGTTCTTGCTCATGGGTTGCGAAATTGCCTTTCAGATCGGTCCGGACGCTCTGGTGCGAACCGGGTCAGATACCGAGCGGATGGAAGATTGCGAGGATCGGGATCGACTGGATGATATGGGTCCAGGCGTTCTTCACCTTCGAGCCGTCGACGACGACGACATCGCCGGCATAGATGGGCGGATCCTGCATCTGGCCGCGGCCGATGCTGGTGAGATCGAAGGCCGCGGCCATGCGTTGGCCCTGAACCTTCCGGAACACGGCGACGCGGCGCGGATTGGCATTGTCGTCGGGACCGTGGGCGAGCGCGATCACCTGCATCAGGGTCAGGCTCCCCGTCACCGGGAAGACGCCGGCGTCCTTCACCGACCCGGTCACGGTCACGTTGCGCGTGCTCGACGATTTGACGGCGACGGTGACGTCGGGATGCTGGAGATATTTCTCGGCGAGACGGTGCGTGATCTCGTCGTCGAGCTGCTTCGTCGTCAGGTCGACGGCCTTGACGCTGCCGATGAGCGGCATCGAGATGGTGCCGGTCAGGTCGACATCATAATCGCCGGTCAGGTCGGTGACCTGGAAGACGTTGACGTGCAACGTGTCCAGCGGCGCGATCTTGTAATCATCCTCGAGCTTCGTGACCTGGACCGGATCGGGGGCCGGAAAAGCCTGCGGATTGTAGGGGATCGATCCGCCGCGCGTGTCGGCGCACCCCGCCAGCAGGGCGACGGCCACCAGGCAGAGGATCAGCCGAAGCGGCGACATGAAGCGCGAAGCGGGCACGGGTCCCGCCTGGCCGGACTTTTCAGAATGCGGCACGGACGATTCCAAATTTTGCAAAATTCAGGCCCGCAAGCTTAGCCGATGCGCTCCTCCGGTCAAGCCGGAATCGGGAAATCGCTGCTTTTCCGCCGGCAAAACTGCTTCGATTCCAATGATATAGATCAATACGGTAAGGCCGGCACATCAGCCGAGTCCCGGTTCGGGGCGGGTGGAAAGCGACCATCGCGCACCGTCCTCGATGCCGAGGGCGGTCAATATTCCGCTCCGATAGGCGCCGGTGTCGATCGCGATCCGGTTGGGCCGCTCCTCCATGGCGGGCACGATCGTATGGCCGTGGACGACGACGAAGCCATGCTCCTTGGCGTCGGCGAGGAAGGGATCGCGAATCCAGCGCAGGTCGTGCGGATCCTGGTCCTCGATCGCAAGGCCGGGACGGATTCCGGCATGGACGAAGAGATAGTCGCCGAAGCGGAAGGTGTCGGCGAAATTGGCCAGGAACTCGCGGTGCGCGCGCGGCACCCGCGCGCGGATCGCCTCGACCGCCGGCTCGTCCTCCATCCGCCGCAGCGCATCGACGTCGACCCCGTAGCTGCGCGCGCATTCGGCGCCGCCGAAGCGCAGCCAGTCGGTCAGGATCGAGGCATCCCCGCCGAGGATCCGGAGCAGCACCTCCTCATGGTTGCCGGCGAGGAAGAGGGGTCGTCCGTGCGGCGGGCGCCAGGTGCGCAGCCGCTCGACGACGCCGGCGGAATCGGGGCCTCGGTCGATCAGGTCGCCGAGAAAGACGATATAGGTCTTCTTCGGCCGCCGCCCGGCCATATCCTCCTCGATCAGCCGCAGCAACGCGTCCAGCAGGTCGAGACGGCCGTGAATGTCCCCCACCGCATAAGCGCGCGCGCCCGCCTTGCCGCGCGGGCCGTCGGCCTCGCCGATAAACCCCAATGAAAATGTATGAAGCAGGCCCATCCACGCTCACTCTTGCCGAAATGCCGCTGTCCCCTGACGGTGCGCGTCGCGGCCCGTCCCCGCTTCTCCCGTCGCGCTATGCTGTCAAGGCAAAAGCTTGCCCGGGTTCATGATTCCGGACGGATCGAGGGCCGCCTTGATCCGCCGCTGGAGCGCGATCCGGGCCGGCTCGGCGGTGCGCGCGAGCGCGTCGCGCTTGCTCTGGCCGATGCCATGCTCGGCCGAGATCGAGCCGCCGGCCGCGGTGACCCGGTCGTAGATGCTTCGGGTGATCCCGGCGCCGACATCCCGCAGCCAGGAAGGACCGGCCTCGCGCGGCGCGATCAGGTTGAAATGGATGTTGCCGTCGCCGAGATGGCCGAAGGCGATCACCCGCACGCCCGGAAAGGCCGCCTCGATCGCCGGCGCCTCGGATTCGAGGAAGGCGGGCATGGTGGCGACGGGCACGGAAATGTCGTGCTTGAGGCCCGGCCCCTCCGCCCGCTCCGCCTCGGCGATCGATTCGCGAAGCCGCCAGAAAGCCTCCGCCTGCGATTCGCTCGCGGCGAGGATCGCATCGCCCGCCAGGCCGGCGTCGAGAGCCTCGCCGAGCGCCTGCTCCAGCCGCTCCGCGGCGTCCCCTCCGCCCGCGGGGGCCACGGTTTCGACGAGGACGTTCCAGGGCCAGGGCCGATCCAGCGGCGCGCGCGTCCCCGGGACGTGGCGGAGGAGGAGGTCGAGCGCGATGGCGGGAACGAGCTCGAAGCTCTCGACCGCCTCCCCGAGCCGGTCTTCGAGGAAGCGAAGCAGCTTCAAGGCGGCGGAAGGCGAGCTCAGGCCGATCCAGGCGATTCCGCGCGATCCGATCGCCGCGACGAGGCGAAGGCTGGCGGCGGTGACGATTCCGAGCGTCCCTTCCGCGCCGATCAGCCATTGCTTGGGATCGTAGCCGCGATTGTCCTTGCGAAGCGCCGACAGGTCGTTGAGCACCGACCCGTCGGGAAAGACCGCCTCCAGCCCGAGCACGAGCTGGCGCATCGTCCCGAAGCGCAGCACCTGCGTCCCGCCCGCATTGGTCGAGACGAGGCCGCCGATCGTCGCCGACCCCCTGGCGCCGAGCGACAGTGGGAAACGCCGGCCGATCGCCAGCGCGGCCTCGTGGACGTTGGCGAGGATCGCGCCCGCTTCGGCGACGAGCACATTGTCCTCGGCGGAGACGGCGCGGATCCGGTTCATGCGCCGGAGCGACAGCAGCAGCGCCGCGCCCGACCCGTCCGGCGTCGCGCCCGCGACCATCGACGTATTGCCCCCCTGCGGCACCAGCGCCACTTTCTCTTCGGCACAGGCGGCGACGACCGCCTGCACCTCCTCGAGCGAGGCCGGCGAGACCAGGGCGGCGGCCTTGCCGCGATGCCGACCGCGCCAATCGGTGAGCCAGGGGGCCATCTCCTCTTCTGCGCGGGTGAGGCCGCGTGGCCCGAGCCGCGCCGCGAGCGCATCCATCAGGCGCTCGGAAGGCGGATTGGCGGAAGGAGGGCCGGGCATGGCCGCCTCCTGACCGAATCGGATCGCGCGCGCAAATTTCGCCGCGCTCGCGGCGGCGGCCACCCGCCCGATCAGCCCTTTTCGCCTCCGGAACAAAGCCGGATTTCCATGGTTTAGGCCGTTTTCAGCATTCAGGGGACGGGGAGCCATCGCAGGTTGGACAAAGGGGCGATCTTGAAGACAGCGATCGCCGGCGGCGCCCTTGCCTGGGCCTGCGCCCTCCAGGCCCAATCCGCCCCACCGCAGAGCCCGGCACCGCCGGGCCAGGGCGGCGATCAAGGCGCCATCGTCCCCGACAGCCAGTTCCAGAAGGCGCTGCCGCCGCTCGATTCGGAGATCGGCAAGCCGCTCCCGCCGATCGGCACCGCCGCGCCGCCGCCCGCGGGCCCGGCCGCGCCGCCCGCGCCGACTGTCGCTCCCGACGGGCAGCTTCCCCCCAGCAACATCCCGCCCGATCCCGAGCTGCAGCAGCCGCTGACGCCGCTCTCCAGCTTCGACGTCACCCCGCCGCCCGTCGCCCCGAACCGGAAGACGGACGAGAGCGCGCCCGAGCCGGTCCGCTACCAGCTCGTCACCGAGGGTTTCGACAAGGTCGGGCTGGACGGCCGCTTCCGCAGCCTCTCGGCGCTCGCCGACGCCGACGGCAAGGCGACGAACGGCGCCCAGGTCTCCGCCCGTGCCAGGCAGGACGAGCAGCTCGCAATCCGGCTGCTCCGATCCGAAGGCTATTATGACGCGACCGCGGTGGCGACGGTCGAGCAGCTTCCGAACCAGCCGGGGCAGCTGCGAGTCACCGTCGCGGCGGCGCCGGGCGCGCGCTACGATTTCGGTCCGATCGTCGTCACCGGCACGCAGACAATCCCGCCCGATCTCGCCCGCAAGGCGCTGCCGCTCAAGACCGGCGATCCGATCGTCGCCGCCGACGTCGAGGCCGGCGAGGCCAATATCCGCCTGCGTCTGCCGGAGCAGGGCTATCCGTTCGTCACGGTCGGCATGCGCGACGTGCTGCTCGATCCCGCCACCCATATCGGCGACTATACGCTGCCGGTCGACCCCGGCCCGCGCGCGCTGTTCGGCGGCTTCACCACCGACGGCCGGCTCGCCTTCGACGCGAAGCATGTCGGTATCCTCGCACGCTTCAAGCGCGGCGAGCTTTACGACAGCCGCAAGGTCGACGATCTGCGCGAGGCGATGGTCGCGACCGGCCTGTTCCGCACCGTCGCGGCCGAGCCGGTCCGCACCGGCGAGGCTGCGCCGGACGGCACCGACTATGTGAACGTCCGCGTCCGCCAGGTGGCCGGGCCCTCCCATTCGCTCTCGGGCACGGCGGGCTATGCGACCGGCGAGGGTTTCAAGGTCCAGGGCACATGGGAAGACCTCAACATGTTCCCGCCCGAAGGGGCGCTCATCGTCACCGGCATCGGCGGAACGCAGGACCAGGGGCTGCAGGTCTCGTTCCGGCGCA
>DASUHH010000080.1:0-21062 GCA_036273615.1 Allosphingosinicella sp. | reverse complement strand
CAGATCAACACCAAGATCGCGAACGAGCAGGCGGCGCTCGCGGCCCAGGCCAACGTCGCCACGGTCAGGGCCAATGCCGATTCGGCGATCGCCGAGGCGGAGGGCAAGGCCAGGGCCTCGCAGATCGAGGGCGATGCGCTTCGCGCCAATCCCGAGATATTGCGCCAGCGGGCGATCGAGAAATGGAACGGCCAGCTCCCGACCTATATGGGCAGCGGCGGCCAGCTCCCCTTCATCGTCTCCGGCGGCAAGGGCGGCGATTGAGTGATGCGGGCGGCTCGGCTAGCGCAATGCAATGCCGAGCCGCCCGCTCTTCGCAAGCCTCTTCTACGAAGCCGCGCTCGGCGATTCGCAATTCCTCGCTGAGCTCGACCGGTCCTGCCGCACCCTCGCCGCCGAGGACGCGGCCGGGCGCCGCTGGTCGCGCGACCATCATTATCGCGGCTACACCTCCTACGCCTCGCTGGACGACCTGCCGGCCCGCGACCCGCATTTCGCAGCGCTCGTCCGGCGCCTCGACCGCCATGTCGCGGCCTTCGCCGAAGATTGCGCCTTCGATCTCGGCCGCCGCCGCCTTCGCCTCGACAGCCTCTGGGTCAACGTGCTGAAGCCTGGCGGCCTTCATTCCGCGCATATCCACCCGCACTCCATCGTCTCCGGCACGGTCTACGTCGCCGTCCCGCCGGGCTCGGGCGCGCTCAAGCTCGAGGATCCGCGCCTGCCGATGATGATGGCCGCGCCGCCGCGCCGGGCGGACGCGCCGGAGGAATTGCGGACCTTCGTCTATGCCGAGCCGAAACCGGGAAGCCTCTTCCTGTGGGAAAGCTGGCTGCGCCACGAAGTGGTGCCGGGCACCGCCCGCGGCGCCGGATCGGGCGACCGGATCAGCATCAGCTTCAACTATCGCTGAGCCGGGAGCGCCTGCAGCCACTCGATCACCTCCTGCTCCAGCCGGATGCGCGCGCCGGACCAGGGATGATCGGTGGCGACATGGACGCTCGCCACCCGGCTGCCCGGCGCGGCGCGGACCGCGGCGGCGAGCGCGTCGGCCCCGGGCGCGAGGCCGTCGTCCGCGGTGAGGACGAGCAAGGGCATCCGCGCCAGCCCGGCGGCGCCCGGCGCCCAGTCGAAATCGGCACGATGGGCGAGCGCCTCGTCTGCCATCGATTCGGCGGTGACTCCGGCAAGGCTTTCCATATCGCCAGCCATCAGCGCCACCGCGTCGGCGCGGCTGCGCATCCTGCCGCCCATATTGGCGCCCGAGATCAGGATCGCGCCGGCGAGGTCCGGGTCGCGCTCGGCGGTCATCGCCGTCACCCAGCCGCCCATGGAATGGCCGGCAAGGACGATCCGGCGCGGATCGACGCCGAGATGCGCGGCGTTTGCGGGATCGCGAAGATAAGCGAGCACGGCGCGCGCGTCTTCGAGGCAGCCGGCGAAGCGGAAGCTGCCCGGGCTGCCCCACGAGCCGCGATAGTTGAAGGTCACCACCGTCCAGCCGGCCCGCCGCACCGCCTGGGCGAGGTCGAGATTCTTCTCGTTGCCGGGAAGGCCGTGCATCAGCACCAGCACCGGATGCGGACGGGCGCCGGCGGCGGTGTAGGCGACGCCGTTGATCTTCACGCCACCCGAGGGAATATGCAGCACCTCCATGCCCGCCGGATGGGCGGGATCGTGCGGCGGATCGGTGTAGATTGCCGGATTGATCTCGGCCGGCGGCACATGCGCCAAAGCGGGCGCGGCGAGCATCGCCACCGCCAGTACGAACCATCTTTTCATCCCTCTTTCCCTCCCGTTGCGGCCATGCTGCACCGCCGAAAAAAGCGGCTCGAATCCGGCCATTTTCCTTGGGTTTAGGGCCTTCAATCGCTATATCCTGTCCATGGCAACATCCCCCAGCGAAAACAGCTACGGCGCCGAGTCCATCAAGGTGCTGAAGGGCCTCGACGCGGTCCGCAAGCGGCCCGGAATGTATATCGGCGACACCGACGACGGATCGGGCCTCCACCATATGGTGTTCGAGGTCTCGGACAATGCGATCGACGAGGCGCTCGCCGGTCATTGCGACCTCATCCGCATCGTCCTCAATCCCGACGGCTCGGTCTCGGTCGAGGACAATGGCCGCGGCATCCCGACCGGAATCCACCCCGAGGAAGGCGTTTCGGCGGCCGAGGTGATCATGACCCAGCTCCACGCCGGCGGGAAGTTCGAGAATACGTCCGACGACAATGCCTACAAGGTGTCGGGCGGCCTCCACGGCGTCGGAGTCTCGGTGGTGAACGCATTGAGCGAATGGCTGGAGCTGACCATCTGGCGCGACGGCGAGGAACATTGGATGCGCTTCCGCCACGGCGACGCCGAGGCGCCGCTGAAGATCGTCGGCCCGGCGCCCGACGGCAGGAAGGGCACGAAAGTCACCTTCCTGCCCTCGCCCGAGACGTTCAAGATCATAGAATTCGATTGGGATCGTCTCGAGCATCGTTTCCGCGAGCTCGCTTTCCTCAATTCCGGCGTTCGGCTGGTCCTGACCGACGCGCGCCACGAGGACGAGAAAGAGGTGGAGCTGTTCTACGAGGGCGGCATCGCCGCCTTCGTCCGCTATCTGGATCGCGCCAAGACGGCGCTGATCCCGGACCCGATCTCGGTCACCGGCCAGCGCGACGATGTCGGCATCGAGGTGGCGCTCGAATGGAACGATTCCTATTACGAGCAGGTCCTCTGCTTCACCAACAACATCCCGCAGCGCGACGGCGGAACCCATCTCGCCGCCTTCCGCGCCGCCTTGACCCGCACGATCAACGCCTATGCCGACAAGAGCGGAATGATGAAGCGCGAGAAGGTCAGCCTCACCGGCGACGACATGCGCGAGGGGCTTACGGCGATCGTCTCGGTCAAACTGCCCGATCCCAAGTTCAGCTCGCAGACCAAGGACAAGCTCGTCAGCAGCGAGGTACGCCAGCCGCTCGAAAGCCTGATGGCCGACAAATTGGCCGAATGGCTGGAGGAGAATCCCGGCCATTCGCGAACGATCATCCAGAAGATCATCGACGCCGCCGCCGCGCGCGAGGCCGCCCGCAAGGCGCGCGAGGCGAGCCGCAAGTCGGTGCTCGGAATCGCCTCGCTCCCGGGCAAGCTCGCCGATTGCCAGGAGCGCGATCCCGCCAAATGCGAATTGTTCCTGGTCGAGGGCGACAGCGCCGGCGGCTCGGCCAAGCAGGGCCGCAACCGCGTGGTCCAGGCGATCCTTCCCTTGAAGGGCAAGATATTGAACGTGGAGCGCGCCCGCTTCGACCGGATGCTCTCCTCCAAGGAGGTCGGCACCCTGATCCAGGCGCTCGGCACCGGCATCGGCCGCGACGATTTCAGCGCCGACAAATTGCGCTACCACAAGATCGTGATCATGACCGACGCCGACGTCGACGGCGCCCATATCCGCACCTTGCTGCTGACCTTCTTCTACCGGCAGATGCCCGAGCTGATCGAGCGCGGCCACCTCTTCATCGCCCAGCCGCCGCTCTACAAGGTCACCAAGGGCCGCTCCGAAGTCTATCTCAAGGACGATGCCAAGCTCGACGATTATCTCGTCGAGGCGGGGGTTTCGGGCCATGTGCTGGAGACTGCGGAAGGGCCGCGCTCCAACGCGGATCTGCGCCAGCTCGCCGAGCATGCGCGGCGGATGCGAAGCCTGATGGGCTATGTGCCGCGCCGCTACGATCCCGCGATCATCGAGGCGCTGGCGCTGGCCGGCGCGCTCAACCCCAATCTGCGCGAGGCGGGACGGACCGAGGCGATCGCCGGCGCCGCCGCCTGGCTGCAGGCGGGCGATGCGGAATCGGCCTGGACCGGGGCGCTCGGCGCCGACGGCGACTATATCCTCCGCCGGCTGTGGCGCGGGGTCACCGACCATCATGTCGTCGACCACAAGTTCGTCGCCTCGGCCGAGGCGCGCAAGCTGCACGGCCTCGCCGGCGAGCAGGCCCAGGCCTATGCGACCTCCTCGCGGCTGGTGCCGCTGAAGGGCGCCGCGACGCCCGCCCCGATCGCCGAGCCCGAAGATGCGGCCGAGGACGAGGAAGCGCCGGTCCAGCGCGCGGCCGATCCCAGGGGCGTGCTCGTCCGCCGGCCGACCGAATTGCTCGAGGCGATCCTCGCCGCCGGCCGCAAGGGCCTCGCCATCCAGCGCTACAAGGGCCTCGGCGAGATGAATGCCGAGCAGCTCTGGGAAACGACCCTCGATCCCGAGAACCGTTCCCTTCTCAGGGTCGAGGTCGCCCAGGCCGACGTCGCCGACGAGATCTTCACCCGGCTGATGGGCGATGTGGTCGAGCCCCGCCGCGACTTCATCCAGGAGAATGCGCTCAACGTCGCCAATCTGGACGTCTGAGCGCTTCCGTCACCCGGCCCCAATCCCGTCATCCCCCTACCTTTTCGTCTCCGCGAGGAAGATGAACGAATAATCGGAGGAATAAGGCTGCAGGCCCTGCAGCCCCCGCGCCTTCATCACCTTGCGAAGGCCGTTGGCCTCGATCGTCGCCTTCAGCCGCAAGGGTGCGATCGATGCGAAATTGGCGTGGCAATCCATGCAGGACGCGGCGCTCTGCTGGAAGGATTCGAGGCTCGTATTGGCGACGATCTGGCCGGTCCCGCCGGCCGTGCCCTTCGGCATCTGATTGCCCATGGGCAGCGGCAATCTCTGCTGCGCCGGGACGATCAGGGTCACGTCCTGCGGCCATTGGGCGCCGATCAGGCGGTAATAATTGAACACGGACTTGGCCGGCAGCATTTTCCAGACCAGGGCGGTGACCTGGTTGGCGGGATCGGCGACCGGGTTGAGCCGGGTGATCTGCATCGGCTTGTCATAGGGATCGCAGACGATCCCGACCGTGCCGCACGGTCGCGGCGGCCGGTTGTGCTGGCAGCGATAGGTCGGGTCCTTTTGCGGCGTGCAGGCCGGGTTGAAGAAGGTGTAGCCCGGCGACGGCCGCTGGTTGGGATTGGGCGGCAGGACCGGCGGCGCGAACCCGCCATTGGGCGCTTCGTCGGGCGAATTGTCGATCTGCTCGAAGGTCGCCCACACCCATTGCTGGCGGCCGATCGACTTGCGGATGATGTGGAGCCCGACGAGGCCCACCGTCACCTTGCGCATCGTCTTCGTGACCGGGTCGCGAACCTGGGCGATCGCGGTCTTGTAGCGGTAATCGAGGCTATGGTCGGCCGGCAGCGGCGTCCAGGCCGCCTTGATCTCCATCGCGCCGACGCCGTCGCCCCATTGATGCTGCGCGCCGGTGCAATCGGTGTCGCTCCAGCCGTTCGCATTGCCCGACGGCATGCTGAGCCCGCCGCGCCTGGGAAGGTTGGGCGGCGGCGGCGGCGTCCCGTCATAGACGACCTTGCCCGGCTGCATCGCGCATTTGAGCTGGCCGCTGGCCGTGGTCAGGTCGAAGGCGGGCTGGGTGGTGATGAACTCGAACTCGTCGCGGTTCATCATGATCTCGTAATAAGTGACGTCGCCGCGCTGGTTGGTCAGCCAATGGTCGCCGCTGCCCGCCTGGGCGATATCGCTGAGGTCGAGATCCCCGAACTTCGAGGTCCGGCTGAGCATCTTGACGGCGGGACGCTTGCGTTGCCACAGGCCCTTGAGCGGGACGGAGCCGTCGAAGACCGCGGCCGCGCCGACATAGGTTTCCCATACCGTGGGATCCATGCTTCCGGGCGTTCCGAAGCTCGCCCAGGGGACTTTCTTGTCCGGATAGCCCGGATTGTTCGGATCGGCTTTCCAGTTGAGCGCGATGAAGGCCTGCCAGGCGGCGCAGTCGACTTCGGCCTGGCTCCCGCCGAGGCTGCCGGGGAGGGTCGGAGTCGCGGTCGGCGGAGAGGCGCCGCACGGGCCCGACGGCGGCGCGGCGGCGCCGGTCTCCGCCGCGGCCGGCTGGGCGCCATTCCCCGGAGGAGGCGGCGCGGACCGGCTGCACCCGGCCGCCGCGAGCGCGGTCGACAGCAGGACGCCAAGCAAGGCGGATTTGCGCGTGGATGAATCGACGATCTTCATGCTCGCCCCCTTCCGGCAGGAGCGGCCGGCTTGGCCGGGCCGCCTCCCCTCACTCATGCTCGACTTCGCCGAACGCGGCGGAACGCTGATCTGGGCATCGGGCGATCCCTCGGATCGCCCCCGTTCATTCCGGGTCGGTGACGAACTTATGCCGGCGCCAGCCTTGCCTCAAGCGTGAAAAGCGCCCGAAACGGACCTATCGCCACCGTCCGGTCCGTCATTCGGGAAAGGCGGACCCGCACCCGGCAAGCCCGCCGCTCCGCTCGTCGCTCGCGGCCGCGTCAGATGGTCGTGCCGGCCGCCGGAGCCTCGGTATCGTCCGACTGGTCAGGCTGCCGTGCCGCAGCGGACGACCAGCGCGCCGCCAGGCATTGGGCGAGCGCGGTGATCGCGCGGCGGCTTCCGGCCAGCGGCAGGGTGTCGACGCTGCGGCCGTCCTGGTTGATCCGCATCCCCTCGGCGCTGGTGAAGGCGTCGAGGAAATTCCGCGCCCCGTCGCCGCCCGGCTGGACGGTGAAGAGCAGGCCGGGCCCGTCGCTGTCGATATCGTGCCGCGCGGTCGCTTCGACCGGCATCGCGGTCGGCGAGCCGACGAAATCGAGGCTGAGCCGGTAGGATCGGCCGTCCTGCAGCGCGCCCCATCCCTTGTTCTGGAGGAGGAAGGCGAGCTTGGGCCGGCCCGCGAAACCCCAGATGGTCAGCATCGTGCCCTGGGGAGAAACCGCTTCGACCATGCAGCCATTGGGCATTTGCGCGATCGCCCAATCGCTGCCTTGCTCGCTTTGTCCAATCGCCGCCGCGCTCGGCGCGGCAAGAAGGACTGCAACCATCATACGCCGGAACATGCCTGGGCTCCTTTCGGCCCCACCCGCATCAATTCCCGTTGGAGCGCAGAACCGCCGGACGTGACTTTGGTTGCTGCCCTGCGGCGAACGGTTCGGCGCGTTCCGAGGCACGTCCGCTCCCGGCGCAAGCCGGGGAACGAGGCATGTCAGGCCGCGCGGGCGCCGATCGCTTTCTGCCGCCGCCTTTGGACCGACGAGCCGATCCCAAGCGCCTCGCGATATTTGGCGACCGTCCGCCGGGCGATGTCGAAGCCCTTGCCGCGGAGCAGGTCGACCAACTGGTCGTCGGAGAGGATCGCGTTCGAATCCTCGGCGGCGATCAGGGCGCGGATCTGGCTCTTCACCGCTTCGGCCGAGACCGAATCGCCACTGTCGGCGGCGGCGCCCATCGCTCGGATGCCGCTGGTGAAGAAATATTTGAGCTCGAACAGGCCGCGCTCGCAGGCGAGATATTTGTTCGAGGTGACCCGGCTCACCGTCGATTCGTGCATCCCGATCGCCTCCGCCACCTGGCGCAGGGTGAGCGGCTTCAGATGCGAGACTCCGTGACGGAAGAAGCCGTCCTGCTGCTTCACGATCTCGGTCGCGACCTTGACGATGGTCCGCGCGCGCTGGTCGAGCGCCTTCAGCAGCCAGTTGGCGCCGGCGAGGCATTCGGAGAGCCAGGCCTTGGACCGGCGGTCCTGCGCGCCCTCGGCCAGCTCGGCATAATAGGTCCGGTTGACGAGCAGCCGCGGCAGGGTGGCGCCGTTGAGCTCGATCGCCCAGCCGAGGGCGCGGCGGGCGACGAAGATGTCCGGCACCGCCGCCTCGGCGCGCTCGCCCCTGGCGAAGCGGCAGCCGGGCTTGGGATCGTAGGCGCGAAGCTCCCGGATCATGTCGGTCAGATCCTCGTCGTCGACGCCGCAGATCCGCTTCAGCGCGCCGAGATTGCCGCGCGCGAGATGGTCGAGATTGTCGATCAGCCGCGCCATGGCGGGATCGTAGCGGTCCGCCTCCCTGGCCTGGAGGGCGAGGCATTCGGAGAGCGAGCGGGCGCCGACTCCCGCCGGATCGAAGCCCTGCACCACCTCAAGCACCCGCTCGACCTCGCAGAGCGGAACGCCGAGCCGGCGGGCGAGGTCGGCCGGCGCGCCGGCGAGATAGCCCGTCTCCTCGATCTGCTCGATGATCCGCGTCGCAATGACGAGATCGTCGCCCGACAGGCACTCGCCGGCCTGGGCGAGCAGATGCTCGTGGAGCGAGAGGCCCTCGGCGGCGAAGCGGTCGAAATCCGGCCCCTCGCCCCCGGACCCGCCGCCGAGCCCGTCCATGCCGAGCGCGCCGTCGAGACCGCGGTCGACCGCGCTGTCCTGGTGGAGATTCTCGTCATTATAATCCATGTCGAGCGGCGCGTCGCTGGCCGCGTCGCCGGTGCGCACGAGCTGGTCCACGGGCGCGTCCGGACCGTCCTCGCCCTCGAAGCTCTCCGCCTCGGTCTCGGGACCGTCGGCCGGCCCGGGCTCCGTCGCCTCGCCGCTCGCGCTTTCGAGCAGTGGATTGCGCTCCAGCTCCTCGGCGATGAAGCTTTCGACCTCGAGGTTGGACAGCGCCAGCAGCCGGATCGCCTGCTGGAGCTGCGGCGTCATGACCAGGGATTGGCTTTGGCGGAGATCGAGGCGCGGCCCCAGGGCCATGACAGCCTATCCAATCATCCCCGCGAAGGCGGGGATCCGGACTGACTCGCCGCCGCGTCTGACGCCCATGGATTCCCGCCCGGGCGGGAATGACGAACAAGAGTGACGGGACACGGTCACAGCTCGAAGCTCTCGCCCAGATAGAGGCGGCGGACATTGGGGTCGGCGACGAGCGCCTCGGGGCTGCCCGCGAACAGCAGCTGGCCGTCATAGATGATGCAGGCGCGGTCGACGATGTCGAGCGTCTCGCGGACATTGTGGTCGGTGATGAGGACGCCGATGTCGCGCTTCTTCAGCTCGCGGACGAGGTCGCGAATATCCGAGATCGAGATCGGATCGATTCCGGCGAAGGGCTCGTCGAGCAGCATGATCGATGGATCGGCGGCGAGCGCGCGGGCGATCTCGCAGCGGCGGCGCTCGCCGCCCGACAGGGCCATGGCCGGCGCGTCGCGAAGATGGGCGATATGGAACTCGCCGAGCAGTTGCTCGAGCCTCTCCTGCCGCATCCTGCGGTCGGGCTCGGCCACTTCGAGCACCGCCATGATGTTCTGCGCGACCGTCATGCCGCGGAAGATCGACGTCTCCTGCGGAAGATAGCCGAGGCCGAGGATGGCGCGGCGGTACATGGGGAGGCCGGTAATGTCCTGCCCGTCGAGCAGGATGCGGCCCTTGTCGGGCTTCACCAGGCCCATCACCGAATAGAAGCAGGTCGTCTTGCCGGCGCCGTTCGGGCCGAGCAGGCCGACCACCTCGCCGCGATCGACGTGGATCGAGACCTCCTTCAGCACCGTCTTGCGGTCGTAGGATTTGGCGATCGAGACGACGTTGAGCCCGTGCGACAGCTCCGCCGCATCGGGCGGCTCATCCGGCCGCTGAAGGAGGGTGGCGTGGTTCATCGATGCTCCGTCGTCGCCCCGGGGTCTTAGGCCAGGCGGCGTGATGCCTCAACTGGCAAGCTTCATGCATGGACGTGAAAAAGGGGTGACCGAAGCCGAAACAAGGCGAAACGTTCAGCCGCCGGTGCCGCTCGTCCCGCTCTTCCTTGGAACCGTGAAGCTCCCCGAAACCCGCCCGCCCTGGCCCGATCCGCTCGGCGCGGACGCGTCCATCACCACCCGGCCGCTGGTCAGGTCGTAGACCAGCCGCCCGCCCCGGATCGTTCCGTCGCAGCGCGTCAGCACGACGTTGCCGACCATCGTGATCAGCTTCCGGTTGAGGTCGTAAATTCCATATTCGCCGCGCGCGGTCTCGGACGGGCTGCGGACGGTGACGCCGCCGCTCGCGTCGAGCCTTTCCACATGGACGTCGGGATTGTGGACATAGGAAGCGGTGACTCGCGGGGCGGTAAGCGTCAAATCCCCCTGCCTCGCGACGACGCTGCCGGTCAGGACGGCCCGATTGGCCTTGTCGTCGACGTCCATCCGGTCCGCGTCCCAGTCGACCGGCGCATTGGTGTCGTGGCCCTTGAGCGCCGAAGGCCGGCCCGCGCTGCACGAGCGGGCCGGGGCCGCGGGCGCCGCCGCAGGGGCCGCGCCGAGCGCCGCCGCGCCGGCGGCGAGGAGGAACAGGAACCGGGTCATTTGACCCTCTTGAGACCGCCCTGATCGATATGCAAGTGCGGCCGGCCGGTCAGCGTCACATGCTGGTTGGGAAGGCTCGCATTCATGTTCTTCGCGGTGAAACGGCCGAGCGGCATCCGGCCCTGGACCCCGCTCTGCCCGGTGACATCGTGGGTGTTGAGGTCGAGCGTGACGTCGCGAGTCTCGAGCCGATAGCCGCCGGCGCCGACGACATGGATCGGCCCGTCCACGTCCAGGGTCTGCTTGTCCATATGGTAGCGGCCCTTGTCGGCGGTGGCGACGGCGGGGCCCTGGTCCAGCACCATCTGCGCGCGCACGCCGGTAATATCGACGATCGGCACCTGCGACGTCTTCTGGATCGCCTGGTCGGCATCGATGGTGAAGGGCCGGCCATGGTCGTCGACGCCCTGATAATGGGCGGTCTGGGTCTTCATCCGCTCGCTCGCGGTTGCGACCTTCTTCTTGTCGAGGAGGAAGCTGACCTCCTTGTTGTGGCTGAGCGGAGTCAGCAGCAGATAAGCGAGGAAGGCACCCACCCCCATCGGCAGCCCGATCTTGAGGAAGCGGACGAAGAGATCGTGGAAGCCGCCCGGCGCCGCCCAGCCGCGCTTCGCCGCCCGTTCGCGCTTGGCGAGGTCAGACATGAACCGGCACGGATATGGGCTCAGGCATGCGCGAAGATGTCGACCTCCGCCCAGCCGGCCAGGTCGAGCAGGGCCCGGTGGGGCAGGAAGTCGAAGCAGGCCTGCGCCAGAAGCATGCGGCCTTCCCGCTCGAGCCTTTCGTCGAGCTTCTCCTTCAACTGGTGGAGGTAGCGCACGTCGGTCGCGGCATAATCCTTCTGCGCGTCGCTCAGCTCCGGCGCACCCCAGTCGGAGGTCTGCTGCTGCTTGGAGATGTCGACGCCGAGCAATTCCTTGATCAGCTCCTTGAGCCCGTGGCGGTCGGTATAGGTGCGGACCAGGCGCGACGCGGTCTTGGTGCAATAAACGGGCTGCGCCATCACGCCGAGATAGGCGCGCATCGCCGCCAGGTCGAAACGCCCGAAATGATAGAGCTTCAGCCGGCCGGGATCGGCGAGGATCGCCTTGAGGTTCGGCGCCTCGTAGCGGCTGTGCGGGCCGAATCGGACGAGATGCTCGTCGCCGCGCCCGTCGGAGATCTGGACGAGGCAGAGCCGGTCGCGGCCCGGCTGCAGGCCCATGGCTTCGGTGTCGACGGCGACCGGCCCGTCGGCGAGGACGCCTTCGGGCAGATCCTCTTCGTGGAAATGAACGCTCATGGGGCCCGCGATAGGCGCAACCGGCGGCGGTCTCAATGGTCTCTCGAAAGCCACTCGCCGGACTGGCTTTTTTGCGCTATGTGAGTCGGCAGTGCGCCGTCAACAGGGGCGCGAGGCCGTTTGCGCGATCAGCCCAGCGCGGTGGTTCTTCGGGAGATTGGGGCGCGGGAAAGTAAGTTACCACATGGGTTTTGACAAAGGGCGCCGCGGTGAGCGCGGCGGGCGCGGCAGAGACAAGCGCGACGGCTTCGGCGACGACAATTTCTACGCAGGCGGCGATGATCGAGGCGGCTTCGGCGGCGGTCGCGGCGGGCCTTATGGCGGCGGCGGCGGCGGTTACGGCGGCGGCGGCGGTGGTTATGGCGGCGGCGGTGGCGGCGGCTATCGCGGCGGCGGTGGCGGCTTCGGCGGCGGCGGCGGTGGCGGCTTTCGTGGCGGCGGCGGCGGCGGAATGCCCCCGCAGGTCGTCGGCGAAGGCAAGGGCATCGTCAAATTCTTCAACGGCCAGAAGGGCTTCGGCTTCATCGTCCGCGACGATGGCGGCGAGGATGTGTTCGTCCACATCTCCGCGGTCGAGCAAGCGGGTCTCACCGGCCTCGCCGAGGGCCAGCCGCTCGCCTTCACGCTCGTCGATCGCGGCGGGCGGGTCTCGGCGACCGACCTCAAGATCGAGGGCGATCCGCTTCCCGTTCCGGAGCGGGCGCCGCGTCCGGCCGGCGGCGGCTTCGGCGATCGCGGCGGCGGCGGCGGGCCTCAGCGCCAGCTGACCGGCGAGAAGGCCTCGGGCACGGTCAAGTTCTTCAACGCGATGAAGGGCTTCGGATTCATCAGCCGCGACGACGGCCAGCCCGACGCCTTCGTCCACATCTCCGCGGTCGAGCGCGCCGGCCTGCCGACGCTGAACGAGGGCGACCGTCTCGAGTTCGAGCTGGAGATCGACCGCCGCGGCAAGACCGCCGCCGTCAACCTCCAGTCGATCCAGTAAACCCGCTGCCCAGGGGGTGAAGGGCCCGGCCGCCACCAGGCGCGCCGGGCTTTTTCATTGTTTCCCGGCGCGAGCCGGGATCCAGATTCAGGCGTCAGCGTGCCGCCGGGGCCCGATTCTGTTCACGCGAAGGCGCGAAGGGTCCGCGAACTGCATCGGCGGCGCCATCCCTGCTTCCGTCATGCCGGGCTTGACCCGGTATGCATGAACACGGCCTTCGAAATCCCGCGAAGAAAATGTTCATGGATGCTGACTTTCGTCGGCATGACGCGTGAGGAAAAGCGCCGACCCACTGACCTCTTCGCGCCTTCGCGTGAAAAAATCGCGGCCGATCAGCCCACGAGGCGCCAACGCAAAGTCTCGCCGGCATGGAACGGCACCAGCGAAGTGTCGCCGGCCGACAGACGCTCCGGCACCGCCACCTCTGCCCGCTCCAAAGTGACCGCGCCGTCATTGAGCGGCAGGCCGTAGAAACGCGGCCCGTTCTCCGACGCGAAAGCCTCGAATCGGTCGAGCGCGCCTTCCTCCTCGAACGCCGCCGCATAGCTTTCGAGCGCGAAGGGGGCATTGAAGATGCCGGCGCAGCCGCAGGCGGCTTCCTTGCGCGCCACCGCGTGGGGCGCGCTGTCGGTGCCGAGGAAGAATTTGGGCGAGCCCGAGACGGCGGCGCGGCGGACGGCGAGGCGGTGCGCCTCGCGCTTCGCCACCGGCAGGCAGTAGAGATGCGGCCTGATCCCGCCAGCGAAGAGCGCGTTGCGGTTGATGTGGAGATGGTGGGGAGTCACCGTCGCGGCGACGTTCGGTCCGCTCGCAAGCACGAAATCGGCCGCATCGGCGGTGGTGATATGCTCGAACACCGTCTTCAGCGCGGGAAAATCGCGCGTCAGCGGCGCGAAGATGCGGTCGATGAACGCGGCCTCCCGGTCGAAGATGTCGACCTCCGGATCGGTCGCCTCGCCATGGATCAGCAAGGGCATGCCGATCCGCTGCATCGCCTCCAGCGCCGGATGGATGTTGCCGATATCGGTGACTCCGAACGCCGAATTGGTCGTCGCATGGGCAGGATAGAGCTTGGCCGCCGCCCAGGCGCCGCGCTCGAACCCGTCCGCGATCTCGCGCGGATCGGCCTCGTCGGTCAGGTAGCAGGTCATCAGCGGCGTGAAGTCCGAACCGGCCGGAAGCGCGGCGCTTATGCGGCCGCGATAGGCCTCCGCGGCCGCGATCGTGGTCACCGGCGGCACCAGGTTCGGCATGACGATCGCCCGCGCGAACGGCCGCGCCGTCCAGGGCGCCACCGCCTCCAGCATGGCGCCGTCGCGCAGATGGACGTGCCAGTCGTCCGGCCGGCGGATGGTGATGCGGGTCGGGTCGGTCATCGCGATTGCCGTTCACAGCTCCGTTGGTATTCCGCAGCGGAAGCCCTACTTCCTCTCCATGGCCGCGACCACCCTCATCGACCGCGCCCTGCTGCGCCTCTCGGGCGAGGGGGTAAGCGATTTCCTCCAGGGCCTCGTCACCAACGACATGGCTTTGCTGGCGCCGGACCGGCCGCTCTGGGCCGGCCTGCTGACGCCGCAGGGCAAGGCCCTGTTCGACTTCATCCTCTGGACCGACGGCGCGGACGTGCTGATCGACTGCGAGGCCGAAGCGGCGGAGGAGCTGTCGCGGCGGCTCGGCTTCTACCGGCTGCGGCGGAAGATCGCGATCGAGCGGGAGGACAGGCTGGCGGTCCATTGGCACCCCCGCGCTCCTGCGAAAGCAGGAGCCCAGTCGGACGGCGATGCTGGGCTCCTGCTTCCGCAGGAGCACAAGGAGGGTGTGCCCGACCCGCGCCTTCCCGAGCTCGGCCGCCGCTGGCTGGCGCCCGCCGGGGAGGCCGCGCAAGGCTGGCGCGCCCACCGCCTCGCGCTCGGAGTCGCCGAAGGCCGCGCCGAGCTCGGCTCGGACAGGATACTCTGGCTCGAATGCAATGCGGGGGAGCTGAACGGGGTGAGCTTCGCCAAGGGCTGCTATGTCGGCCAGGAGAATACGGCGCGGATGAACTATCGCGCCAGGGTCAACCGCCGCCTCGTCGTGGTACCGACCACCGAGGCCGGGGAGCGGACGCGGATCGTCTATCCCGATCTCGGCCTCGCCGTGGAGCATCGCCGGGTCGAGGATCTCGGCAATGCCCTCATCCCCGATTGGCTGGCGGCGGCGCTGGCGCGGCAATCGTCCTGAACCTCCGCCGGGTCACGAAATCTCCGCGAATGCCCGCACCGGAAAAGTGCCCATGCCCCGCACCTTGGGCGGGGCGGCGGTGAAGCGGAAACCGCTCGCGGGAAGCGCGCCGAGGTTTGTCAGATGCTCGCAGATCGGGATTCCGGCGCGGAGCAGGATGGTGTGGACGGGACGGGCGCGGGCGCGCGTGTCGTCGATATTGTGGCTGTCGATTCCGACCAGGGCCGCGCCGCGCCCGGCGAGCAGGCGGGCGGCGTCCTCGGTCAGGAACGGATGGTCGCCATAATAGATATCGGTTCCCCAATGCCGGTCCCACCCGCTATGGACGAGCACCGCCTTGCCGGCGACGTCCAGCCCCTCGAACAGGTCCGCCTCGGCCGCCAGCCCTTCGCTGCGCACGCACAGGCCCTCCAGCCCGGCCAGCCGCTCGATCCCGACCGCGGCCAGATCCTCGCCCTCCTCGAAGCGGTGGAAGGGCGTATCGACATAGGTGCCGGTGTTCGCCACCATCTCGATCCGGCCGATCTGGAAGGTCGAGCCGTCGTCATAATGGCCGGCCGACTGCGCGCGGCTCCAATAGTCGCAGATATGCGGCCCCGGCAGGCCCTTATAGGTCGTCATCCCGTCCACGATCACATGGCTGAGGTCGACGATCCTTTTTTCCAGATATGCCACAAGGCCACTCCCGCGATGAGCATCCAGACGATGTTGAGCGTCGCCGACGGCAGCGCCCGGTGCCACCAGCCGTTCGCCACGAAGCCCGCCGCCCCGAGCAGGTTCATCCACTGGAAGGCCGGCGAGCGGCCGGTCAGCCGCCCCGTCGTCACCAGCAGATAGGCGGCGAGGATCAGCAGGGCCCCCGCCCAGCCGACGATCTCGATCGTGAAGGCGAGCGGGCTCAGGCGGCCAGCTTCCGAAGCACATAGTGGAGGATCCCGCCGTGCCGGAAATATTCGAGCTCGTTCGCCGTGTCGATCCGCACCCGGGCGGTGAAGCTCGATTTGCCGCCGTCGCCGCGCATCACCTTCACTTCCAGCTCCTGCCGCGGCTGGACGTCGGCGATTCCGGTGATGGTGAAGGTCTCGGTCCCGTCGAAGGACGGGACCTCGCCGACGAACTGGAGCGGAAGCACGCCCATCCCGACCAGGTTCGATCGGTGGATCCGTTCATAGGTCTCCGCGATCACCGCCCTGACGCCGAGCAAAACCGTCCCCTTCGCCGCCCAGTCGCGCGACGATCCGGTGCCATATTCCTTGCCGGCGACGACGACGAGCGGCACCCCTTCCGCCTTGTAGCGCATCGCGGCGTCGTAGATCGGCATCACCTCCCCGTCGGGCAGGTGCTTCGTGACGCCGCCCTCGATCCCCGGCACCATCCTGTTCTTGATGCGGATATTGGCGAAGGTGCCGCGCATCATCACCTCGTGATTGCCGCGCCGCGAGCCGTAGGAGTTGAAGTCGAGCCGGCTCACCTGATGCTCGGTCAGATAGGTGCCGGCCGGGCTGTCGAGCTTGATCGCGCCGGCGGGCGAGATGTGGTCGGTGGTGATCGAATCGCCGAAGATGGCGAGCGGCCGGGCATGGGCGATGTCCGCCGGCGGCACCGGCTCCATCGTCATCCCGTCGAAATAAGGCGGGTTCTGGATGTAGGTCGAGCCCGGCGACCAGGCATAGGTCTCGCCGCCCGTCACCGGAATGCCGCGCCATTTGTCGTCGCCCTTGTAGACGTCGGCATAGCGGGCGCGGAACAAATCGCCATGGACATAGGTGTCGATCAGCGCCCGTATCTCCTCGTTCGAAGGCCAGACGTCCTTCAAATAGACCGGCTGGCCGTCCGACCCGGTGCCGAGCGGCTCGTCGAGCATGTCGCCGACGACATTGCCCTTGATCGCATAGGCGACGACGAGCGGCGGCGAGGCGAGATAGTTTGCCCGCACGTCCGGCGACACCCGCCCCTCGAAATTGCGGTTGCCCGAGAGGACGGACGCGGCGACGAGATCGTTCCTGTTGATCGCCTCGGAGATCGGCGCCGGCAGCGGTCCCGAATTGCCGATGCAGGTGGTGCAGCCATAGCCGGCGAGGTTGAAGCCCAGGGCGTTCAGATGCTCCTGAAGCCCGGATCTGGTGAGATAGTCGGTCACCACCTTCGACCCCGGCGCGAGCGAGGTCTTCACCCAGGGCTTGCGGTTGAGGCCGCGCTCATGCGCTTTCTTCGCGAGCAGGCCGGCGGCGACCAGCACGTCGGGGTTCGACGTGTTGGTGCAGCTCGTGATCGCGGCGATGACGACGTCGCCATGGCCGAGGTCGGTCGTCCCCGCCGCCTCCACGTCGAGCGGGTCGGACGAGCCCACCGGGTCCTTCACCGGCACGCGCTTCTCCAGCTCGCTCAGGCTGTGACCATATTCCTTGCTGAAATTGGCGACGAACTGCTCGTCGACGCGGCGGAGCGGCACCCGGTCCTGCGGCCTTTTCGGCCCGGCGAGCGAAGGCTCGACCGACTCCATGTCGAGCGCGAGCTTGTCGGTGAAGACCGGCTCGTGGGTCGAGCCCGCCTCCAGCCACAGGCCCTGCGCCTTGCAATAGGCCTCGACCAGGGCGACCTGCTCGTCCGGCCGGCCGGTCAGGCGGAGATAGTCGATCGTCTTGCGGTCGATCGGGAAGAAGCCGCAGGTCGCGCCATATTCGGGCGACATGTTGCCGATCGTCGCCCGGTCCGCGACCGAAAGCTCCGAGACGCCGGGCCCGTAAAATTCGACGAAGCGGCCGACCACGCCCTTCTGCCGCAGCATCTGGGTGACGGTGAGGACGAGGTCGGTCGCGGTGATCCCCTCGGCGAGCGCGCCGGACAGATAGAAGCCGACCACTTCGGGGATGAGCATCGAGACCGGCTGGCCGAGCATCGCCGCCTCCGCCTCGATCCCGCCGACGCCCCAGCCGAGCACGCCGAGGCCGTTCACCATCGTCGTGTGGCTGTCGGTTCCGACGAGCGTGTCGGGATAGGCGACCTCCCGCCCGTCCGCACCCTTCGAGGCCCAGACGCCCCGCGCGATATACTCCAGATTGACCTGGTGGCAGATGCCGGTTCCCGGCGGCACCACCTCGAAGTTGCGGAACGCCTTCGATCCCCATTTCAGGAACTGGTAGCGCTCCATGTTGCGGGCATATTCATGCTCGACGTTACGCTCGAAGGCGCGCGGCGTGCCGAATTCGTCGACCATCACGCTGTGATCGATGACGAGGTGGACGGGGACGAGCGGGTTGATCTTCTCGGCCGCGCCGCCGAGCCTGGCGATGCCGTCGCGCATTGCCGCGAGGTCGACGACGGCGGGGACGCCGGTGAAATCCTGCATCAGCACGCGCGCCGGCCGATACTGGATCTCGCGCGCCGGGCCGGAGGGATTCTTCTGCCAGTCGACCAGGGCCTGGACGTCGTCGCTCGTGACGGTGACCCCGTCCTCGAAGCGGAGGAGATTCTCGAGCAGCACCTTCATCGAGAAAGGCAGGCGCGAGACGTCGCCGAGCCGGGCGGCGGCCTTGTCGAGGCTGTAATAGGAATAGGTCTTCGAGCCGACCTTGAGATCGGTGCGGGTCTGGAGGCTGTCTCGGCCGACGGCGGTCATGGATTTTCCTCGTCTCGAATGGACATTCGAGCCGGGCGGGTCGCGGCCCGGCGCGGTTGGCGCGGGCTCTAGCAAGGTGAGGGCGAAGGGGGAAGGGTGGTGGGCGGAGTAGGGCCCGCCAGAAAAATGGCTCAACTCCGCTTGCGATCCCATTCGCGAACATTGCCAACAACCTATTGCGGTCATCCGATCGCCGGATCATCCTGTGCACATGCCGTTCTACAGGTTTCTGGTCCACGGGCGCGATCCCGCCCTTCCAGAGGGCACGAGAGGCTTCTTCACCACACGCCATGCATTCGCCGCCACACAAGCAAAGGCCGCCCGGAAGGTCCTCGAAAGGCTAAGAGTTGAGTTCACCCATGGAGCATCCGCCCACATCTGGCGGAGTGGGCCACCGAGCATGACCATCGAGGAGGCTCGCCGAATCGGCCTCCATCAACTACGCTCGGCTCCAAACAAGGGCAGCACCTTTTACGATGAGCGCGACTAGCCCGATCGCCGCCTAGCCCTTCGCGCTCTTCTGGAGGACGAGCTGGATGTCCTGGGTCAGATCGGTGTTCTGCTTGAGCAGGCGGTGGATTTCGTCGCTGATCTTCAGCAGCTCCTCCGCGTCCGTATAGGTCTGCTCGAGCTGGCGGTCGGACTTCACCGCCGCGACCTTCTGGCCGACCATGATGATCGACAGCAGGACCAGCTGCAGGAAGGTCTGCGCGATCCAGCCGATGAGCGCGGCCGTCCCGGCCAGGATCGCCGCGGGCAGGCTGATGAGGGCGAGGATCGCGAAGGCATAGGCGCACCACATCGTGCCGACGAGGTTGGTGATGTGGACCGCGAGCCAGTCGTTGAAGCGGTTCTCCCGCTTTTCGAGCGGACGCAGGAAGTGCTTGCGGAACTCGATATAAGGGTTCGGATGATGCTCCATGGAAATGCCCTCCCGATGACGCCCGGCAAGGCTTAGCGAATCGGCGGCAAGTTTCCAGTGAAAGCCGATGCGCTTAAGCAATGAGCGATGCAGATCATCCCGGCTGCCGAGCACAATGTAAGCGAGATCGACGCGCTGATCGCCCGGTCCAAGGCGCATTGGGATTGGGATCCGGCCTATCTCGCGGCCACTCTCCCCATGATGGCCGTCAGCCCGGCCTATCTTCGGGAAAATCTGTGCTTCGAGCTGCGCGATGGCGGAACGCTCGCCGGCTTCATGTCGGTCAAGGATGAGCCTGGCGTCCGCCTTCTCGACAATCTCTGGATCCAGCCCTGATCGATCGGCCAGGGCCACGGGCCGCGCGCGTGCGAGCATCTCTTCCGCCTCGGCCGCCGGCGCGGCTGGCCGGACCTGACCGTCCTTTCCGACCCATCGGCAGAAGGCTTCTGCGCGCGCATGGGCTTCGTCGACAGCGGCGTCCTCACGCGTGTCGGGCGGGCCTGTCTTCTCGATGTTCAGGAAAGAGCTCGGCATCCCGCTACCGAAGACAGCCGGAAGGTAGATTGTGAATGCGTCTTAGAGGAGCGCTCGAGCCAGGGTGTAGTCCGACGACGCCCGCGCAGGCGCTGACAAGGCGGAGACGAGGGCAAAGGTTATGACGCCGCTATAGCCCGCCCGACGCACAACCTCGGCTGACCCCTGCCACCGTCATCTGCATTCAATTTTCCTCTCGTTTCGGGGCGGATGGATCGCTCCTCCGAGCTCTTGGTTGACTCGCATTCCGCAATGGTCTGTTAGAAGAAGAAGTCACCTGCGGCTTGGATTGACCGAATAATGCCCGACATCACTTTCGCGACCATCGCTGCTTCAATATCCCGGCCTCATCATACCCCCGTCGGCACCAAGCTGAGGGTATGGGAAATGCCGGAGCCGTTTGTCGCGCCGACGTTCGCTCGAACCGATGATTCGGACGGGTCTTTGAAGGAGATTGTCCTCATTCGTGCCTCCGCCGCGGTTGGGAAAAGTACGATAGCACATGCCTTATCTGCCGAGCGCCAAGTGCCCGTACTGGATCTGTCCAGCACCCCCGTCGCAACCGGCTCGCTAAAGGGCATTTTGAGCGACCTGAGAAATGGCGAAAACCCGGTGGACGCATTTCATGCCGGTAATCTTCCCATCATCGTGGATGCACTCGATGAGGGGCGCTTGCTGTCCAACGAGAATGGGTTTTTTAGCTTTCTCGAAACCTCGGCCGAAACCGTTCTAGAGTCCCGCTCGACAACGGATCACCCAAAGCTGATATTTCTTGGACGTCCGGAAGCAGTAGATTACGCAATTTTGGCATTTTCGGAGGGGGGCATACAGCACTCTATTCTGGAGGTTGGCTTCTTTCGTGAAGAAGGAGCACGAGAACTTATTCATGCGTACGCGAAGAGGGCCGCGAAGCCGGACTCGATGTACTTCGTCCACAGTGACCCTGTGGAACGCCTCATCAGCGCGTATTTCGAAAAGATCGAGCACGCCCTCGGGCTTGAACCGGGTAGATTATGGGATTCAGAAAGCGGGCGCGCTTTCGCTGGCTACGCTCCGGTCTTGGGTGCCATCGGTTCATTGCTGCCCGCCATCGAGAACTTTGCCGAAGCGCTGAATCGCTTGAACGATGTTGGCACGCAGGACGCGTGGGATGTTATCGAATCTGTCCTCGGGCAGATCGTCGAACGGGATCGCCTGAAGCTGATCGCGCAGCTAGGAGCCTGTCTGAGTAATTTGCTGGACGGCGGGCGCTAGGGCTGATTCTGTGGGCGGATGAGCAAGACGTTTCGGCGATGGGATGTGGATCAGGGTTGGCTGTTGCCGCCATCGGTTCACGAGTTCGTTCCGGCG
>DASUHH010000079.1:0-37440 GCA_036273615.1 Allosphingosinicella sp. | reverse complement strand
CCTCCTCGCCGGCGAGCGCGTCGTAGAGCGTGGCGACGCGGGCGAGCGGCGGATCGAGCAGGCCGAGCAGCGTCCCGCCCGAGGCGAGGCCGTGTAGCCTGGCGACATTGTCGATCGCGGCCATGTCGGCGGGGATGGCATGGGTCTGGCGGTCGTCGACCATCTGCAGGCGATGCTCGATCGTCCGCAACAGGCGATAGGCATCGCCGAGGTCGCGGGCGGCGTCGGTCGGGATGTGGCCGGCCTCGGCAAGCGCATCGAGCGCGTCGAGCGTCGCCGCGGCGCGCAGCGCCGGCTCGCGGCCGCCATGGATGAGCTGGTGGATCTGGGCGTAGAATTCGACCTCGCGTATGCCGCCGCGTCCGCGCTTCAGGTCGAAGCCGGGGCCGAGCGCCTGCCCCCGCGCATAATGGTCGCGGATGCGGCGGGTGATCGCCTGGACCTCGCCGATCGCTCCGAAATCGAGCGAGCGCCGCCAGACGAAGGGATGGACGGCGTCGAGGAAATAGCGGCCCACCGTCTCGTCGCCGGCGGCGTGGCGGGCGCGGATGAAGGCCGCCCGCTCCCAGGGCAGAGCCGAGGATTCGTAATAGGAAATGGCGGCATCGACCGGCAATGCGATCGGAGTCACTTCGGACGAGGGCCGAAGGCGCAGGTCGACGCGGAAGGCGAAGCCGTTGGCGTCGCGCTTCTGGAGCAGCTCGACCAGCCTCTGGCCGATCCGCACCGCCGCCTCGCCCGAATCCTCGCGCTGGCGGCACGGCAGGGTTTCGGGATCGAACAGGAAGAGGAGATCGATGTCCGAAGAATAATTGAGCTCGCGGCTGCCATGCTTGCCGAGCGCGACGATGGCGAAGCCGCGCGGCGCCTCGCCCGGAGTCCGTTGCTCCATGGTCGCCGCCAGAGCCCGTTCGAGGCTGCGGTCGGCGAGGTCGGAGAGCGACGCCGTCAGCCGATCGAGCGGGACGAGGCCGGCAAGGTCGCCGATGCCGAGCGCCGCCGACAGCGCGTTGCGCTCGCGCCGCAGCGACGCGGCGAGATCGGGTGCTCCCTCCCCCGCCTTGGCGGCCGTGCCGATCGCGCCCGCCGCGTCGCCACGCTCGAGATGTCGAGCAAGCTCGGGAAAGCGTTCGAGCTGGAGCTTCAGATAAGGCGAATGGGCACGGGCGCGGGCAAGGGCGTCCTTAATCCTTTCTTCAGCATGTGTCTCATCCATACAACAGGTCAAATCAGTTCCGTTGAGCCGGCGCAACAGTTGAAACTCCGCCGTTCCCAAGGCGTTCTTGTCGCGTGAACGTGATCAACCCGAAGCGTGAAGCAATGGTCCAGGAATCCTCAAGGCGGTTCGTGAAGGTGGCTCCGCCCACCGTTCATGCCGGCGTCGGGGAAGCCTTGCGCCAGGCTTATGCGATGAACGGGGGCGTCCGGTCGCTCAAGGCTTTCGAGGATCTTCTCGTCCGCCTCGACCAGGGCTGAGCCGCCTTATTTCCCCTCGCCGCCGCGCGGGTCGCGGTCGCGGCTGAGCTCGTCCACCTCGCTCATGATCGTCTGCAGCGCCGATTGGCCGGAGGCATTCTCATGCTCGCGCCGCGAGGGGAGCTTGCCCTCCGCGAGCAGGGATTCGAGCGCGACACGGCCGCGGGCGACGCGGCTCTTGATCGTTCCGACCGCGCAGCCGCAAATCTCGGCCGCCTCCTCATAGGCGAAGCCGCCGGCGCCGACGAGGATCAGCGCCTCGCGCTGCGGCTGCGGAAGATGGAGCAGGGCGCGCTGCATGTCGCTCAATTCGACATGGCGGTCCTGGCTGGCCGGCGCCGCGAGCAATTTCGAGGCGGTGATCTCGTCCCATTCGCCCTTGAAGCGGGCGCGGCGCATCTGGCTGAGGAACAGATTCCTGAGGATGATGAAGGTCCAGGCGCGCATGTTGGTGCCGGCCTGGAAGCGCTTGCGCGCCGCCCAGGCCTTCAGCAGCGTTTCCTGGACGAGATCGTCGGCGAGGTCGCGGCTGCCCGACAGGGAGCGGCCGAAAGCGCGCAGATGCGGGATGACCTGGGCGAGCTGGTCCTTGAACTCATTGTCCGGCAACGGAACCGGTTCCAACCGCTCCCGCTCCGTTTCGTCGCTCGATGGCTCGTGGCTCAATTGCCCCCCGTCAACATGAAATGAACTGAACGCGGTCATGCGGCTCGGGCGGGAAGGAACCCGCCGCTCTCCTCCCGGCGATGTAGGATGCTACCTCCAGATGAGCAACAAGACGAGCATGATGACGATGACCAGACCGAGCGAGATCGAAAGAATGTGGCGGGTCATGTGCGGGGTCGCCCCCGCCCTGGCACGGGTCGCGTCGATTTCGGGCCTGCCCTCTTCCATCACGCTTCGTCCCAGATCATCAGGCAGGCAACGCCTGCTGATCGAGCCGGTTCCGCGCGGCCGCCCGGACCGCGTTCAGGCGGGGACGGTGGCGGCGTCGAAGAACAGGGCCTGGGCGATCGCCGCCTTCACCGTCGAGCGCTGGAACGGCTTGGTGATCAGGAAGGTCGGCTCCGGCCGCTCGCCGGTCAGCAGCCGCTCCGGGAAGGCGGTGATGAAGATGACCGGCACCGCGAATTCGTGGAGGATGTCCTTGACCGCGTCGATGCCCGAGCTGTCGTCGGCGAGCTGGATGTCGGCGAGGACGAGGCCGGGGCGCCGCGCAAGCGCCTGCGCCACCGCCTCGTCGCGGGTGACGGCGACTCCGGTCACGGCATGGCCGAGGTCGCGGACGATCGTCTCGATGTCCATCGCGATGATCGGCTCATCCTCGATGATCAGGACCTCGGCGCGGGTCTGGCGTTCGATCTCGGCGAGCGCCTCGGCGACCAGCCGCTCGATATCCTCGGCCGAGGCGTCGATCAGATAGCCGGCATCCTCGGGCGTGAAGCCCTCCATCGCGGTCAGCAGCAGGGCCTGGCGCGAGAGCGGAGTGATCCGCGCGAGCCGCGCCTGGGCGATCGCCTCCTGAGTGTCGCCCGAGGCCGCGCCCGGATCCTCCTCGATATTGGCCGAGGACCAGATGGCGTGGAAGGTGCGGTAGAGGCCGAGCCGCGGATCGACGTCGCGCGGGAAATCGTCCGGGGCCGCGACGATCGCCTCGAGCGTGGCGCGGACGAAGGCGTCGCCATGCTGCTGGCTGCCGGTGAGCGCGCGCGCATAGCGCCTGAGGAAGGGAAGATGCGGCGCGAGTTCCTGACCAAGCGACATATTCGTTACGACTCCTGTCCGACGTCCTGTCCTATTGAGAGGGCATCCGGCGCTTGGCAAGCCCGGCGCCGGATCGGCCGGCGCCCGCCTCGCGCGGGACGAAGTGGAAAGCCCGCTCCCTCACGGAAGCTGGAACCAACGGCCGACTTTTTTGTTTCCAGCCCTACTGCGGGTCAGTAATGGCCGCGGGGTGGGTCTGCACATCGACGTTCGGCTGCGGCTCGGGCGCGCTGGCGGGCTTGTTGTCGCAGGCGAGCGGGCGCGGCGCCGGCCGCGAGGGGAAAAAGAATTTGGCGTTCGACAAGGACAAGGGCCGGCGCAAAGGCGATCAATCCCAGCAGGCGCAGAGCAACGACGCTCCGCGCGGCCGGCGCAAGCGCGGCACCAGCTCCGAGGTCGGCCAGGCGCTTCGCGCCGCCTATCAGGAAGCGGTGGGCGAGGACATTCCGCCCGAGATGCTCGACCTGCTCGGCAAGCTTGGTTGACCGCGCGCGGCGGCCGCGCGCTCCTTCCGCACCTCAACGATGGACTTCGCAGCCTCGCTGCGCCTAGAGCGTTAGCCGGCTGACCGACCCGCGACACTCGGCAGGAACGTGAACGACAGGAAGACAGGCTGGCTTTCGGCGCGCTACGCCCGTCTTCCGACCGGGCCGAAGATGCTGCTCATCCTCAGCCTGAGCCTGCTTCCGCTCGGTCTCATCGCAATCCTCGCCTCGGTGCAGAGCGCTCGGCAGAAGAATATCGACCGGCGCGACGAGACACGGGCGCGGCTGGAGATGAATGCCGAGGGGCTCGACACCGCTTTGGCGCGGACCGTCACCACCATCCACACGGCGAGCACCGCGATTTCGCTGTCTCCGGCCGGCTCCGCCCTCTGCCCGACCATGCTTCGCCGCCTGGAGCAGGAGCCGGTGCCCGCCCGCTACGTCCTCTTCGCCGGCGGCAAGGCGCGCTGCGCAAGCGGCGGCTTCGCCCAGCCGGCGCCGGCTCCGGCCGCGCCCGGCCAGCGCTACCGGGTGGAGATCTCGCCCGACGGAAGCGCGCTGCACCTTACCGTCTTCGCCGACGACGGCCGGCCGGAGGGGATCAGCGATTATGGCCGCGCCCCGCTTGCGCGGCTCACCGCGATCCCGGGAAGCAGCCGCGATTTCGATCTCGACCTCGTCCAGGGGAACCGGCGGATCGTCCTCAGGCACGCCTACCGGGCCGGACGGTTCCGGCAGACCGTCCGCGACGTCCGCCCGGTCGCGGACGGCCAGCTCCAGCTCCAGATCGTGCTGAGCGCCTTGCCGATCACCCCGGCCGAGCTTGCGATGATCCTGCTTCCGATCTTCATGTGGCTGCTCGCCGCCCTGATCGGCTGGCTGATCCTCGACCGGCTGCTGCTGCTGCCGCTGGGCCGGATGCAGCGCGCGATCGCCGCCTACCGGCCGGGCGACCGAAGCTTCACGCCGCCGCGCCTGTCCACCCCGGCGCGCGAGATCGGCGAGCTTGGCGACGCCTTCGACCAGGTCGTCCGCACCGTCAGCCGCCACGAGCTGGAGCTCGAAAGCGCGGTCGACCGGCAGAAGAGGCTGGTCCGCGAGGTCCATCATCGGGTCAAGAACAACCTGCAGGTCGTCGCCTCCCTGCTCAACATCCATTCGCGCGGATCGGGCAACGACGACGTCGCCGCGGCTTATGCCTCGATCCAGCGCCGGGTCGACGCGCTCGCCGTGGTCCACCGCAACCATTATGCCGAGCTCGAGGAAAATCGCGGGGTCGCGCTCAAGTCCCTGATCTCGGAGCTCGCCGCCAATTTGCGGGCGACCGCGCCCCGATCGGCGGCGGGGATGGCGATCCGGCTCGACCTCGAGCCTTTCTACGCGACCCAGGATGTCGCCGTCTCGGTCGCCTTCCTGATCACCGAGATCGCCGAGTTCGCGATGCTGTGCGGCGCCGCCTCGGTCTCCATCTCGCTGACCGGCAACGGCGGCGGCGGCGCCGCGACGCTGACCGTCGAGGCCGACAGCCTGCGCTCGGACGTCGCCTGCCCGGAGGGCCTCGGCGAACGGTTCGAGCGGATCGTCACCGGCCTGTCGCGCCAGCTTCGCACCGCGATCGACCGCGACCGCGAGATCGGCCGCTACAGCCTCGACATCGCCATCGTCGAAAAAACGGAGAGCTGACCGGCCGAGCTCTGTGGAGCGGATCTGCTCCTCCGGATCGGGACCTGCCGCCTCCTTGGCCGGCCAACCGACACGGGCCGGCGCAGGGTTTCAGAAAAAACGCCAAGCGACGAAATTTTTTGCGCTTCGGCGGAACTCAGGCCCGACTCCCACGTTGTGCCCATCGGATAGTGACCTTTTGCCCCCCCGCTCTCGCTATCCACGAATGAGCCCGGACGCGCCAACCTCCCCCCCCCCCCGGTGGCGCCTCCGGGCTCAAATTTGTCTGGGGCTCCTCCCCTTTTCTCGCCGGCGAATGACGAAGGAGAGCAGCGTCAGCGCCTCCGCCGCAGACGCGCGGCGAGCCGGGCGAGTTGCTCCGCCAGCACCCGGTCGACGATCGGCGCGAGATTGGCGTCGTCCGCCCGCAAATAGCCGCCGACGATATAGTTCATGACGATCTCGGTGCCCTGCGGGACCGCCTTCAGCGTGACGGTGAGGCTGCCGGCGACGCCCTCCCCCTGGAGCGGACCGAGGCCGCCCTGAAGCCGCAGCATCCTGCCCGGATCGGCATAGACGACGCGCAGATGCTCGACCGAGCCGCCGGTCGTGGGCAGCCTTTCGCAAAAGCAGCCGCCGGCGCGAAGCGCGAGGGTGAGATTGCGCGCATCATGGGAATAGGTATGCGCCGGGGCCCACCACTCGCCGGGCCTTCCGAGCATCGCATAGACGGAAGCCGGCGAGGCCGCGACGACGGCGCTGCTTTCGACCTCGAAGCCGCCGGGCGCCGCACCCTTCACGGCGGCCGCTGCGGGTGAGGCCGGAGCAAGCGCCGCCAGGGCGACGCATGCAGCCAGCCCGACGGACAGGCTCCGCTCAGCGGCGCGACGAACAGGCATTGCGACCCTCCCCCTCTGCCGGGCGGGAAATTGCGTCAGATCCGAAGGCGGGTCAATCGATCGGCGTTCGGGCCGTCCAGGATCGCTGCGATCGCTTTCGTGACCTCGCCGATCGGGGCCATTCCGTCGACGCGGCGGACGAGGCCCCTGGCTTCGTAATAAGGAAGGATCGGCGCGGTCTTGGCGCGATATTCCGCGAGGCGGTTGCGCACCGTCTCCGCATTGTCGTCCGGGCGCCGCCTGAAGACGGTCGCGCCGCAGACGTCGCAGATTCCGTCGACCTTGGGCTGCTTGTAGCGGTCGTGATAGCCGGTGCCGCAGCTCGCGCAGGAGAAGCGGCCGGCGATGCGGTCGACCAGGGCCTCCTCGTCCACCGCCATCTCGATGACATGGTCGAGCTTCATATGCTTGGCGGCGAGGAGCCGCTCGAGCGATTCGGCCTGGGCGGCGGTGCGGGGATAGCCGTCGAGGATGAAGCCGCGGGCGACGTCCGGCTCGTCGAGCCGCTCGGAGAGGATGTTGGTGACGATCTCGTCCGAGACGAGGTCGCCGGCGTCCATCACCGCCTTGGCGAGCAGGCCGACCGGAGTCTTGGCCGCGACCGCGGCGCGGAGCATGTCCCCCGTCGAGAGCTGGACCATATTCCGCTCCTCGACGAGCCTTTGAGCCTGCGTGCCCTTCCCCGCCCCCGGAGGACCAAGCAGGATGACGTTCACCTGCGAACGCCCCCCTTGAGCTTCGCCTTCTTGATGAGGTCGCCATATTGATGGGCGATGAGGTGGCTCTGGATCTGGGTGACCGTGTCCATCGTCACGTTGACGACGATGAGCAGGCTGGTGCCGCCGAGCCGGAAGCTCAAATTGAGCTTCGAGATCGCATATTCGGGGACGAGGCAGATCACGGTCAGATAGATGGCGCCGATCACGGTCACGCGGGTGAGGACGAAATCGAGATATTCCTCGGTCCTCTTGCCCGGGCGGATGCCGGGGATGAAGCCGCCATAGCGCTTGAGATTGTCCGCTGTCTCCTCCGGGTTGAACACGACCGCGGTGTAGAAGAAGCAGAAGAAGATGATGCCCGCCGCATAGAGCGCCATGTAGAGCGGCTTGCCGTGGCCGAGCGCCGTCGTGATGGTGATCAGGATGTCGCCCCAGCGGCTATTGCCCTCGACGCGCTGGCCGGCGAACTGGGCGATGGTCAGCGGCATCAGCAGCAATGACGAGGCGAAGATCGGCGGGATCACGCCGGCCGTGTTGACCTTGAGCGGCAGATGCGAGCGCTCCGACTGCATCTGGCCGCGCGCGGTCTGGCGCTTGGGATATTGGATCAGCACCCGTCGCTGGGCGAGCTCCATGAAGCAGATGCCGAGGATGAGCGCCGCCGCGACCACGATCACGCCGATGATGAGCAAGGGCGAGAGCGATCCGGTGCGGCCGCCCTCGAACATCTGGGCGAGCGTGCTCGGGAGCTGGGCGACGATTCCGGCCATGATGATCAAAGAGACGCCGTTGCCGATGCCGCGGCTGGTGATCTGCTCGCCGAGCCACATCAGGAACATCGTGCCGCCGATCATCGCGATGACGGTGGTGACCCGGAACATGTAGCCGGGATGGATCACCGCCGAGCCGATGCCGTTCGAATGGCCCCAGCTTTCCAGGCTCACCGCGATGAAATAACCCTGGATCGCGCAGAGCAGGACGGTGCCGTAGCGCGTATATTGGTTGATCTTCTTGCGGCCGGTCTCGCCCTCCTTCTTCAGCGCCGCGAGCGAGGGCGACATGGAGGTTGCGAGCTGAACCACGATCGACGCGGTGATGTAGGGCATGACTCCGAGCGCGATGATCGACATGCGCTGCAGGCTGCCGCCGGTGAAGGTGTTGAAGAAATCGAGCACGCCGCCCTGGGTCGTTTCGAACAGGCTCTGGAGCGTTCGCGGATCGATGCCCGGCAGCGGCACGAAGGAGAGCAATCGGAAGACGATGAGCGAGCCGAGGGTGAACCACAGCCGCTTCTTGAGGTCCGTCGCCTTGGCGAAATTCGCCAGGCTGAGATTGGATGCCATCTGTTCGGCTGCGGTGGCCATGCGATCGGGGTCCCGAAAATGAAGACGAGGCGGCGGAAGTCAGTCGCCCCCGCCGCCTGATATAGTGTCCGCGCGCGGCTTGTCAGCCTCGAACGCGGGTCAGGCGGCTCAGGCCTTGGCGCGCACCTTCGCGCTGCCCTTCTTCGCCTTGGCCTTCTCGGCCGCTGGGACGATCTCGATCAGCTCGATCGCCCCGCCGGCGCCCTCGACCGCCTGCCGCGCGCCCGCCGAGATTCCGGCGACGCGGAAGGAGAGCTTGGCCGAGAGGCTGCCCTTGCCGAGGATTCGGACTCCGTCCTTGCCGCCGCGCGACAGGCCGGCCGCGCGGAGCGCCGCCTGGTCGATCACGCCGTCGGTCGCAAGGCGGCCGGCGTCGATCGCCTTCTGGATCGCCCCGATATTCACCTCGGCATATTCCCTGGCGAAGATATTGTTGAAGCCGCGCTTCGGAAGCCGCATGTGGAGCGGCATCTGGCCGCCCTCGAATCCGGCGATCGACACGCCCGAACGTGCCTTCGCGCCCTTCTGGCCGCGGCCGGCGGTCTTGCCCAGGCCCGAGCCGATGCCCCGGCCCACGCGCACGCGGCTTTGGCGCGCGCCTTTGTTGTCACGAAGATCGTTCAGTTTCATCTTGCACTCGCTTTCGCTTCTGTCGCGCGTCGCCCCAGCGAAGGCTGGGGCCCCAGTGAAGATAGGCTCCGAGCGGGTCTCGCTGGGATCCCAGCCTTCGCTGGGATGACGGAGCAGGCCTGCGGCCTATTCCGCCACCGTCACCATATGCCGCACCTTCCGAATCATGCCGCGGACCTCCGGAGTGTCCGTCAGCTCGACGCTCTTGTGCATCTTGTTGAGGCCGAGCCCGATCAGCGTCTTGCGCTGGTCGGGCGCGCGGCGGATCGGCGATCCAATCTGGGTGAGCTTGATCGTCGCCATATTTCTTACTCCGTCACCGCGGCCGCGTCCGCCTCGGCGGCTTGCGAGCCGCCGCGGCCGAGCAGGTCGGCGATCTTCTTGCCGCGCCTTTGCGCCACCGACTTGGGGCTGGTCTGCTCCCCGAGCGCCTCGAAGGTGGCGCGGATCATGTTGTAGGGATTGGAGGTGCCGATCGACTTGGTGACGACGTCGGCGACCCCAAGGCTCTCGAACACGGCGCGCATCGGGCCGCCGGCGATGATTCCGGTGCCCTGCGGAGCCGAGCGGACATAGACGCGGCCGGCGCCGAAATGGCCGAGCCCGTCATGGTGCAGGGTGCGGCCCTCGCGCAAAGGCACCCGGACCATCGCCTTCTTGGCCGCCGCCGTCGCCTTGGAGATCGCCTCGGGCACCTCGCGCGCCTTGCCATGGCCGAAGCCGGCCCGGCCCTTGCCGTCGCCGACGACGACCAAGGCCGCGAAGCCGAAGCGCTTGCCGCCCTTCACCGTCTTGGAGACGCGGTTGATGTGGACGAGCTTCTCGATCAGCTCCTCGCCGCCTTCCTCGTCGCCGCCGCGCCCGCGCCGGTCGTCGCGCCGGCCGCGGCCGCCGCGATCGCCGCCACGGCCGCCGCCGCCACGCCCGCCACGGCCGCCGCGCTCGCGGCGGGGCGGGGCGCCGCCCTCGGGCTGCGCCTCATGGGCCTGGACGGCCTCGGCCGGCTCGGCCGCATTCGCTTCGGTCTCGGGGACCGGAGGATTAGTCTCGTCAGCCATTTAGAACTCCAATCCGCCTTCGCGCGCGGCGTCGGCAAGCGCCTTGACGCGGCCGTGGAACAGGAAGCCGCCACGGTCGAAAACCACCTGGGTGACGCCGGCCGCCCTGGCGCGCTCGGCAAGCCTGCGGCCGACCGCGCCCGCGCCCGCGACACCGGCGCCGGTCTTGTCCCGGCCGTCCTTGTCGAGCGTCGAGGCGGCGGCGACGGTGCGGCCCTCCGCATCGTCGATGATCTGGGCGTAGATGTGCCGCCCCGAGCGATGGACCGAGAGACGCGGCCGCTCGCCGCCACGCTTGCGGAGCGAGGTGCGGACGCGCCGGCGGCGCCGTTCGAAAAGAGAGAGTTTCGCCATGGCTACTTCTTCTTGCCTTCTTTGCGGAAGATATACTCGCCGCGATATTTGATGCCCTTGCCCTTGTAGGGCTCGGGCTTGCGCCAGCGCCTGATCTCGGCCGCGACCTGGCCGACCTTCTGCCGGTCGATGCCCGATATCTCCACCGTCGTCGGATCGGGCGTCTTGATGTCGATGCCCTCGGGGACCGGGATGTTGACGTCGTGGCTGTAGCCGAGCTGGAGGCGCAAATTCCGCCCCTGCGCCGCGGCGCGATAGCCGACGCCGGTGATCTCGAGCGTTTTGGTGAAGCCCTCGGTGACTCCGGTCACGAGATTCTGCACCAGCGAGCGTTGCAGGCCCCAGAAGGAGCGGGCGCGCTGGCTGTCATTGGCCGGGACGACACGGATGCCGTCGTCGCCAATCTCATAATTGACGTCGTCCAGCATCTGCAGGCTGAGGGCGCCCTTGGGTCCCTTCACCGACAGAATCTGTCCTTCCGTGGTCGCGGTGACGCCCGCGGGCATCGCAACCGGTTTCTTGCCGATACGGGACATCAGAACACCTCCGCCAGCACCTCGCCGCCGACATTCTGCTCGCGCGCTTCCGCGTCGGAGAGAACGCCACGTGGCGTCGAGACGATGGTAATGCCGAGGCCGTTGCGGACCCGCGGCAGCTCCTGGCTTCCCGAATAGACCCGGCGGCCGGGCTTCGAGACTCGCGAGACATGCTGGATCGCGGGACGGCCCTCGAAATATTTGAGCTCGATGCGCAGGCCGCGGGCCGGGCCGAGCGCTTCCTCGCTATAGCCGCGAATATAGCCCTCGCGCTGGAGCACGTCGAGGACACGCGCGCGCAGCTTGGACGCGGGGGAAACCACGCTGTCCTTGCGGGCCTGCTGGCCGTTGCGGATGCGGGTGAGCATATCGCCCAAAGGATCGGTCAATGGCATGATCTATACCTTACCAGCTGGACTTCACGAGGCCGGGGATCAGGCCCTTATTGCCCAGTTCCCGGATCATGATCCTCGACAGCCCGAATTTGCGATAATTGGCGCGCGGTCGGCCGGTGAGGCCGCAGCGGTTGCGGACCCGGGTCGGGTTGCCGTTGCGCGGAATCTCCGCAAGCTTCAGCCGCGCGATCAGCCGCTCGGTGTCGTCGCGCGACTCGTCGTCCGCGATCGCCTTGAGCCGCGCATATTTGCCGGCATATTTCTTCACGAGCTTCTTGCGACGCTCGTTCTTGTTGATCGAACTCAGTTTCGCCATGACTTAAGTTCTCTTCCTTCTATCGCAGCAGGACGGCTCAGGCCGCCTGCTTCTGATCCTGGTCGGCCGGGAAGGGGAAGTTGAAGAGGCGCAGCAATTCGCGCGCTTCCTCGTCCGTCTTCGCGGTGGTGGTGACGATGATGTCCATGCCCCGCACCTTCTCGATGCGGTCGTAATTGATCTCGGGGAACACGATCTGCTCCTTGAGACCCATGGCATAATTGCCGCGGCCGTCGAACGAACGCGGATTGAGGCCGCGAAAGTCCCGGACGCGCGGAAGCGCGATCGTGACCAGCCGGTCGAGGAACTCGTACATGCGGTCGCGGCGAAGGGTGACCTTGACGCCGATCGGCATGCCCTCGCGAAGCTTGAACTGCGCGATCGACTTCTTCGCCTTGGTGATCACCGGCTTCTGGCCTGCGATCAGCTCGAGCTCGCCGGCGGCGGTCTCCACCTTCTTCTTGTCCTGGGTCGCCTCGCCGACGCCCATGTTGAGCACGATCTTCTCGAGCCGCGGGACCTCGAGCCGGTTCTTGTAGCCGAACTTCTCGGTCATCGCCGGGACGATGCGCTCCTCATAATCGCGCTTCAGGCGCGGGCCCTGCTTCACCTCAGCCATTGATCAACTCCCCGGACCGCGCAGCGACGCGGACCTTCTTGCCGTCGCGGGTCTCGAAGCGGACGCGGGTCGGGCGGCCGGTCTTCGGGTCCTCGATCGCGACCTTCGAAACGTGGAGCGGTGCTTCCGAACGCTCAAGGCCGCCCTGCGGATTGGCCTGGGACGCCTTGCGGTGCCGCGTTGCTATGTTGACGCCCGAGACGACGACCTTGCCCTGCTTCGGCAGCGCCTTCGTCACTTCGCCATGCTTGCCCTTGTCCTTGCCGGACAGGATGACGACGCGGTCGCCTTTCTTGATCTTGCTCGCGGCCATCTTACAGCACCTCCGGCGCGAGGCTGATGATCTTCATATGCTTCTTCGCGCGCAGCTCGCGGACGACCGGGCCGAAGATGCGGGTGCCGATCGGCTCCTGGTTGTTGTTGACCAGCACCGCGGCGTTGGAATCGAAGCGGATCGTCGAGCCGTCCGGACGATGAATATCCTTCGCGGTGCGGACGATCACGGCCTTGTGGACGTCGCCCTTCTTGACGCGGCCGCGCGGCGCGGCCTCCTTCACCGAGACGACGATGATGTCGCCGACGCCGGCGAAACGGCGCTTCGAGCCGCCCAGCACCTTGATGCACTGGACGCGCTTTGCGCCGCTATTGTCGGCGACGTCGAGGTTCGACTGCATCTGGATCATCGATCCAATTTCCTTCCTGCTTCTTCCGTCCCGTCGCCCCGGCGGAGGCCGGGGCCCCAGCGCGAAAAAGGAGCCTGCGCCCGTTCTCGCTGGGATCCCGGCCTTCGCCGGGATGACGCGCTATTCTTACGCCACGTCGGCCTTCGCCGGCGTCGCATGGGTGTCGACGCGGTCGATCACCCGCCACGTCTTCAGCTTCGAGATCGGCCGCGTCTCCTCGATGCGGACGGTCTCGCCCTCGCGATAATCGTTGCCCTCGTCATGGGCGTGATACTTTTTCGACCGGCGGATGATCTTGCCGTAGAGCGGGTGCTTCACCCGCCGCTCGACATTGACGACCACGGTCTTGTCGGTCTTGTCCGACACGACGATTCCGGTGAGGACGCGCTTCGGCATGATTGAACTCCTTAGGCCTTCTGGCTCGCCGAACGGGCGCGCTCGTTCTGCAGCGTCTTGATCTGGGCGATGGTGCGGCGCACCTCGCGGACCCGCGACGGCTTTTCGAGCTGGTTGGTCGCCGCCTGGAAGCGCAGGTTGAACTGCTCGCGCTTCAGCTGGCCCAATTGCTCGGTGAGCTGGTCGTCGGTATTCTTCGAAATGTCGTCATATTTCGCCATGATCAGGCTTCCTCAACCAGGGTCTCGCCAAGGCGGGCGATCACCTTGGTCTTGATCGGGAGCTTCTCGGCGGCGCGCTCGAAGGCGGTCTTCGCGATCGCCCCGGGAACGCCGTCCAGCTCGAACAGGATGCGGCCGGGCTTCACCCGCGCCACCCATTGCTCCGGGCTGCCCTTGCCCTTGCCCATGCGGACCTCGGCCGGCTTGGACGAGACCGGAACGTCCGGGAAGATCCGGATCCAGAGGCGCCCCTGACGCTTGATGTGGCGCGTGATCGCGCGGCGGGCCGCCTCGATCTGGCGGGCGGTGATCCGGTCCGGCTCCATGGCCTTCAAACCGAAGGCGCCGAAATTGAGCGCGGTCCCGCCCTTGGCGTCGCCATGGATCCGGCCCTTGAAGGCCTTGCGGAACTTGGTGCGTTTGGGTTGCAGCATCTTATCGTTCCTAAGCTCAGCGGGCCGGCCGGACGCCGGACGTCTGGGCGTCCATCATCAGCCGGTCCTGCGACAGCGGGTCGTGGCCGAGAATCTCGCCCTTGAAGATCCAGACCTTGACTCCGCAGACGCCGTAGGCGGTGTGGGCGGTCGCCTCCGCATAATCGACATTGGCGCGAAGCGTGTGCAGCGGCACCCGGCCCTCGCGATACCATTCGGTGCGGGCGATCTCGGCGCCGCCGAGGCGGCCCGAGCAGGTGATGCGGATGCCCTCGGCGCCGAGCCGGAGCGCCGACTGGACCGCGCGCTTCATCGCGCGGCGGAAGGCGATGCGGCGCTCGAGCTGGTCGGCGACCGACTGGGCGACGAGCCGCGCGTCGATCTCGGGCTTCCTGATCTCGACGATGTTCAGCGACACGTCGGACGAGGTCATCGCGCCGAGCTGCTTGCGCAATTTCTCGATGTCGGCGCCCTTCTTGCCGATGATCACGCCCGGGCGCGCCGCATAGATGGAGATTCGGCAGAGCTTGGCCGGACGCTCGATCACCACCTTGGAGATCGCTGCCTGCGGGATCGCCTTCAGGATGTAGTTGCGGATCTTGAGGTCCTCCATGAGGAGGCGGCCGTAATCGTCCCCCTCGGCGAACCAGCGGCTGTCCCAGGTCCGGTTGATCTGGAGGCGAAGGCCGATCGGTGAAGTCTTCTGACCCATGTCTTTACGCTTCCTGCTGCTCGCGAACGACGATGCGGACGCGGCTGAACGGTTTGACGATCCGGGACGAGCGGCCGCGGGCCCGGGCGGTGAACCTCTTCATCGACAGGCTCTTGCCGACCGACGCCTCGGCGACGACCAGGGAGTCGACGTCGAGATTGTGGTTGTTCTCGGCATTGGCGATCGCCGAGGCGAGCACCTTGCGGACGTCGACCGCCATCGCCTTCTTCGAGAAGGTGAGGATGTTCAGCGCGTCCTCGGCCTTCTTGCCGCGGATCAGGCCGGCGACGAGATTGAGCTTCTGGGCCGAGCCGCGGATCTGGGTGCCGACGGCGAGCGCCTCATTGTCCGCGACCTTGCGTGGGGATGCCTGCTTGGACATGGCTTTACCTCTTGCCCTTCTTGTCGGCGGCGTGGCCGGGGAAGTAGCGGGTCGGCGCGAACTCGCCGAGCTTCATGCCCACCATGTCCTCATTGACCGACACGGGGACGAATTTCCGGCCGTTATAGACGTTGAAGGTGAGGCCGACGAACTGCGGCAGGATCGTCGAACGCCGCGACCAGGTCTTGATCGGCGAGCGGCTGTTCGCATCGCGCGCCGCTTCCGCCTTGCGGAGCAGCGACAGCTCGACGAACGGACCTTTCCAGACGGAGCGGGCCATATCTACCTCTTCTTCTTCGCGTGGCGCGACCGGATGATCATCTTGTCCGTCGCCTTGTTGTTGCGGGTGCGGGCGCCCTTGGTCGGCTTGCCCCAGGGCGTGACCGGATGGCGGCCGCCCGAGGTGCGGCCTTCGCCGCCGCCATGCGGGTGGTCGACCGGATTCTTGGCGACGCCGCGGGTCAGCGGACGCCAGCCCATCCAGCGGCTGCGGCCGGCCTTGGCGAAATTCTGGTTCTGGTTGTCGGGGTTCGACACCGCGCCGATCGTCGCCATGCAGTCCGAGCGGATGTAGCGCTGCTCGCCCGAATTCAGGCGGACGATGACCATGCCGCGGTCGCGCCCGACGACCTGGACGTAGGTGCCCGCCGAGCGGGCGATCTGGCCGCCCTTGCCGGGCTTCATCTCGACATTGTGGACGATGGTGCCGACGGGGATCGAACCCAATTCCATTGCATTGCCGGGCTTCACGTCGACGCGCTTGCCGGCGACGACGGCATCGCCCGGCGCGAGGCGCTGCGGCGCGATGATGTAGGCGAGCTCGCCATCCTCATATTTGACGAGCGCGATGAAGGCGGTGCGGTTGGGGTCATATTCCAGCCGCTCGACGGTCGCCGGAATGTCCCATTTGCGACGCTTGAAGTCGATATGGCGGTAGCGCTGCTTGTGGCCGCCGGCGATTCCGCGCGAGGTTACATGGCCCTTGTTGTTGCGGCCGCCGGTCTTGCGCTTGCCCTCGGTCAGCGCCTTGACGGGCTTGCCTTTCCACAGCGCCGACTTGTCGACGAGGATCAGGCCGCGCTGCGACGACGTGACCGGATTGTAGGTTTTGAGTGCCATCGTCCTCGCCTCAGATCGTCGTGGTGACGTCGATCGACTGGCCCTCGGCCAGGGTCACGATCGCTTTCTTCATGTCCGAGCGCGTGTAGGGGAGCCCCTTCCAGCGCTTGGACTTGCCCTTCTGGGTGATGGTGTTGACGCCGGTCACGCTGACTCCGAACAGAGCCTCGACCGCCGCCTTGATCTGCGGCTTGGTGGCGTCGCGGGCGACCTTGAAGACGACCGCATTCTGCTCGGAGACCAAAGTCGCCTTCTCGGTGATGTGCGGGGCGAGGACGACGTCATAATGGCTGATGTCGACCTGGGCCGCTTTCTGGGGCTTTTTAGCCATTGAAACGCGCCTCCAGCTTCTCGACCGCGGCGCGCGTCAGCACCAGGGTATCGTGGTTGAGGATGTCGTAGACGTTGGCGCCGACCGCCGGCAGCAGGTCGATCTGCCGAAGGTTCGACGAAGCCCGGGCGAAGCCGACGCTGAGCGCGTCGCCGTCGATCACCAAAGCGTTGCGGCCGAGGTCGAGCGTCGACAGGCGCTCGCGCACCGCCTTCGTCCTGGCCTCGCCGCTAAGGTCGAGATTCTCGACGACGATCAGCCGTCCGTCCTTCGCCTTGGAGGAGAGCGCCATGCGGAGGCCGAGAGCGCGCACCTTCTTGTTCAGCGACGGGTTGAAGTCGCGGACGCGCGGGCCGTGGGCCTTGCCGCCGCCGACGAAGATCGGGGCGCGGCGGTCGCCGTGACGGGCGGTGCCGCCGCCCTTCTGGCGGCCGAACTTCTTGCCGGTGCGGGCGACGTCGCTGCGCTCGCGGGCGCCGCGGGCGGTTCCGCGGCTTTTCTCGAGCTGCCAGGTGACGACGCGGTGGAGGATGTCGGCGCGCGGCTCGACGCCGAACACCGCATCGCTGAGCTCGATGTCCTTGCCGGCCTTGCCGCCGTCGAGGCTCTGAACTTTGACCTTCATGGCTTAGCCTTCCTGGCCTTCGCTGGTGGCTTCCGGAGCGGCGGCCGTGTCGGCCGGAGTCTCGGCGGGAGCATTGTCATTGTCGCGGGCGCGGATTCCGGCGGGATAAGGCGCCGCGTCCGGCCGGGCGGACTTGACCGCATCCTTGACGAGCAGCCAGCCGCCTTTGTGGCCGGGGACCGAGCCCTTGACGAAGATCAGGCCGCGCTCCGGATCGGTGCGGACGATCTCGAGATTCTGCTGGGTGCGGTTCTTCGCGCCCATATGGCCGGCCATCTTCTTGTTCTTGAACACGCGGCCCGGATCCTGGCGCTGGCCGGTCGAGCCCAAAGAGCGGTGCGAGAGCGACACGCCGTGGGTGGCGCGAAGGCCGCCGAAGCCCCAGCGCTTCATGCCGCCGGCAAAGCCCTTGCCCTGGGTCACGCCCTGGATGTCGACGAGCTGGCCGGCGACATAATGGTCGGCGGTCAGCTCGGCGCCGACGTCGAGCAAGGCATCCTCGGCGACGACGAACTCGGCGACGCGCGCCTTGGGCTCCACCTCGGCCTTGCCGAAATGGCCGCGCTGCGGCTTGGCGACATTCTTCGCCTTGGCGGTGCCGGCGCCGAGCTGGAGCGCGACATAGCCGTCCCGCTCCGCAACCTTCTGCGCCACCACCTGGACGTTGTCGAGCGCCAGGACGGTGACCGGCACGTGGCGGCCGTCCTCCTGGAACAGGCGGGTCATCCCCATCTTCTTCGCGATCACGCCGGTGCGCATGACCATTTACTCCTGTGACAGAGGCCCCGCGGCACCATTGCCGGGGGCATGTAGGGCACCCGCCAAAGTATTACTTTGGCGGGAACCCGCTTAAGCCCGAAAAATGTGCGTGCCCCGCCTGGGCTCATGCTTCGCCCGAAGGCGAAACGGCGGGGACGCGGTCCACGGCAAGCCGTGCGGTATCCCTTCCTTGTTCCCCGGCGAAAGCCGGGGCCCAGTTCTGGATCCCCGCTTTCGCGGGGACTGCGCTCGCTACGCGAGCTTGATCTCCACGTCCACACCCGCGGCCAGATCGAGCTTCATCAGCGCGTCGACCGTCTGCGGCGTCGGCTGCACGATGTCGAGCAGCCTCTTGTACGTCCTCACCTCGAACTGCTCGCGCGACTTCTTGTCGACGTGCGGCGAACGGTTGACGGTGAACTTCTCGATGCGCGTCGGCAGCGGGATTGGACCGCGAATGAGAGCACCCGTCCGGCGCGCCGTATCGGCGATGTCGCCGGTCGCCTGGTCGAGCACTCGATGATCGAACGCCTTCAGGCGAATGCGGATGTTCTGCGTTTCCATAACCTGCTTACCGATTGCAAAGAGCTGACGGCGCTTGCGCCGTCACCCCACCTTCTTCCCCGTTGCGGCGAGAGAGGAAGATGGATGCCGGATCAAGTCCGGCATGACGGATGGCGCAAATGCCGCCCCAACCAACCAAACAAAGCCAATCCGGACCCTTGCGGCCCCGGAGCGGCCATTACCCCATTGAAAAAGCGAGCCGTCCGAATCTGCCGATCCGGACGGCTGCGCGCCCTATATTACTTCGTGATCTCGGCGACAACCCCCGCGCCGACGGTCCGGCCGCCCTCGCGGATGGCGAAGCGCAGGCCCTGGTCCATCGCGATCGGGGCGATCAGCTTCACGCCCAGATTCACGTTGTCGCCGGGCATGACCATCTCGGTGCCCTCCGGCAGCTCCACCTCGCCCGTCACGTCGGTCGTGCGGAAGTAGAATTGCGGCCGGTAATTGGCGAAGAACGGCGTGTGGCGGCCGCCCTCGTCCTTCGAGAGCACATAGACCTCGGCCTTGAAGTCGGTGTGCGGCGTGATCGAGCCGGGCTTGGCCAGGACCTGGCCGCGCTCGACCTCCTCGCGGCCGATGCCGCGCAGCAGGGCGCCGATATTGTCGCCCGCCTGGCCCTGGTCGAGCAGCTTGCGGAACATCTCGACGCCGGTGACGACGGTCTTGCGCGTGTCGGAGATGCCGACGATCTCGACCTCCTCGCCGACCTTGACGATGCCGGTCTCGACGCGGCCGGTGACGACGGTGCCGCGGCCCGAGATCGAGAAGACGTCCTCGATCGGCATCAGGAACGGACGGTCGAGCGGACGCTCCGGCTGCGGGATGTAGGAGTCCACGGCGGCCATCAGCTCCAGCACGGAGTCGCGGCCCATCTTGGCGTCGCTATCCTCGAGCGCGGCGAGCGCCGAGCCCTTGATCACCGGAATGTCGTCACCCGGGAAATCGTAGGAGGAGAGAAGCTCGCGGATCTCGAGCTCGACCAGCTCGATCAATTCCTCGTCGTCGACCTGGTCGACCTTGTTCATGTACACGACCAGCGCCGGGACGCCGACCTGACGGGCGAGCAGGATATGCTCGCGGGTCTGCGGCATCGGGCCGTCGGCGGCCGACACGACCAGGATCGCGCCGTCCATCTGGGCGGCGCCGGTGATCATGTTCTTCACATAATCGGCGTGGCCCGGGCAGTCGACGTGCGCATAGTGGCGCGCTTCGGTCTCATATTCGACGTGCGCCGTCGAGATGGTGATCCCGCGCTCGCGCTCCTCGGGCGCCTTGTCGATCTGATCGTAGGCGGTGAAGGTGGCGCCGCCGGTCTCGGCGAGGACCTTGGTGATCGCCGCGGTGAGCGACGTCTTGCCGTGGTCGACGTGACCGATGGTGCCGATATTGCAGTGCGGCTTGTTCCGCTGGAACTTCGCTTTCGCCATTTTCCCTAACCCTCGTCTTTCTAACCGATTTTAAAATTCCAGCCCGGTCAGGCGAGCTTCGCCTTGACCTCTTCGGCCACATTCGCCGGGACCTCGTCATAATGCGAGAACTGCATCGTGTACTGGGCGCGGCCCTGCGAGAAGGAACGCAGCTCATTAACGTAGCCGAACATATTCGCAAGCGGCACCATCGCGGTCACCACCTGGGCATTGCCGCGCGTGTCGGTGCCCTGGATCTGGCCGCGGCGGCTGTTGAGATCGCCGATGACGTCGCCCAGATAGTCTTCCGGGGTCACGACCTCAACCTTCATGATCGGCTCGAGCAATTTGATGCCGGCCTTCTGGGCGGCCTCGCGCATCGCGCCGCGGCCGGTGATCTCGAAGGCGAGGGCCGAGGAATCGACGTCGTGATAGGCGCCGTCGAGCAGCCTGATGTCGAAGTCGATGATCGGGAAGCCGATGAGCTGGCCGGTCTCGGCCGTCTCGCGCATGCCCTTCTCGACCGACGGGATATATTCGCGCGGGATGTTGCCGCCCTTGACCTCGTCGATGAAATTGATGCCCGAGCCGCGCTCGCCCGGCGTCAGGGCGACCTTCACCCGGCCGAACTGGCCGGAGCCGCCCGACTGCTTCTTGTGGGTGTAGTCGACCTCGACCGGCTTGGCGAGCGACTCGCGATAGGCGACCTGCGGCGCGCCGACATTGGCGTCGACCTTGAACTCGCGCTTCATGCGGTCGACGATGATCTCGAGGTGGAGCTCGCCCATCCCCTTGATGATCGTCTGGCCCGATTCCTGGTCGGTCGAGACGCGGAAGCTCGGATCCTCCTGCGCCAGGCGATGGAGGGCGATGCCCATCTTCTCCTGGTCGGCCTTGGTCTTGGGCTCGACCGCGACCTCGATGACCGGATCGGGGAACTCCATCCGCTCGAGGATGATCGGCGCGTTCGACGCGCAGAGCGTGTCGCCGGTGGTCGTGTCCTTGAGGCCGACCAGAGCGACGATATCGCCGGCAAAGGCTTCCTTGATGTCCTCGCGGTCGTTCGCGTGCATCAGCAGCATGCGGCCGACCTTCTCCTTCTTGTCCTTGACCGAGTTCATCACCGTCGAGGCGCCCTCGAGCTTGCCCGAATAGATTCGGACGAAGGTCAAGGTGCCGACGAACGGGTCGGTCATGATCTTGAAGGCGAGGCCCGAAAAAGGCGCTGCATCGTCGGCGGGACGCGTGTCCTCGGTCTCGCCGTCGAGCTTGACGCCCTTGATCGCGGGAACGTCGAGCGGGCTCGGCAGATAGTCGACGACCGCGTCGAGCATCGGCTGCACGCCCTTGTTCTTGAACGCGGACCCGGTCAGCACCGGCACGAACGAGAAATTGAGCGTGCCCTTGCGGATCAGCGCCTTCAGCGTCGCGAGATCCGGCTCATGGCCTTCGAGATAGGCCTCCATCGCGGAATCGTCCTGCTCGACCGCCATCTCGATCAGCTCCATGCGGGCCGCCTCGGCGGCGTCCTTCATGTCGTCGGGGATCTCGCGGATCTCGAACTTGGCGCCGAGGCTCTCCTCGAGCCAGACGATCGCATTGTTGGCGACAAGGTCGACGATTCCGACGAAGTCGGCCTCGATGCCGATCGGCAGCTGCATGACCATCGGACGCGCGCCGAGCCGGTCCTTGATCATCTCGACGCAACGGTCGAAGTTCGCGCCCATCCGGTCGAGCTTGTTGACGAAGCACATGCGGGGCACGCGATATTTGTCGGCCTGCCGCCACACCGTCTCCGACTGCGGCTCGACGCCGGCGACGCCGTCGAACACCGCGACCGCGCCGTCGAGGACGCGCAGCGAGCGCTCGACCTCGATGGTGAAATCGACGTGGCCGGGCGTGTCGATGATGTTGATCCGATGGTCGTTCCAGAAGCAGGTGGTGGCGGCGCTGGTGATCGTGATCCCGCGCTCCTGCTCCTGCTCCATCCAGTCCATCGTCGCGGTGCCCTCGTGGACCTCGCCGATCTTGTAGGACTTGCCCGTATAATAAAGGACGCGCTCGGTCGTCGTCGTCTTGCCGGCGTCGATATGGGCCATGATTCCGATATTGCGATAGCGCTCGAGCGGGTGGCTGCGGGCCATTTTCTTATACTCCAATGTCGGGAGCGAGGCCCTAGCCCCGCACCGACGATATAGGGATGAACTTTACCAGCGCCAGATCACCAACGATAATGGCTGAAGGCGCGGTTCGCTTCGGCCATGCGGTGCGTGTCCTCGCGCTTCTTGACGGCGTTGCCGCGATTGTTCGCGGCATCCATCAGCTCGCCCGACAGGCGGGCCGACATCGTCTTCTCGCTGCGCGCGCGCGCGGCGGAGATCAGCCAGCGTATGGCGAGCGCCTGGGCGCGCTCGGTCCGCACCTCGACCGGCACCTGGTAGGTGGCGCCGCCGACGCGGCGGCTGCGGACCTCGATGCCCGGCTTCACATTGTTCAATGCGTCGTGGAAGACTCCGATCGGCTCGCGCTTGGCGCGCGCCTCGATCGTGTCGAGCGCGCCGTAGACGATCCCTTCCGCGACCGACTTCTTGCCGTCCAGCATGACGCTGTTCATGAACTTGGAGAGAACCACGTCCCCGAAACGGGGATCGGGAAGGACTTCGCGCTTCTCGGGACGGCGGCGACGGGACATTGCTTCTTCCTTTCTCTTCAGCCGGTTCCGGAACCTGTCCGGGGCTTACTTGGTGAATTCGTCATCCCGGGCTTGACCCGGGATCCATCTGGACCCCGGCCTTCGCCGGGGTAACTCTTCGCGGGCTTCCGCCCGCTCGGTCATTTGGGCCTTTTGGCGCCGTATTTGGAACGGGACTGGCGGCGGTCCTTCACCCCCTGGGTGTCGAGCACGCCGCGAAGGACGTGGTAGCGGACGCCGGGAAGGTCGCGGACGCGGCCGCCGCGGATGAGGACGACGCTATGCTCCTGGAGGTTGTGGCCCTCGCCGGGAATGTAGCTGATCACCTCGCGCTGGTTGGTGAGGCGGACCTTGGCGACCTTGCGCAACGCCGAGTTCGGCTTCTTCGGCGTCGTCGTATAGACGCGGGTGCAGACGCCGCGCTTCTGCGGATTCTGCTCCATCGCAGGGACCTTCGACTTGGCCTTCTGCGGCTCGCGGCCCTTGCGGATCAGCTGGTTGATCGTCGGCATGAAGCCCTTCACTTCCTTCAAAACACTTTGCCGAGGCGCAAAAAACGCAAGCAGCCGGGGTGCCTTGCGGCCCCCTGGCCCTTGCGACGCGACAGCAATGCTCAAGCTCGTGCGCCCGTTGCGGGACGGCCTGGCTTCTCTGGGAGAATCCCACCGGCCCCGGGGCGGGGCGGCCTATAACCGCGCGAGCCATATGGGTCAACGCTCTGATTTGTGAAGGCCCTCGCGCGGGTCGTGCCTCGCTGCTGCTGCTCCCCGGCGAAATGATGGGGCAGCCCCGTCCCCGGACAGGGCCCTTGGGGGCCCATCATGGGCCCCAGAACGAAGCTGCCACCGGACCCCGCCTTGCGCCGGGGATCGTCATCATATCTTCCTCTTACTCCCCTGCCCCACTCCGCCGCGCCGCGGCAGCCGCCTGCATGAGCGTCCACACCTCCATCGCGAAAGGCGGCTTCTGCTCGCCCTGCCACCCGTCCATCCGCTGATAAAGCTGCGCCGCGCCGGCCTTCATCTCTGGCGTCGCGACGTCGGTGAAAGGCTTCAGCAGGGCCTGCCATTCGTCGAAAAAGGCCTGCGCCTCGGCCGAGGCCGGGTCGAGCGGCAGCGCCGCCTCGATCCGCGCCGAAAGCTCGGCCCATTGCCGGCTGTACGCCTGCTGGTCGAACGCCTCGGGTGCGCGCGCCGCCCAATGCGCCCGCTCCTCGGGCGTGAAATAGCGCTCGGTGATCTTCCTCCAATTCTCCGCTTCCATGATCGCGTCTCCGTTCCTGATCAGCGAGCAGAAGGTCGCGGCATCGACGGGCTCGCCGCGGTCGATGCGGGACTTGACGGCGAGGAGGAGCGCCTTTGCCTCCTCCAATTCCTTGCGGCGGCCTTCGATCGCCGCGAGCTGCGCCTCGACCAGCCGCGGCAGATCGAGAGCGCGGCCGTGGCTCAGCCTCTGGATCTGGGCGAGCGTCAGCCCCGCCCGCTTCAGCGCGACGATCCGGTTGACCTGCTCCAGCTCGGCAGGCCCGTACCAGCGCCGGCCGGAGGCCGAGCGCAACGGCTTCACCAGCCCCCGCGCCTCGTAAAAGCGAAGCGCCCGCGAGGTCAGCCCCGTCCGCCGGACCACTTCGGCAATGTCGAGCGCCTGTTCCATGACGCCGGCTGTACCGCTTGACCCAAGGTCAAGTTCAAGGGAATTTTGTCGCGCGCGGACTGGCGCGTTCGTTTCGTTTCCGCTATGGGCCGCTCCCCCGGACCTGCAGAGAAGGAGGGCGTAGATGACCAATATGCATATGCCGCTCCTGATCGCCGTCGGCGTCTTTACCCGCTGACAGCCTTGCGGCCCTCCGGCCGCTCCGCCTCCAAAAACTGAAACTTCTGCAGGGACGCGCGCCGCACGGCGCGCGGTGAATCGATGACCATCCGTCCGGACAAGAAGGATTCGAAGTCCGCGCTCCGCATCGTCCTCCGCTTCGCCTGGGGGCATTGGCGGCGCCGCAAGGCCCAGGCGGCCCTGCTCTGCGCCGCCATGTCGCTGGCGACGCTCACCGAGATTTTCGTGCCGGTCTATGCGGGCCGGCTGATCGACGCGCTGTCGCTCGGCGCCGCCGGGCGGCCGGCCGCGCTCGACGCCTTCCTCGCCATCGTCGGCCTCGGCCTCGCGATGGTGGGGCTGCGCCAGATCGGCTGGTCGACGATCGTCCCCTTCACCCTCTCGATCATGCGGGCGGTGGCTTCGGACGCCTTCCACCGCATCCAGCGCCTTTCGACCGACTGGCACGCCAACAGCTTCGCCGGATCCCTGGTCCGCAAGGTGACGCGCGGCATGTGGGCGTTCGACGCGCTCGACGACGTCGTCCTGCTGGCGATGCTGCCGTCTCTGGTCGTGCTGATCGGCACGGTGGCGCTGCTCGCCGCCCATTGGCCCTTGCTCGGGCTGGTGATGGCACTCGGCGCGATCCTCTACATCGCCATGACGGTGACGCTGGCGACGCAGGTGCTGGCGCCGGCGGCGCGGCTCTCCAACCAGTGGGACACCAAGGTCGGCGGCCTGCTTGCCGACGCGATCGGCACCAATGCGGTGGTCAAGGCCTTCGCCGCCGAGGAGCGCGAGGATGCCTTGCTCGCGGCGATGCTCGCCAAATGGAGCCGGCGCACACGCCGAACCTGGATGCGCTTCACCTGGAGCGGCACCGGCCAGCTCGTCTTGCTGTGGACAATCCGCGCCGCGGTGACCGGCACGGCCCTGTGGCTGTGGTCGGCGGGCCGGGCGAGCGCTGGCGACGTCGTCTACGTGCTGACCGCTTACCTGGTGCTGCACTCCTATCTGCGCGACATCGGCCAGCACACCCACCATCTCCAGCGCGCGGTCAACGAGATGGAGGAGCTTGCCCTGCTCCAGGAGGAGCCGTTCGGGGTCGCCGACCGCCCCGGAGCGAGGCCGCTGCGCGTCGACGGCGGCGAGATCGGGTTCCACCGCGTCTCCTTCCGCTATGGCCGCCATGCGACCTCGCTCTACTCGGCGATGGACGTCGTCATCCCGGCCGGGCAGAGAATCGGGCTGGTCGGCCGCTCGGGCTCGGGCAAGACGACCTTCGTCAAGCTGATCCAGCGCCTCTACGAGGTGACCGGCGGCCGCATCGCGATCGACGGGCAGGACATCGCGCTCGCGACCCAGGCGTCGCTGCGCCGGCAGGTGGCGATCGTGCCGCAGGAGCCGATCCTGTTCCACCGCAGCCTCGGCGAGAATATCGCCTACGGCCGGCCGGGCGCGACCCAGGCGGAGATCGAGGCGGCGGCGCGGCTCGCCAACGCCCACGATTTCATCGCAGCCCTGCCAAAGGCCTATCGCACCCTGGTCGGCGAGCGCGGCGTCAAATTGTCGGGCGGCGAGCGCCAGCGGGTCGCGCTCGCGCGCGCCTTCCTCGCCGACGCGCCGATCCTGATCCTCGACGAGGCCACCTCGAGCCTCGATTCGGAATCCGAAGCCCTGATCCAGCAGGCGATCGAGCGGCTGATGGTCGGCCGCACGGCGATCATCATCGCCCACCGCCTGTCGACAGTCCGCGCGCTCGACCGGATCCTGGTGTTCGACCAGGGCAGCATCGTCGAGGACGGCACCCACGAGAGCCTGCTCGCCCGGCCCGGAGGCCGCTATCGCCGCCTGTTCGAGCGGCAGGCGGGAACGGCGCGGGTGGAGGAACCGCTGATCGGCTGAGGCCGGCCTCGCTCTGACCCGCTCATCGTGAGTAGCCCCTTCGACTGCCTGCAAGGCAGGCGCTCAGGATAAACTTTGAGCTTGTCGAACCATGAACAGGTCGGATCGCCCCCGGCAATCCTGAAACATGCCGGGGGCATGTTTCACCTGTTCATTATCGAAGGACGTCCTTCGATACGTGCCCCTTCGACGCCGCCTGCGGCGTCGCTCAGGACATGCTTCGCCAAGCTCGGTCCCTAGTCAGGATGAGCGAAAGTTTGAGCGGTGATCCGGTGCGCCGCCAGCCGCTCGTAATAAGGCCGGCAGCGCTCGGCGAGGCGACGGGCTTCGTCGGGCAGAGCGGCGGGGCGGTCGGGCGGGCCGAAGCCGGTGCTCGCCTCGACCGCCTGGTACCAATGCGGCGCCCAGGGCCCGTCGGTCGGGCGGCGGCCGGGCGGCCAGGAGAGCATGGCGGGATCGAAGGGGATGCCGAGCCGCTCGCAGAGCGCCGAGAGGGTCCCGCGCGGGTCGGCGAGGACGTCGTTCGCATCCACCACCGGCGGCGCGGCGCCGAGCCGGTCCGCCTCACGCTCGAAGAATTCCGCCTGGCGGTCGAGGCCGAAATCCTCGAATGCGGCCGCCTCACGCTTGCGCAGATAGGAAGCGATCATGCTGGCAGGGTCGCGGATCAGGAAGGCGTGGGTGAAGCCGGGAAAATCCGCATAGCCGATCGGCCCGACCATATGGTGCCACATATGCTTCTGGTACCAGATCGGCCGCCCCTCGGGCGCCGGGCCGGCGAGGGTGCGGGCGACGCTCGCCCAGTCGCAGTCCATCGCCGCGATCACCGCCTCGCGCATCGGATGGTCGGCGCCGCTCGTCTTCAGGAAAGCGCCGTAAAAGGGCTCGTCGCTGACCGCCGTGTCGGCGCGGTTGCCGAAGCTGCGCATCATCGCCGTGGAAAGGTTGCGCGGCCCGGACCACATGGCGATCCGCAGAGTCATGTACTTAGACTCCGCCGCCGGCGAAAAGCAGGTAAGGCAGTAACCCCATCAGCGTCAGCAGCGCGGCACATTGCACGGCGACGGCGACGACCGCATCTTTCGCGTTCCGCAGTAGGATCAGCGCCAATGCCACGATGGCTATGCAAACGGGCAGCCAAAGATAATACAGTTCCTGTTCTGCACCTGAGAAGGGACCATGTGGTCCGGAGAGAGCAAGAAGACCCCAAAGCATAAAGCTGAGGCCAGGCAAAAACGCGCGCATGCTCAGGGCCGCTCGGCGGCAGCGACATCGGCTTCGATGCGCTGCTTGTAGAGGCCCTGAATGCGCCCGGTCATCGGCCCCCTCCCCTCCGCATAGGCACGCCCGTCGACCGAGCGCACCGGGATCAGGCCGGCGAAGGTGCCTGTGACGAAGGCCTCGTCGGCGCCGTAGACGTCGGTCAGCGAGAAATTCTTCTCGAAGACGGGAATCCCCGCCTCGCGGCAGATCGCGACGATGTTGCCGCGCGTGATTCCGCCCAGGCAATAATCGCCGGTCGAGGTCCAGACTTCGCCCTTCCGCACGATGAAGAAATGGGTCGAGTTGCAGGTCGCGACGAAGCCGTGCGGATCGAGCATCAGCCCCTCGTCCGCCCCCGCCTCGATCGCCTGGATGCAGGCGGTGATGCAGTTGAGCTTGGAATGGGAGTTGAGCTTGGGGTCCTGCACCGCCGGATCGCCACGACGGACGTGGACGGTGAACAGGCTGATCCCCCGTTCGAGGATCGCGGGCAGCGGCTCCTTATATTCGGGGATGATGACGATGGTCGCGGGCGAGACGATCACGCGCGGATCCTGATAGGGCGTCGAGCGAAGGCCCCGCGTCACCATCAGCCTGATATGGACGCCGTCGGTCATGCCGTTGGCGTCGAGCAATGAATAGAGCCGCCGCGTCAGCGCCTCGCGATCAAGGCCGACATCCATCGCGATCGCCTTGGCGCCTTCGTAGAGCCGGTCGAGATGGGATTCGAGGAAAGCGATCCGCCCCTTGTGGACGCGAAGCCCCTCCCACACGCCGTCGCCGAGCATGAAGCCCGAATCGAACACCGAGACCATCGCCTCGCCGCGCGGCTTCAGCACGCCGTTGACGTCGATCAGGATCGCGGCGTTGCGCGGATCGGCGGCGCTGTCGTGGGTGCCCTTCATGTGCCGCGCCCTCAGTCGCTCTTCACCACCTCGCCGCCCTTGATGACGGTGCGGACATGCTCGAGCGTCCGCACGTCCTGGAGCGGATCGCCGTCCACCGCGTCGATGTCGCCGTAGCGGCCGACCGCGATCGCGCCGACATCGGCTTCGCGGTTGAGCGCCCGCGCCGCCTCCGAGGTCGCCGCCTGCACCGCCTGGAGCGGGGTCATCCCCCATTCGACCATCTTGGCGAATTGCAGCGCATTCTCGCCGGCCGGGAAGACGGCACCGTTGTCGGTACCGAATATCTGCTTCACCCCGGCCCGCACCGCGGCGCGGAAGGTCTCGCGCTGGCGGCGGCCGATCGCGCGCTCCTTGACCAGGGATTCCTCGTGCAGCCCGTTTTTGGCGCCTTCGGAGAGGATGTAATCGTCGTCGTAAATGTCCATCGAGAACCAGGCGCCATGCTCCTTGGCCAAGCGGAAGCTTTCCTCGTCGGCGAGGCTGGCATGCTCGATCGTGTCGACCCCGGCGCGAAGCGCGTCGTTGATCCCGGCCGTGCCATGGGCATGGGCGGCGACGCGCAGGCCGAGCCGGTGCGCCTCGTCGACGATCGCCTTCATCTCCTCGAGCGTGAGTTGCTGGACGCCGGGCGCGTCGGTCTTGGAGAGGACGCCGCCGGTCGCGCAGATCTTGATCACCTCGGCGCCATATTTGTGGAGCTTGCGGACGATGTCGCGCATCTGGTCCGGCCCGCTGCCGAGCGCCGGCTGGGGATGGTCGAGCGAGGGCGGAAGGTCGCCCGTGTCGTCGCAATGGCCGCCGGTCGCGCCGATCAGATAGGTGGCGGGGACGATGCGCGGGCCCGGAATATAGCCGCCCTCGACCGCCTGCTTGATCGCGACGTCGTTATAGTCGCGCGAGCCGACGTTGCGGACGGTGGTGAAGCCCGCTTCGAGCATCTTCTTCGCATTGGCGACCCCGACCGCCGTCCAGAAAGTGTCGGTATAGTTGAAGCGTCGATAGCCGCCGATCCGCGCATCGGCGTCGAGATGGACGTGCATGTCGATGAGGCCGGGGAGGATGGTGCGGCCGGGAAGGTCGATATGCCTGGCGCCGGCCGGGATCCGCACCTCGCCTTGGCGGCCGACGGCGCTGATCCGGCCGTCGGTGATGATCACGACCGGCTTGGCCAATTCGGTCCCGGCGAGCACGTCGACCATCCGGTCGGCGGTGACCGCGACCACGATTGGCGAATGGTCCTGCGCCGCCGCCGGCGCCGCGACCGAGGCCGCGCCGAGCAGGGCCGCGGCCAAGTGGATCAAAGGCTTCATCTTTTCGCACCCTCCCGTTTGCGCTCGCTCATGCAACGATCGGCGGAGCGCCGCAACCGCCTCAGCCCGCCGGCGGCAAGGGCGTCAGCAGCAGCCGCCCGGCCACGCCCGCCAGGGTCACCGCCCCGGCCGCGACGGCGAAGCCGATCCAGTGCCGCTGTCGGATTGCTCCCGCCGCCGCGAGCAGGGCGATGCCGATCCCGGCCGAAAGGATCGTCCAGAGATGGTAGCGCAGATCCGAGGCGATGCTGACGATGCCGTAGCTGAGGCCGCCGCAGGCCGCGGAGAGGAGAAAGGCCAAAGCGAGGTCGCGCTCCGGGCTTCGCGCCGCCTGCGTTGCCGGCCACAGGGCAACCAGGGCGAGGACGAGCCAGAAACAGGGCCAGGCCGGCGGCAATGCGGTCCAGGCCGCGCCGACGCTCCAGAAGGCCTGCTCAGCATCGCTTGGATCGCGGCCGAGGCCGAGATGATTGTCCTCCGGATCGACCGGCGACATGGCGCCCGGCAGATTGGCGGGCACGAAGAGGCGCATCGTCGCGTTGAAATGGGCGATCCGATGCGCGGCATAAGCGAAGGGGTGGCGCAGGATCGTCTCCAGCCAGAGGCGGTAGAGCGGCGGGCTGTCCGCCTCGGCCCTGAGCCGCGGATCGGGAACGCAGCCCGGCTCGCCGAGGCGGTCCCAGTCGGTCGGGTCGTAGCAGCCCTTCGCCGCAATTCGCGTCCATGCCGCCCGGGGAACGCCGGCGACATCCCCGCTGCCCGCGCGGATCGCCGTCCCGTCTATGTCGAAGAGGAGCAGGCTGTTCTCGACGCCCGAGCGACGGGCGCCGAGCAGGAAGCGATCGACGGCCGGCGTCAGCAGGATGACCAGGGCCATGGCGGCGATCGCGACCATGGCGCGCGCCCGGAGGGTGCGAAGGCCCGGCCAGCCGAACAGAGCGAGCGCGAGCGGCACCACGGCGAAGACCGCATTGGCCCGCACCAGCAAGGCGTAAAGCAGCAGCAGGAGCATGATCGCCCCGGCCCAGACGGGCAAGCGCCGCTCCGCAAGCCGATACCAGCCGGCAATGCCCGCCGCCGCGGCAAGCGCGCCGACCATCTGCGCGTCCTTGAGGATCGCCGCCAGCCAGCAGGAGAGGAAGCACAGGGCCGCCAATACCAGCACCGACCAGCCCGCCAACCGATGGCCGCGGCGCGCGCAGGCCGCCGCGGTCAGGCCGATGCCGAGCCAGAAGAGAATGAGCTGGAGGACGAACATCGGCTCGGTCCCGCGCCATATGTGCAACAGCAGCGACCAGAGTCGCGCCATGATCGGCGGGTGCCAATCGTCATAACGGCCGCTCAGCACCTGCGCATATTGATAGACGCTGTCGAACAGGGCGACGCCCGGCCAGAACAGCCGCAGGCAAAGGAGGAAGAGGAGGAGCGCCGCGCCGGCGTGGAAAAGCCCGCGCCGCCAGGCCTGCGCGATCATCCGACGACGGCGCGGCGGTGGGCTTCGGCATCATGCTCCGGCCGGACGAACAGCCGCCGCACCGCCGGCCAGCGTTCCGCCACCTCCGCCTCGATGTCCGCGACGATCCGCTCGACCCGGCCCGCCGGGATCGAATCGTCGAAGTCGACGCCGAGCATCACCGTGATCTGGTCCGGCGCGGAATGGACGGTGAGGACGAGCCCGACGCCGACCACCCCGTCCTGCCCCGCCGCCACCGCCCTGATCCCGTCGACCAGCTCGGGATCGGCCGCCTCGCCGATCAGCAGGGCCTTGGATTCGTAGGCGAGGAAGGCGGCGGTGACGCCGAGGATCAGGCCGATGACGACCGAGGCGGCACCGTCGAAAAAGGGGTTGCGGGTCGCCTGGCTGAGCGCGAGCCCGACCGCCGCCGCGACGATTCCCGCCATCGCCGCGCCATTTTCGAGAAGCACGATGAAGCCGGGCGGGTCCTTCGACTTCTGCACCGCCTCCACCCAGCCGAGATCGCCCTTGGCGGCGCGGAATTCCTTGAAGGCCGTGACGGTCGATCCGCCCTCGAGCAGGAAGGCGATCAGCAGCACGCCATAAGCGACGAGCGGCGACACGGCCGGCTCGGGATGGCGGATATGGACGATGCCCTCATAGACCGAGACTCCGGCGCCGACCGCGAAGACGAGCAAGGCGACGACGAAGCTCCAGAAATAGAGCTCGCGGCCATAGCCGAACGGGTGCCGGCGGTCGGGCGGCTTCTTCGACTGGCGCCGGCCCCAGATCAGCAGCAATTGGTTGGCGCTGTCGACGACGCTGTGCACGCCTTCCGTCAGCATTGCCGAAGACCCGGTGACCGCCGCCGCGACGAACTTGGAGATCGCAATCCCGAGATTCGCCGCCAGCGCGATCAGCAGGGTGCGGTTGTTCTCGGCGTGGGCGCTCATCTACGACTGCACTAGCCGCGTGACGGGACTCGCGTCCACAATCAAGCAAAACGGTCTATACCTGTCATCGCCAATGCGGGCGCGCAAACTCCCGCTGGAGTGCCTCGGCTGGCGCGTCGAAGAGCACATCATCCTCGTCCGGGAGAGCTGTTTCCCACCGCATAAAGAAGCCGTTCGTTGTATCGCCATAGCCTAAATCCGGGCGAATTGCGGGCATCCGTTCCAAAAATTCGTTCCGTGCTGCTTGGGCTCCGTAAACCCCGAACACGCGCATCCGTTCATTCCACTCGACGGCCCATGCCCATAGGTTACCATCCAGTCGCCTGTGCATAGTGTGTCGAAAATAACCATCTGCGGCCGCCACCAAGCCGACCAATTCCCAATTTTGGATTTCATTCATGAAATGTCGTAGCTGAGGATTCCCCCAATCATCCTTTGTCAAATAGCCGAGCATTAGAAAGTCCGATGGCTCTAACCAAGCACCATGCTGCAAATCACGTCTAAATGAACGAAAAAAACAAAAAGCTTGGACGTGGTAGTAGGCTAATCTTGCCGCCCGTTGCTCATCAATCAATGGCATAGCTGTGCCCTCGAAGCTGATGGAAGCCCCATCTCCGATAGGACATCGGAATTTAACTTCATTGTAGCTCCGGGAGACCAGCCTTCGGGTAACAGAGCTGATTGACCCGCGGGCCTTTCGGACGACAGTTCTCCTGAGACGCTCATCGTCCCGAACATATCGGCCTGCAGTATCAGGTAGCATCGTAATCAGCGAAATATCATCTTCCAGAGCTGCTTTTCGATCATTGCACCCACGACATGCCGGCAAAATCAGGTTAAAGCCATTCAGCACCGTTCCTTCCGGCACAAACCTCCGTGCAATCGCGTGATCGCGCGTGCGATTATCTGATCGCAGATCACAACCACAGTAAGCGCATTTTTTCCCCGGCAAGCTAATTGGCTTGCTGGAATTGAAAATCTGCAATGGCTCGACGCCACTCATGGAGCCCCTCCGTTTACGGTATGTTCCGTAGCAGGATTGGCGACAAAGTTAAATCGCGGAGGCTACTTATCCACGGGAAAGTGGAGGCTCCGATTGCGCCAGCTCAGACTAGGTCAGTCAATAGTGCAGCGCACGGCCATAAGCGTCGAGGACGCTTTCGTGCATCATCTCACTGAGCGTCGGGTGCGGGAAGATTGTTTCCATCAGCTCGGCCTCGGTCGTCTCGAGCTGGCGGGCGATGGCATAGCCCTGGATCAATTCGGTCACCTCGGCGCCGACCATATGGGCGCCGAGCAGGGCGCCGGTCGCCTCGTCGAAGACGGTCTTGATGAAGCCTTCCGCCTCGCCGAGCGCGATCGCCTTGCCGTTGCCGATGAAGGGGAATTTGCCGACCTTGACCTTGAGGCCCTGCTCCTTGGCCTTGGCTTCGGTGAGGCCGACCGACGCCACCTGTGGGCGCGAGTAAGTGCAGCCGGGGATGTTCCAGGTCTCGAACCTGTGCGGATTCTTCCCCGCAATCGCCTCGACGCAGACGATGCCCTCGTGGCTCGCCTTGTGCGCGAGCCAGGGCGGACCGGTGACGTCGCCGATCGCATGGATGCCCTCGACATTGGTGCGCCCATAGCCGTCGGTGACGATATGGCCGCGGTCGGTCTTCACCCCGAGCGCCTCGAGTCCGATATTTTCCGTGTTCGGCACGATGCCGACGGCGACGATGACGTGGGAGAAATCCTGCGTCTCGCCTCCCTTCAGCGTCGCCTTCACGCCGTTGGCGCCCGTCTCCAGTTTCTCGACGCCCGAGGAGACGTGGATCTTCATCCCCTGCTTGGTCAGCGCCTTGTGCATGAAGGCGGAGACCTCCTCGTCCTCCACCGGGAGGATGCGGTCGAGCATCTCGACGATGGTCACGTCGGCGCCCATGTCGGAATAGAAGCTTGCGAACTCCACCCCGATCGCGCCCGAGCCGATCACCAGCAATTTGCTCGGCATCTCCTGCGGTACCATGGCGTGACGATAGGTCCAGATACGCTTGCCGTCGGTCTTGGCGAAGGGCAGGTCGCGGGCACGGGCCCCGGTCGCGACGATGATGTGCTTCGACTGCAGGTCGGTGGTCTTGCCATCCTTGACGACGCTGAGGCCGCCTTTGCCGGTCAGCGTCCCTTCGCCTTCTACGACCGTGACCTTGTTTTTCTTCATGAGCCCCTTGACGCCGGCGTTGAGCTGGCCGGCGACCTTGCGGCTGCGCTCGACGATCTTCGCCAGATCGAAGCCGGTCTTTTCCGCCGACAGGCCGTAGGCGGAGGCATGGGTCAGATAATGGTTGATCTCGGAGGTGCGCAGCAGGGCCTTGGTCGGGATGCAGCCCCAGTTCAGGCAGATGCCGCCCAGTTTCTCGCGCTCGACGATCGCCGCCTTCATGCCGAGCTGCGCCGCCCGGATCGCCGCGACATAGCCGCCGGGGCCGGAACCGAGGACGATGAGGTCGTAAGTGTCAGCCAAGATTCGGTCCTTCGTCTCGATCAGCGGCCGGGAGTCATCAGCGCCCAGGCGGTCGCTCCGTCCATGCCGGCGAAGGCCTGGCCGATCCACAGCCGCGCCATGCTTTCAAGATCGCGCGCGAAGCCGAGCGGCCCGGCGTCGCGGGCGTCGAAGCCGATGTCCGACATCAGGCCGAGCACCTTCGCCTTCGCCTCGCCATCGTCGCCCGCCGCGAACTGGAGCGGGCGCATCCCATAATCGCCGGCCTGGGCCATGGCGTCGGCGCCGACCTGGTTGAAGGCCTTCACCACCCGCGCATCGCTCTTGCCGGCGATGATCTCGGCGCCGGACGTACCGTCCGGGATCTGCCAGGCAAGCCCGTTCGCGAAATCGAGCGGGTTGGTGCAGTCGATCAGGATCTTGCCGCCGATCGGCCCGCATTCGGCGAGAACCGAGTCGACCGCGCCCCAATGAACCGCGAAGATGAGGGCGTCGGCCCCGCGCGCCGCGTCGGCGACGGTGGCGAGCGGAACGCCGTCGCCATCGTCATATTTGGGATCGGAGGGATCGCGAACGCCGTAAATGGCGCTGTGCCCCGCTGCCTTGTGGATGCGCGGCGCAAGCGCCTTGCCGACATTGCCCTTGCCGATGACGGCGACCTTCATGCCCTAACTCCCTCGATGCCTCAGGCGATCATGCCCAGCGGCGCTTCGACCAATTGCTTGAAGACCTGCATCAGCCGAGCGCCGTCGGCGCCGTCGATGGCGCGGTGATCGAAGCTGCCGGTGGCGCTCATCACCGTCGCGATCTGCAAGGATTCGTCGACCACATAAGGCCGCTTCTCGCCGGCGCCGATCGCCATGATCATTCCCTGGGGCGGGTTGATCACCGCCTCGAACTGCTTAATCCCGTACATGCCCATGTTGGAGAGGCTGGCGGTGCCGCCCTGATATTCCTCGGGCTTCAACTTGCCGTCGCGGGCGCGGGCGGCGAGGTCCTTCATCGCGGCGGCGATGGCCGACAGGCTCCTGCTGTCGGCCTCGGTGACGACCGGGGTGATGAGGCCGTTCGGGATCGACACGGCGACCGAAATATCGGCGCGCTTGAAGGTCACGAGATCGTGGCCGGTATATTGGACGTTGCATTCCGGCACCTGCATCAGGGCGGCGGCGAGCGCCTTGATCAGCATGTCGTTGACCGAGAGCTTGACCCCCCGGCTTTCGAGCGAGGCGTTGAGCTCGCCCCTGAGCTTCAACAGCGCGTCGAGGCGGATGTCGACCGTCAGATAGATGTGCGGGATGGTCTGCTTCGATTCGGTGAGCCGCCGCGCGATCGTCTTGCGCATGTTGCTGAGCTTGACCGTCTCGTGCGGGATGTCCGGCACCGCGAAATCCGCGGCCGCCACGGAAACGGCAGGCTGCGGCGCGGCGGCGGGCGCGGCCTCGGGCGCCGCGTCGGGCGCCTTGCCGGCCGCCTGGTCGACATCGGCCTTGACGATGCGGCCATTGGGGCCGGAGCCGCGCAACGACGAAAGATCCACGCCGCGCTGCTCGGCGAGGCGGCGGGCGAGCGGGCTCGCCTTGACCCTGTCGCCCTGGTCGTGCCGCGGCTGCGGCACCGCGGCCGCGGCGGACGCCGGTTGCGGCGGTGGCGGAGGAGGCGGCGCGGGCGGTTGCGGCACCGCCGGCTGGCCGGCTCCGGTCTCGCCGCCCTTCGTCTCGGGCGCCTTGGGCGCCTCCGCCTTCGCCGCTCCCCCGCCGGACGCGACGGAGGAAGCGTCCTCGCCCTCCTCGGCCATGATCGCGATGACGGCGCCGACCTTCACCTCGTCCGTGCCCTCGGGAACGACGATCCTGGCGATCCTGCCCTCGTCGACCGCCTCGAACTCCATCGTCGCCTTGTCGGTCTCGATCTCGGCGAGGATGTCGCCGGACTTGACCTCGTCGCCTTCCTTGACCAGCCATTTGGCGAGCGTCCCCACCTCCATGGTCGGCGAGAGAGCGGGCATCTTCAGTTCGATGGTCATGGACGGAAGGCTCCCTTCGACAGCGCTCAGGACAGGCTTTGGACCGGCTCGGGCACTGAACGCCAAACAGCATCAATCGGTGCCCGGTCAAGTGCATCCTGAGCTTGTCGAAGGGCCTGTCCTGAGCGGCTCTGGCCGGTCGAAGGGTCTATCCTGAGCCTGTCGAAGGGTGCATCCTGAGCCTGTCGAAGGGGCCAGTCCTGAGCTTCGCGAAGGAGACCGTGCTTGCGCCGGCAGATGATCTGGCGCAGCATCCCAGCCTCCATTTGGGGGGCCGAATGCGTTCATATCTGGTCGTGGTGGACGAGACGGGCGAGGCGGATACCGCCCTGCGCTATGCCGCCCGCCGCGCCGCGCGCACCGGCGGTTCGGTGCTCATCCTCGCGATCGTGCCGCCGCAGGAATTCGTCCAATGGGGCGGCGTCCAGGCGGCGATGGAGGAGGAGGCGCGGCTTCGCGCCGAGGCGATGGGCCTGCAGGCGGCGAGCGCGATCGACGAGGAGGCCGACGTCCAGCGCACCGTGCTCGTCCGCCACGGCGATCCGGTGAAGGCGATCACCGACATCCTCAAGGAACGGGACGACGTCGCGCAGCTCGTCCTCGGCGCTGCGGCGGAAGGCGGCCCAGGCCCGCTCGTCGTCCATTTCTCGGGCGCGGTGTCGGGGACCCTCCCCTGCCCCTTGGTGATCGTGCCCGGCCGGCTCAGCGACGAGGCGCTGGA
>DASUHH010000078.1:0-15310 GCA_036273615.1 Allosphingosinicella sp. | reverse complement strand
CCGCCGGAACGAACTCGTGAACCGATGGCGGCAACAGCCAACCCTGATCCACATCCCATCGCCGAAACGTCTTGCTCATCCGCCCACAGAATCAGCCCTAGCGCCCGCCGTCCAGCAAATTACTCAGACAGGCTCCTAGGGCTCGGGCCGGCCGGGCGGACTCTGTCCTTCCGCGGCCGGAGTCCAGACGAACACCTCGTCGATCCGCTTGCCGAACACATGGGCGATTCGGAAGGCCACGTCGATCGACGGCGAATAGCGGCCCTGTTCGATGGCGGCGATCGTCTGGCGCGTCAGGCCCACGCGGCGGCCGAGATCGGCCTGGGTCATGTCCTGCGCCAGGAAGCGCAGCAGTCGGATCTCGTTGGTCAGGGTTTCACCGGGCAAGGCGCGGCCCCCGATAAGCCCGGACGATCAGCCAATTGCGCAGCACTTCCGAAAGCAGGATGAACAGCAGGGACGCGTTGACGATCGCCCAGCCGGTTTCCTTGAACGGCAGGATCATGCCGGCCGCCACCGCACCGAGAAGGAGAACATAATAAGCGCCCTGGGTTGCGCGCGCATCGATCGCCTGGTCGCGCTCGTCCGAAAGCAGGCCCTCCTCCTCGCCGCGCCGGCGCAATCTGAGCCACATCGTGCCCGCAGCGAAGAGCGCCGCGTGGACACAGGCCGCGGCGGCCAGACAGAAGATGCGTTCCCACATGGTCGTCAGCCGATCGGGAAAACCCATCCGGAAAGCGAAATAGACGGCATAGGGCGGACACAGGCTCCACAGGGCCAGCCAGGCTCGGCTCTCCAGCATAAGGCGTCCTTTCGTGTTATCGATTACGCACATGATGTTAATGAAACGTAACATGATGTCAAGCGATAATAACTCCGCAGTGACGATTGGCTGCCGGCCCCCGGTTCCGGCCGGATTCCGGCAAGCGGCCGGAACCCCGGCGGCGGCTTGATCCTCCGGCCGCTCGGGCCCACATGGGCGCAATGCTGATCCAGACCGAGACCACGCCCAATCCGTCGACGCTGAAATTCCTTCCGGGCCGTCCGGTGATGGAGGCGGGGACTCGCGATTTCGCGACTCCGCAAGAGGCCGAGGCCTCACCGCTCGCCGAGGCGATCTTTTCGACCGGCGAGGTGGAGGGCGTCTTCTTCGGGCGCGATTTCGTCTCGGTCACCGCCGCCCCGGGCGCGGACTGGCATAATCTCAAGCCGCAGGTGCTCGGCATCCTCCTCGACCATGTCGCGAGCAACGCGCCTCTTTTCCGTCCGGGCAGCGCCGCCGCCATCCACGTCGAAGGCGAGGATTATGGCGAGGATCCGGCCGACGCCGACATCGTCGCCCAGATCCGCGAGCTGATCGAGACGCGGGTGCGCCCCGCGGTCGCGCAGGATGGCGGCGACATCGTCTATCGCGGCTTTCGCGGCGGCCGCGTCTATCTCGCCATGCACGGCGCCTGCTCGGGCTGCCCCTCCTCGACCATGACCCTGAAGCAGGGCATCGAGTCGCTGCTCAAACATTATGTGCCGGAGGTCGAGGCGGTCGAGGCCGTCTGACGGCCGTCTTGCCGTCACCGTCGGTTCATCTTATCCTCCCGCCTCTTCGGGGGGAGAAAATCCATGTCCATCTCAAGGCTCGCGGCCGTCGTCATCCTGGCGTCGCTGATCGCTTCGGTGACCGACTGGCTGTTCATGGGCGCGATGTTCCACGACCGCTACATGATCCATCCCGAAGTCTGGCGCGGAAGCCTCGACGAGGGGACGAAGATCGTCCATTCCGCGCTGATCGCGATCCTCTCCTGCCTCGGCTTCGCATTGCTCGCCGGGATGCTGCGGCTGCGGACGATCGGTTCGCTGCTCGCCGCCGCCTTCCTGGTCTGGCTGGCGGTCGTGGTGCCGATGCTCGTCCAGGACGGGATCTGGATGAAGATCGATCCCCTGGTGCTCGGCGCCCATGGGATCGGCTGGTTCTGCCGCTTCGCGATCACCGCCTTCCTCTGCGCCTGGCTGCTGCGGCCGGCCCGGGCGGAGCCGCCCGCCGCCTGACGCGAGGAAGCGTCTGGCCTCCGGGCCGCAAATGACGCTAGCGGAAGCCGGATGCACGATTCCGGCCTTCCGTCATGATCCTCGTCGTCGAAACCGCGACCGCCGCCTGCTCGGTCGCGCTGATCGACGGGGGCGACCTCGTCGACGAACGCCACGAAGTGGTCGGCCGCGGCCATGCCGAACGGCTGCTGCCTTTGGTCGAGGATCTGCTGCGCGGCCGGCAGCCCGATTCGATCCTGGTCGACGTCGGTCCGGGCAGCTTCACCGGGCTTCGCGTCGGCCTCGCCGCGGCGCAGGGCCTGAGGATCGGCTGGGGCGTGCCGCTCGGCGGCTTCTCCTCAATGGCCCTGCTCGCGCTCCAGGCGGAGGATCGGGCGGCGGTTGCGCTTGCCGGCGGACATGGGCAGCTATTCGTGCAAAGCTTCAGCCATGATCCGCTCGCGCCGCTCGATCCGCTCCGTTCGCTCCCGCCCGAGGAGGCGGCGCGAGTGATTCGCGCGCCCCTCGTCCTCGGCTCGGGCGCGGCTGCCTTGGTCGCGGCACGCGGCTTCGGCGAGGCGGTCGATGCGCTTCCGCGGGCGGCGGACGCGCGCTTCCTGCCCGCTTCGCTCGCCGGCCTGCCGCCGCGGCCGATCTACGGCCGGCCCCCCGACGCGAAGCCGCAGGGCGCGGAGCCGGCCTCATGAGCGCACCCGAAATCCGCATCGAGCCCGGCGGCGCCGCCGACCTCCCCGCCATGATGCGAATCATGGAGGACAGCTTCGACCCCGCTTACGGCGAAGGCTGGACCGGCCCGCAATGCGCGGGCCTGCTGCCGATGGCGGGCGTGTGGCTGATTCTCGCCCGCGAGGATGAAGGCATTGCCGGCTTCGCCTTGTCGCGGGTCGTTGCCGGCGAGGCGGAGCTGCTGCTCCTCGCCGTCTTGCGCGGCCGGCAGAAGCGCGGAATCGGCCAATTGCTGCTCAATCGCTTCATCGACGACGCGCGCTCGCGCGGCGCGCGCCAGCTTCATCTGGAGGTGCGCGACGGGAATCCGGCGGTCCGGCTCTACAAGCGTACCGGCTTTTCGCAGATCGGTCGGCGCCGCAATTATTATAGCGGCCGGGACGGTCAGATTTTCGATGCGCTGACCTTGGCGAGGACTTTCGACCCCTGAAAAAATACCCGCTCTGACCGGCGGAATTCGTGCTTGAAAAAACAACCAAAATGGATCATTTGCCGCTTCAAGGGGAGCGGCAATTTTCTCCGTGGCAACAAATGGCAGGCTTTAGAATGGCTGAAGGCAGCGAACAGAACGAAACCCTGATCACCCTCACCGCCGACATCGTTTCGGCGCATGTCAGCAACAACAGCGTGGCGGTCAACGACCTGCCGCAGCTCATCCAGAACGTGCACAACGCCCTGCAGGCCCTGGGCACGCGCCGGGAAGAGGCGCCCGCACGGCCCGAGCCCAAGGTCTCGATCCGCTCCTCGGTCAAGCCCGACTATGTCGTCTGCCTGGAAGACGGGAAAAAGCTGAAGATGCTGAAGCGGCATCTGATGACCCATTATCAGATGACCCCGGACGAATATCGGCAGAAGTGGGGGCTCAATGCCGATTACCCGATGGTCGCGCCGAATTACGCCGAGCAGCGCCGGACGCTGGCCAAGAAGATCGGCCTCGGCACCAAGCGCCGCCGCACCGGCCGCGCCAAGGGCTGAAGGATCGGGGCCGGGGACGCGCCCCCGGCCCGTCTTTTCCGGCGACAAAGGCCGCGTGACGGCGCTTCGCGCTCGCGCGTTGCGGGGATCGCGTTTGGCCCCTAAACATAAGGCTGGATGAGCCGCCGGATCGATATCGAGGCGCTGTGCGCCGAAAAGGGCCTCCGGATCACCGAGCAGAGGCGGGTGATCGCGCGGGTCCTTTCCGAATCGGAAGACCATCCCGACGTCGAGGCGCTCCACGCCCGCGCCGCCGCGATCGACAGCGGCATCTCAATCGCCACCGTCTACCGCACCGTCCGTCTGTTCGAGGAAGCGGGGATTCTCGAACGGCACGATTTCGGCGACGGCCGCGCCCGCTACGAGGCGGCGCCCGAATCGCATCACGACCATCTGATCGACGTCGAGACCGGCAAGGTGATCGAGTTCGCCGACGACGAGCTCGAGGCGCTGCAGAAGAAGATCGCCGAGCGGCTCGGCTTCCGCCTCGTCGATCATCGGATGGAGCTTTACGGGGTGGCGCTGGGCCGGAAGACCTGATTGTCGCAATTCCGCTTCTGGATCCGGGCCCTTTGCATCGGCGGCGCCTTGCTCGTCTTCGTGCCGCTTCACTATCTCTGGACCCTGTTCGGAGCGTCGCCCTGGCCGCGAATCTATCTGCGCTGGGTCGGCTGGGCGGCCGGCCTCCGGATCCAGGTGACCGGAGCGCCGTTGCGGCGGAACGTCCTTTTCGTCTCCAACCATACGAGCTGGCTCGACATCATGATCCTCGCCGGCACGACCGGCACCGCCTTCGTCGCCAAGGAGGAAGTGGCGCGCTGGCCGGTCGCCGGCTGGCTCGCCAGGCTCAACCGCACCGTCTTCATCGCCCGCGCGCAGCGCAGCGCCGTCAAGGACCAGGCCGACGCCCTTCGCGATGCGCTTGCCTCCGGCCGTCCGGTCGCTTTGTTCCCGGAAGGGACGACGGACGGCGGCCACGAAATCCTGCCTTTCCGGGCGAGCCTGCTCGCCGCCTTGTTCCCGCCGCTGCCGCGCCTCGGCGTCCAGCCGGTCGCCATCCATTACGCGCCGGTCGCGCGCGACATCGCCTGGGGCGACGATGAAGGCGCGAAGGCGAATGCGATGCGCATCCTCTCGCGGGCCGGGTCGATCCCGGTCACCCTTCGCTTCCTCGCGCCGATCGATCCGGCGGCGGCCGGCGACCGCAAGGCGTTGGCCGAGCAGGCACGCGCCGCGATCGTCGCCGCGCTTGGCCCGGCTTCCGCCGCCTCGGGGGATCGCCTATAGGCCGCGCGATGACGAAGCCCGCCCCCAAGACCTTCCGGATCAAGTCCTTCGGTTGCCAGATGAACGTCTATGACGGCGACCGCATGGCCGAGTTGCTCGAAGCCGAGGGGCTGTCGGCCGCCGGCGAGGGTGCGGCCGATCTCGTCCTGCTCAACACCTGCCACATCCGCGAGAAAGCGGCGGAGAAGGTCTATTCGGAGATCGGCCGGCTGAAGCGCGATGACGGCAGCCGGCCGATGATCGTGGTCGCCGGCTGCGTCGCCCAGGCCGAGGGCGCGGAGATTCCGCGGCGGGCGCCGTCGGTGGACGTGGTGGTCGGCCCGCAGGCCTATCACCGGCTGCCCGAATTGATCGCGCGGGCGCGCGACGGCGCGCGGGCGATCGACACCGACATGCCTCTCCAGTCCAAGTTCGGAGCGCTTCCCGGCCGGCGGCGGCAGGGGCCGAGCGCCTTCCTCACCGTTCAGGAGGGCTGCGACAAATTCTGCACCTATTGCGTCGTGCCCTATACGCGCGGCGCCGAGATTTCGCGGCCCTGGGCGGCGGTGATGGACGAGGCGCGGGCCCTGGTCGACGCCGGCGCGAAGGAGATCGTCCTGCTCGGCCAGAACGTCAACGCCTGGGCCGCGGAGGACGAAAAGGGCCGCATCCAGGGCCTGGACGGCCTGATCCGCGGGCTCGACCGGCTGCCGGGGCTGGAGCGGATCCGCTACACGACCAGCCACCCGAACGACATGGCGGACGGCCTGATCCGCGCCCATGGAGAGGTCGGCAAATTGATGCCCTATCTCCACCTGCCGGTTCAGTCGGGGAGCGACCGGGTGCTGAAGACGATGAACCGAAGCCACAGCGCCGGCTCCTACCGCGCCATCCTCGAACGGGTGCGCGCCGCGCGGCCGGACATCGCGATCTCGGGCGACTTCATTGTCGGCTTTCCGGGCGAGACCGACGCCGAGTTCGAGGAGACTCTGAAAATCGTCGCGGCCGTGAACTACGCCCAGGCTTACTCGTTCAAATATTCCCCGCGGCCGGGAACGCCCGCCGCAAGCATGGACGATCCTGTGCCGGACGAGGTGAAGGACGAAAGGCTGCAGCGGCTCCAGGCGCTGCTCAATGCGCAGCAGCTCGCCTTCAATCGCGCGACCGTCGGCAAGCGCACCGACATCCTGATCGAGCGGGTCGGGAAGAAGTCGGGGCAAATGGTCGGCAAATCGCCCTGGCTTCAGTCGGTCCATGTCGAGAGCGACGCACCGATCGGGGCGCTGGTGGAGGTGGAGATCGTCAGCGCCGGGCCGAACAGCCTGCGCGGCGAAGCCGTCACCCCGGCGGAGGCCGGTGTCTCGTGGCGACACGCCGTGTCCTCCGGTCCTGGGGTCCCGGCTTCCGCCGGGATGACGAGAGCCGCCTGATGCCGTCGAAGAAAGCCGCCGAGGCGGCCGCCGCGCCGCGGGCCCGCCTGGAGGTCGAGTTCGAGCAGCCGCATCTGCTCGGGCCCCTGTTCGGCGAGTTCGATCGCAACCTGGTCGCCGTCGAGGACCGGCTCGGAGTCTATATCGCCGCCCGCGGCTCGCGCGTGCAGATCGAGGGCGAGCCGGAGGCGGCGGCCCGGGCGCGCGACGTGCTGGTCGGCCTCTACAACCGCCTCGACGAGGGCCATGACATCGACGCCGGAATGGTCGATGCCGTGATCGCAATGTCGGGCCAGCCGACGCTCGAAGGGATCATCTCGCCCGAAGTGGCCGAGCCGCCCAAGGTGATGATCCGCACCCGCAAGAAGACGATCGTCCCGCGCTCCAAGATGCAGGCCGTCTATATGGAGGCGCTCGGCCGCGACGACCTCATCTTCGCGCTCGGCCCGGCCGGCACCGGCAAGACCTATCTCGCCGTCGCCCAGGCGGTGCAGCAATTGATCGGCGGCTCGGTCGACCGGCTGATCCTGTCGCGTCCCGCGGTCGAGGCGGGCGAAAGGCTCGGCTTCCTTCCCGGCGACATGAAGGAGAAGGTCGATCCCTATCTCCGCCCGCTCTACGACGCGCTTTACGACATGCTCCCGGCCGAGCAGGTCGAACGGCGCATCGCCTCGGGCGAGATCGAGATCGCCCCGATCGCCTTCATGCGCGGCCGGACGTTGAGCGACGCCTTCATCATCCTCGACGAGGCGCAGAATACGACGCCCGCGCAGATGAAGATGTTCCTCACCCGCTTCGGCATGCGCAGCCGGATGGTGGTGTGCGGCGACCCGTTGCAGGTGGACTTGCCCAATCCCGGCGCCTCCGGCCTCGCCGACGCGGTCGGCAAGCTGGAAAACATCCCCAGGATCGCCGTGGTCCGCTTCGGCCCCGGCGACGTCGTGCGGCACCCGCTCGTCGGGCGGATCGTCGAGGCCTATGAGGGGAAGCAAAAGTGAGAGGCTCCCACATTCTCGCTCGCCCCGAGCGGGGTGGGAGCGCTGCATGATCCGCGTCGAATCCGATGCATCGGGAGACTGGGACAATAGTCTCTCCTGGCCCGCGCTCGCCGCCGAGGCCGTGCCGGCCGCCGTCGCCGCCGGCCGTCATGCGGCGCTGATCGACTCCGGCCTCTGCGTCGAAATCTCGGTCAAGTTCACCGACGACAATGAAGTCCGCTCGCTCAATGCCGCCTATCGGGCCAGGGACAAGGCGACCAACGTCCTCTCCTTCCCGATGTTCGAGGCCGATCTGCTCGACAGCCTCGTCATGGCCGACGGCGGCGAGGTGCTGCTCGGCGACATCGTCCTCGCCGCCGGACTCTGCGCGCGCGAAGCGGAGGAGAAAGGCATATCGGTCCGCGATCATGCCGCGCATCTGGTGGTGCACGGCACGCTCCATCTGCTAGGCTATGACCACGAACAGGGGGAGGAGGCCGAGGCGATGGAGGCGGTGGAGCGCAAGGCTCTGGCGTCGCTCGGAATCGCCGATCCCTATCCCGTGGAGGCCGGTTCCTGACCATGCCCGACGATCCCGATCGAAGTCCCGACGGCGCGCAGCCCAGCTTCTGGCGGGGCCTGCGCACCTTCCTGTTCGGCGAAGACGGCGAAGCGACGCTGCGCGCGGAGATCGAGGAGGCGATCGACAGCCATGAGGGCGAGGTGCCGGCGGTCGGCGACCTGTCGCCGGTCGAGCGGCAGATGCTCCGCAACCTGCTCGATTTCGGCGAGAGCAACGTCGCCGACATTTCGGTGCCGCGCGGCGACATCGTCGCGGTGCCGGGCAGCATCCGCTTCCCGGATCTCGTCGCCGCCTTCGCCGAGGCCGGCCATAGCCGCCTGCCCGTCTATGAGGAGAGCCTCGACCAGGTGATCGGCATGGTCCACATCAAGGACGTCTTCACCCTCCAGAATTCGGGCGCCGAGCCGCCGGCGGACATTGCCTCCTTGCTGAGGACGCCGCTTTACGTTCCGGAATCGATGGGCGTCCTCGACCTGCTCGCGCGGATGCGGGCGGAGCGCGTCCATCTCGCCATCGTCGTCGACGAGTTCGGCGGCACCGAGGGCCTGGTCACGATCGAGGACGTGGTCGAGCAGATCGTCGGCGACATCGAGGACGAGCATGACGAGGAGGCGCCGGGCCTGCTCATCCCGCTCGAGGACGGCGTGTGGGAAGCCGACGCCCGCGCCGAGCTGGAGGATGTCGCGGAGACGGTCGATGCCCGCCTCGCCGCGGTCGACGAGGATGTCGACACGATCGGCGGCCTCGCCACGATCCTCGCCGGCCATGTCCCCCAGCAGGGCGAGATCGTCGAGCATCCTTCGGGCTGGAGGCTGGAGGTGACCGACAGCGACGCCCGCCGGGTCACCCGCCTCCGCCTCCACGCGCCCGAGGAAAGCGCGCTTTCCGAATAAGCGGCGTCGGCGCGCTCAGAGCTTGACGACGTTCCCGAGCAGTGCGGTGATCACCGGCGCGAACAGGGCCAGCACGATCTTGAGGATGTCGAGCGGCCCCAGCGCGTCGTCCCCGGCCTGCGCCTTGGCATTCCCGGACGCCTTCGCGCCGCGCGCGGTGAGCGCCGTTACCCGACCTGCCGTCTTCGCCAGCCGCGCGACGACGGGAAGATAGTAAGAGACGATGAAGAGCGAATAAGCCGCGCCAAGGTCGAGCAGATAGGCGTCGACGAAGGCGTCATAATGCAATGCCTCGTCTCCGCGCAGCGACGCGCCGGGCCAGCGCAGCAAGGCGCTGAGATAGAGCAGGCCGCACACCAGCAAGATGGCGGCCAGATAGAGATAGGTCTTGAGGCGCGCCGCCTGCTCGGCGGGCCTCGCGCCCCCCGCAAGCGTCGAAATGGCCCCGAGCACCATCGCCGGAAGGACGAGGAGGAGCAGATAGAGCTGGACGCTGTTCAGCTCCTGCATCCAGCGGAACTTGGCGATGCCGGCGCATTCGGGCGCGTTCAGCCGTGCCAGGCCGCCGGGCGCCTCCGGGTTCGTCAATGTCCCCGCACCCGGCGCGGCCGCCTTGGACGGGCCCACGGCGTGCGGCTGAGCCTTGCCTTCGAAGGCCATGCAGATCGTCGCCTCGCCGATCGAATGCTCCGCGCGTCCGAAGGTCGGATCGCTCGACGCCCATGCGAAGGTGGACGCCGCGGCGAGGAGGAGCACCCCGAGCAGCCAGGCGACGCTCTTCGCCTCGAATCGCCGCAGGTCGACCAGGAAATAGCCGATCGATCCGGCGCCGAGCACCGCCAGCACCGTCCAGGTCGCGAGCATCCGCAGGCGGGCGGCCGCCTCGATGAAGGAATCCTGGACCGGATGGAGGGCCGGCGGCGCGTCGGGCATGCCGAACCAGCCGGCCATGGAGAGGCTGAAGAGGATCACCGCGAGCGGCAGCAGGGCGATCCCGAGCGTCCTGGGGGGCAGATCCCAGGTGCCGGTCTTCAGCATGCCCATGTCGCCCTCTTCAACCCGCCGGCTCGCGAAGCAGCGGCAGGATCAATTGCTCCATCTCCTGCTCGTTGAACGCGCCGGCCTTGGCGTAACGGACGATGCCGCGGCGATCGATCACATAGGAGGTCGGGACTCCGTCCAGGATCGGATAGGAGCCGCTGCCCGAGAAACGCAGGATCAGTGGATAAGAGAGGACCTCCGAGACCCGCTTCAACTGATAGGGCGGCACCGAATCCTCGGTGGTGACTCCGAAAATCTCGAAGCCCTGATCCTTGTAGCGCTGGTGGAAGGCGCTCATCATCGGCATCTCGGCCTTGCAGGGCCCGCACCAGGTCGCCCACCAATTGATGACGACCACCTTCCCCTGGAGGTCGGCCAGCTTGATCTTGTGCTTGTCATAGGTGGTGAGCTGGAAGGAAGGCGCGGGCTGGCCGATCGTTGCCTTCGCAGCCATCGCGCCGCCCGGCGTCGCCAGGATCGACAGCGCAACCGCCGGATTCAGCCACGTTTTCATCATCATCCCCCCATCCCCGCTTCAATCCCTGGTTGCGACGGCGGCACCGTCCCTGTCAACCGGGGGAGACCTGGCTCCGGGCTCGCCGGTCAGAACAAGGCCCGCACGAATTCATTTTTTCGGGGGCAATGCCGGCTGTAGGAGCGCGCCGTGACGCGCCGGCTGCTCCCGATCCTGCTCCTGCTCGGCGCGGCCGGCCCAGCGCTCGCGCAGCAACCGCAGGACCAGCGGGACATCATCGTCACCGGCCGCGGCCTCGGCGCCGGTGCGGGGGAGGCGGTGTACGACGTCGCGACGCTGGACCGGGACCAGCTCGCCGATTCGGCGTCGGGCCGGCTCGAGGACGTCCTGCTCTCCGTTCCCGGCTTCCAGCTCTTCCGCCGCTCCGATGCGACGTCCGCCAATCCCACCAGCCAGGGCGCGACCCTGCGCGCGCTCGGCGGCAATGCGTCGAGCCGCGCGCTCGTCCTGCTCGACGGCGTGCCCCAGACCGATCCGTTCGGCGGCTGGATCGCCTGGCCGGCCTACGATCCGCGGCGGCTCGCCTCGGTGCGCGTGGTGCGGGGCGGCGGCAGCGGCGTCTACGGCCCCGGCGCGCTCGCCGGCACGATCGCGCTGCAAAGCGCCGGGCCGGACGCGCTCGGCGGGCTCGGCGCCGGCGTCGATTATGGCAGCCGCGACAGCGTCGACGCCCATGCCGGGATCGGCGAACGGCTCGGCGGCGGCTTCTTCACCCTGACCGGCGCTTATGCGCGCGGCGACGGGTTCACCCCGACCGTCCCCGAGCAGCAGGGCCCCGCCGACCGGCCCGCCCCCTACAAGCAGGCGAGCGTCGATTTGCGCGCGGTGGCGCCGATCCCCGGAGGGATCGAGCTGCAGGCGAACCTGCTCGCCTTCCACGATTCGCGCGAGCGGGGGACGGCGTTCAGCGCCATCCGCACCACGGGCGCCGACGGCTCGCTGCGGCTGGTCGGGCCGCGCTGGAGCCTGCTTGGCTACGTCCAGGCGCGCAATTTCACTAACAGCTTCGCGAGCGTGAACGCCGCGCGCACCGTCGCCACCCGGACCTCGCTCCAATATGATGTGCCGGCGACCGGGCTCGGGACGCGCTTCGAATGGCGGCCGCGGATCGGCCGGTCGATCGAGCTTCGGCTCGGCGGCGACTGGCGCCGGACCGAGGGACAGACAGACGAATTGTTCGCCTTCGTGAACGGCGCCGGCACCAAGAACCGGCAGGCCGGCGGCCGCACCGACACCGAGGGCCTGTTCGCGGAAGCGAGCTGGACCGCGGGCCGCCTCGTCGCGACGCTCGGCGGTCGGGTCGACCGCTGGAGCATCGCCGACGGCTTCCTCAGGGAGCGGATGCTCGCCACCGCAGTCCCGCTCACGAGCCTCGCTTTCCCCAACCGCGCCGGCTGGGAGCCGACGGGACGCGGCGGCCTCGCCTGGCAGGCATTGCCCGGCCTCACCCTGCGCGCCGCCGCCTATCTCGGCTGGCGGCTTCCGACGCTCAACGAGCTCTACCGCCCGTTCCGGCTGGGGACGGATGCCACAGCGAACGACCCGTTCCTCGAGCCCGAGCGGATGAGGGGCGCCGAATTGGGCGTCGAATGGCGGCCGTCGAAGGCGGCGAAGCTCGGCCTCACATTCTTCGACAACCGGCTCGAGGACGCGATCGCCAACGTCACCCTTGGCAAGGGCCCGGGCAATTTCCCGATCGTCGGCTTCGTCGCCGCGGGCGGCACCTTCTTCGAGCGCGAGAATATCGATGCGATCCGATCGCGCGGCGTCGAGCTTGACGGACGGCTGACGCTCGGCGCGTGGAGCCTCGGCGGCGGCCTGTCCTGGACCGACGCGCGGGTGCGTTCGAGCGGGCTTGCCGCGCCGCTCGACGGGCTTCGCCCCGCCCAGACCCCGCGCGGCAGCGCTGCCGCGACGCTCGCCTGGCACGGGCCGCGCGGCCTGCTCGGCGCGTTCACGACGCGCTATGTCGGCGGCCAATATGAGGACGATCTCAACAGCCGGATCCTGCCCGGCGCCGTCACCTTCGACGCCGCCGTCCTGGTCCCGGTCGCGCGCAGGCTGGCGGTGTCGCTGCGCGGCGAGAATCTGGCGGACAAGCGAGTCTATGCCGGGATCGGCGGCAATGGCATTATCGAGCGGGCGACGCCGCGGACGCTCTGGGTCGGGCTCCGCTTCGGCTTGCGGTGACGCGGGGATCGTAGTAGGTTTCGATTCGAAACTGAAAAAGGGAGTGTTCGATGATCGTCTATGGTTCGTCGCTGTCGCCGTTCGTGCGCAAGGTGCTCGCCTTCGGGGCGGAGAAGGGGATCGAGCTGGAACTGCGGCCGACCGCGCTCGGCGCCGCGGATCCCGAATTCGAGGAAGCGAGCCCGTTCCGCAAGATGCCGGGCCTTCGCGACGGCGATTTCGCACTCGCCGATTCCTCGGCGATCGTCCATTATCTCGAAGCAAAGGTCCCCGAGCCGGCGCTGATCCCGGCGGAGGCGAGGGCGCGGGGGCGGACCATCTGGTATGACGAGTTCGCCGACACGATCCTGATGGGCTGCGGCGCGAAGATGTTCTTCAACCGGCTGGTGGCGCCGCGCTTCCTCGGCCGGCCGGGGGACCTGGCGCTCGCGGACAAGGCCGAGAAAGAGGAATTGCCGCCGATCCTCGACTATCTCGAACGGACGGTGCCGGACCCGGGCGGCTTCCTGGTCGGCGACTCGCTCACGCTTGCCGACATTTCGGTCGCCAGCCCCTTCGCCAATCTCGACCATATCGACGCGCGGCCGGACCGGACGCTTTATCCGCGCACCTTGGCCTATGTGGATTCGATCCTCGCCCGCCCCAGCTTCGCCTCCTGGATCGCCCGGGAGAGGGCCTTCCTCGAAAAGACGGCGGCCTGATCCGATGAGCGAGCATCTCGCCACCATCGAATGGCATTCGGACGGAAACTTCCGCGAGGGGCGCTACAGCCGCGTCCACAGGATCTCGTTCGACGGCGGCGCCGAAATGGCCGGCTCGGCCTCGCCCCAAATCGTGCGCGCGCCGATGTCGGACGCGAGCGCCGTCGATCCGGAGGAGATGCTCGTCGCCTCGGCGGCGGCCTGCCACATGCTCTGGTTCCTCGACCTCGCCCGGCGGGCGGGGCTCGCCATCGCCTCCTATCGCGACGAGGCGCGCGGCGTGATTGGGAACCTCGACGGGCGGACCGCACTCACACGCATCGTCCTGCGGCCTCGCATCGCCTTCGAGGGGGAGCCGCCGGACGACGCAACGCTCGCCCGCCTCCATCATGAGGCGCACGAATATTGCTTCATCGCCAATTCGCTGAGGAGCGAGGTGACGGTGGAGAGCTGAGCTTCGACGGCAGGCCGAACGATGGGCCCGCCGCAGGAGAGAGGAGATGCCAATGCCCCGTCTTGCCCCGGCTCTGTTCGCGATCGCCTGTTCCGCTTCTCTCATGACCCCGGCCGTCGCCCAGCCCGACTGGCGCGCCGCCCAGCGGGTCGAGGTGAAGCTCGACAGCTTCTCCTTCACGCCGAGCACGATCCATCTCCGCGCCGGCCAGCCGGTCGTGCTTCATCTCGTCAACGTCTCGTCGGGCGGCCACGATTTCGCGGCGAAGGAATTCTTCTCCGCAGCGACGATGCGCGATCCCGGCGCCGCGCCCGGCGGACGGGTCGAGCTCGGCAAGCATGAGAGCCGCGACATCGCGCTGGTGCCGCGCGCCGGCCGCTACCCGCTCAAATGCACCCATGCCTTCCACAAGATGTTCGGAATGAGCGGCGAGATCGTGGTGGATTGAGCACCGCTGTTCGGCCCCTTCCGTCATCCCCGCGAAAGCGGGGAGCCGAAGGCGGCCGCCAGGTCAATCCAGAGCGGCGTCTGTGGAGGTCTCCAACGTCGTCCGGACTCCCGCTTTCGCGGGAGGACGCGGGTCAGCCGAACAGTTCGGCCCGCCGCGCCAGGCTCTCGGGCGGCCAGACCTGCCTGCTGTCATAATAAGCGTCGACCGCCAGAGCGCCCTCGGGCAGCCGCACCCAGGGCAGCTTCGAACGGGTGTAGATGTGGATGTCGGGCGGCAGCGCGGCCGGATCGTCGAGCGTGCCGACCCGGACGAAGCGGAGCTTGTCCTTCGCGCCGCCATAATTGCTCCACAGCGCGACGCGGCAGGAGGGGCAGCGCCAGACCTGCTGGCCCAGGCCGCTTTCGGACGGGATCATCATCGGCTCGGGTGTGCCGGAAAGAGTCTCGACCCGATCGGATTCGATCAGCGCGTTGAGGGCGAAGGCGCCTCCGGTCTCGGTCTGGCAGCTCGTGCAATGGCAGCAATGGACGAACATCGGCGCGGAATTCAGCCGGTAGCGCACGGTCCGGCATGCACAGCCGCCTTCGAGTCTCGTCTCGGCCATCTCCGCCTCCCTCGGCGCTGAGCCTAGTCCCGCCGCAGGCGCGGCGAAAGCCGGAACGGCGCCCGCGATGCGGCCGTTGTGACGTTCAGGAGAGACGCATGGACGACCGGAAGGATCGGCCGCCCGCCGCGACGGAGACCGGCGGGCTCGACGAAGCGGATTTGGAGGAACGCGACGAGGCGGATCGGAGCGATGCGCTCCGTGGAGAGGGCCTCGCGGGCGCCGGCTCCGGCGCCCTGGCGGGTGCGCTCGCCGGCCTCGACGGCGGCGGCATCGCCGCGGAAGCGGCCGGGCTCGGTCCGTCGCCCGGCCGTCTCGACGACGAGGATTCGGACGATCCCGCGGACCTTCCCTGGCCGAGTGGCTAGAGCGTTGCGCGAAAAGGTGGGTACCATTGAGCAGGTGCCCGCTGCCCCGCAGCGGGCAGCCATGCCGGGGGCA